>NZ_JBITDX010000014.1:0-228128 GCF_044454585.1 Catenuloplanes sp. NPDC051500
CACCGACCACACGACAATCACCGAGATCGCCGCCTAACATCATGACCAGCGGAAACGCGATGATCGCCTCTTACACCACGCCGCTGGACGTGACCCCGCCACAGTCCCGACCTGCCGGAACGACTTACGGGACCCGCGGCTTCGGTGCCGGTCTGTGTGACCGCTCAGCGGGATCGCCCCGACCGGCTGCCGCTGAGGCGGTTCCCGCGCCTCGCACGGCCTTCCGCAGCAGCCTCGGCCTACCGGAACCGCTCGCGCGACTTGCGGCTTCGGTGCCGGCCTGTGCGACCGCCGAGCGGGGACCGCCCCGACCGGCCGCCGACGCGACAGCCTGGGCGGCGGCAGTCTTGGTGGGGGCGTTCGGCAGGGTCGGATCACCCAGGGCGGGAGGCCGGCGGCTGCGGGTCTGGGCTTTTACTGACCTTCCGCGGTCAGGGTGAGCGCGCGTCGAAGGCTTCTATATAACGAAATTTCGGGCGCGGAGTGCCCACCTTGAACTTCGACCGTGAAACCTCAGTAGTTTGCGGCGGAAGTGCCGAGGACCGGACGGGAGACCCTCTTGAGGCCAACCGGCGCCCCAGGCCACTCAGCCTGAGCCGATCATCGGGTCTGGACTTGGTCCTTCCCGGAGCGCCCCTGTCCGCCTGCCACCTGACGTCCGGACCGGGTGGGAGACATCCGCGCCGGCCAGAAGCTCGCCACCCGACCCGAACCGCTTCAAAATCAAAAAAAGATGAGTGGCATTGGGCACAGGTTGGCCACGAGGGGCGCCTACCTGCCGGATTTGCTTCGCAAGATCTTGCCCACCGTGACTCGGCCGGCAGGGCTCTGATCATCGTCGCGCTGGAGCGCTGGAGCGCTGGAGTGACCTTTGAGGCGGGGGAGCCGACGCGGCACCACGGCTCGTCAGCACTGCGCTGACCAGGCCTTCGATGATCGGCTCACATCGACTGTGGCTGGCTGTGGGGTGATGTGGCCGGTAGGCATCGGGCGCCGGTCACCGGTCCAGCGGAAGTGCCACACCGCCCGGGTGGGTGCGGTTCTCCGCCTCGTCGAGCATAGCCGCGGCGACTGTCGCGCGGCTGACGCCCGCGGGGAACAACCGCTTCGGGGCCTCGGACAGCGCGAGCGTGCGGCGGTCCGGGCTCAGCGGCCCCGCGGACAGCGGCCCCGCGTGGAACACGGTGCCACCGGCCTCCAGCACCAGCGCGTCCGCGGCGACCTTGTCCGGCAGTTCCTTACCCATGACGAGCTTCAGCAGGGTACGGGTGGTCGCGCCGGCCGCCCGGGCGGACGGGCCGGTGCCGAACGCGCCGAGCCAGATGATCCGCTCCGGCCGGGCTGCGACGGCGGCGCGGGCGCCCGCGGCCAGCACGCCGGCCTCGCGGCCGATGTTGCCGAGACCGGAGATCACCACCCGGCTCCCGGCCAGCGCCGCAGTGATGGAGGCGGGGTCCCGCACGTCCGCCGCGACGCGGGTGAGCAGCGGCGAGTCCGGCACCGTGATCCGGGACGGCGTGCGGGCGACCGCGGTGACCGTGTGGCCGCGGGCGAGCGCCTGGCGGGTCAGTTCGAGCCCGGTCGCGCCGGACGCGGCGAGGATTGTCAGCTCCATGATCAGCGGACCGTGCGCAGGGCGTCGAGCGCGGCAGCGTGCACGCCGGGGGCGGCGGCCACGTACCCGCTGCTGGTGATGTCCCAGGGTTTGCCGTCGAGGTCGGTGACGGTGGCGCCGGACTCGCGGGCGATGAGCACCGGCGCGATGTGCGAGCGCAGGTTGTCGAACTGCCAGTGCACGTCCATCCGGCCCGCCGCGACCTGGGTGAGCTGGTGGCTGACCGGCACGGACACCCGGACGTAGAGCGCCCGCTCCATCATCGCGGCGACCGCGTCGCCGACCCGCCGGGCGTGCGCGGGATCGCGGCTGGGCCGGGCCTGGCCGGTGCCGGTCAGTGCGGCGGAGAGGTCGGTGGTGGTGGCGGCCGAGACCGGCACCCCGTTCAGCCAGGCCCCGGCGCCGGCGATCGCGGTGAACGTCTCGCCGGCGACCGGCGCGTGCACGACCGCGAGCACCGGCTGCCCGTCCCGGACCAGGCTGATCCCGATGTTCCAGTCCGGCATGCCGTGCACCGCGTTGAGGTTGCCGCCCATCGGGTCGATGACCCACCAGTCGCCGCCGGGCATCGGGCCCTCGCCGTGCTCGTCGGTGTTCCAGCCGGAGCCGGGCAGCGCGGCGGTCAGTGCGGGCCGGAGCACGTCGGTGACCGCGTCGTCGTTTGTGCGAAGCGCGGCCCGGAGCGCGTCCATCCCCTGCGGCCGGGTGGTGGGCCGGCGGTCGATCAGGGAGCCGGCGGTGTGTGCGGCTTCGACCACGGTGTTGAGTAGTGCGTTCGTCATGCGTCTTACTCTCGGCCGTACAGCCGGTTAAGTCCAGTGCACTCTTGTTAGGTTAGGATTTACCGCCATGCAACTGGACCTGAACCTGATCACGGTGTTGGACGCGCTGCTCGAGGAGGGGAGCGTGATGGGGGCGGCCGACCGGCTGCGGCTGTCCTCCCCGGCGGTCTCCCGCTCGCTGGGCCGGATCCGGCGGCTTACCGGCGACGACATCCTGGTCCGCACCGGGCGCACGATGACCCCGACGCCGTACGCGATCTCCGTCCGCGGGCGGGTCGCCGAGATCGTCCGCGCGTCCCAGGGCGTGCTGGCGCCGCGCCGGGAGCTTGACCTCGCCGGGCTCGATCGCGTGTTCACGCTGCAGTGCCATGACGCGATCGCCACCGCGCTCGCACCCGCGCTGCTGCGGACGATCGCGGAGCAGGCGCCGGGCGTGGGGCTGCGCTTCCTTGCCGAGTCCGCGGTGGACACCGACGATCTGCGGCACGGGCGCGTCGACCTGGAGATCGGTGCCACGGTGCCGGCGCTTCCGGAGTTCCGGTCCGAGGTGATCGCGCGCGACCGGTTCGCCGTGGTGCTGCGCCGCGGGCATCCGGGTGCGGGCGGGCTCGACCTGGCCGGGTACGCCGCACAGTCGCACGTGCTGGTCTCCCGCCGGGGCCGTCTCTCCGACCCGGTCGACGACCTGCTCGCGGAGCAGGGGCTGCGCCGCCGGGTGGTCGCGTCCGTGGCCAGCAGTGCGAGCGCGATACACGTGATCAGCGGCAGCGACGCGGTGCTCACCGCGCCGGAGCTGGCCTGGCGGCCGTTGATCGACGCGTTCGGGCTGGTCTCCGTGGACCTGCCGCTCACCCTGCCGGAGCCGCGGATGATCTGCGCGTGGCATCAGCGGTACGACTCGGACGCGGCCCACGCCTGGCTTCGCGCCCAGGTCCGGGTGACGCTCGGTAAACCTGTCGACCGGAGTGGCGCGCACGTCGTACCCTCGTCGCAGTAGGTTCCTGATCTTGTCTTGAGGGGGTGGACGCCGTGCGCTATCGCACCGCGGTCACCATCCCCGTGTCTCGCTTCGAGCTGATCCTCGTGTCCCAGGTGCCCGGCCCCGGCTGCGCCACCGGGGCTGGACGTGCCTGCCCGCCTGCCTTCTGAGCAGCGCGGACGGCCTGGCGCCGTCCCAGTTGGATCTTCCCTGAAAGACGAGACTCATCATGCGCGTCCGCAATCTCGGCATCCTCGCCCACGTCGACGCCGGCAAGACCACGCTCACCGAACGGGTGCTGTTCACCACGGGTGTCACCTACAAGCAGGGCGAGGTGCACGACGGTACGACCGTCACCGACAGTGACCCGCAGGAGCGCAGCCGTGGCATCACCATCTTCGCGGCCGCGGTGAGCGCGGAGTGGAACGGCCATCGGCTCAACCTGATCGACACGCCCGGCCACGTCGACTTCTCCGATGAGGTCGAGCGGTCGCTTCGCGTGCTGGACGGCGCGGTGGTGGTCTTCGACGGCGTGGCCGGCGTGGAGCCGCAGACCGAGTCCGTCTGGCGCACGGCCGACCGGTACGGCGTGCCCCGCATCGTGTTCGTCAACAAGCTCGATCGGGCCGGCGCGTCGCTGTCCCGGGTCGTCGAGTCCATCGTGGACCGGCTGGGAGCGACGCCGCTTGTGGTGCAGCTGCCGATCGGGCGCGAGGACGGCTTCGAGGGCGTCGTCGACCTGGTCGGGATGCGGCGGCTGACCTGGTCCTCGGCCGGCCTGCTGATCGAGCCGGCGCTGGACCCGGACTCGCTGCTCGCCCGCAAGGCGCTTGAGGAGGCCGTCGCGGAACGGCATGCGGGCGCGCTTGACGAGCTGGGCGACATGTCGGACACGACGCTGCGCGGTGCACTGCGCGACCTGAGCGTCTCCGGTGACGCGGTCGTGGTGCTGTGCGGCTCCGCCTACCGGGACAAGGGAATCGAACCGCTGCTTGACGCCGTGGTCGACTACCTGCCCGCGCCGGGCGGCTCGGCCACCGGCGACCTGGTCGCGCTGGCGTTCAAGGTGCACTCCGCCCGCACCGGCCGAATCACCTATGTACGGATTTATCAGGGCACGCTCCGGAAGGGGGACGTCGTGTGGGACGCGGGCGCGCAGCGCACCGAACGCGTTGCCAGGATCCTGCGCCTGCACGCGGACCGGCACACCGACCTGGACGTCGCGGTCGCCGGCGACATCGTCGGGCTGGCCGGCCTCAAGGCGGCCCGAGCCGGCACCACACTCTCCACGCGTGCGCACCCGGTGCTGCTCGAAGCGCCGCGCACCGCGGAGCCGCTGGTCTCGGTGGCGGTCGAGGCGCACACCCGCGCGGACGCGCTACGGCTGCCGGTGGCGCTCGCCGCGCTTGTCGACGAGGACCCGTCGCTGACCATGCACACCGACCCGCAGACCGGGCAGACGCTCCTGTCCGGCCTCGGCGAACTGCACCTGGAGGTGGCGGTGGAGACGCTGCGCCGGCACACCGGCCTGGCCGTGCGGACCGGCCGGCCGCAGGTGGCGTACCGGGAGACAGTGGTGCGCGGCGCGCGTGACGTCATCTACCGGCACGTCAAACAGGACGGTGGCTCCGGCCAGTTCGCCCACGTGGTGCTGTCGGTGGCGCCGGCCGACGACGGGTTCACCTTCGAGTCCACCGTGACCGGCGGGCGGGTGCCGGCCGAGTACGTGCGGGCGGTCGAGGCCGGCTGCCGGGACGCTCTTTTGCTTGGGGAGCACCAGGTGACCGGGCTGACGGTCACGCTCAGCGACGGCGCCACGCACGTCAAGGACTCGTCCGAGATGGCATTCCGCACCGCCGGGCGGCTCGGACTCCGGGACGCGCTGGCCGCGTGCGAGCTGGCGCTGCTGGAACCGGTCGCCGAGGTCACGGTGAACGCGCCGGCCGACACGCTCGGCGGCGTGCTCGGCGACCTCGCGGCCCGGCGTGGCCAGGTGACCGGCACGACCGAGCACACGGTCACCGCTGTCGTGCCGCTTGCCGCGCTGTTCGGCTACGCGACGGCGCTGCGCAGCCGGACCAGCGGCCGGGCGACGTTCAGCAGCCGCCCGGCCGGTTACCGCCCGGCCTGACGCTCTAGGGGCGCGGGTCCTGCACGGCAGGGCCCGCGCTCAGTCCCGCGATCAGCACGTCGTGCGCGTCGTTGATGGCCTGTTCCCTGGCCTCCGCGGACATCGGCGCCAGCAGGTCCAGGAGCAGGACCGACAGGCCGTGCGTGGTGGACCAGCAGGCCATCACCGCCCGGCCCCGGTCCTCCGCGCGCAGGCACCCGGTCTCGATCAGCCGGGCGAGCGCGCGCAGCAGGAACGTGTCCGGCTCGTGCCGGTCGTCGGGTTCCTGCGAGGGCACGCCCATCCGGCTCGGCATGCCGCCCATCGCGGTCCGGAACAGGCCCGGCTCGTCAAGCGCGAAGTGCACATAGGCCCGGCCCACCTCGCGCAGGTACGCCTTCGCCGCCTCCCGCGGATCGCCGGGCTCGTCCCCGGCCACGGCGTCGAGGTGCACGCCCATCGCCGCGCCCATCTCGGTCTGCGCCTGGACCGCGACCGCCTGCCGCAGCGCCGCGAGCGTGGCGAAGTGGCCGTAGGCGGAGTTCGGCGCGACGCCCACCGCGCGGGCGACCTCGCGCAGCACGACCGCCTGCGGGCCGCCCTCCCGGGCGAGCGCGATTCCGGCCGTGATCAGGGCGGCACGTAGATCACCGTGGTGGTAGGTGCTGCGACGTCGCTCGGCCATTGACAGATCTTTACATGCGCCCGTCCGGTGTTGACACGTGGAGATCCTTTATCCAATACTCACACTGTCCAGATCCATGGTTGTGAAAGTTGGTCCCCGTGACGTCCACGTCCGCCGTACGCCCGCCCGCACCCCGGCGACAACGCAAAGGCCGCGTGAGCTGGACCGTCGTGACCCTGCTGTCGCTTGCGATCTCCGGCTACTTCGTCAGCCAGTACGCGACCGGGACACTTGAGGAGCTGGCCGCGAAGGAGGTCGGACTCGCGTCGACGTACGCGTACCGGCCGTTCCTGGTCCAGGCGGTCTTCTACATCCACATCGTCTCCGCGGGGCTCGCGCTTGTGCTCGGGCCGTTCCAGTTCCTCAAGGCGGCCCGCCGCCGCTACCCCGCAGTGCACCGCTGGACCGGGCGCACCTACGCGGTCGCGATCGCGTTCGCCGCGCCGTCCGGCCTGGTCATGGCGTTCTACAGCTCGGCCGCGTTCGTCGGGCTGTTCGGCTTCGGCACGCTCTCGGTGCTCTGGGCGTGGACTACCTACCGCGGCTACCGGGCGATCCGCGAGCGGGACATCGCCAGCCACCAGGCGTGGATGATCCGCAGCTTCGCCCTGACGTTCGCCGCACCCACGCTGCGACTGTGGTTCGGCACGCTTATCGGCGTGCAACTGCTGCTGGGCCGGACCGCGGAGATGAGCGTCGACGAGATCACCGCTGTCGCGTACGCCGCCGTGCCGTTCCTGTGCTGGATGCCGAACATCGTGGTCGCCGAGATCATGATCCGGCGGCGCAACCTCCCAGGCCTCCGCTTCTCGCCGTCACCGTCCTCGCGCCGGGCGGCCGCGGCGACAGCTGCCGCTTAAGCTCGACCGTGTGGGACACATAGCGGTGATCGGGGCCGGCGTCATCGGCCTGACGATCGCGTACGAGCTGGCCGAGGCCGGGCACGACGTCACAGTGCTTGCCGAGCGGGACCACACCGGCGCGGTCTCATCAGTCGCGGCCGCGATCTGGTTCCCGCACGCGGTCGACACCGCGCCGCGCGTGCTTGAGTCCGCCGAGCTGACCCGGCAACGGCTCACCGCGCTGGCCCAGGCCGATCCGCGGACCGGCGTGCGGCTGCGCACCGGGACCGTCCTCACCCGGCACGCGGGCCCCGACCTGTCCTGGACCGCCGCGGTGCCCGGCCACCGGCCCGCCACCGCGGCCGAACTCCCGCCGGGCGCGGACGGCGTCACCTGTGAGCTGCCGGTCGTGGTCACCGGGCCGTACCTGACCTGGCTGCGCACCGCGCTGGACGCCAAGGGCGTGCGCTTCCGGGCCGCCGCGCTCACCTCGCCCGCGGACGTGGACCCCGGCTTCGACGCGATCGTCGTCGCGGCCGGGCTCCGGTCCGGCGCGCTGCTCGGCGGCGACGACCAGGTCTTCCCGATCCGCGGCCAGATCGTGCGCCTCGCCAACCCGGGCCTGACCCGCTGGCTGCTCGACGATGACAACCCGGGCGGCCTCACCTACGTGGTCCCGCGCGACGACGACGTGGTCTGCGGCGGCACCGGCGACACCGGCGCCTGGGACGAGACCGCGGACCCGGCCACCGAGGCCGCCATCCTGCGCCGCGCGATCGCGCTGGTCCCGGCGCTCGCCGGTGCGCCTGTCGTCTCACGCGCGGTCGGCCTCCGCCCCGCCCGCACCGCCGTGCGCCTGGAGGCCATCAGCGGGTACGCCGTGCCGGTCATCTGCTGCTACGGGCACGGCGGCGCCGGGTTCACGCTCTCCTGGGGCGAGGCGTCAGCGGTCCGCGCGCTCGTCGACGCGCTGTGACGCCGCCGCCAGAAACTCGTTGTAGCGCGCGTGCGCCTCGTCGCCGGTCCGGTCGACCCGGCGCTGCTCCCGCTCGTCCGCGCTGATCCACTGCCGGACCAGCACGAGCATCACCGCCGCAGCCGGCAGCTCCCCGAACGCCCACGCGATCGCCGCCCCCAGCTGCTGGTCCTCAAGCAGCGGCGCCGCCCACGGCGGATGCACCGCCAGATACCACTCCGGCGCGATCACAGTGGTGCTCTGCAGCAGCGTCAGCCCGAAGAACGCGTGCACCACCATCGACGCGAAGTGGACAAGCACCAGAATCGGCGGCGCGACCCTCCGGCGGCCCGGATCAACCCCGATCAACACCCAGAACAGCAGAAATCCGGCGAGTACGAAGTGGGCAAGCATCGCCAGGTGCCCGAGGTGATAGCGCATCAGCCAGCCGAGGACACCGCCGAAATACAGGCCGTAGAGGCTGACGGTGTAGATCGCGAGCGCGGCCAGCGGGTGAGTGACGAACCGGGCGACCCGGCTGTGCACCACGATCAGCAGCCAATCGCGCGGGCCGCGTACCCGCGGATCGGTGGGCTTCCTCAAGGCACGCAGCGCGAGCGTGACCGGCGCGCCGAGGACGAGCAGAATCGGCACCACCATCGACAGCAGCATGTGCTGGACCATGTGCACGCTGAACATCACGTACGCGTAGCGGCTGATCCCGAGGCTTGTCACGGCCGCGAGCAGCAGCATCCCGGCGATCCAGGAGACGGTGCGGGTGACCGGCCAGTCCGCGCGCAGGCGCCGGACGCCGACCAGGTAGGCGCCGATCCCGGCGACCGCGACAGTGAGGAAGAACAGGTCGGGGAGCGGGTCGCCGAGCAGGGTGGCGGCGCTGAGCGGGCCCGGCATCGGGAAGCCGACGGTCTCGATGATCGGGTCGGCGCTCACCGTGTCGTCGGGGATCGGGGCAGGGCTGCGCGACAGTGCGGCCGCCAGCCCGAACGCGGCCCCGAACAGCACCACCTCACCGGCGGCAAGGCGAAGGAACGGTCGCCGGTCGCCCGTCACGACACGGTCCTTCGTGAGGGCGTGGTCCTTCGTGGCGGTGTGGTCCTTCGTGAGGGCGTGGTCCTTCGCGAGGGCACGGTCCTTCGTGAGGACGCGATCCTCCGCCAGGATGCGGCCGTCCTTTGCCGAGAGTTGGCCGCCCTCTTTGGGGCTGCGGGCGCTCTCCGCCGGGGCGCGGCTGTTCTTTGTCGAGATGCGGTCGCCCTCTTCTGGCTCGCGGTCGCCCTCTTCTCGCCTGCGGTCGCCCGCTTCTGGCCTGCGGCCGTTCCCTTCTGGCCCGCGGCCGTTCTCCGCCGGAACCCGGGTGTTCTCCGTGGCCGCGCGCAGCAGTGGCAGCGTGCGGGTGCGGTGGATCGCACCGACGACGCCGATCGCGAGCAGCGCGAGTACCTTGCCCGCGAGCAGCGCGCCGTAGGCCGTCCGCCAGTCGCCGCCCAGCCGCACCACCCCGTTGATCACCCCGCTGGCCGCGACCGCGCCGAAGCAGACGAGCGCCAGCCGGCTGTAGCGCCCCGCCACGTCCGGAAGCGCCTTTGCCCGGTGCAGCGTGAGCAGCGCGATCAGCCCGCCGGTCCACAACGACGCGGCAAGCACGTGCATCGCCAGGCTTGTCACCGCGATCTGATGGTTCCCCGCCCCGGCCGCGTGCCCGGTGAACGCGGGTGGCAGCACCCCGGCCAGCGCCAGCCCGGCCGCCCACGCCGCGGTCGACCGGGACAACGCCAGGTGGCAGACGACCGCGACCGCCGCCGCAAGCACGGCCTGGATCAGCAGCGCCTGACCCTGCGAGATCGACCACGCGAAGCTCGCCACGGCCGCGAACGGCAGCGCGGACACCGGCCTGCCGAGCACGTCGGAGAGCGTGAAGACGATCAGCGCGAGTGCGGTCGACCCCCACGCCAGCGCGACCAGGCGTGCGCGCCGCAGCATCCGGAACGCGAGGGCGGACACCGAGCGCGCATCGCCCGGCACCAGGAACGCGCCGGTCACCACCAGTCCGACGGTGACTGTGGCGAGCACATCGGAGAGCAGCCGCAGCACCGGCAGGCCCCAGGTCGTGACCGGCCCCGGCTGTGCCAGTCCCACGATCTCCACCGTGTCCACGCCGCCGCCCAGCAGCAACGCCAGAACTAGCGCGGACACGGCCACCCCACCGGCCACGGCCGGCACACTCCTGCTCACGCTCACCGCTGGTAGTCGTCGCAGGTGGTGGCCGAGTTCCCGATGTGGCCTGCCTTACCCGCCGGCCCGGTTGCTCGCTGGCCCGGCCCCCGTCGGTCCGGTCATCCGCTGGCCCGCTGGCCCGCCGCCCGGTTGCCCGCTGGCACGGTCGTCCGCTGGCACGGTCGTCCGCTGGCACGGTCGTCCGCCGGTCCGGTCGTCCGCCGGTCCGGTCGCCCGACGGGCCACGTCTCCCGGCCGGATGACGGTTCGCGCGCTCCGGGTGGAGGGTGCGAACCGTGGGGTGGAGTCGACCCCGGCGGGTCGTGCAAGGAGGAGCGCCAGCGACGACTGGAGCCCGCGGGAGCGTGCGGGCCGCAACCACCCGCAGAGCGGGAAAATGAATTGTGGCCTTGGCTTGTGCGGGCGTCAGCCGGTGCGGGCGATGGTGATGTGGGAGACTGGGGCGACCACGATGTCCTGGATCCGCCAGTCGAATCCGCGTGCGAACGTCTGCAGCTTCTCCAGCCGGGTGACCAGGTCGTCAGTTCCCTGGCGCGGCACGACAAGCAGCTCGCCGGCGAACACGTGCCCGTCCTCGCGGAGGCGCACCCAGGCGTCGGCGATCCACTCGTGGTCGAGGACTGCGGTGCGGAGCGCCTCCGGGAGTGCGTGCGGCCGGGTGCCGTCCACCACGCGGGGGCGCTCGTCCATCAGGTCCGAGACCGCGCTCCGGGTGGTCCGGAAGCCGTCCCGGCAGATGTCCGCGCCGATGATCAGCGCGGCGACCGCGTCGGCCCACCAGAGGCCGGCGCCGATGCCGATGATGCCGAGGATCGCTGCGGCGGCGGTGAGCCAGTCGGCGCGGTTCATCTCCGCGTCCGCGTAGAGGCCCTTGTCGTGCAGGTCGCGGGCGATGCCCTGCTTCAGGTGGCCGAGCAGGATCGCGGGCGCCATCGTGGCCAGCAGGACGGCGATCATGAGCCAGCCGAGCCAGATCTGCACGCCGAACAGCTCGACCAGGCCGATCGGCGGGCGCTCGCCGGCCACCAGGCGGATCAGCGAGTCGTAGACGACGTACGCGCCGAGGCCGAGCAGCGCGACCGCGCCGGCCAGGAACGCGACGCTTACCGAGCGGTGGTAGCCGTACGGGAAGCGCTCGTTCGGCGGGCGGGTGCGGAACCGGGCCGCGATCAGGAACGCGGCCGGCGGCACCAGGCCCAGCATGTCCTCGATCCAGGCCGCCTTCATCGCCTGCGACTGACCGAGCGTGACCGCGAGTGCCGCGATCGCGCAGATGAAGAACGCGACGGTCCACCACTCCAGGCGGACCGCCCGCCGGTGCAGCGCGGCCTTGTCCGGCGGCAGTTCGAACGCGTCGTAGACGTTCACCGGCCGGCCTCCTTGAGCAGTTCGAGCACCTCGGCGTCGGACTGGTCCAGCAGGAAGCCCTCGACCTCGACCTGCCAGCCGTTCTCGCCGGGCGGGGTGGCCCACACGTGCGCCTCGGTCGCGATCTCGTGATCCGACTCCGCGAGACCGAGCGCGGCGAGCTCCCACTCGCCGACCGCGGCCGGCATCCCGGTCGTGCCGGTCACCTCAGCGACCGTGACGACCTCGGCGCCGGTGCCGTCGAGCGCGGCGACGTCCGGCGTGCCACCGCGGACCGCCACCCGTACCCCGTCGAGCTCCTCCGGCACGGCGACGCCGGGCGGTGCGGCCACGACCGTGCGCGTGGTGATGTACGGCGTGGACAGCGACGCCTCCGCGGTCCACGGCGCGGTCGCGTTCAGGCCGCCGATCACCAGGTCAAGCGTGCGGTCCCTGACGGCGGGCATCAGCGTGGACTCGGTGCCGCTGCTCCACTCGACGCGCGCGCCGAGCTGCTCGGCCAGCCGCCGGACCAGCTCGGGCTCCACACCGGCCGGCTCGGCGCCGTCCTGCACCACGGTCCAGGGTGGATTAGCTGTGACGCCGACCCGCAGCACACCGTTTCGTACGTG
The DNA here is from genome assembly GCF_044454585.1 of Catenuloplanes sp. NPDC051500. NCBI lineage: Bacteria > Bacillati > Actinomycetota > Actinomycetes > Micromonosporales > Micromonosporaceae > Catenuloplanes > Catenuloplanes sp. NPDC051500. Next base: position 12,204 of record NZ_JBITDX010000014.1, read on the forward strand.
CTCCAATGTGCCGCCCGGGTCCCGGGGCCATTGACAGCCCGCGGTTCCGGTGACAAGCAGCAGCGAGGCCGTCAGCCCCGCCAGTTCTCGACGCATGTGCCACCGGTACCCGGTCCGGCGGTCCGGCATGTGTGCGATGTTGCCCCACCCGGTGCGCCGTGTCAGCTGCTCTTGGTGACGACGACGGCGCTGACCGGGGTCGGGTTGAGGCGGTCGATCGGGGTGGAGACGCCGTTGCCCCACTTGCCGCTGTCGGTGGCGGACTGCTTCTGCGCCGCGAGGAAGTCGAAGTCGGCGTTGGAGAGGCGGTCGACCCGGACGGTCCACTTCTCGCCGATGCCCTCGCCCTCCTTGGACCCGAGCAGGACCGGGTAGTCGCGCGCCCGGCCGTTCTCGATGGTGAGCGGGCCCTCCAGGAAGCACCACTCCTTCACGCAGACGGTGAGCGCCAGGCGGGTGCCGATCGCGGACGCGTCCGCGGCCGAGGTGGTGAACGTGACAGTGAACGAACGGCCGACGCCCACGCCGTTCCTGGGCGCGGAGATGCCGGTCGCGACAGTGGACCGGGGAGCGCCGGTGGTGGCCGCGGACTTGGCCGGGGCGGTGGTGGCCGGGGCGCCGGAGGAGGGGGCGGCGCGCGACGGGGACGGGCTGGGGGAGCCGTCCGGGCTGATCGTGGCGAACGCGCCGGCACCAGGGGCCGCGGTGGTCACGGCCGGGGTGGCGGTGCTTCCGGCCGCGACGGTCTCAGGGCCGGGGTCGGTGCCCGGGCGGACGAGCACGGCGACGACCGCGACGACCGCGACGACCGCGACGACGGCGGCGACCGCGGCGGCGATCACCCACGGGGCGCGGGACCGCTCCGGGCCGGCCGGCTCACCGAACGGCGACGGCGAGCCGGGCGTGCCGGAGACGGGGATGGTCTGCCCGAAATCCGGCGGGCCCGACACCGGCTGCCCAGCCGCGCCGTACTCCCTCGCATGCGCCACCGCCGGATGATCCGGGCCGAGCGCCGCCGGGCCGTACTGCGCGACCAGCTCGAAGTTCTTCCTGGCCACCAGCCGGTTGGCGAGCTCGTCCGCGACCACGGCCAGGTCGTAGGCAAGCAGCACCATCAGCGGCTCGCCCGGGCCGCCGCGCCCGGCCGCGTACGCCTCCTCGAGCAGCCGCCGCGCCGCCGTCGGATCGCCGAGCTTCGCGTGCAGGCCGGCCAGCTGCCGCATCGTCTCCAGCAGCTCCGGATCGCCGGACGTGAGCGCGGGCCGGCCGGCCTCGACGACCGGTTCGAGGAGTGCCTTCGCGGCGGAGAGGTCTCCGCCGTCCGCGATCTGCTGGGCCTGCTGGCGAGCGTGAGGATACGAATGCACCCGGCCATGGTTCCCGACGACGCCCCGCGGCGCCACCCTGGCCCCACTGTTCACAGCCCGTCCAGCCGCCCGAACGCCCGCTGAGCAGCGGGTGCACCCCGTCCGGCGCCAGCACCGGCAGGGCGGGGTCACCCCCGATCGCGAGCGCGTCCGGAAACAGCGCACCGAGCGGCCGGGTCGGCAGCAGGTCACCTGCGGGCGTGACGTCATCGACGGCGAACGTGGTCACGGCGCGATCCATAGCGTTCCACCTCGAACGTCCGATCCGGTCGGGCAGAATGACGACGTGGAGTGGGAGGAGTTCGAGGCGGTCGTCTACGACGCACTCGTGGAGTCCGTGGGCTCGGCGATCCGGGAGCGCCCGGAGGTCCGTTTCCACGCCGCGGCCCTCGGCCGCATCCACCGCAAGCCCGGCGGCGTGATCGCGCTGCCCTCGCTCGCGCTGACCACCGAGCCGCTCGAGGCGCGCGCCCCCGTCAACTGGACCTACACCTCCACCCCGTGGCTGAGCGCCGACACGGTGAAGCGCTGGCAGGCCACCCTCTTCGCCGAGGCCTGCGGTGGCTCCCCCCGCCGTTGGGAGACAGCCCTCGAGCGCTACCTGGCCACCCTCGCCCGCGCCTGCAAGGGCGCCCGCCACACCTTGCGCGCGCACCGCGTCACCGGCCGCGACTTTGTCGTCCTGCTCCTCGACGACCAGTTCCGCGAGTCGCTCATCCGCCAGGTTCTGCCCGTCTCCGACGTCCGCCGCCTCTTCCCGGACCTCGACCCACGGCCCACCGCCCTGACCGCCCCCGGCCGCCCCACCCACGCCGAACGCGCCTCCATGTGGCGCCCGAACTCGACCCCGTAAGCCCTCCTGCGTGGTCCGCAAGGGCCTGCTGATCTTTCGGCGTCAGGATGGACGAGCCAGGCGGTACCACGCCTGCGCCTTCGGTGCCGGCCCTTACGGCCGTCCGGACCGCAGCATCACGCCGGCGGCGTGGGCCCGGTCCGACCGGGTGACCAGCACGGGTTTGTCCCGACCCCGGCGGAACAGACAGGGAGGAGCCCTGGCGACGACCGGTGCCCGCGGGAGCATGCGGGCCGCCACCACCGCGAAAGCGGGAAAGCGGCTTTGTGCCCTTCAAAGAGGGGAGTGCCGGTCGCCTGATCGGATCGGGCAGGGATGGTCGGGTCGGGGTGTGGGGTGGGGCGGCAGGGTTGAGGGGGAAGGGAGGTCGTCATGATCTCGATGCTCAACCGGCTTGTGGAACTCGTGGAGGGGGAGGAGTTCGACCTTGCGCGGTTCGCGCGGCGGCAAGGTACGACCGAGTACCACCTGCGGCGGATGTTCTCGTCGTTGAGTGGGATGCCGCTGTCCGAGTATGTGCGGCGGCGCCGGATGACAGTCGCGGCGGCGGAGGTCGTGCGCGGCGGGACGGATCTGCTCACCATCGCGGTACGGCACGGGTACGGCTCGGCCGAGGCGTTCGGGCGGGCGTTCCGGGCGGTGCACGGCGCCGGGCCGGGTGAGGTACGCCGGGACGGCGGCCCCCTTCGTTCACAACCGCAGCTCAGGTTCCGCCTGACAGTCGAAGGGAGCAACCCCATGGACACCCGCATCACCGAACGGCCCGCGTTCCGGCTCGCCGGGCACGCCACCCGCGTGCCGCTGATCCACGAGGGCGTCAATCCGCGCATCCAGCAGCACATCGCATCGTTGCCGGTGGAGGAGCATGCCCGGCTGAAGGCGCTCGGCAACACGGACCCGGCCGGCATTCTCGCGGTCACCGACGACGCGGCGCCGGACGCGGTGGAGGGCAGCGAGCTGACCTACCTGCACGGTGTGGCGGTCACCGCGGCGACGCCGGTGCCGGACGATCTCGACGTCATCGACGTGCCGGCCGGCACCTGGGTGGTGTTCCGGTCCAGCGGCCCGCATCCGCGGGCGCTGCAGACGATGTGGGCCGCGACCGCGACCGAGTGGTTCCCGAGCAATCCGTGGCGGTTGCGGCCGGGGCCGTCGATCACGGTGACGCTTGAGCATGCGGCCGACTTCAGCACCGCGACCTGCGAGCTGTGGATGGCCGTCGAGCCGGCGTGACGTGCGGGTGGGGGCCCGTGTCCGGGCCCCCACCCGTCTCAGTTCTCCGCGGTGGCGGTGAGGACCGCGCGGCCGAGGATGTGTCCGGCGATGGTGAAGCCCAGGTAGGCGGGCGTCGCCTCCGCCGGCACGCCGATCTTCTCGACGTCGAGCGCGTGCACGACGATCACGTACCGGTGCGGGCCGTGCCCGGCCGGCGGGGCCGCGCCGATGTAGCGGGCCAGCCGCGCGTCGTTGGGCAGCTGGAACGCGCCCTCCGGCAGGCGCACGCCGGTGTCGTCGCCCACGCCCTCGTCGAGGCTTGTGACTGTGGCGGGGAGGTCCGCGACCGCCCAGTGCCAGAAGCCGGAGCCGGTGGGCGCGTCCGGGTCGTACACGGTGACCGCGTAGCTCTTCGTGCCTTCCGGCGCACCGGACCAGGTCAGCTGCGGCGACAGGTCCTTGCCGGAGCGCTGCGCGTCCGCGAACGGCGCGCCGTCCTCGACCGAGGTGCTGGTGACTGTGAAGGCCGCGGCCTCGGGGAGGCGGGCGAATGGGTCGTTCATGGGGTCCTCACTTCTGCGCGGTCCTGCTGTCGAGATCGACGATAGCACCGAAAATCGATTATCTGTCAAATGGTCTACGATGCTGCGCATGGTCGAGACCAAGCAGATGCTGTCCGGGCGGATCTACATGGTGCTCCGGGAGGCGATCCTGCGCGGCGACTTCGCCCCTGGAGAACCGCTGAAACCCCAGGAACTCGCGGGTACGCACGGCGTCAGCCTCGCCGTCGTCCGGGAGGCCCTGGTCCGCCTGGTCGGTGACGGCCTCGCAGACCGGCTCCCCAACCGCGGCTTCGCCGTCCCCACCCAGTCCGACAAGCGCTGGCAGGACCTGGCGGAGGCCCGTTGCCTGATCGAGTCGGCCGCCCTCCGCCTCGCCATCGCCCGTGGCGACCTGGACTGGGAGTCCCGCGTCCGCGCTGCCCATCACCGGCTGGCGCGCACGCCGCCGTTCACGCAGGGACGTGGGATCAGCCCGGAGTGGTCCCGCGCCCACCACGACTTCCACCGCGCGCTGCTCGACGGCTGCGGCAACACCGTCCTGCTGGAGACGTTCGACCGTCTGTGGCTCGGCGCCGAACTCACCCGCCGCTGGTCCGCCGACCGCAACCCGTCCCGCGACTACCTCGGCGAACACCGCGCCCTGGAGGAGGCGGCCCTCGCCCGCGACGCTGACCTGGCCGCTGCGCTGCTCGAAGCACACCTGTCACTGACCGCGGAGGATCTGGTCAGGCCGGACGCATCCGCCGGTGAGGACGGCTAACCGAGATTATGATCGTCCGATGTATACGACACGGGTTTCCCGGCACTCCGGGGCGGCGCCGGCGGCGGTGTACCGGGCGTTGCTGGACCCCGGGGCGATCGCCCGCTGGCGGGTGCCGGACGGGATGAGCAGCCGGGTGCACGAGTTCGAGGCGCGCGAAGGTGGAGCGTTCCGGGTGTCGCTCAGTTACGACGCGGGGGACGGGGCCGGGAAGTCCGGGGAGCACACGGACACGTACCGCGGGCGGTTCGTGCGGCTGGTGCCGGACGCGCTTGTGGTGGAGGAGCTTGAGTTCGAGACGGACGATCCGGCCATGCGCGGCACGATGACGATGACCACGACGCTTACCGCCTCGGCCGACGGTGGCACGGAGGTCGCCATGGTGCATGAGGGCGTTCCGGACGCGGTCTCACCCGCCGACAACGAGATCGGCGCCCGAATGGCCCTGGACAACCTCTGCCGGTACGCCGAGACCGATCTGCCCGGCGGGCGGTGACGACGAGCGTCAGGCGGCCAGCCGGGTGAAGCGCTGCACGGTCACCCAGATGTGGGCGGCCTCGAGCACGGTCTTGATCGGCTGCACGTCCGCGCCCGCGGAGCGGATCGACCGGGCGGGGACGACAGGGCCGTTCTCCGTGGCGGTCATCTCGCGCAGCCAGTGCGGCAGGCGGGACAGCAGGTTGTCGGCCGCGAACGTGCGGATCAGCTCGGCGCCTGCGGCGAGCCGGGTCAGCGTGTGCTCGGGCGCCGGGGTGCCGGCACGCCAGGCGTCGAACTCGGCGACGGTGTCGGCGCCGGCCAGGTAGGCGGTCAGCTCCTTGCCGAGCGCCGCCGCACACCGGTCCGCGAGACCGGGCAGCTCCGTCGTGGAGGGACTCAGCGCCGTGATAGGGGCCATGCCGAGAAGGATACCCACCGATGCGTCATCAGAACACCACCCGTGTGTCCGGCAGCCACGGCCCCGACTCGCCGTGGTACCAGAGTGAGGCCTGCTCGGCGAGCGCGTCCAGCGCGGGCGCGCCCCCGTCAAGCGCGGCCATGAAGTCGGCCCAGGAGTCCAGCACGTACCCGTCGAGTTCCGGTGGTGCGGTTCCGGTCAGGTAGTTCGGCAGCAGCACCGCGTTCTGCAGCAGCCAGGGCACGTAGCGGCCGTCGCCGTCCCAGCCGGGCACCGCGCACGTCTCGGCCAGGTGCTCGCGCACCTCGGCGACCGTGTCCCAGCGCAGCATCTCGGATTTGTGCGTGAGGCTCGTGATGTGCGGGTTGTAGAGCTGCGCGATGCCGAACCGGTACATCTCGCGCCACTGCTCCCAGAACAGCGCCTCGTCCCGCCCGCCGAGCGTCATGATCGAGCCGGCCGGGCGGTCGAGCAGCAGGTGGTGCAGGAACGCCCACATGGTCATCGGTGTGAGCAGGCGGTTCGTGTTGCGCCGCAGCAGGGACTGGACGATCTCCCAGGATCGCGGCTCCAGCTCGTGCGGGGCCACGTTCGGCACGGCCTTAATCGCGGCGAGCACGCTGTAGAGCGACGGGTTGTGCTCGCCGTAGAAGTCGCGCGCCACAGTCCACGGGTCGGTCGGGCGCAGCAGCTGCTCCGGCGACGGCGACTCGCGCTGCTCCCGGATGAACTCGGACAGCGACACGAACTCGACGTCCAGGCCGGGCGCGGTCGCGGCGATCCACCGGCGCAGGTCCGCCTCGAACGCCAGGCCGGTGAGCCGTGGCTCGGGGATGCCGAAGTCGTCGAGGCAGACCACCAGGCGCGCGCCGCGTGCGGCCAGCGCGCCCGCGACAAGCGCCTGCGCCATGTGGATCACGGAGGTGCGCTCGCGCAGCCGCACCGGCCAGAAGATCAGCGACGGCGTGCCGGACTCCGGCGCCTTGAACTGCCAGCCGAACCGGCGTTCCAGCTGCCGGACCAGGCCGAGGAAGCTCTCCGGCGGTGTGCCGGCCGGGTGCGAGACGATCTCCCGCTCCCAGATCGGGTGGCGGTGGCGGTGCCGGGGCCCGGCCGAGCGCGGCACCACCGTGACGCCGAGCCGGGCGGCCAGGCCGGACAGCAGCCGCTCGCCGTCCACGCCGGGGAACGACTCCACCCGCTGCACGCCCTCGCCGCGCAGCTGCTCGGTGCGCCTGACGGCGCCGTCCACGTCGTTCGTGTGCAGTGCCCACAGCACGGTGATCGGCCGCTGTTTGGCCACCTCCACGAGCGCGGACGTGATCGTGCCGGCCCAGTCGCTGCTGCCCAGCACAAGCACGATGTCACCGGTGATCAGATCCGCGACCGGGCCGATCCGCGGGCTCCGGACGTACCGTGCCGGATCGTGCACCAGCGGGGTGCGGTCGCCGGACACCACCGGGCGCCAGAAGCCGTGCAGGTGGAAGACGCGCACGGCACCGTCGTACGCGGTGCTGCGGTCCCACCGGCCGTCGATGTCGAGCGGCGTGGTGATCGCCCGGCCGCTGGCGGTCCGGATCGCAACCTCCAGCTGCGGGTCGAAGTTCGTGGTCAGGACGCGGTTGTCGAACGCGCCGGGCAGCCCGGCCAGCACCGCGCCGAGCGCCTCCACCGAGGGCGACAGCATCCACGAGCCGAGGTCGTTCTCCAGGTCCTCGCCGAGGTCCGCGGTGACCCGCTGCCAGATGCCGTGCGTGGCCAGCGGGCCGGCCAGCCGGTCCGGCGGGCGGTACTTCTCAAGCACCGCCTGCTGGGCGATCACGTCGAAGCCGTCGCCGCCGACCCAGTTCGCGAAGATCCGCCGGTACTCGGTGTAGAGGTCGGTGTGCGCGCCCTCGCCGCGGCGCGCGCGGGCCAGCTGCAGCATGCGGGTGAGGTCGCCGCCGTCGCTGCGGCCGACCGCGTACTGCTCGGCGAGTCGCAGCACGTCACCGACGCCGGGGGTGGCGTCCCTGCCGATGCCGGAGCCGAGGATGAGCGTGATCTGCTCCTCGCGCTGAAAGGAGTCGAAGAGCCGGTCGGCGAGGAGCTGCTCGGAAGTCATGATCTTCAAGAACCTTCGTGGGTACGGACGGGGGCGGTTACAGTTCTCCCCTCGGATCGTCCGCGGCGGCGCGCACCAGGACTCCACTGTCGAGATAGGACTCCAACTCGCCGGGCGACCAGCCGAAGTACCCGCTGAACACCCGGATCCACGCGAACGTGTGCCGCACCTCCTCCGGCGACGCGGCCAGCGACAGCACGCCCAGCCGGTCCCGGACCGGCGTGAACCGCGGTGGTGGCGTGGCCGCCGGGCGCATCATCGCCAGCGCGATGTAGCCGTCCCGGGCGACCGGGCCGCCGTACCTGACGCCGGCCTCGGCCAGCCGGTCCCGCCAGGCGGGCGCGAACTCGTCCGGCAGGGTGCTGCGCCGCCCGTCCAGGTCGATGCCGACCGCGCCGGTCTCGTCGTGCCGGAGCACCAGGATCCGGCCGCCGGCCAGGTCCCGGTCGGCGACGCCACGGCCGCCGCGCAGGATCACGCCGGCCAGGTCCTCCTTGCTCAGCGCCGCGTTGCGGACCAGGCCGACACTGCCGCCCGCGTTACGTTCCCGCAGCTCCGGGCGCTCGAAGCCGCGGGCGGTGAGCGCGGTGCGGACCCGGCGCCAGATCGCGGCCATCGTGAGCACCGGATCGCCGCCCGGGATGCCGTCGCGCAGCACCCGCAGCAACTCGCCGGTGAACGCGGTGTACGGCTCGCCCTCCGGTGCGGCGGCCCTCCGGTTCGCCGAAGCGGACACGAACAGGCAGGTCCGGTCCAGCTCGGCGACGTCCGCGACCTCGTCGGTGCCACCGGTGCCTGCCGACATCAGGCCGTCCGCCCGGCCGGCGTAACAGCAGTCCAGGATGACCACGCGGCGGGTCGCGGCGGCGCCGGCCATCGAACGGCCGATCCAGTCGTACGGCAGACCCGCCTCGTCCGGGACCTCGGGTTCGCACTCGGCAAGCGCCAGGATCAGCTGCCCGTTGACCGGGTCGATCAGCCCGTGCCCGGCGTAGTAGACCAGCAGCAGCCCGCCCTCGGTGACCGACGCCGCGGCCGTCCGGATCGCGCGCCCCACCTCGCGGGGACTCGCCTCGTCGAGCACCACGTGACAGTTCTCCGGCGGCAGGCCCCACAGTTGCGGGTCGCGCAGCGCCTCGGCGAGCGAGGCCACGTTGCCCGCGACCGCGGGCAGCGGCGGCAGTCGTGTGTAGGTGGTGGCGCCGATCAGCACCACCTGAGACGCGGCCGGATCGGCCAGGTCAGACCGGGTCATGACCCGCCGAGCTCACGTATGGCGCGCGCGACCTCGCCCGGGTCCGACGTCTCGATCGTGACGGTCCGGCCGTCGCCGGTCTCCTGGGTGATCGTCACTGTCGGCGCGGGATGCCGGGTGTCCCGCCACTGGGCGACGGCGAGTCCGATCTGGATCAGCGTCAGGCCGCTGCCCGCGAGCAGGCTCAGCAGCTCGACGCCGGGACCCATGTCCTCATTGCCTGTGGTGTCCGCGTACCGAAGATCGCCGTGTGCCCGCACGTCACGCTCCTGCTGCAACCAGGACCGCAGATTTCTCACGTCGTCGGGGTTGTCCCCCTGCACCCGGAGTCGTACCCGCACCGCGTCGTTCTCCATCCGGCAACTGTATGGAACAGCGACAATAGCTGATGTCAGTGGGGGCTGACCTTCACCACCGCGTCCTCCCACCAGGCCGCCGCGCGCATCGTCTCGACCAGTCGGGCCCGGCCTTCCACGTCCTGCCGGTCGATGAAGAGCACGCCGTCCAGGTGGTCTGTCTCGTGCTGGATGCACCTGGCCAGCAGCCCCGCGCCCACCACCTGCACCGGGTCGCCGAGCTTCGTGTAGCCCTTGGCCGCCACGTTCATCCGGCGACGTGTGTCCAGGTAGATGCCCGGGATGGACAGGCAGCCCTCCGGCCCGTGCTGCTCCTCCTCATCCGGGAAATCAAGCACCGGGTTGACCAGGTGATCCAGCCGCAGATCGTTGCCGGGCAGGTCGGGGTTGAGCGCGAACACCCGCAGGCTCACGCCCAGCTGCGGCGCGGCCAGCCCCGCGCCACCGGACGCGGTAAGCGTCTCGTTGAGATCCTTGACCAGGCGGTCAAGCTCCGCGTCGAAGGAGATGACCGGCTCCGCGACCACCCGCAACACCGGATCCTCGACGGTACGAATCGGAAGTACGCTCACCGGACGATCTCCTCAGTGCCGTGTTGCCCCATCACGTTCGACGGCACAGTACTGCGCCTCGCACGCGACCGCGATCCATGCGTGTCCTTTCGGTCGCGGTTCGGTCTCCCGCACGGTCCCGCGCTGATAAGGTTCGAAAAGTCCGCACTAACAGTCCAGAACGGTCGGGTCAGCAGGCATGACGCCGTCCCCCTCCCTCGACGGGCCCTTCGCCGACCAGGTCGGGCAGCTGATCGCGGACCTCTACCGCTCCCACGACGGGCTCGACGCACGGGCCCATGCCGTCGCGGTCGCGGCCGACCAGGCGGGTGATCTCCGGTGGGCCGACCTCGCACGGCTCGTCGTCGCGGACATCCACAACCGCAACGGGCGCGCGGACGAGGGCGTCACCGTGGCCCGCCGGATCCTGGCCGGCAGCCGGGACCGGGTGGTCCGCGCGCACGCCCACGCGGTCATCGCCGGCGGGCTGTGGCGGGTCGGCGACAACGACCGTGCCGTCCGGCAGGCGCTGCAGGCCATGCGCATGCTCGACGACGGCGACCCGCTGTCGTTGCGCGCCGACCACGCGCTGGTCCTGGCCGCGATGGTCAACGCGCAGCGACCGGGGGCGATCTCGACCGAGGAGTTCGAGGTCGCGCAGGCGCTCGCCGAGGCCTCCGGCCACCCCTCGATGATCATCGCGAACCTCAACAACTGGGCCTGGTGCGCCTGCTCCGTCCGTGACCTGCCCACCGCCCGCGCGCTTGTGAACCGGCTCCGGGCCTGCGCGGACGCCAGCGCCATGCCGTTGAGCACCTCGGTCGCGGACACCGTCGCGCGGGTGCTGCTGGAGAGCGGCGAGTTCGAGGAGGCGGAGCGGGTCATCACGTACGCGGCCGAGGCGGCCCCCGCCACGGACTCGGACGCGATCCCGACCGCGCTGATCACGCTCGCCGAGATCCAGTACCGGGACGGCGACTGGGCCGGTGGCCTGCGCACGCTTGACCGCTGCCGGGCGATCGCGGCCCGCAACGGCGTGGCGGACACCGCCGTCGCCGCGCTGCGCCAGATCGCCGTCGGGCAGGCCGGGCTCGGGGACTTCGAGGCCGCGTACCACACCATGGTCGAGTTCCACGACGCGTGGACCGAGCGCCGCTCCCAGCAGAGCGAACTGGTGGCCCGGTTCGCACACGCGCAGTTCGCCGTCGAGGAATTCCGCGCGCTCGCCGAACGCGACCCGCTGACCGGCCTGCCGAACCGGCGCGGCTTCGACGCGGGCCTGCAGGCCGCGCTCGCCGCCGCCGAGCCGGTCTGCGTGGCGTTGCTCGACCTCGACCATTTCAAGCAGGTCAACGACACCTACTCGCACGCGGTCGGGGACGACGTGCTGCGCAGCGTCGCCGACCTGCTCGGCGCGATCCCGGGTGTCGCCGGCCGACAGGGCGGCGAGGAATTCGTGCTGATGCTCCGCTCCGGCCTGGACGACGCGGTGCGGGCCTGCGAGACGCTGCGGCACACGGTCGAGGCGCACGCCTGGGCCGGGATCGCGGCCGGCCTGACCGTGACCGCAAGCATCGGTGTGACCGAGCTCCGGCCGGGCGAGGAGCCGGCCGAGGCGATCGGCCGCGCGGACGCGCTCCTTTACGCGGCCAAACGCGAGGGCCGCAACCGGGTTCGCGCCTGATCACCGGAATCGCCGCCACACCTGGCCGAACGTGCGGACTGTGGAGATTTCCCTCATGCGCCGTCACTGTTTTCTCTACTGTGTCAACGGCGTGCGCATTCCATTCACCTGACAGGCAGTCCGGCCGAGGGGACAAGACGTGAAAATCAGTTCGGTAAACACTCGCATCGGGATCGCGGCGGTGGCATTCTCCGCCCTGGGCATGGCTGTCGCGGCACCCGCCTCCGCCCACACCAGCGAGGGCTATTCGCACGATTCCACGATCGGCCTGACGAACACCGACTGGATGAGCGCGCTGCCCGGCACCAGGCCGCTCAGCGAACTGTCAGTGCCCGCGACCCACGACACCGGCGCGTCCAGAGCCGGCGGCGACATCGCGCTCACGCAGAGCATGAGCCTGTCTGAGCAGCTGAAATCCGGCATCCGTGGCTGGGACGTCCGACTCGGCATGCACGAGGGCCGGCTGAAGATCTATCACGGGATCGCGTTGCAGGGTCAGGATTTCGACACCGACGTCCTCGCCACCGCCACCACGTTCCTCGCGGCGCACCCGCGCGAGACCGTGCTGATGCGCATCGCCCACGAGACCGGCAACGAGACGAACTTCGGTGATCTCGTCAAGGCCCAGACCGACAAGTACCCGCGGATCTACACCGGTGCGAGCGACAATCCGGCACTCGACGCTATCCGCGGCAAAATTGTCATTCTGCAGAGCTTCTCGTCGAGCCGCGACTTCGGCATCCCGTGGAGCAGCCTGGCCATCCAGGACAACTATCAGGTGAACGACAACTGGGGCCTGGCCAAGAAGTGGAGTGCGATCAAGGGCCAGCTGGACGCCAGCCGCAATGGTCCGAAGAGTAAGACATACGTCAATTTCCTCAGCGGTTCCGGCGGATCGTTCCCGTACTTCGTCGCCAGCGGCCACTCCAGCCCCGGCACCGACGCGCCCAACCTGCTGACCGGCCTCACCCGCGGCATCATCAACACCTGCGGCGGCAACGCCTCCTGCATCGCGGAGTTCCCGAGCGTCAACTGCTTCTGGGGCACCTGCTCCGTCGCCTTCGAGGGCACCAACGTCCTGACCATGAACGAGCTGCGGGCCCGCGGCCACGGCAGCCGCGCCGGCCTCGTCTACGCCGACTTCCCCGGCCGCGGCCTCATCCAGGCCGTCATCGACGCGAATTAGGCGCTGTATGACGTGGGGGCCGCGGTTCTGATGTCGTCCGGGTGCGCGCCCCTCATGCCTTCTGCGGCGCATGGGTCTCGCCGCAGCCCGCATCCCACGTCTATACAGCGCTTGGTCCTGCGCGGGGCGGCCCGGATTTCCGGCCCGCCCCGCGACCGCCTTGGGGCGGGGGCACAATGCAGCCATGACCGAACTCGTGACCACCGTGGACGGCGGCCCGCAGCAGGTGTCCCGCCGCGTGCTTGTGAACGCCCCCGCCGCCGAACTGTTCGCGCTGGTAGCGGACCCACACCGGCATCCGGAACTGGACGGCTCCGGGACCGTGCGCCCCGCGCCCGTCGACGGCCCCCATCAGCTGTCGGAGGGCGCGCGCTTCACCGTCGGCATGCGCCAGCTCGGCCTGCCCTACAAGATCACCTCGGTGGTGACCGGCTACCAGCAGGACCGCCTGATCGAATGGCAGCACCCGCTCGGCCACCGCTGGCGCTGGGAGTTCGCCGAGACCACGCCGGGCCGCACCGAGGTGACGGAGACGTTCGACTACACGACCGCGAAGGCCCCGTGGATGGCCCCGCTCCTCGGCTTCCCCACCCAGAACGCCAAGGGCATCACCGCCACCCTCACCGCCCTCGCCGCCCGCTACGCCACCCCATAGATCCACAACCACAGCAGTTCTTCCCGCTCTCGCGGTGGTCCGGTCCGTTTGCTCCCTTGGGCGCTTGAGTTTGCCTGGGGGCGACCCCAAATCCCGACCCAGATCTTCCCGCTCTCGCGGTGGTCCGGCCCGCATGCTCCCGCGGGCCAACCTCGCCGCCCACCAAGACTCCGCTGGCGCTCCGCTTGCCGGGCGGCTCGGAGGCGGTTCCGCGCGGGGCGGGGAAGAGCACGCGGCCGCCGCCGTGCAGCTGGAAGTGGCGCGCCGGCGGCCGTTTCCGGGGGCGCGCCGGTGTCGCGTCAGTGGGAGTCGTCGCCGGTCCAGAGGTGTCCAGCCAGGGTCCGGCGCTGGGGCGTCACGGCTGCGGTCACCCTGCACGCGCAAAGGTGGGCGTCCAGGCCGGAGACAGCCTCTCCGACCTATTCCGATATCGCTGTCCCGCAGCGGTAGTCCGCTGTCTCTGACGAAGATCCTTGCGGCTCTGGTGGCCCTTAAAGTGCCGTTTTAAGGGCCACCAGAGCCGCAAGGATCTTCAATCCCGCCTGGCTCCCGCATGTTGGGGGCGGCTGGCTCCGCCCGTGGTGTCGGCGCCGTTCGCCGAGCCGGTTCGGTGGTCCTCCGTCCCCGGAAGAGCCGAGATTGACCGGATCGGCGCGGCACTCCGGCTTCGCTGCCCGTCCCTGCGATCGTCTGAGTCACAGCGGTATCGCCCATCTGCCGCTGTCGCCGCCCATCTGCCGCCCCGGCCGTCGCCGCCCGCCGCCCGCCCCCGCCCCGGCTGCTGCTGCCGCCCCGGCCGCGAGCCCATGTCGACCCAGGACCGACGCTGCCCTCGCCAGCCGGCCTCCCTGGTGAAACCGGGCTTCGCTGCTGCCCCCGCGGTCATCCACGCCGTGGCTGCGGTGGCCGGCCGCTGACGCGAATCCCGCGCCAGCGGCTGCATTACCGGGTCAGCGGAGCGTCATGGCGTAGATCTGGAGGCGGGGGTCGTTGGGCAGGGTGACGGATCGGATCTGTTTGCCGGTGGCCAGGGGCACGCTTGTGCCGAACAGGCTGACCGGCGGGCCGTCGACGCCCTGACCCGCCTTGATCCGGTGGGGCATGGCCAGGACCGTGGACGTGCCGGTGGAGGCGGTGCCGCACCAGTCGGCGATGGTGATCGTGCGGGTGTCGGTGCTGCCATCGGCGTACCCGATGGTCAGCGCGCCGGTGACCGGGCCGTTATGGGTGGTGGCGACGACCTCGAGAGCGGTGTGCGCGCCCTGCGGCAACACCATCGACTGCCCGGTGGCGGTCACGAAGTTCCGTGCGGTGCCGGACGGGTCGGGTGCCTGGTAGGTGACGCCGTTCCAGGTGACGGGGCCGGCGGCGGGCAGCAGTGCGGCGTCGTAGCTCCAGCCGGCCGTGTCGAAGTTGCCCTCGTCCGTCGTGGCCACCGTGGCGGTGCCGTCCCGGGTCAGTTCCGGTGTGAGGTCGACGGCGCAAGACGTGCCGGCGGCGCAGGACAGCGCGGGCCGGACCACGACGGAGGCGGTACGCGTCACCGTGTTCGCCCCACCGGCCGTGACCGTGATCGGGTAACTGCCGTCCGGCACGCCGGCCGGCGCGGTCACCGTGACCGTCGCGGTGGTGGCCACCGGCTGGTGCGACGATCGCAGCTCCGGCAGCCGTGCGGGGGTGACGGTGACCGTCCAGCCGGCCGGGCCGGTGGCGGTGACGGTCGGCCGGATCGAGCCCGGCGCCTGCGCCACGATGTCCGCCGTGAACGTGGTCGTGCCGCCCGAGGGCAGCGCGGCGGACGCGGGGCGAAGCGACAGGTCGACGTGCTTGCGGTCGTCAGGCGCGGCCTTGTTCACCGACGGCGGCTCGGACGTGGGCGAGGTCCCCCACGCGGAGGGCCGCGATCCGACGGTGTGCCGCAGTGACCCGCCGTCGGCAATTGACGACCAGGTCACCCAGTTGTTGGTGACCCGCTTCCCATCGGCCTGCAGGCTTTGGATGTAGCGGTTGGTGTCGGTGACGCCGGGCGCGGTGATCTGCAGCGTGCCCGCGCCGGTCTTCACTGTCGCGCCAGGGAAGAGCGGGGTGGAGACGGCCAGTACGTCGGCGCCGCTCATCGTCGGGTAGAGGCCCAGCGCGGAGAAGACGTACCAGGCGCTCATCGTGCCCAGGTCGTCGTTGCCTGTCATGCCGTCCGGGCCGGTGGTGAAGAGCGTCATCGCGGCCCGGACCACTGTCGCGGCCTTCGCGGGCGCGCCGGCCCAGTGGTACATGTACGGCGCCAGCAGGTCCGGCTCGTTGTTCGGGTTGTAGGTGGGCTTGGCGTAGTAGTCGTACGGCGCCGCGATCCAGTCCGTGCGTGCGGTGCCGGCCGGGTCGGTAAGCAGCTTGTCGTAGACGAAGAAGTCGTCCAGCCGGTCCTGCGTGCTCGCCCGGCCGCCCATCAGCGACACCAGCCCGGCCGGGTCCTGCGGGACGAGCCACTGGTACTGGTAGGCGCCGCCCTCGTGGAACTGGTGCGCGGCCTCCACCGGGTCGTACGGCGTGAGCCAGGTGCCGTCCACTGTGCGCGGCCGGAACTGCGAGGTGCCCTTGTCCCACAGGTTGCGGTACCACTGGCCGCGGGCGGCGAACGTCCGTGCGTCCGCCTGCTTGCCGAGCCCTTTCGCCATCAGCGCAAGCGACGCGTCCGCGAGCGAGTACTCAAGCGTGGCCGAGGCCGGGTGTACGCAGTCGTTGTCGCCGCCCTTGTGCACGCAGTCAGTGCCCAGCTGCAGCCCGGACGGGATGTAGCCGCGGTCGGAGTAGTACCGCACGCCGGTGCGCCCGTTGTAGGGGGAGTCGGCCGGCGGTTCGGTGAGCGCGTTCGCCCGCAGCAGCGCGTACGCCTCCTCCTCGTGCCCCTTGAGCAGCCCTTTCGACCACGCCTCGACCAGGAACGGTGTCACCGGGTCGCCGGTCATGATGTTGGTCTCGCTGTTGGCGAGCGCCCATCGGGGCAGCCAGCCGCCGTCCCGCCCGATCGCGACCACCGACAGTGCCACGTCCCGGGCGACGTCCGGCGCGACCAGCTCCAGCAGCTGGTTCTGCGGCCGGTACGTGTCCCACAGCGAGAAGTTCTGGTAGGGCACGTAGTCGGCGGCCACGTGGGTCCGGCGGTCGAAGCCCACGTACGAGCCGTCGACGTCTCCGGCCAGGTTGGGATGCAGCAGCGAGTGGTAGAGCGCGGTGTAGAAGACCGCGCGCCTCTCGTCCGTACCCCCGTCGATGGTGATTCTGTTGAGCTCTGAGATCCACCGTGTGCGAAGGGCGGTGCGGGCCGCGTCGAAGTCGTAGCCGTCCGCCGTCTCGGCTGCCAGGTTCTTCCGCGCGCCGTCGGGCCCGGTGTAGGAGAGCCCGACCTTGACCACCACGTCCCGGTCCGTGCGCGCGTCGAACGTGACGTAGGCGCCGTTGCCGCCCGCGCCCGCGGCCTCCCGGCTGTCGGCGGTGATCGACGACCCGCGCCAGGTGCCGAACGCGGTGAACGGGCGGTCGAAACTGGCGGTGAAGTAGACGGTGTGGTCGTCCTTGCCGGCGCAGAAGTTGCCCGCGTTGACCCGGCCCTCGATCGTGCGGTCGCCGACCACGTGGATCTCCGAGCCGAACACGTTCTGGTTCGCCTTACCGGTGTTGAACAGCACGTTCGCCTGGGCGGTCGCCGGGAACGTGTAGCGCTGCCAGCCGGTGCGCGCGGTAGCGGTCAGCTCCGCGTCGATGTCGTAGGTGCTCAGCCCGACCCGGTAGTAGCCGGGACTCGCCTGCTCGTCCTCGTGGGAGAAGGCCGACTTGTACACATTGTGGTCGGTGCTTGTCACCGCGCCGGTGGTCGGCATGATCGGCAGCTCACCGGCCACGCCGCAGCCCACACCGGACAGGTGCGTCTGGCTGAACCCGTAGATCGAGTCCGCCAGGTAGTCGTAGCCACCCTGGCCGCCGGTGTCCGGGCTGACCTGCACCATCCCGAACGGCGCGGCGGCGCCGGGGAACGTGTTGCCGAAGTTCTGCGTGCCCACGAAGGGCCGGACCAGATCGACCGGCTGCGGTGCGGGCGCCGGGGCGGCATGTGCCGCGGGCGCCACGAGCGTCGCCACCACGATCAGATGTCGGAACATCGACATACCTCCATCACGACTGTGTGACGATCTTGCTACCGCCGGATGACGAAAGTCAATGATCACCGTGTTTTCCCGGTGCCGAGCCCCGGACCCCACGGTGCGGTGGTCGCGTCGGCCTCGCGGGCGACGATGCAAGGCCGTGAAATTCTTCAATAAAACGATATTCCCACTCACGCCGCACCAACTGCCCGCACGCTCCCGCGGGCTCCCCGCCCGTGGGCGGCCGGGGAGAGCCGCGATCCACGCGCCGGTCCGGCTGAGCGGGGCCGTCACTCATCAGAACCGGGGCGCCCCGGCCGCCGGAGCTCAGGGCGGGGCGCCCGCCGAGGCGAACACCGGAGGTGACGGCAGCGCGATTGTCAGGTGGTCCGCAACCGCTGTCGCCACATCGTCGCGTCCCCATGCGGCCACCACCTGCAGTCCGGCCGGAAGCCCCGACACCAGCCCCGCCGGAACGCTCACCGCGGGATTGCCTGTCACGTTGAGGTGCCAGCAGGGATCACCGAGGAACGGCCCCTGATCCGGCCCGGCGAACCCGGGCGCGACGGTGAGCGTCGTCGGCGTGATCAGCGCGTCCACCTCAGCGAACAGGTCCGCGAGCGCGGTCGCGTTGTGGTTGCGTACCGCGGACGCGGCCCGCAGCGCCGCCCCGGACACCTCCCGCCCGTGGTCCGCCGCATACAGCGCCTCCCACGTCTCCGCGACCGGCAGCAGTTCCGGCGCCACCTCGACCACCTCGATCCCTGGCGCGTCGAGAGCCGCCCGGACCAGCGCGTCGATCTCGGCATCGGCGTGCACCCCGCCGAGCCCGGCCCGGTAGGCGACCCGCCACGACTCACCGGACACGGTCGGCACCGGCCACGGCGGCAGCGCGGCCGGATCGAGCCGGTGCGGGCCAGAGGCCAGCGCGGTCACCGCCACCACGTCAGCGAGGTCCGCACCGATGACGCCCGGCGTGACAAGCCCGCTCAGATCCGGCCGGAAGCGCGGCACCCGCCCCGCCGTCCCTTTGAACCCCACCACGCCGCAGAACGAGGCCGGGATGCGCAGCGAGCCGCCGCTGTCTCCGCCGGTCGCGATCGGCACCACCCCGGCGGCCACTGCGGCGGCCGCCCCGGCCGACGACCCGCCCGGCGAGCGCTGCACATCCCACGGATTGCGGGTGAACTCGGTCCCGTTCCACCCGTGCGTCTGCGCGCTCGACCCCGGACGCGACCGCGTCGAGAACCCGATCGGAATCGCCCCTGCCGCGCACAGCCGCGTCACGATCGGCGCGGACACCGGCGTCCCCGACTTGATCAGGAATGGCACTCCGGTCAGTGGCCCGTCCATAGGGGAGCGTGCGGCCGTCCGGGCCCCGTCCACGTCAAGCGAGTCCAGGAAGTGCAGCACCGGATCCAGTGCGGCGGCGGCCGCCAACGCCTGCTCGACCACGTCGGAGGCGCTCAGCGTGCCCAGGCGCACCCGCGCCGCGATCTCCAGTGCGGTCAGCCGCTGCGCCACGCACCCACCCCCACGATGACTACAGGCGACAGTCGCCACCTGTAGTGAATCATCGTTGGCGCACAGCTTCTAGATCAGTTGCTGACCGAGGAGCAGGACGTTCAGGCCGCTGAGCACTGCTACGACCGCGGACATGCAGACGATGGTGAGCCGGCTGTTGACGTGCTCGCCCATCAGGCTGCGCCGGCTGGTCAGCACCAGCAGCCCGACCAGCGCGAACGGGATGCCGAAGGAGAGCACGACCTGGCTGAGCACAAGCGCCTGGGTGGGGTCGACGCCGGAGCAGAGCAGCGCGACCGCGGGCGTCATGGTCACCAGCCGGCGTACGGTAAGCGGGATCCGGGCCCTGAGAAAGCCGTCCATCACCATCTGCCCGGCCGCGGTGCCCACACTCGACGACGCGATCCCGGATGCGAGCAGCGCGGCCGCGAACGCCAGCGCGGCCCCGCCGCCGACCAGCCGGCCGAGCCCGGTGTGCACCTCGTCGAGCGTGATCGCCGGGCCGTTGCCGCCGGTGTGGAAGAGCTTGGCCGCGATCGCAAGCATGCTGAGGTTCACCAGACCGGCGAGCGACATGGCGATGGCGATGTCCACCTTCTCCAGCCGGAGCAGGCGCCGCTTCTCGTCGGCCGTACGCCCGGCCGCGCGCCCGCACATCAGCCCGGAGTGCAGGTAGATCGCGTGCGGCATCACTGTCGCGCCGATGATGCCGACCGCGAGCAGCAGCATGTTGTCCCCGCCGATGCTGGGGAGCAGCCCGGTGAGGCTCGCCGACGCCGAGGGCGGTACGCGCACCGTGAGGTAGAGGAAGCCGGCGCAGATCAGCGCCAGCAGCGACCCGATCGCCAGCTCGAACGGCCGGTATCCCTGACGCTGCAACGTGAGCACCGCGAACGCGACCACTGCGGTGATCGCGGCGGCCAGCGGCATCGGGATGCCGAACAGCAGGTTCAGCCCGATCGCGGCGCCGACGAACTCGGCCAGATCGGTGGCCATCGCGACGATCTCCGCCTGCCCCCACATCACCCAGGACCGGGGACCGGGGAACGTGTCCCGGAACACGTGCGGGAGGCTCTGGCCGGTGGCCACGCCGAGCTTCGCGGACATGAACTGGATGGGCATCGCGACCAGGTTGGCGAGGACCACCACCCAGATCAGCCGGTATCCGGTGCTGGCGCCGCCGGCGAAGTTCGTGGCGAAGTTGCCCGGGTCGACGTAGGCGATGGCCGCGACGAACGCCGGGCCCAGCGCGGTGGCCGCCCGGAGCCGGGTCAGCCGGGGGGTGGTGGGGCGCCGGAGCGCGGGTGCGGCGTACAACTGGCTTTTCCTCCCGGGATCCCGGGCCCGCCGTGGAAGGCGGGCCCGGCGACGGCGTACGTCAGGAACTGCTGGTGTTGAGTGATCCGTTGACGCCCGCGGGGTAGAAGCCACCCTTGGTGACCTTGCCCGGGTTGAGGTACACGATGTTGAGCACCCGGTCGTACGAGCGGCTGAAGTTGATGCCGTTCTTGTCCGTGGGATTGATGTTGGCGTTGTGGTCGCGGATGATCCCCTGGTCCTCGTCGCCGTACCCGTCGAGGATGTTCCGGGCGCCGGACAGCTTCGCCGCGTGCGCGCCCAGGTTCTTCTCGAACAGCTGGGACCTGATCGTCGCCGCGTGGTAGGCCTCCGCCGAGAGGATGCCGGCCGCCGCCTCCAGGTAGGTCTTGTTGGTGATCAGCGGCGCCGCACCCTTGTAGGCGGTCACGCCGACGTCCTCGAACAGGAACGCGGCAAGCAGGAAGTTGTTCTCGTTCTTGTACGGGTCGAAGAACTCCTTCGGACCGATCAGCTTGGCCGCCCGGGCCGCCGAGGTGAAGCTGTCCCGGATGTTGATCGCCGGCCGGGACACCGCCGCCGACCCGAGCGCGCTGCGCAGGAACTTCACGTGCGCGAGTTCGTCCGCCGCGATCTCGGTGGCGTACTGGCGGATCCGGGCGGTCTGGAACGGCACCTTCTTGCCGCCGGTGACCGCGCCGTGCGTGCCGGTGCCGGTGGTCAGGCTGTCGGCGAGTCCGTGCCCGTGCACGGCGTACGAGTAGAACTCGCCCTCCAGGTATTCGAGGTTGAGCGCGAAGTTCAGGACCGCGCCGTCACTGGGCCCTTCGGCCGCGATGGGTGCGGCAGCGGCCGCCCCGGCGCCGAGCACGCCGCCTCCGACGATGCCGAGCCCGAGCGCTCCGGCGCTCTGCAGGAACCGGCGGCGGTCGTTCGCGTTCTCCGAACTACGGCTGATCATCTGCCGGACGAGCTTCTTTCCGAACACGTGGTGCTCCTCAGTGCTGATGTCGGTCCACCGGCCTCGTCCGGGCATGGCTGCGCCACGAGTGGTCCCGGTGGGACGAGCGGAGGACCGACGGGAAAAGAGCGCCGAAACCGTGGCGCCCTTCCGGTCGTGAGAATCGGCGCGATGGCACTCGCGCCCAGATCGAACGTACGAGGGAGACGGAGGACCTGTCAGCCGGAAAGCGAATCTTCCTCCGCAGAACCGGCGCGCCGCGTCTCCGCACACACAAAAAAGCGGCGTGACCCGGAGTGGGTCACGCCGCGCGGTGCTGCTTCAGTAGCGGAAGCCCGCCACAAGCGTGTTCAGGTCGCTTGACATCCGGGCCAGTTCGCCGGTGGCCTGCTGGGTCTCGGCCACGCCGCGGCTTGTGGTCTCCGCCGCCTGCGCGACCATTGTGATGTTCTGCGCGATCTCGTTGGTGCCGCTTGATGCCTCGCTGACGCTGCGGTTCATCTCCGCGGTCGTCGCGGTCTGCTCCTCGACGGCCGAGGCGATAGTGGTCTGGAAGTCGCTGATCCGGCCGATGACCGAGGTGATCTCCTCGATCGCTGTCACCGCACCGACCGTGTCCGCCTGAATCGCCTGGACCCGCCGGGAGATGTCCTCGGTGGCCCGCGCGGTCTCCTGCGCCAGATCCTTCACCTCGGACGCGACCACTGCGAAGCCCTTACCGGCGTCTCCGGCACGCGCGGCCTCGATCGTCGCGTTCAACGCCAGCAGATTCGTCTGCTCCGCGATCGCGGTGATCACCTTGATCACGTTGCCGATCTCCGCTGACGACTCGTTGAGCTTGTTCATCGTCGCGGACGTGGCGGACGTGATGGTGACCGCCTCGGAAGCGACCCGCGCCGCCTCCGCCGCGTTCTGCGAGATCTCCCGGATCGACGCGCCCATCTCCTCGCCGCCGGCCGCGACGGTCTCGACGCTTCGCGAAACGTCCTCGGCAGCTGCCGTGACCGCCTGCGCCTGGGTCGCCGCCTCCTGCGCGGACGCGGCGATCTGGGACGAGGTGCTTGTCATCTCCTCGGCCGCGCTGGCAAGCGAGGCCGCGGAGCCGTCGATGGTCTGCACGGTACGGCGCAGGTTGCCGACCGCGGTGTCGAGCGCCTGCGCCATCTGGCCGGTCTCGTCGCGCGACGAGACGCCGCTGCTGCGGGTCAGGTCGCCGGTGGCCATCGCCTCCGCGACCTCCTTGACGCGGACGAGCGAGGCCACGATCCGGCGGGCGACAACGATGCCGAGCGCGAGCGCTATCACCGCGCCGACGACCATGACGATGATCGAGGTGAGGCGGCCGGACTCGTACCCGGTGACCGCCGCCTCCGCGTTGCGCTGGGCGTCCGCGGTCTCGGCCGCGTCCAGCTCCGCGAGCGTGGCGTCCACCGTCTTCATGATCGGGCCGACCTTCGCCGAGCGCACCGACGCCCAGGTGGCCGCGTCGCCGCGTTCCGCCGCGGGCAGCAGCTCGTCCTCCGCGATCGTCAGGTACTGCTGCCAGGACGCGTCCAGGTCCTCGATCAGCTTCTCGTCGCCGGCCGGGTCGCTGGCCCGGTAACCGGCCAACGCCTCGGCATAGGCCTCCGCGTGCGAGGCGAACTGGTCGCCGTACGTCTTCCGGTCCGCCTCGTTCTGCGACACCGCCTGGTTCGCCGCTGCCAGCCGCGCCTTGTAGATCTCCGCCTTGACCTCGCCGACGCCCTTGATGCTTGTCACGTTGCTGCTGTAGATCGTGTTCGCCGAGTTCGCCGCATCGCGCAGCTTGAGCAGCCCGACCACGCCCACCACGACCGCCACCGCCACCGCCGCACACACCGCGGTCAAGATCTTCGCATTGACCCGCAGATCATCGAACCGGTTCCGCCGCAGCTGCGGCTCACCGCCTGTCACCGTGCTCATAAGTGGCCTCCGGGCCGCGCCGCGAGTGGGGGAGTAGTGGCATCGCTCCCATCGCCCCTCCCCACCCAGATCCGAGGGGAACGCCCGAGATCCCGGCCACAGAGTCCCCTAAACACCCATAAAAACCGACAACCATCGGGGGTACGGTGAGCACGCCCGGCACCGGCCGCGGCGACCGGCCCCGGGCGGGTCACCGGCCGTCAGCAGCCGATGAACCTTCTGTCCGCTGACCAGCCGGTGTTCGCCCAGGTCTCGGGTGCGGCCGGGGTGAAACCGGTCCACAGCGCCGCCACCGCACCGAGGTCGGCCTGCGCCGATGGCGACACCGTGCCGGTGGTGGCCAGCTCGCGTAGCAGCAGCGCGGTGATCAGATAGCCGGAGAGGGCGAAGAACAGATCCACACCGAGGAAGCCGCCGGGCAGGTGACCGGTGTGGAAGAGCAGCACGCCGGCGACGGCCAGGCCGCGCAGCCCGTCCAGCGAGGAGATGTGAGGCATGCCCGGGACGATTCACGGGCTGTGTCCCGGCCTCGTGGGGCCGAGGTCGCAGAAAGGTCGCGGGCGGCCGGCAGGTCGCCGGCCGCCCACGTCGGCATTCAGGACTTGAAGGCGTCCTTGACGTGCTCGACAGCCTGCTTGACGTGCGAGCTCGACTGGTCCGCCTTGCCTTCGGCCTCCAGCTGCTCGTCGTCGGTCGCCCGGCCGACGTGCTCCTTGGCCTTGCCGCCGACCTCTTCGACCTTGTTCTCAATCTTGTCATCGGCACCCATGGGGACCTCCGCGTTGCCGGGCCCGGGGGATCGAGCCGCTCATCATCCGGATGCCCCGGCCCTGGGGTGCGGAAACATCGCTGTCACAGAAGAAAGTCGGCGAACGTCGCGTCACCGAAGACGTCCGCACGCTCCGCGCGGCCGGTGGAAAGACGCGTGCGAACCGGCACGGTCAGTTCGCGGAGGTGCTGGGCGAGGCGCTCTGGGCCTCCTCGTGCCGCTGGCCGCCGCCGGGGCCCTGGCGATCCCCGCCGCCGGGCCGGGCGGTCCGCTGCGTGACCGTGCCGAGGTCGGCGGAGACCTCGAACATGACAGTCGCGCCGTCCTTCGTGCCGAGCACCCGGTAGCTGCCGTCCTCCGCCTTGATCACGTGTTCGACGGTGACCGCGGAGTCCTTCGCCGTGACCGCGGCGCCGACCGTGGTCGCCTCGTCGCCGGTGACCTCGGTGCCCTTCGGCCCGCCGTGACCACCCCGCCCCCTGCCCTCGCTCACCGTCGCCAGGTCGGCCGAGACGTGGAACATCACCCGCTTGCCGTTCTTCGTGCCGGCTACCCGGTAGCTGCCGTCCTCGGCCTTCAGCACGCGTTCGACGGTGACCGCGGAGTCCTTCGCCGTGACCGCGGCGCCGGCCTTCGCCGCCTCGTCGCCGGTGACCTCGGTGCCGCGCGGGCCGTGCCCGCCGTCCGGGCCGTCCCCGCCGTCCGGGCCGTGGCCGCCGTCCGGGCCGGGCACGCTGCTGGAAGAGGGGGCGGGCGCCGCGCTGGCGAGCGTGGACCCGCCGAAGACCAGGAGGCCCGCGGTGACGGTGGTGGCGGCGACGAGGCCGATCTTCGTGAGCTTCACAGGTGCCTGCTTTCCTCTGCACGGGGCCGGCATCGTGCTGGCCGGGCTTACTTCGAGGTTGCGGGCCGAACCTGTGCGGAGGCTGTCACGACCATGGCACGGAGCTGGAAGAACTGGTGCGGATCCGTACCCCCGGGAAGCCCTTGATCTGGGTTTCGATCGATCATGGGTAGGGTTGGCGCGTATGGACACCCTCAGCCCGGGCACGCACAGTCTCGCCGTGGACGGCATCCGGCAGGTCTACCACGTGGCCGGTGACGGGCCGGTGCTCGTCGCGCATGCGGGCGGCCCCGGCATCGACCACGGCTATCTGCGCTCCGGCGACCTCGAGAAGCGTTTCACGGTGGTCTACCTGGAGCCGGTCGGCACCGGCGGTTCGGGGCCGTACCCGGAGGGTGCGACCTACGTCGGCACCTACGTGGAGCTGCTCACCGCGGTGATCGACCACCTCGGTGTGCCGCGCGTGCACCTGCTCGGTCACTCGCACGGCGGC
The DNA here is from genome assembly GCF_044454585.1 of Catenuloplanes sp. NPDC051500. NCBI lineage: Bacteria > Bacillati > Actinomycetota > Actinomycetes > Micromonosporales > Micromonosporaceae > Catenuloplanes > Catenuloplanes sp. NPDC051500. The sequence continues at coordinate 37,639 of NZ_JBITDX010000014.1, forward strand.
TTCGTGGTGCTGCGGTACGCGCTCGACCACCCGGACCGCGTCGCCGGGCTGGCGCTCTACAGCACGTCGCCGACAACCGCCGACGAGTTCTGGACCGCGATGCGGGCGAACGCGATGGAGTTCCCCGACCAGCATCCGGACCGGCCGGAGGCGGCGGAGGTGCTGGACTGGTTCTCGTTCGAGACGACGACTGACGAGGAGCACACGACCGCACTGCGCGGCCTGATGCCGCTCTACTTCGCGGACTTCTGGGGCGAGCGGCACGCCGAGTACGCGGGTTTGCAGGCGGCCGTGCGGGCGTGGCGGGTGGACAACGACGGTGAACCGTTCGACTGCCGTGCGGAGCTGCCCGACATCACCGCCCGTACCGTGATCATCTGTGGCCGGCACGACTTCATCTGCGGGCCGGTCTGGGCCGCGATGCTGCACAACGGGATTCCCGGCTCCGAGCTGGTCATGCTCGAGAACAGCGGGCACTTCGGGCAGATCGAGGAGCCGGAGGCGTTCACCGAGGCAGTGACCCGCCTCATTTCGGTGGAATAGAGCAGCCTCGGTACTGAAAGATGCCGTCTGTGGACACCCGCGGACCCTGGCGATACCTGTGGTGGCTGGCCCGGCGGTTCAAGGGCCGGGTGGCGCGCGGCGCGATGTTCGGGTCGCTGTGGTTCCTGGGCCTGGCCCTCACGCCGTACCTCATCTCCCGGGCGATCGACAGTGGGCTCGCGGCGCGCGACCCGGCCGCGCTGCTCACCTGGGCCGCGCTGCTGCTGGCCCTCGGCGTGACCACCGCGGTGCTCGGCATCATGCGGCACCGCAGCATGTCCCGGATGCGGCTGTTCGCGGCGCTGCACACCGCGGAGCTGGTGATGGCGCACGCGACCCGGCTCGGCGCCGCGCTGCCCCGCCGGATCAGCGCGGGCGAGGTCGTCACGATCGGCATCTCGGACGTGTGGACGATCGGCAGGGCGCTCAACGTCGGCGGCGTCGGCGTCGCGTCCACGGTGGCCTGCGCGGCCATCGCGGCGCTGCTCTTCGGCATTTCGCCGCTGCTGGCCGCGGTCGTGCTGGCCGGCGTGCCGGTACTGGCGCTGCTGATCACACCGCTGCTCGCCCGTACCAGCGCGGCAGGCAACCGCTACCGCGAGCGCCAGGGCGCGCTCAACACCCGGCTGGCCGACATCATCGGCGGCCTGCGCGTCCTCAACGGACTCGGGGGCAAGGACACACACCAGCGGGGGTACGAACGGGAGTCCGCGCTGCTCCGCACGCAGGGCTACCGGGTCGGCGGCCCGTCCAGCTGGATCGGCGCGCTCGGCAGCGGACTGCCGATCGTGTTCCTCGCGGTGGTGATCTGGCTGGCAGCCAGGCTCGCGGTCGCCGGTGAGCTCACCCCGGGGCAGCTGATCGCGGTCTACGGCTACACGGCGATGCTCGTCATCCCGGTGGACGTGCTGATCTTCTGCGGCCGTGATCTCACCCAGGGCGTGGTCGCGGCCCGGCGGGTCGTGGCGTTCCTCAGCCTCCCGGTCGAGGATCCGGCAGGCGTGCCCGCCCCGCCCGGCCCGGCCGTGCTTCACGATCCCGACTCAGGTGTGACAGCGGAACCGGGGCGGCTCACCGCGCTTGCCGGCGCCCGGCCGGCGGACGCGGCCGAGATCATCGACCGGCTCGGCCGGTACCGGCCGTCCGAGGCGACCTGGGGTGGGGTGCCACTGGCCTCGATCGACAGGGACGCGGTCCGGGAGCGGATCCTGGTCGCGGACAACGACGCGGACCTGTTCGCCGGCCCGCTCCGCGACGTGATCGCCGGCCGTTTCGACGCGCCCGACGACAGGCGGATCCGGGAGGCGATCGAGGCGGCCGTGGCGGACGACGTCGCGGACGACCTGGGCCGGCCGGTGGACTGGGGTGGGCGGAACCTCTCCGGCGGGCAGCGACAGCGGGTACGGCTCGCCCGCGCGGTGTTCGCCGACCCGGAGATGCTGCTCGCGGTGGAGCCGACCTCGGCGGTGGACGCGCACACCGAGGCCACGATCGCGGAACGGCTTGCGGCGGCGCGGGACGGCCGCGGCACGGTGGTCGCGACCACCTCGCCGGTGCTGCTTGATCGCGCGGACGTCGTGTACTACCTGGTGGACGGCCGGGTGGCGGGCACCGGGACGCATCGTTCGCTGCTTGGCGAGTCGCCCGGATACCTGTCGCTTGTCACGCGCGCGTTCGGGGAGCCGGCATGATCGCCGAGCCGCGTCAGGTGCTTCGTGCCGCCGGGCGCCTGATCGCGGCCGACCGAGGAACCGCCGCCGGCATGCTCACGCTCGGCTCGCTCGCCGCGCTCGCCGGGCTCGGTGCGCCGTACCTGCTGGGCCGGGTCGTCGACACGGTCGCCGCAGGCGGGGGCGTGCGCGCGGTGGACGTGCTCGCGCTCGCGGTCATCTGCTGTGCGGTCGCACAGACGCTGCTGTCGCGGTTCGCGCTCGGCGTCGCGTACCGGTTCGGGGAACGCGCCGCGGCCCGGATCCGCGAGACGTTCCTGCGCCGGGTGCTCGCGCTGCCCGCCGCCGTCGCCGAGCGCGTGCCCACCGGCGATCTCGTCGCCCGTGGCACCACGGACGTGGACCAGGTCGCCTCCGCGCTCCGCGACATCCTGCCCGGCTCGTTCATCGGCATCGTGCAGATGCTCTTCATCGTGGCCGCGGTGGTCGTGCTCGACCCGGTGCTCGGCGTCGTCGGCGTGCTTGGCCTCTCCGGCATCTGGTTCGCCACCCGCTGGTACCTGCGCCGCGCCCGTGACGTCTACCTGACCGAGGGCCGGGCGAACTCCCGCCTCGCGGAGGAACTGGCGGCCACGACCGCGGGCGCGCGCACGATCGAGGCGTTCGGCCTGCACCGGCGCCGCCTGGATGCCGGCCACGCCGCGATCGAGGAGACCCGCCGGACCCGGCTGGTCTCGCTCGGCCTGCGCAGCCACTTCTTCCCGGTCGTCGAGACGATCTACGCCGTACCCGGCGTCCTGGTGCTCCTGCTCGGCGGGTGGCTCTTCATGAAAGACCAGGTCAGCCTGGGTACGGTGGCCGCCGCAGTGCTCTACCTGCGGCAGCTCGTCGGCCCGCTTGACGGTCTCATGATCGACGTCGAGCAGATGCAGAGCAGCGGTGCCGCGTTCGCCCGGATCGAGGGCGTCGCCACCATTCCCTCCTCCGGTTCGGTGACGTCGGAGACCCCGGACGGCGACCGGATCGAGGTGCGCGGCGTCCGGTACGCCTACGCCGCCGGCCGTGACGTGCTTCACGACGTCGACCTGACCGTCCGCCCCGGTGAGCGGCTCGCCGTGGTCGGCCTCTCCGGCGCCGGGAAGTCGACGCTCGGCCGCCTCATCGCCGGCGTGGACCGACCGTCCACCGGGACCGTCACCGTCGGCGGCGTCCCGATCGCGGACCTGCCCGCGGACCGCCTGCGCCGCCAGGTCGTCCTGGTCACCCAGGAACATCACGTCTTCCGCGACTCGCTGCGCGCCAACCTGATGTCCCCGGCCCCCGACGACGAGCTGCACCGCGCGTTGCGGACGGTCGGCGCGGACTGGGCCTCCGACCTGGACCGCGACCTCGGCGCCCGGCCGCTCGACGGCGCCCAGGCCCAGCAGCTCGCGCTGGCCCGGGTGCTGCTGGCCGACCCGCACACGATCATCCTCGACGAGGCCACCGCGCTGCTCGACCCGACCGCCGCCCGTACCGCCGAACGTGCTCTGGCCGCCGTCCTTCACGAACGCACGGTCATCGCGATCGCGCATCGCCTACAGACCGCCCATGACGCCGACCGGGTGGCCGTCATGCACGCCGGCCGGATCATCGAGCTCGGCACCCACGACGACCTGCTGGCCGCCGCCGGGCCCTACGCCGCGCTCTGGCACTCCTGGCACGGGGACAGCACTACGTCTTCTCCACCCGGGCGATGAGTTGTTTCAGCCGCCCGATCTCCTCGGTGAGCGCGGTCGTGCCGGCCACGGTGAGCGTGATCCAGGTACGGCCGCGGCGGCCCTCGTAACCCTTCTCGACCTCGATCAGCCCGGCCGCCTCAAGCACGCTCAGGTGCTTGGAGAGGTTGCCGGCCGTCAGGTCCAGGTGGGTGCGCAGGTAGCTGAACTCGACGCGCCGCGCCTCGTGGGCGATGGTGAGGATGCCGAGCCGGACGCGCTGGTGCACCACGTCGTCCAGCCCGAGGACGGGGTGGGCCTCGGTCACGGCGTCGTCCGGTGGCGCCGGCCCGTAGGGGCGAAGCCTGCCGCGCCGAGCAGCAGCACGACGCCGACGATGAGCTGGGGCGCCGCCATCGCCGCCCGCAGTCCGAACTGAGGTGCGCTGAAGCCGTCGCTCATCGGCAGCACCAGCAGCACAAGCGCCAGGTAGCCGAGCGTGAAGAGCAGCAGCGCGGTGTTGCGCTCAAGCCAGGCCAGCACGAGCAACGCCACCCCGATCATGCCCCACGGCATGACCAGCCGGTCCAGCACGAAGTACCAGTAGGGGAGCGGGCCGTCCGGGTATGGGTGGCTGCGGAAGTACAGGTTCACGGCGAGCCAGGCGGCGGGGAACACGACAGTCGTCACGGCGCCGGTGATCGCGTACGGCAGCACCCGGGCGCCGAGCCCTCGCTCCCGGGCGGCGCGCACGTAACAGACCGTGATGGCCGCGTATGCCAGCACCATCGCGGGCGGCCAGTACCAGAGCATGCCGCGCCGCGCGAACGTGCACCCGTCCGCCTGGCAGTCCACCACCATGCCGAACCAGTCGAACGGGATCGCGAGCAGTGTCGTCACGGCCAGCACAAGCAGTGCGGCCCAGGTCATCCGCTGGTCGACGCGGACCCGGTGGGCGAGCGCGCGGACCTCGGCCAGTAGCCGGTGCGGATCTCCACCGGCGGGTACCGAATCAGTTGTCATGCCAATAGGTTTCCATAACAAACCTGTCGGCGCTAGTGGAGCCGATAAATCGGGTGCCACCGACGACCGTCCTGGCGAAGATGTGCGACGTGACGGAGATCGAGGTCGTCGTGGCCGCCGAACTCGACGCCGAGTGCGAGTGGCTCGCCGTCGCAGGCGTCCTCCCCGCCGGCCTGATCGCCCGCAACCGCGAGGTGGCCGAGGCCGCGCTCCGCCCCTGGACCCCGGCCTTCATCCACGGCGACCTGCAGATCACCCACGTCTTCACCGAGGCCGACGAGGTCACCGGCATCATCGACTGGTCCGAGGCGGCCCAGGGCGATCCCCTCTTCGACCTCGCCATCCTCACCCTCGGCCACGAGGACCGCCTGGCCGACGTCCTCGCCGGTTACGGCACCGGCGTCGACCTCGACGTCATTCGCGCCTGGTGGTCCCTGCGAAGCCTGACCGCGATCCACTGGCTGGTCGACCACGGCTTCGACCCGTCCGCGCCCGGCTGCGAGATCGACGTGCTGAAAGCGCGCATGTGAGGCACGGGCGCGTCAGCCCTTCTCGGTGAAAGAACCTCTGCAGGAGGTAAACGTTCCGGGGGTGCCGGTACCCACCTCGACGCCGTCGACTGTGATGACGCAGGTCAGGATCGGATAGGCGGCCGAGGTCGGCAGGGTGTTCGAGGAGGCGGTCAGGGTGACCGACGTTCCCTGAGTGCCGAACGTGGGGAACGGGAACGTCTTCGTCCAGGGCAGGCCGACCGTCTCCTGGGTCACCTGGGTGTCGAGCGGGCCGTGGTAGATGATCGTCGCGTCCGGGCTGTTCTTGCCGGTCACGGTCATGACCATCTGGTGTGGGCCGCCGGTGGCGGTGCGGCCGACGTCGGGCAGGCGTTCCAGGGCCTGGCCGATCAGGGTGGCCGCGGACTTCGCCGGGTCGAAGTCCTTGTCGTCGTGCAGGAAGCCCACGGCCAGATTGATGATCAGCGCGCCGCGCCGGACCAGCAGATCGACGCCGTCGCCACCTGTGGTGAGCCAGCTTTCGTCGGCGCCCGGAACGGCCGTCTCCGCGGTGCCGACGCCGCCGTTCCGGGTGTTCTGGCCGACGAGCCAGGTGAAGTACAGCTCGGCCGACTCGGGGTTCGGCTGCAGGTTGAACGTGAGAAAGTGGCCGCCGAGTGCGTGGCAGGTGACGGCGTTGGGGCTCAGGTGCGGCGCCGGCTTCCGATCCTCCCACCGCATGGCATGGACGCCGACTGCCAGGAAGTCGTCAGTGGTCAGCACGTCGCAGATCGCCTCGGTGACCTTGCCGTCGACCGGCTGCGGCCAGGCCGTCGGCGTCGTCGCGCCCTCCGCGCCACCGCCGTCGCCGCCACCGCAGGCCGTGAGGCAGAGCGCCGTGGCGAGCGCGGCGAGGAGTCGCCGTGGTCGGGTGGGCATGTTCATGGTTCTCCTTCGCCGGGCCTGAAGCAGGGGCACGGAGAAGGAGAACCCGTCACGGAGTCGGATCGCCGCGTTCCCGGACGACATCGGACGAGTCGGTGCATCCGGCCTGCTTGTCACGGCACCGCAGATACTCCGCACCGGACAATGCCGGAGTCCTGGTTGTCGCTTATAGCCGGACAAGTACGAAATTCCCGCCGACGGCTCAGGTCGCTTCGCGTCGAAGAGGCCAAAGCGCCACGGTGCGCCACCGCTGCCGGCACGTCTTCCGGTCGCGGCGCTCGTTGCCAGCGGCATGACACTCTTTGTGGGAACCGGCGGCATAGCGACGACCCCGGTCGGGCGGAACGGGCGGCTTCGGGTCCGCGGGCGGCAGCTGTGCAACAGCGCGGGAACGCCGATCCAGCTGCGCGGGATGAGCACGCACGGCCTGCAGTGGTATTCCCACTGCGTGACAGCCGGCTCGCTTGACGTGCTTGCGAACGAGTGGAGCGCCGACGTGCTGCGCATCTCCCTGTACGTGCAGGAGGGCGGCTACGAGACCGATCCGGCAGGTTTCACGGCGCGGGTGAACGAGATCGTCGAGCTGGCCACGGCGCGTGGGCTCTACGCGATCATCGACTGGCATCTGCTCGACCCGGGCGACCCGCACGCGAACCTCGACCGTGCGCGCACGTTCTTCCAGCAGGTCGCGGCGCGGCACCGGGACAAGCCGAACGTGCTCTACGAGATCGCGAACGAGCCGAGCGGCGTGCACTGGGACACGATCAAGTCCTACGCAGATCAGATCGTCCCGGTCATCCGCGCGCAGGATCCGGACGGCATCGTACTTGTCGGCACGGAGGACTGGTCGTCGCTCGGCGCGTCCGGTGACGGCGAGGGCGTCGCGCGCATCCTGGCCAACCCGGTCGACGCGGCCAACGTCATGTACACGTTCCACTTCTATGCGGCGTCACACGACGACCACTACCTGAACACGCTTCGGGATGCGGTCGGCCGGCTGCCGATGTTCGTCACCGAGTTCGGCACGCAGGAGCACACGGGCGACGGGCCGAACGACTTCGCGCAGGCCCAGCGCTACCTGGACCTACTGGCACAGCACGGCGTCAGCTGGGTCAACTGGAACTACTCCGACGACCTGCGCACCGGCGCGGTCTTCGCCGAAGGCACCTCCGCGGCCGGCGCCTACTCCGGCACCGCGCGGCTGAAGGAGGCCGGCCGCTGGGTCCGCGACCGGATCCGCGCATCCTGACCGGACCACCCCGAAGATCAAGAGCCTAAGGTCGATCTTCCCGCTCACGCGGTGGTCCGGCCCGCACGCTCCCGCGGGCTCCAGTCCCGCGGTGGCCGGGCGAAGACCTAGCGGGTGAGATGCTTCCGCAGCGCCTCGGCGATCTCCTTGGCGGCGGCGAGCTGTTCCGGGGTGAGCGCGTCCACGAACAGCTCGCGGACCGCCCGCAGGTGCGGCACGGTCGCCGCGTGGAAGGCCGTGTCGCCGGCGGCGGTCAGCACGACGAGCGCGCCGCGGTTGTCGCCGGGCGTCTCCTCGCGGCGGATCAGGTCGCGCCGCTCCATCCGGCCGAGGTGGTGGGAGAGGCGGCTGCGCTCCCACTCGATGTGCGCGGCCAGCTCGGACGAGCGCATCCGGTGGCCCTCGGCCTCGCTGAGTGCGAGCAGGACCGCGTAGTCGCCGGGGGAGAGCGCCGCGTCGTCGTGCAGGCGGGCGGCGAGGCGGGTGCGCAACACGTTCGTCGTCTCGGTGAACTCGCGCCAGACGGCCAGCTCGTCGCGGGTGGGGAGCTTCCGGGGCATAACCGCGCACCTCCTGTTGTTGACGCGTCCATCATACTGTCGATTGACACGTCAATTATCTTGGAGGTGACGTCATGTTGCTGGGCCTGAACACCTTCGGTGACCTGCCCACCGGCGACGACGGCGCGCTGATGTCCCACCCGGCCGCGATCCGGCAGGTTCTGGACGAGGCCGTGCTCGCGGACCAGCTCGGCATCGACGCGATCGGGCTCGGTGAGCACCACCGGCCGGAGTACGCGATCTCCACGCCGGAGACCGTGCTGGCCGGCATCGCCACCCGCACCGAGCGGATCACGCTCGGCTCGGCCGTCACTGTGCTCAGCACTGACGACCCTGTCCGCGTGCACCAGCGGTTCGCGACAGTCGACGCGCTCTCCCACGGGCGGGCCGAGGCGATCCTCGGGCGCGGGTCGTTCACCGAGTCGTACCCCCTCTTCGGCTTTGATCTGAGCCGTTACGACCTGCTGTTCGAGGAGAAGCTCGACCTGTTCGTGAAGCTCCTCGACGAGAAGCCGGTGACCTGGTCCGGCGCTACCCGGCCCGCGCTCACGGACGTGGACGTGTTCCCGAAGACCGAGTCGGGGCGGCTGCGCACCTGGGTCGGCGTGGGCGGGTCGCCGCAGTCAGTGGTCCGCACCGCCCGGCATGGCCTCAGGCTCATGCTCGCGGTGATCGGCGGGCGCCCGGATCGGTTCCGTGGCCACGTCGACCTCTACCGCCGGGCCGCGGAGCAGCTGGGCACGGTCGCCTACCCGGTCGGCCTGCACTCGCCCGGCTTCGTCGCGGACACCGACGCGGAGGCGCACGAGCTGTTCTACCCGCACTACAAGAAGCTGCGCGACACGCTCGCCCCACTGCGCGGCTTCCCGCCGCTGCACCGCGAGGAGTACAACGCGGAGGTGGAGCACGGGTCGCTCTACATCGGATCGCCGGAGACCGTGGCGCGGAAGATGGCCCGGGCCGCGAAGGCGCTCGATGTGGGACGCTTCGACCTCATCTACTCGATCGGCGCGGTCCCGGCCTCGGCCCGCACGCGCGCTGTCGAACTGCTCGGCACGAAGGTGTTCCCCATGGTCCGCGACATGATGACGGAGAACTGATGTCCACGCTCGGCATTCTCGGCGCCGGCAAGGTCGGCACCGTCCTGGCCCGGCTCGCGGTCGCGGCCGGCTACGACGTGCTGATCGCCGGCTCCGGAGACCCCGCGAAGATCCGGCTGATCGTGGAGATCCTGACGCCGGGCGCGGTGGCCGTGACCGGCGCGGAGGCCGTCTCCCGCGCGGACGTGGTGGTGCTGGCGCTGCCGCTCGGGAAGTACCGCACGGTGCCGCCGCTCGACGGCAAGCTCGTGATCGACGCGATGAACTACTGGTGGGAGGTCGACGGCATCCGCGACGACCTCACCGACCCGCGCACCTCGTCGAGCGAGACAGTGGCCGCGTCGATGCCGGGCGCGCGCGTGGTGAAGGCGTTCAACCACATGGGGTACCACGACCTGGAGGAGGGGGCGCGTCCGGCCGGTGCACCCGGCCGCCGGGCCATCGCGATCGCGGGTGATCCCGAGCCGGCCGCCGAGGTGGCGACGCTTGTCGACGCGCTCGGCTTCGACCCGGTGCTCGCCGGGCCGCTCGCGGAGGGCGTGCGGATGGAACCGGGCACGGAGCTGTTCGGCGCGAACACTGACGCGGACGAGGTGCGCGCGATCCTGGCCCGCTTCGAGTCCTCCGAGCGGGGCCGCGTCGTGCAGGCGGCCCGCGCGTCCTGACGCAGGCCCGCAGCACTCAGGCCCGCAGCCCGTCCAGGGTCAGCGCCGGCAGGGGCTCGGCCCGGCGCCCCACGCCAGAACGCGCCGCTGAGCTGCCCGACGCCTGGCCGGTCCGGTGATGCCCGATCCCACCGGATCGGGCATCACAGGTTCTAGAGCCGCGGCGCGGCGAAGGACCACTCGACTGTGACTGTCGCGGTCAGCTGCTGGCGGCCCGGCTCGATCGGCACCGCCGCGCCTGCCGCATCCGCCGCCAGGCTGTAGTTGGCGGACGCCCCGTGGTAGACCGCGTTGTCCTCGCTCACCCGGACGACCCGGCCGAGGGACCTGCCGGCCTGGCGGGCATAGAGCTCGGCCTTGTCCCGGGCGTCGGCGAACGCCCGCTTGCGTGCTTCGGCGAGCAGTCCGGCCGAGTCCTCGATCGAGAACGACACCCCTGTCAGCCGTGCCGCGTCACCGCCCGCCGCGACGGCCGTGGACAGGAGCGCCCCGGCGCCGGGCAGGTCCCGGATCGTGGCGGTGAGGCCCTGGCTCGCGGTGTAGCCGACGACCTTCTTGTCATCGTTCTCCGTCGCACCCACGGCGACGTTCGACGTCTGGAGGTCGGCTCTGGTCAGGCCGGCCTTGATGAGCGCGTCCCGCATCCGGATCGCCGCGGCGCTGGCGCCGTCAAGCGCCTCCGTGACGGTGGCCGCCCTGGTCTCGACCGCGAAGCTCGCCGAGAGGGTGTCGGGCTCCCCGAACACCTCGCCGGTCCCGGTCACCAGCACGCTCTCCCGAGGCTGGCCGGCGGGGTCCGCCACGGCCGGCGAGCCGCAGACCAGCCCGGTCAGGCTGACCAGGGACGTCATCAGCACGACGCGTACCGGAAGCGCGATATGGGACATTCTCATTTTCCTACCTTCCCCAGTATGTTTTCCTCCCCATTTAACGCTCTTTACACCCATATTTCCGTTATAACGGCCTGTTACGAGCGGTAGCGGGTGGCCAGTGTCGGGCTCTGGGCGGTGAACGCGGCCACGTCCGCCTGGAAGATCGCGTCCAGGAGGGTGCGGTCCTCCAGGCCGGGAGCGCTGACCACCTCACCGAGTGCGATCCCCGCCAGCGCGCCTGTCACCACGTCCGAGGCGGACATCCGCGGGACCGCGGACAGGTCCATCCCCTGCACCGAGTGGAACTCCGTCGCCACGATCCCCGGGCACACGACATGCACCGTCACGCCGGTGCCGGCCAGCTCGCCGTGCAGCGTCTGCGTCCAGGCGACCAGGTGCGCAAGCGTGCCGGTGTAGATCGCGCGGGCCAGCGGGGAGGCCGGTGCCGGTCCGCCGAATGCGAGCATCCCGGCCACGGTGATGATCGTGCCTTCCCCGCGGTCACGCATGCCGGGCAGGGCCGCCCGGGTCAGCATGGTCGGCGCGACCACCTTCACGCCGACCAGCTCGCGGGCCTTCGCGGCCGGCAACGACGCCATCGGCCCGTAGTGCGCCACGCCCGCGCTGTTGACGAGCACGGCCGGCGACCGGTCCGCGGCGACGGCGGCGACCGCGTCGATGCCCTCATCCGTGGACAGGTCCGCCACGACGACCTCGACCGTCACCGACGGCAACGACGACGCGAGCGCCTCCAGGCGGTCCTTCCGCCGGCCGACGACGATCAGGTCGTGACCGTCCGCGGCCAGTCGTTCCGCGAAGGCCTGCCCGATGCCGGAGGACGCGCCGGTGACGAGTGCTGTGGACATGTGTTCGCTCCCTTGAACAGGAAACCCGCGATTGAGTGGACCCCACGATCCGCCGGCCCGGGAACGCGATCCAGAGCCCTGACGGGACCCCCTCTCCCACGACATGCGCGGCCTACGCTCGGAGCATGACCGACGAGCCGAACCTGCTGGGCGCGTTCCTCCGGGCCCGCCGTGAGCTCGTCACCCCGGACGAGGCGGGCATCCCGGTGCTCGGCGTACGGCGGGTGCCGGGTCTGCGCCGGGAGGAGGTCGCGATGCTGGCCGGGATCAGCGCCGACTACTACCTGCGCCTGGAGCGCGGCCGGGACCGGCACCCGTCCGTGCAGGTGCTGAGCTCGCTGGCCCGGGTGCTGCGCCTGGACGACGACTCGCGCGAGTACCTGCTCGGGCTGGGGGCGGACACGCCGCGCCGGATCCGCAGGCGGCGCCAGGAGAGCGTGCCGGCCAGCACGGCGAAGCTTGTCGCGATGCTGCCGCTGCCCGCGTTCGTGGAGGGGCGGTGCATGGACGTGCTCGTGGCGAACCCGCTTGCGACCGCGCTGTCACCGCGTCTGGCGCCGGGCGGGAACCGGATCCGGGACGTGCTGCTCGACCCGGCGGAGCAGGCGCTGCTGCCGTACTGGGAGGAGGCGGCGGTGACGCTCGTGGCGCATCTGCGGGAGGCGATCGGCACTGACGTCGACGACGCGCGGGCGGTCGAGCTGGTCGGGGAGATGTCGCTTGCCAGCCCGCTGTTCCGGCGGTTGTGGGCGCGGCACGACGTGCGGTCCCGGCTCGGCGCGACCATGTCGTTCGTCCACCCGCAGGTCGGCGAGATCACGCTGAACCGGGAGAAGCTGCACGTCAGCGGCACGGACGGCATCATGCTCGTGGTCTACCACCCGGACGCCGGGTCGGCGGACGAGGAGAAGCTGGCCATGCTCGGCACGCTCGCGGCGGTCTGAACCCCAGGCGCTGTGGCGCCTGGGCCTCGCCGCAGCCCGGCATCCCACGTCGACACAGCGCCTAGATCAAGAGCCGCCGGGGGTACGGGTGAACGTGCTGTAGACCTCGACATAGGCGCCGCTGTCCACCGACTCCTGGATCGACAGCATCAGGTCGAGCACGTGCAGCGCCCGCTCACCGGAGGCCGCGTGCGGCACACCGGCCCGGATCGCCCGCGCCATCTCGGTGACGCCGAAACCGCGCCCGACGTGTGGATCGTCGTACCCGGCCGGCACCGTCAGCTCGGACCAGTCCGGCTCGCCACGGCGCAGGATCCGGCCGGTCGCCCGATGCGCGTTCGGGTCGGGGAGCGCGACGGTCGCCTCGGTACCGGTGATCTCCAGTAGGCCGGTCCGTACGAGCGGCGAGTCGAAGCTCATCACAAGCGTCGCCACCGGCCCGGAGGCGAACTCGATAAGCGCGGTCACGTGCGTCGGCACCTCGACCGGGAAGTCCGTCCCGGCCTTCGGGCCGCTGCCGATGGTCCTGGCCGGGAACGCCTGCCGCCCCTGTGCCACCACCCGCCGGGCCGGGCCGAATGCGGCGGTCAGCGCGGTCAGGTAGTACGGACCGATGTCGAACAGCGGGCCGGCCCCATGCTGGTAGAGGAACTCGGGGGAGGGGTGCCAGGACTCCGGGCCCGGGCTCTGCATGATCAGCAGCGCGCTCTGCGGCGTGCCGATCCGGCCCTCCGTCGCGGCGCGCAGCGCGGTCGCCATGCCGGGGGCGAGGAACGTGTCCGGCGCGCCGCCGACCCGCACACCGGCCGCGGCGGCGGACGCGAGCATCAGGGCGCCGGACGCGCGGTCGAGCGACAGCGGCTTCTCGTTGTAGACGTGCCGCCCGGCCGCGATCACATCCGCCGCCACCTGGTCGTGCGCGGCCGGGATGGTCAGGTTGACGACCAGCTCCACGTCCGGGTGGGCGATAGCGGTGGCGACGTCTGTCGCGTCAGGAACGCCGTACTTCTCCGCCACCTCGGCCGCGCGGGCCGGGTCCAGGTCGGCGCAGGCGAGCACGCGCACGTCCTCGGGGTAGCCGGCGAGCGTCTGCAGATACTGGTGGCTGACCGTGCCGCAGCCGACGATCGCGAGACCGACCGGGCCGCTCATCGCAGCGCCGCCGCGCTCGTGACCAGCGCCTCGAGCACGTCGCCGGCGCACCGGTCCAGCTCCACGATCCGCTGCGCGCCAGGGGCGGCCGCGAGGGAGGCGGCGATCGGCACCACGCCCTCGCCGACCGCGGTCATCGGCCCCTCGACCGTGGCCGGGCCGTCCTTGACGTGCAGAAACTGCACCCGTTCGCCGAGTCGGCCGAGCAGCGCGGGGACGTCGGCCCCGCCGGTGGCGGCCCAGTAGAGGTCCACCTCGAGCAGCACCTCCGGGGAGAGCAGGTCGGCCAGCACCTCGAGCGCGGTGGTGCCGTCGATAAGCGTGCCGACCTCCCAGTGGTGGTTGTGGTAGCCGAGGCGCAGCCCGGTACCGGCGGCCCGGATCGCGGCGGCGTTGAGCTGCTTCGCGGTGTCCGCGACGGTCTCGCGGGCGGCGAACCTGTCCGGCGGTAGGTAGGCCTGGATCAGCGTGTCCGTGCCGAGCACCGGCGCGGCGGCGAACGCGGCATCCGCATCCGCGCCGAGCAGGTCGGCGTGCGCGCTGCAGACGGTCAGGCCGGCCGCGTCGAGGTCGGCGCGTAACGCGTGCGGGTCGAGGTGCGCACGGAAGGGTTCGACCGCGTCGTAACCGGCGTCGGCGAGGGCCCGCAGCGTGCCGGGGCGGTCCTCGATGAGGCGGTCCCGGACGGTGAAGAGCTGGACGGCCAATGTCATGGTCAATGCTCCCTACCAAGAGTCGGTGGCGGTTCTTGACGGGTGCCATATCGCATCGAGTCTTGTCGAATCCGGGCCACACGTCCAGATCAATTCGTGGCGAGCGATCATTACTTTGAGTAATTGAAGGGTCACGTGCCGTTGTGAGGGCGCATCCGCCGTTCGGCTCGTCGTGCCTCAACCCTTTATCCCAATATTTCGGGCTATCTGCGTGCAAAAGCCTCAAAGCCGGACGGTCTCGTGCGAACGCATGGGCCACTGTCCGCTGTCAAGACCGTGCGTCGACGGCCGCCGCTGACCTACCTTTCAGCTCCCGGACGTATCCCGGCCGGTGCATCGAGAGGGAGAGCCATGCGGACGAGCGTGCTGACCGGACTGCGCGAGTTCCCACCGGCCCTGCGCGCGCTGACCGCCGTTGCGGTCACCGCGGCCGCCGCCGTGATCGCGGTGGTCCTGCTTGCCAACGCGCTCTCGTTCTGGCTCGACGCCGACCGCGTCCTGGCCAACCTCCTGCTCGGCGCCGCGATCATGCTGGTGGCCGCGGCCGGCACTGTGTGGTTCCGGATGGTCCCCGCGGCCCGCTGGCTCGGCGTCCCGGTCGCGCTCGGCCTGGCGGTGCTCTTCTGGGACCTTCTGATCGCGTTTCTCCCGGCCTGAGCGTTCGGAAGCGCATCCCGTACCCACAAAGGGTTTCGGGCTCTTTTCGTCAGAGCCTCGCTCTGATCATGGGATGTTAGCGTGATCGGGTGCAGACCAGTCGGCGGGCGGAATATGCCGAGGCCACGCGCCAGGCGATCATCGCGGCTTCGCGTGAGCTCTTCGTGGCCAAGGGGTACGTGAAGACCACCGTCAACGAGATCGCGAAGAGCGCACGGGTGGCGCCGGCCACTGTCTACGCGGTCGGCGGCGGCAAGCAGGACCTGCTCAAGACCGTCATCCGGGGCAGTGCCGAGGAGTGCGCGATCAGCCCGGCGATGACCGCGATCGTGGAGGCCACCGACCCGGACGAGGTGCTCCGGCGCACCGTGCGCGCCACCCGCGAGTCGTTCGCCGGCTGGGCCGACCTGATGCGCGTGGTCGCGGACACCGCACCGCACGAACCGGCCGCGGCGGAGAGCCTGAGTCTCGTCCAGGCGAGTCAGCGGGCCAGTCTGACGTCCGCCGCGCGCCGCCTGGAGTCGCTCGGTGTGCTGCGGATGAGCGTGCCGGAGGCGACGGACGTGCTCTTCTACTACCTCGGCAACGCGTCCTACTTCACGCTCACCGGCGACAACGGCTGGTCGCTGGACTCTGCGGAGCGCTGGCTGCTGGAGTCGGTGCGGCGCGCGCTGCTCCGCTGACGCGTCTCACCATCCAGCCGGCCTGCCTGGGGGTCACGCGAAGACCGTCATGCTGCTGCAATGGGCCGCTTTGCAGGTGTTCCGGGCGGACGCATAGACGTTGACGAATCGAGATGTGTCATTGAGGCTGTGGGCGCGCTCTACGACTTCTCGGTCTGGGCGCGGGTGGACGCGGGCGGCACGCCGCTGACTGTCACGCTTCACGACGCGGCGGGGCAGGCGCTCGGCAGGCCGCTGACGATCACAGCGACGGGCGGCGGCTGGGCGAAGTACACAGGCACGCTCCGGGCGGACCGGACCACCGACGCCGGGCGGCTGACCGTGCGGGCGGGAGGTGCGGTCGCGCTCGACGAGATCTCGCTGTTCCCGCGGGACACGTTCAAGAACCACGGGCTGCGGAAGGATCTCGCGGAGAAGGTGGCGGCGCTCGCCCCGGGCTTCGTGCGCTTCCCCGGCGGCTGTCTGGTCAACACCGGAAGTCATCAGGGGTACGACGCGGCCTCGAACTACGAGCGCGCCCGCTCGTACCAGTGGAAGGACACGGTCGGGCCGGTCGAGGAGCGGGCGGCGAACAAGAACTTCTGGGGCTACAACCAGTCGTACGGGCTGGGCTACTTCGAGTACTTCCAGTTCTCCGAGGACATCGGCGCGATGCCGCTTCCGGTGGTGCCCGCGCTGGTGACCGGCTGCGGCCAGAACCGCGCGACCGAGGACGAGGCGCTGCTGCAACGGCACATCCAGGACACGCTTGATCTCATCGAGTTTGCCAACGGGCCGGCCACCTCGACGTGGGGCGGGTTGCGGGCGCGGATGGGCCACCCGGCGCCGTTCCGTCTGACGCACGTCGCGGTCGACTTCTCGGCAGGCGCGGACGCCTGGTCGCCGTTCACCGGCCGGGGCGCGTGGTCCGTCGTGGACGGTGCCTACGTCCAGTCGGACACGGCGGCGCAGGACACCATGGTGCGTGGCGCGGACATCACCGCGACCGACTACGACTACTCGGTCAAGGCCACCAAGATCTCCGGCGCGGAGGGCTTCCTGGTCGGCTTCGGGCTGAAGGAGACCGGCGCGTTCTACTGGTGGAACCTGGGCGGCTGGAACAACACCCAGGGCGCTGTCGAGAAGGGCGTCGGCGGGGCCAAGGAGCAGATCCTCACCAAGCCGAACACTGTCGAGACCGGGCGTACCTACGACCTCACCGTCCAGGTCCGCGGCAACGTGGTGAAGCTGCTGCTGGACGGCGTGGAGTGGGGCGGATTCACGGACGATGTGGCGACGTCACCCGTGGCGCAGGTCGTGACACGTGACGAGCGCGCCGGTGAGCTGATCGTGAAGGTGGTCAACGCGCAGGACACGCCCGCGGTGACGCGACTGGATCTCGGCGGCGTCCGGGTCAGGGACCGTGCGCGGATGACCGTGATCACCGGCGACCCGGCCGAGCAGAACACCCGTTCCGCCGAGCCGATCCAGCCGGTCACCAGCACCGTCACCGGCATCTCGTCCGACTTCACCCGGACATTTCCCGCCAACTCGGTGACGTTCCTGCGCCTGAGGATCAAGTGAGGATCTGATGAATCGACGCACCCTCATTCGCGGCGGGCTCGGCCTCGGCGCGGTCGCCGGACTCGGGGCCGCCGCCGTGCCCGCCGCCGCGAAGGACGACCGCACGGACGCGCAGATCTACGGCGTACCCACGAATGATCCGTTGATTCTGCAGCGTGCCGACCCGTTCATCACCCGGCCGGTCGGCGGGAAGTACTACTTCACCGGCTCGGTCCCGGAGTACGACCGGATCATCGTCCGGGGCGCCACCACGATCGCCGGGCTCGGCACCGCGGCCGAGTCGGTGATCTGGCGGCGACCCGCCACCGGCGCCATGGCCGGGCACATCTGGGCGCCGGAGCTGCACCGGATCGACAACCGCTGGTACATCTACGTCGCGGCCGGCGACTCCGACGACGTGTTCCGGATCCGGACCTATGTGCTGGAGTCGTCGCGCGCCGACCCGGCCGACCCGGACGGCTGGAGCCTGCGCGGCAAGCTGATCACCGAGTGGGAGGGCTTCACGCTCGACGCCACCACGTTCGCGCACCGGGGCCGCCGCTACCTCATCTGGGCGGAGTCCGAGCCGGAGATCGCGGTCAACACCAGCCTCTACATCGCGCCGATGGCGAACCCGTGGACGCTCGGCGGCAAGCCGACCCGGATCGCCACGCCCACGCGGGAGCCCTCCAGGCGGTCAGCCATCCGGACCGGTACCTGCGCGTGGTGAACGGCGCCGTCCGCGTCGTGCCCGGAACGGCGGAACCGGAACGCGCCTCCTTCACCCGGACCGCACGGCCCGCCGGTGGAGTGACGTTACGGCTGGCGGCAGATCCCGCGGTCTATCTGCGGCATGAGCGCGGCACGCTTGTCACCGGCGGCGCGTCGGCGTTCCTGCTCAGCTGAGCGGGTGACGGCCGGGACGTCACGGGGTCCCGGCCTCGCCCGGCTCAGACCGCCGGGGCCCAGTCGGGCCTGCGGCCGGTGAAGGCGACCAGGCGGTCGAGGGCCGGGGCGTCGTCGCCGATCGGGACCTCCGGGCCGAAGGGGAGGCCGTCGCCGCGGAACTCGGGTTGCACTGTGGCCCGCAGGACCGTGAGCGTGTGGGCGCAGGCGGCCGGGTCCGGATTCCAGGGCTGGCCGGTGGCGCGGGCGAGGTCCCAGCCGTGGCCGAGCGCCTCGGCCTGGAGCAGGTCCAGGACCACGCTCGTGGGATATGCGCCGCCGAGTCGAGGCACGTTTACCGTGGCGTCCGGGCGCGCGCTCCGTACCGCGTCGGCGAGGGTGTTGATCTGGTCTTTCGCGGTGCTGGGGTCGGGGTGGGCGTCCGGGTCGGGGCGGTCGGTGCCGGACGGGTCGCGCAGCGCCGCGTCGAAGTAGTGCAGCCAGCCGAGCAGGTGGCCGCGGAGGGTGTGCACGTCAAGGCCGGTGCACGGGGTCGGCAGGGTCTCCTGGTCCGGGGTGATGGAGCTGGTCACGCGGTCCAGATCGTCGAGCACGGTAAAGATCGCAGTCATCGGCGTATCCCTCTGATAGGTGGCTATATCGAGAAGAGTATGCCATCAGGTTAGAATGCTTACCGTGACCTCCTCAAGCCGGCGCACCGAGTACGCCGCCGCCACCCGCCAGGCGATCCTGGACGCCGCCCGGCAGCTGTTCGTCGAGCGTGGATACTTCGAGACCCGGGTCGAGGACATCGCACGCGCGGCCCGGGTCGCCGCCCCCACCGTCTACGCGGCCGGCGGCGGCAAGAGCGGCCTGCTCCGCACGCTGATTGAGGAGGGCACCGGCGACAGCGAGACGAACCTCGACACGATCGTCGCCGCCCACACCGACCCGGCCGCGCTGCTCCGCTTCATCGTCGACGGCACAAGCGCCACCTTCGAGGAGTGGGCGCCGCTGATGCGCCAGGTCACCGACGCCGCCCCCCAGGACCCCGCCGTCCGGGAAAGCCTCGAACTCGCCCGTGCCAGCCTCCGCGACGGCCTCTTCCTGGTCGCGAACCGCCTGGCCGAGCTGGGCGCGCTCCGGGACGGCCTCGAGGCCGTCCCCGCGAGCGACCTGCTGTGGTACTTCCTGGGCAACCAGTCCTATTTCACGCTGACCGGCGACCTCGGCTGGTCAGCTGCGGCCTCCGCCGACTGGCTCCACGACCGCCTGGCCGAGGTTCTCTTCCCGCGCCCGTGACGGGGTCAGAGCACGCCCTGATGCCGCGCCAGATGCCGCTCCAGAACCGTCAGATAACCGGCCCCGTCGTGCGCCGCGAGTAGCCGTGCCAGATCCTCGTGCTCGTCCAGGGCCTCGTCCGGCTTGAGCCCGCCGACGGTGAAAACCTGGTGGAAGAGGCGCAGCTGGCGGTCGCGGAGGAGGTCGTAGAAGTGCGCGGCGATGCGGTTGCCCGAGAGCGAGATGACCGCGCCGTGGAAGTCGCAGTCCGCGACCACGTAGGCGTTCAGATCGTCGCCGTCCAGGGCCTCGCGCTGGTAGCCGAGCGGCGACCGCAGCGCGGCGGTGATCCGGGCCGGGTCGACGCGATCGGCGACCACGCGGGCGGCGGCGGTGCGCTCAAGCGCGCCCCGCATCTCCAGCACGTCGCGGGCCTCGCCGGGCGGAATCGCGGTGACGACCGCGCCCTGCCGGCTCGACAACGTCAGCAGCCGCTCGGCCTCCAGCCGCAGAAACGCCTCGTGCACGGGGGTGCGGCTCAGCTCCAGGGCGGCGCAGATCTGGCCCTCGCTGAGCCGCTCGCCACCCACCAGCTCGCCCCGGATGATGCGCTCCTTCATATATGCATATGCGCGCTCGGCCGCCGTCATCCCGTCACCCTATCGCGGCCGATACACCCCAACCCCAAGATCAAATCCCGTTGAGGGTACGACCCCGACCCCGATTTCCGCCGAGCAGAGGTATTCCCGCCCCGCGTCGCAGATCGGGCAGAATCGGGTGGGTGGACGCGCTGACCGACGCCCGGGACCTGGTGACCGACCGCTTTCCGGACGCCACCTGGGCTCTGCTCACCGGCAGCGTGCTCGGGCCGTACCGGACGCCCGGCTCCGACCTCGACATCGTGGTGCTGCGCGAGACCGGCGCCGCCTACCGGGAGAGCCTCTACTTCCGCGGCTGGCCGGTGGAGCTGTTCGTGCACACGCCGTCCCGGCTGGCCGGCTTCCTCGCGAGCGAACGGGCCAGGCGCAAACCGAGCACGCACCGCATGATCGCCCACGGAGTCCCGCTGCTCGGCGACCCCGGCGATCTGCCGGCGCGGTGCGCGCGGGCGCTCGCGGACGGCCCGCCGCAGCTGACCGGCGCCGAGCTCGACCGCCTGCGGTACGGCCTGACCGACCTGCTCGACGACCACCGCCACGCCACCGACCAGGGCGAACGGGCGGTGATCGCCGCCACGCTCTGGACCGGCGCGGCGGACCTGGCCCTGTCCGCAGCCGGTCGGTGGGTGAGCCACGGCAAGTGGCTCCTCCGCGACCTCCGTGACCTCGACGCTGACCTCGCCGCCCGCTGGCTGGCCGCCCGCGACGACCCGTCCCCCGTCGCGGAGGAGATCCTCGCCCGGGTCGGCGGCCCACTCTTCGACGGTTACCGCGCGGAGGCGCCACCGCCCGGTTGATGAGGGAGCCGCGCCGACGGAGGTGCAGGCCGGTCAGGGGAGCAGCAGCGACCTGCCTGCCGGCCCGCGGCGGCGCCGGGATTGCGTGGGGTCAAGCCTGCCTCTGTGCGTGGTGTGGGAGCTCCGGCCGTACCCGTGAGGGAGGTGGTTCTGTGGGGTTGGGGGTGATGCGCGCGTCACCGGTTTTTCGTGTGACCGGCCCGGCCAAGTACAGTCGCCGTCGTGAACGGCACGGTGACGAACGGTCTTGACCCGCAGCGACTGGCCCTCTGCCTTGAGGTGATCGCGGAGGCTGAGGCGCTTCCGCCGGAGCATCCGGATGCGGTCGCGGTCCGCCGGGCCACGGCCGGCCTGTTCAAGACCACGAAGCTGCAGCGGCGCAAGGAGCGGCGGGACGCGGTGCTGTCCGCGGACCGCGCGGTGACCGAGTCGACCGCGACCGGCGCGCCCGGGCGGATCGACGACGAGACCGCGGGGCTGCCGCTGCAGACCCGGGCGAAGGGTGAGACCGCTGGCGTGCTGAAGCAGCCGCGTGGCTGTTACACCTGCAAGAAGCGCTACACCCAGGTCGACGCGTGGTATCACCAGCTCTGCCCGGACTGTGCGGCGCTCAACCACAGCCGGCGGGACGCGCGCACCGACCTGACCGGGCGGCGGGCGCTGCTCACCGGCGGCCGCGCCAAGATCGGCATGTATATCGCGCTGCGGCTGCTGCGCGACGGCGCGCACACCACGATCACCACCCGGTTCCCGCACGACGCGGTGCGCCGGTTCACCGCGATGCAGGACAGCAGCGACTGGCTGCACCGGCTGCGCGTGGTCGGCATCGACCTGCGGGACCCGGCGCAGGTGGTGGCGCTTGCCGACTCGGTCGCGGCGGCCGGCCCGCTGGACATCCTGATCAACAACGCGGCCCAGACGGTACGCCGCCCGGCCGGCAGCTACGCAGCGATCGTGGCGGCCGAGAACGCGCCGCTGCCGGCCGGTCCGCTGCCCGAGGTGGAGTTCCTCGGCGGCAGGTCCGCGGCGGGCGAGCTGACCGGAAGTGATCAGGCCCCGCTGGTGAGCGCGCACAACGTGACCGCGATGGCGTTGACCGCGGGTTCCACGCTCATCGACGCGGGCGGCCTGGTGCCGGACATCGCGTCCACGAACAGCTGGAGCGACCGGGTGCACGAGGTGCCGCCGATGGAGCTGCTCGAGGTGCAACTGTGTAACGTGACCGCGCCGTTCGTGCTGGTCAGCCGGTTGCGTGCGGCGATGGCCGCGTCCCCGTTCCCGCGCCGGTACGTGGTGAACGTGTCCGCGATGGAGGGCATCTTCACCCGCGGCTACAAGGGCGCCGGCCACCCGCACACGAACATGGCGAAGGCCGCGCTCAACATGCTGACCCGCACCAGCGCCGACGACATGTTCACCGACGGCATCCTGATGACGAGCGTCGACACCGGCTGGATCACGGACGAGCGCCCGCACCCGACGAAGATGCGGATGCGCGACGAAGGCTTCCACGCGCCGCTTGACCTGGTCGACGGCGCGGCCCGCGTCTACGACCCGATCGTCCGCGGCGAACAGGGCGAAGACCTGTACGGGTGCTTCCTGAAGGACTACGCTCCGGCGGCCTGGTAGACGCCCGTGGGTCGGGTGCGCCGACGATATCCTGGACAGATTCGCAGGTGGAGGAGGTGACGATGATGGTGGAGACGCTCCGCCCGGGTGACCACGTGTGCTGGACGGTCGGTACCGACGACGAGCAGCTGCAGGTGACGTCGCGGTACATCCGGGACGGCCTGGCCCGCCGGCACCGCATCGTCTACTTCACGCACGCGATGATGCCGCAGGCCGTGTCCGCCGGGCTGGAGGCCAGCGGTGTTCCGGTCGCGGCGGCGGTCGCGGCCGGCCAGCTGCGGATCAGCTCCTCCACCGGCGGCTACCTCAAGTCCGGCGGGTTCGACGCGGCCGCGATGCCCGCCGCGTGGGCCGCCGAGCAGGACGCAGCCCGGGAGGCGGGCTGGAGCGGGCTGCGCGCGATCGGGGACATGTCGTGGGCGGCCTCGCAGCTCCCCGGCACGGAGGACCTTCCCGCGTACGAGGCCCAGGTCAACAGGGTCTTCGCCGAGGGGTACGCGATGGCGCTGTGCCTCTACGACCGGCGCCTGTTCACGCCCGCGGAACTCACCGGCACAATCTCCGCGCACCCGTGCGCGAAGGGCGCGGACGACGGCGAGCTGTGGGAGCCCGCCCTGCGCATGCGGTACACCACCGACCCGTACCGGCTGACGCTGCACGGCGAGATCGACGCCGCCAACCGGGACGCGGTCGCGGCCATGCTCGCCACGCTTGCCGGGGAGTCCGCCGCCGCCGGCCTGCCCGGTGAGGTCGACCTGTCCGGGGTCGCGGTCTACGACGTCTCGACCGCCACCCGGCTGGTCCATGCGCGCGAGGCCGGCACGATCCGCCTCGTCGGTGCGACGCCGCAGCTCACGAAGTTGATCGGCTTGATCTCGGCGACGGCCGGAGGCCTCGGGTGACCATCGGCCTGTGCCACGAGGCGCTCTTCTACGACAGCGACGCCACGTTCTGTGACGCGCTGCTGCCGTTCGTGCACGACGGGCTGGACGAGGGGGACGCGCTTGTCGTCGCGGCCCGCGCGGACAACGTGACGCTGATCCGCGACGCGCTCGGCACGGACGCGGGCCGGGTCGTCTTCCTCGACCGCGACCAGTGGTACCGGCGGCCCGCGGTGACGCTCGCCGGCTGGACCGCACAGCTGGCGCAGGCCCGGACCCGCGGGCACGCGCGCGTCCGGATCGTCGGCGAGGTCGCGTTCGGTGCACTCGACAAGCACCAGGCCTGGACCAGGTACGAGTCCGCGGTCAACGTGCTGTTCGCGGACGCGCCCGCCTGGATCGTCTGCCCGTACGACACCCGCGCGCTCCCCACCCAGGTCCTCGCGGACGCGCTGCGCACCCACCCGGTCGTCCGCGACCCGGCCCGCCGCGACAGCCCCGGATACCTGCACCCGGCCTCGCTGCTGACGGAGCTGGTCGAGCAGCTGCCGCCGGTCACCGGCCTCCCGCTGCTGGACCGTGTCCTGCACGACGTCACCGACCTGAGCGCGGCCCGTCAGGCGCTTCGCGTGATCGCGGCCGGCTGGCCCGAGGAACTGCTCGAAGACCTGCAACTCTGCGTCACCGAGATCGCGGTCAACGGCTTGCGGCACGGCACCGGCGAGCGCCGACTACGCGTCTGGCGGCACGGCGACTCGGTGGTCTGCGAGGTCACCGACGAGGGCCCCGGGCCGACGGACCCGCTGGCCGGCTATGCGGCTCCGGCCGGCGCCGGCCTGGGCGGGCGCGGGCTGTGGATCGTCCGCCAGCTCTGTGACGCGGTCGCGATCGACGGCGGCCGCATCCGGATCGCGCTCAGCGCCTGAGACACGGGTCAGCAGGCCGCGCAGGCCGAGCAGGAGCAGCGGGTAGACGAAGTAGCCGAACCGGGTGGACGGCGCGAGGCTGAAGATCAGCGACCAGATGACGACCATCTGCAGGACCGCGGCCGACACCGTACGTGCGGGGCGTCGCCACAGGTAGACGGTGATCGAGGCCATCAGCGACACCAGCAGCACAATGATCAGGACCTTGCCGGTGGACTCGGACGCGGCAACCACCTGGCCGGGCATCGGGCTGGCAGCAGTGGTCTGCTGCGGCGTCAACCGCAGCGGGAACAGGACCATGTTGTGCACCAGGTCCCGCGGGCCGGCCAGCATCGCCGGGGCCGTGACGACGCTGGATCCGAGCGCCGCCAGCACGCCCGAGCCGGCGAAGGTCAGTGCCGGCCGCCACCCGCCGCGTGCCAGCAGTAGCGGGACCAGCACGAGCGCGGCCGGCAGCGCGGTCACCTTCATTGCGCACGCCACGCCCAACGCCATGCCGGCCAGGCGGAGGTGCTCGCCGCGCGCGAGCAGTGCCACGCTGAGCACAAGCAGGCCCAGCACCGGCAGGTCGGTGCCGCCGAGGACCAGCGGCAACGCCAGCACGGGGGAGGCGAACGCCGCCGCCAGCCGGCGCAGCGGCCGGTCCGCCCTCAGGTGGCGCAGCGCCGCGTAGCCGAGCAGCGCGGCGGTCAGCGCGAACCAGGTGCGCGGATTGGCGGCCCAGCCGTCCAGTCCCAGCGCGTGCGGCAGACCGAAGATCGACAGCGGCGGCCCGTACGGGTTGAGCGACTCGGGCCCGGTCAGCTGATCCACCGGCAGGTAGGGGCTGCCGTGCGCCAGCAGCAGCCGCCCGGCCCGCTTGATCACGGTGAGCGGGCCCAGCCCTGCGGTCGACATGTCCCGGCCGCCGGTCACCATCCACACCAGCGGCGCCACGACCGCGAGGAGCAACGCGACAGCGGTGGCGGCCGTCCGTGCCGCGGGGCGCCGCCACACGAGCGTGATCCCGGCCGCCAGGACGTAACCACCCGCGGCCCAGCGGCCCCAGGACGCCTGCACCTCCTGCCCGGAGAACGCGCCGACCCCGCTCGCGAACACGGCGGCCGCCGCATATCCGGCTGCCCGCCACGCGACGGAATCGGTGCGCCCGGCGGCATGCACTGCCCAGGCCGTGGCCGGTAAAGATCGCGAAACATTCACGCCAGGAGCATGTCGGCCGGGCTTCGGCCCGCACATCCGTCCGCGGCCGGAGCGATATCCGGCCGCGGACAGACCTCGATCCCTCCGTGGTACGACTTTCGGCCGAGCCGATCTCAGCTACGGTTCTCCCACGCGCGGGTGGCCGTGCTGCGGATGACGCTCAGGCGCAGTTCGAGCTCGTCTGTGACAAGTGCGGCAAGGTGTTCAAGCGCCTGCAACTGGCGCGGGGTGGCCTGGCGGGGCCGGTTGTCGATAACGTTTACCGTGCCGAGGCGGTAGCCGTCGTGGGTGCGGATCGGGGCGGCCGCATAGAAGCGCAGCCCGAGCTCGCCGCGCACCAGCGGATGGGCGAATGTGCGCGGGTCGACGGCCGCATCGTTGATCACATAGGTGTCGTCGCGGGCGATGACCGAGGCGCACAGTCCCGGCTCGCGGCCGACCTCACGCACGCCGACGAGCCCCTGGCAGGCGGCCAGCCACACACGATCGTGCTCGACGAGCGAGACGGTCGCGATCGGGGTGTCGAAGATTGTGCCGGCCAGGAACGCGATCCGGTCGTAGGCGTCCTCCACCGGCTGATCGACGAGCACGTAACGGCGTACCGCGTCGAGTCTGCGTTGTTCGATTTCTTGGGCGGTGTCGAGGTATTCATAAACGTTGCCGCCGGTTGTCACAGTCGCCGCCTCACACAATCGGTTGGTGGATGGCCGCGAGTGTAGAGAGCAATTCAGCGCCGTTTCGGTAATGCGGCCCGCTGACATGCAAACCACGCTTTGCCGTGATTCTCGTGGCCCGATCAGGTGAACCACCGGTCGCGCTCCGTCGCGAACGTGATCCGGTGCGTGCTGATCGTTGACGGTACCCAGGGATCGCCGTTGAGAAACCGCGCGCCGAACGGCGATCCTGTCGGGGCCGTTAATGCGCATCCGTGGGTGGTGCGCCGACCTGCTGCTCGCGATCCGAACTCCCGGCACCACTGTCCTTGCTCGCCGGTAGAAGATCAAGATGAGCATCGAGGCGGCGACTCGCGGCAGTGGAGAGTGGCGGTTTCGAGGCGGTCTCGTCGTGGGATGGGAAGTCGGCCCGCGTCTTGCGGCTTTTGTTCCGTTAGCCAGGGACAAGAGCGTGGCTGCTCGGCGTGATCAAGCTTTAGGTGACGTTCCGTGACGGCCGCGGTGGGTCAGGCAGCCTGGCAAGCAATTGATCGATGCGGCAGGGCTGAATGGTCATCCCTCGAATGTACTGGGGAGTGGTTATCCGGCCCGGATAACCACTCCCCAGTACATTCGATTCTGATCTCTGTTGGCAGGGCTCTGCGGCGAGGCGCTTTATGGTGAAATATCGGGGCGCGCAGTGCCCGACTTTTGGTCACCCTGCGCAAAGGCGACCTGCCGCCATAATGTCGGTGGTCGCGGTGGTCGCGGTGGTCGCGGTGGTCGCGGTGGTCGCGGTGGTCGCGGTGGTCGCGGTGATCCTGGCGAACCCGGCCCCGCCAATGCCGCAGCCAAACCGCCCGGCTCTCACCGTCCAAGCCCTTCGATTCGATGCCGATTTTGACCTTCGCCCCGCCCCCTTGTAAAGCGATCATGCGCCGCACCCCGATATCGGCCGCTCACTGAGGTTCGCGGTCAAGGCGCGAGTCGGGCACTCCGCGCCCGAAATTTCGTTATATGGAAGCCTCTGACGCGCGCACACCCAGACCGAGGAAAATCAGTAATGAGCGATGTTCGCCTTAAGCCCCACGGCAAGGTCGACCGTGCGATTAGCTGGTCATGGTGCTCACCCACGAATCACCGCCGCCCCGCTTGACCCTCACTGACGCGAGTCTCGGCTTCGACGCCGGTCTTTGATTTGTTTTCCGTCTCGCGGCGGTGATGTGGCGCGCCGCGATGCCGGCCGCCCGCTGCGATCCGCTTCAGAACAGCACCGAACGACGAAGGCCGTCACCGGCCCACGCGGCCTTCCGGAGGCAGCGACACGCAGTTCTGACCAGGTGCCTAGAAGGCTGAGCACCTGTCCAAAGGTTCTGTTCGTAACCAACGGCACCGAAGCGAGGAGGGTCGGCGCTTGCGCTGGTCGGCGGACTGGGGGCCTTCCGGAGCTAGCGACAGGACTTCTGACCAGGTGCTTCGGTGCCTTAAGGGCCAGGTGCCCAGAAGGCCAGGTGCCCAGAAGGCCAGGTACCCAGAAGGCCAGATGCCTAGGAGGGCAGGTCCGGGGAGGCCGGGTCGTCGAGGCGGCGGAGGAAGGTCAGGATGCCGGTGTAGCCGGAAGACCAGGACAGCGGCGCGTCCTGCCGGTCCAGGTCGATGAAGCGCGGATCGTCGTCCGCCCCGTGGCTGCGGCGTATCAGCTGGCGTGCCACCTCATGCGCGTCGTCCAGGCAGGAGGCCTCGCCGGTGTGCCGCGCGCAGTCGACCAGGTAGGTGCCGACGCCGGCCAGCCCGCAGCACTGGCTCGGGTTCTGCATCCGCGGGATCCACGACGCGCACACCTCCGCCGCCTCCAGTGCCAGCGCGGCGAACCGGTTGTCGCCGAGCACGTCCGCCGCGCGCAGCATCGTCCCGCCGATGCCGGACAGTCCTTGGCACCAGGAGACCGCGAGCGGCA
This sequence comes from Catenuloplanes sp. NPDC051500, assembly GCF_044454585.1. Taxonomy (NCBI): domain Bacteria; kingdom Bacillati; phylum Actinomycetota; class Actinomycetes; order Micromonosporales; family Micromonosporaceae; genus Catenuloplanes; species Catenuloplanes sp. NPDC051500. Next base: position 65,879 of record NZ_JBITDX010000014.1, read on the forward strand.
CCGCCTCCCGGCCGCGGGCGCGCACGATCAGGTTCGCGGTCGTGTCCGCGAGCACGCCGGCCCGCTTCGCAGCCTCGTCGCGGATGCCCTGGTCACCGGTCCTTGAGGCATAGCGCAGCAGCAGGTCGAGCACCCCGGCGGTCCCGTGCGCATAGCTGGACGCGGGGTCGGTGCTCGGCGTCTGCTCCCCGGTGACCGACATCCGCACCGTGTCGGCCGCGAGCAGCGCGTCCACGCAGGCCCGGGCGGCCGGCACATCGTCGAGCAGTAGATGGCCGATGCCGCACCCGGCGATGCCGGTGATGACGTCGTCGTGTTCGTCCTCCGTGTCGAACGCCCGCTCCGGCCCGGCCGCGTCCGGATCACCCATCCGCACCCGGAACAGCAGCGTCCCGGTCGACCCGAGGAAGAGACCGGGCGGCCGAGGCGCCCGCCGGTCACCCGCGATCGCGTGTTTCAAAAGATCATCAAGCAGCGGGGGTACGCCGTGCGCCTCCCGATGGTGAAGCAACTCCAGCCCCAGCCCCGCGCTTCCGGTGTAGAGCGTCCCGTCGAACGACGCGAACCCCGGCGCACGCAGCACCCGCGCGGCCGTCTCGTCCAGCACGATGCGAAGCACCTTCCGCCGCAGCTCCGCCACGTCCGGCGTCCGCCCACGCGCCCCGGTCAGGTGCGGCGTGTGTCCGGGTGGCTCGGACGGGTGCCGCATCAGCTCCGCCATGTGCTGCTCGTGAGTGGGCGCCTCGGCTGATTCCGCCAGCTGCGGCGCCTGCGCTGGCATGTGCCGCCTGTGCAGGAGCGGCTCGTTCTCCTGGGCCGTAATCTCCACACGCGACATGCGCTCCGCTATGTGCTGCTCGCGTGTCAGCGGTCTGATCGTCTGCGTGCGAGCCTCCACATAAGACATACCACCGGGGCGCACGGCAGCGGGCGGCAACGGACTCTCGGCGTACCCTCGGCGGCTTTTGATTGGTTCTAGAGGGGCGCCGTCGGCGAGGGAGTGGAGTGCGGCGAGTGCGCGTGGGGCGTCGCCGCTGATCAGGTCGTGCAGCAGGGGGGCCGATGCGCCGAAGAGGGCGGTCAGGGAGGAGCGCATGCGGGCGGCGGCCAGCCCGTCGGTGGTCTCGCCCTGCACCGGCAGCAGGCCGGTCGCGGCGAAGGAGAGGGTCATGCCGAGCGCGTGCGCGTCGTCCTCCGGCCGGGCGGCCGCGCCGCGCATCTGCCGCGATGGAGCGAATCCCATGGTGCCGCCGCGGGGGTGCAGGCCGTGGAGTGCGGAGATGCCGAAGTCGACGAGGCCCGCGCGGTCGCCGGAGAGCACCACGTTCCGCGGGGTGAGGTCGCGCATGATCACGTCGCGGTCGTGCAGCGCGCGGATGATCCGGGCCAGGTCCCGGCCGAGCGTGCCGACCGGCAGGCCGCCGCGGATCAGCGCGCGGGCCTGCAGGTTCTCGTCGCCGAGGTCGGTGCTGACCAGGTATTCGTCGGCGCCGTGGGCGAAGTGGTCGAGGAAGCGTGGCACGCCGTCGACGTCGCCGAGCGCGGCGAGGACGCGGCGTTCGTTGCGGAGCCGGGTGCGGGAGTCGGTGCCGTCGCCGGAGTCGCCGACGAACGAGCGGGCCTGTTTGATCACCACGGGGGCGCCGGTTGCCGTGTCCGTCCCGCGGAACACGTCGCCGTGTGCGGCGCGCAGGATGCCGCGCTCGACGCGGTACCGGCCGGCGAGCAGTTCCGGTTCCGCGGCCTCGTGCCCGAACGGGTCGGTGACCCACTCGGGCTGCCGGTAGTGCAGTTCCGCGGCCGCGTCGAAGCGGGCGCCGTCCGGGCCGGGGATCTGCACGCTCATCATGCCGCGCTCGCCGCGGAACCACTGCGCGACGAACGGGCCGTAGCGGTAGTAGACCGGCGCGTCCGGTGCGACCCGGCGGTCGGAGAGGATGCGCGGGCCGACCCGCCCGCGCAGCAGGCCGGCGAGCGCGAGGCCGAGCTTGCGGACGTGTTCGGGCGCGGGGTAGATCGTGAACGCCTTGCCGACAGTGGCCGGCATCTCCCAGCCCTGGTTCATCACCGCGAGCACGTCAACGCCGGCGGCGAGCTTGAAGGGGTGCCGACCGGCCAGCAGGTACGGCACCAGCACCGCGGCCAGGTCCGGCAGGTCCGCGGCCCGGCACGAGACGTGCAGCTTCCAGCCGTGGTCCGGAAGCCGCACGGCTCGCACCGCGTGCGTCCACTGTGGTGTCGCGGAGACGGTGAACTCGTGGTCGTACGCGCCGGACACCAGGTCGCGGACGTACGGCGCGGACAACCAGCCCGTCATCGCGTCGTCAGGAGATCGTGTGGCCGGTGGCCGCGCAGACGTCGGTTCCCTGCCGGCAGGTGCCGCAGGTAGCGGGGCAGCGGTCGGCCGCGGCGACCGCCTCCTGCACCACGTCGAAGGGGACCTCGGGCTCGCCCATGAGGGCGCCGAACGTACGCGGGGTGAGTTCCTCGAGAGCGGACTGGAGTGCGACTGGCATGGCTTCTCCTCCTCGTCACATTTGTCGCCGGACGGTAACAACGGCCGCTAACTATCCGCTAAAAGCTCCCTGACCAGTGCATGCAGCCGGTACGAGTCCGGCGCCCGCTGCTCCACCAGGTGCTCATCAAGCAGCGTCTCCAGCCCGTCCGCGACCGCGCGGGCGTCGCCACCGCCGTGCGCGGCCACCGCGTCCGCGGTCACGTCCGTGCCCGGCAGGCGGCTGAGCAGCAGGAACAGGCGTCGCAGGTCCGGTGTGAGCGCGCGGTAGGAGGCGGCGAACGCGGCCCGCACCCCGTCGAGCGTGCGGTCGTCCGGCATCCGCCGGAGCAGGTCGTCGATCGTCCACAGGGGATGGCGCCGCAACCTCTCCGCGGCAAGTGTCAGCGCCAGCGGCAGGTGCCCGCACCGGGCCGAGAGCCGCCCGGCCGCACGCGTCTCCCCGGCCACCCGCCGTGCCCCGATCAGCGCGGTGAGCAGCGCGATCGACTCGCCGCGCCGGAACGGGCGCACGGCCACCGACCGCGCACCGGGCAGCGCGAGACTGCGCCTGCTGGTGATCACGGCCAGGCAGCCGGGCCCGGCCGGGAGCAGCGGCCGTACCTGGTCCTCGCCGGCCGCGTCGTCGAGCACGAACAGCACCCGCCGGTCCGCCAGCCGGTCGCGGAACACGGCGGCGCGCGCGTCCAGGCCGGGCGGCACCGCGCGGTCCGGCACTCCGGCCAGGCCGAGCAGCAGCGCCAGCACCTCGGCCGGATCCCGCCGCCCGCCTATCCCACCGAGGTCGACGTGGACCTGGCCGTCCGGATGGTCCGCAGCCAGCAGGTGGGCCGCGTGCACGGCCAGCCGCGACTTGCCGACGCCGGCCATGCCCTCAAGCACCACCACACCGCCGCGCCGGGCCCGGATCGCGGCCAGTTCGCGTCGCCGGCCGACGAAACCGGGCGGGTCCGGCGGCAGCTGGCGGTACGCGGTCGCCCACGCCCGCGGCCGCCCGGGCGCGGCGCCGGGATCCTCACTCATGATCCGCCGGTGGAGATCGCGCAGCGCGGCGGACGGCTCCGCGTCAAGCTCCGCCCGCATCCGCCGGCGTAACGCGGTGAACACGGCAGAGGCCTCACCCCGCCGCCCGGCCCGCCCGTGCACCTCCAGAAGCTGCCTGTGGAACGGCTCGTGCAGCGGATGTTCCGCGGTCAGCAGCACCAGCCGGGTGGTCAGCCCGTCCAGCCGCCCGTCCGCCAGCCGCGCGTCCACGTCCAGCTCGATCGCGTCCAGGCGGGCCCGGTCCAGCGCCAGCGCCACCGGCGTGATCCGGTCGCCGGACAGTCCGTCGAACGCGGGGCCGCGCCACCGGTCCAGCGCGCTCGCCAGCAGCTGGACCACTGTGGCGTCGTCGCCTGCGGCCCGCGCCTCCCGCGCGGCGACCACCTCGGCGCGGAACAGGTCGACGTCCGCCGTGCCGGGCGGCACGTGCAGCAGGTAACCGGGGGCCCGGGTCAGGATCGGCGCGCCGGCCCGATCGCCGCCGGTCAGCCGCCGCCGCAGGTCGGAGACGATGACCTGGAGCTGCACACGGTACGACGTGGGCGGCGACGTGCCCCACAGGCTCTCCGCGAGGGCGCCGACCGACACCACCCGGTTCGCGGCGGCGAGCAGCACGCCGAAAGCGAGCACGCGTTGCGGACCGCCCAGGTCGACAGGTGTGCCGTCGCGTTCCACGGCAGGCGGGCCCAGCGCTCGGAAGAACCACGTCATGCCCCGTCACCTCACGTGTGTCCAAGCTCGACGATTCTGTGACGGGATGCGTGCGTTTCGCAACCGTCAGCGTCATCGAGACGTGGACACACGTGTGTGGGGAGTGCGTTCGGCTCGGCCTGACGTGCGGGTATGCAGCCGCGCGACTGCTGCGGATGCCCCGAAGGGAAGTCGGGGCATCCGCACGGGCCGATCAACTCCAGTTGGCGCCGGTGGGAATCGCGTTCAGCGCGGCCTTGGAGATCGTGACGACCTTGTTCCAGTCGAACCTGTACTTGTCCATCACGGCCGGCGAGGTGATCCAGCGCTTCCGGCCGTTGCCGATCAGATAGATCGCGTCCTGGCCGCTCGCCTTGCCGAGGAAGGAACCGCTCTCCAGCGGCTTTCCGGTCGGGATCAGCTTGATCAGGTCGTTCACCTCGGCCTGCTGGACCCGGAAGAGCTGCCGCCAGGTCTGCGGGTCCGGGATGTGCCGCCGGTAGCCGGCCGGGTCGATCACGTAGACGGCCGGGTTGTCCGAGGACTTGAACTGCCGCCCGGCGAACTCGGGGTGCGGCTTCTGGGCCGGTGCTTTCGCGGCGGTCCGGGTTGCGGCCTCGGCGACCGGGGCCTTCGACACCGCGAGCGCCGGGGTGGCCGGGAGTGCGGCCACGGAGACGGCTATGGCGGTGCCGACGAGCGCGCGGACCAGGCGTTTCGTGTTCACAGTGGCTCCTTTTCTCGTGGTCGCAGACCAGCCTATGAGTGAAATAACCAGCTAAGTACCTTTTGCGCTACTTGTCGGAACTGCGACAATCTGGGCGTTTGCCGGTGGGGTAGGACCGGGGCGGGTATGGTCGCGCCGCGATCGTGCGGGACATCGGGCCTGGGCCGGCAACGGCGAGCAGGTGTTCAAGGACAAGCTCGACTACATCGTGGCCGGCCTCAAGGAGTGCCAGGACGCCTGGGCCGCGCGCGTCGGGCAGGGTGGCGCGTCCGCGCCCTACTACACCTGCCACAAGATCATGCGCGGGCTGCTTGACGCGCACACGCTTGCCGGCAACGCCACCGCGCTTGCCGTCGCGCGCGGCATGGGTGAGTGGGTGCACAGCCGGCTCGGCCACCTCCCGCGGGCCCAACTGGACCGGATGTGGTCGCTCTACATCGCGGGCGAGTACGGCGGCATGAACGAGATCATGGCCGACCTGCATGCGCTCACCGGCAATCCCACGTTCTTGGAAACGGCCCGGTGCTTCGACAACACCGCGCTGCTCGCCGACTGCGTCGCCGGCCTGGACTCGCTCGACGGCCGGCACGCCAACCAGCACATCCCGCAGTTCCTCGGCTACCTGCGGCTGTTCGAGGAATCAGGCGAGACCCGCTACCGCACGGCCGCGGCGAACTTCTTCGACATGGTCGTGCCGCACCGGACCTACGCGCACGGCGGCACGGGCCAGGGCGAGATCTTCCGGAAGCGCGACGTGATCGCGGGCAGCATCGTGAACACGACAAATGCGGAGACCTGCGCGGCGTACAACATGATGAAGTTGGCTCGTGGTCTTTTCTTTCACACTCCGCACGCGCGCTACCTCGACCATCACGAGAAGACGCTTGTCAACCAGATCCTCGGCTCCCGCCGCGATGCGAACAGCACTGAAGACCCGCTGGTAACCTACATGGTCCCGGTCGGGCCGGGCGTGCGGCGCGGCTACGGCAACATCGGCACCTGCTGCGGCGGCACTGGCCTGGAGAACCACACGAAGTTCCAGGACACGATCTACTTCCGTTCGCCGGCCGACGACACGCTCTACGTCAACCTCTTCATCGCGTCCACACTCCGCTGGGATTCCCGGGGTGTGACCGTCACGCAGACCGGCGACTTCCCCCGCACCGACACCTCGACCCTGACCGTCACCGGCAGCGGCCGCTTCGACCTCCGGCTGCGGGTCCCGTCCTGGGCCGCGCTGACTGTTACGCTCAACGGCAGCCCATGCACCACAACCCCCGGCGCCGACGGGTACGCCAGCATCCTGCGCACCTGGCGGACGGGCGACCGCGTGGAACTCCGCTTCCCGTACCGCCTGCGCACCACGCCTACAGTGGACGATCAGTCGCTGCAGTCGCTCTCGTACGGCCCGCTCGCGCTGATCGGCAAATCGTCGCGGACCGACACCCTGCCCATCCCCGGCGACCCGGTGGCGGGAGCGACACCAGGTCCCCGCCCGCTGACCTTCACGGTCAACGGCACCCTCTTCGAGCCCTTCCACCTGGCCGACACCAACCCGTACCACGCGTACTTCCGGCGGGTGTAGCCCTTTGCGAGGCGATCCGCGAGTCATAGACGGCCTCGCACGGCACACGCCTCAGCGCCGGACCGACCCGGCGATCCGGTGGGCGGCCTGGACCGGAGTCAGGTGTGTGGTGTCGATGACCTCGGCCTCGCGGTGCAGCCAGGTGCGGGCGGCCTCGGCGTACGGCTCCAGATACCTGAGCCGGAACGGCGAGGGGACAGGGTGATCGCCCACGATCCGCCGGCGGAGCGTGTCCTGGTCGGCGTGGAGGACGAAGTGTCTGATCGGAACGCCGTGCTGCGCGAGGCCGGTGCTGATCTCACGCTAGTACGCCTCGACCAGCACGGTCATCGGCATGATCAGCGTGCCGCCGGTGTAGTCGAGGACGCGGCGGGCGGTCTCCACGACGAGCGGCCGCCACGGCGGCAAGTGCTGAAAGTTGTCCGTCTCCGGCAGGCCGGGCGTAATGTCCATAAGCGTCTCGCCGACCTTCTCCGCGTCGAACACGCGTGAGTCCGGGATCAGCGGCTGCACGAGCGCACCTGTCGTCGTCTTGCCCGCTCCGTGGGTGCCGTTGATCCACACGATCATGGGGACCGATGGTAATCCCGCAGGTTGTGGGCTGATCACCCGCGGATCGCGCAGGGAGGAGCCTTGGCGACGACCGGTGCCCGCGGGAGCGTGCGGGCAGCACCACCCGCAGAGTGGGAAGAAGGATTTAGGGTTCGGCCTCGAAGAGGGCGTTTTCCCGCCTGATCCGCTGTGCCGCCGGGTCGGGAACAGGCGCTGCCGCAAGCAGCCGCCGCGTGTAGGGGTCGGACGGCGACGACAGTACCTCCCCGGTGGCGCCCTCCTCGACCACGCGCCCGCGGTGCAGCACCGCCACCCGATGCGCGACCGCCCGCACCACCGCCAGGTCATGGCTGATGAACAGGCACGCGAAGCCGTGCGTGCGCTGCAGTTCGGCAAGCAGTGCCAGCACCTCCGCCTGGATCGACACGTCAAGTGCGCTTGTCGGCTCGTCCGCGATGAGCAGCGCCGGGCGTAGGGCGAGCGCCCGCGCGATGACCACCCGCTGCCGCTGACCGCCGGAGAGTTCGTGGGGGTAGCGGCCGGCCGACGAGGCGCCGAGCTTCACGGAGTCCAGAAGGGACGCGACGCGGGCGGGGGCGTCGGTCGTGGGGGAGTGCAGGAGCAGCGGCTCGGCGATGCTGTCGCCGATGGTGCGGCGCGGGTCGAGCGCGGCGGCCGGGTCCTGGAAGACGACGCCGATGCGGCTGCGGACGGCGCGCAGCGCGCGGGCTGAGGCGCGGCTCAGGTCGGTGCCGTCGACGGTGGCGGTGCCGGCGGTGATCGGGCTGAGGCCGACAAGCGCGCGGCCGATCGTGGACTTGCCGGAGCCGGACTCGCCGACCAGGCCGACGACGGTTCCGGCGGGGATGTCGAGTGAGACGCCGTCGACCGCGCGCACGCCACCCCGGTAGTGGACGGACAGGTCGCGCACCGACGCCACGATCTTCTCCGCGGGTGGAGGATCAAGAACAGGGCCGGTCAGCGAGGGTACGGCCGCGAGCAGCGCCCTCGTGTAGGCGTGCGCCGGCGCCGCGAACAGCGGTGTGACAGGCGAGGATTCGACGACCTCGCCGGAGCGCATCACGACGACGTCGTCGGCCAGGTCCGCGACCACGCCCATGTCGTGCGTGATGAGCAGGACGGCGGTGTCGTGGGTGTCGCGGAGGCGGCGCAGCAGCGCGAGAATGCCGGCCTGCACTGTCACGTCGAGCGCGGTCGTCGGCTCGTCCGCGATCAGCACCTCGGGGTCGCAGCTGATCGCCATCGCGATCATCGCGCGCTGGAGTTGGCCGCCGGAGAGCTGGTGGGGGTACGACGCGGCGATGCGCGCCGGATCGTCGAGGCCGACCTCGGCCAGCAGGGAGAGGACGCGGTCTCGCAGCGCGGCACGGCCGGGCCGCCGGTGGGCGGTGACGGCCTCCGCGATCTGTGTGCCGATGGTGTGCACCGGGTTCCAGGCGCTCATCGGCTCCTGGAAAATCGTCCCGATCCGCGCGCCGCGGACCGTGCGCAGCGACGCCGACCCCACCAGCTCGTCACCGGAGAGTCTGATGCTTCCGGCGACTGTCGCGGACGGGGGCAGCAGGCCTAGCGCGGCCATGGCGGTCACCGACTTGCCCGACCCCGACTCGCCGACAAGCGCGAGCACCCGCCCGCGGCGCAACGAGAACGTCACACCGCGGGCGGCCTGCACGGCGCCGAAGGCGACGGAGACCCCGTCGAACTCCAGCATGTCGCTCACTGCTTCAGCGATGCCTTCAGATAGTTGGGGTAGGACGGGAACGTGCCGATGTAGAAGTTCTCCACTGACGATCCGCGCAGGAACGAGTTGCGCGTGTAGAGCAGCGGCACCACAGGTACGTCCTGCAGGATGCGCTTGTCTGCCTGCGCCCACAGCGCCTGCGACGCGGCCGGGTCGACCGCGGCGGTGGCCTGCGCGATCAGCTGGTCGACCTCCGGCACCGAGTAGCGGGACAGGTTGAACCCGCCGCCGCCGATCTCGCTCGACGCGAAGAGCGGCTTGATGTTGCCGTTCGCGGACGGGAAGTCCGGCTGCCACGAGGTGAGCGTCAGGTCGTAGTCGTCCCGCTCGCCGCTTGTCACGTGCTCGAACCAGGACTCGTACTCCTCGGTGCGGATCTCCACCTGGATGCCGGCCAGCGCGAAGCCCTGCTGCAGCGCCTGCGCCTGGCTGCTCCACTGCCCGTCGCTGCGGGTGAGCAGGGTCAGCTTCGGCGCGGTCTGGCCGGCCTCGGCGAGCAGCGACTTGGCCTTGGCCACGTCGCCGGCCGGGTCCGCGGGGTAGAGGTCGTACTCGACGCGGCCGGGGATGCCGGGCGTGATCAGCGTGGTGGCCGGGCTGCCGCCGAGTTCACCGCCGGAGGCGACCTGGTAGGCGCGCTTGTCCGACGCATAGGCCAGTGCCTGCCGTACCCGCACGTCGGTGACGCGCTTGGTGTTGATCACGAGGTAGGCGAGCGCGCCCGGCGACGAGGTGACGATCCGGTCCTTGACGGACGGGTTCGCCTGGGCCTGGGCGAGCTGGGCCGGCGGCACGAAGTTCGCGCCGAACGCGGCCTTGTCGTCGCCGGAGTCGGCGACCAGCCGCTGCGCCGAGACCGTGGTGTCCTGGCCGAGCTGGAAGATGATCTTGTCCGGGCCGGCCGTACGGACCGAGTCGGTCTCCTGCTTCCACGCCGGGTTGCGCTCGAGCACCGCCTCCGAGCCCGCGGTGTAGGACGCGATCTGGTACGGCCCGGACGCGACCGGATGCTGCCCGTAGGTGGCCGGGTCGTCCTTCGCCTTCGGCACCGGCGCGAACGCGGGCATCGACACGATCCACGGCCAGTCACCGTAGGCAGTGTTCAGCGTGAACGTGATCGTCTTGTCGTCCGGCGTCACGATCGAGGCCAGCTCGGCGCCCGAGTACGGCCCCTTGTACGCCTCGCCACCCGCCAGCAGCGACTTGTGGTAGCCCAGCCCGCCGCCCAGCTCCGGCGCGAACGAGCGCTCCACCCCGTACTTGATGTCCTTGGTGGTGATCGCCGACCCGTCCGGGAACGTCAGCCCGTCCTTAAGCGTGAACGTCCAGGTCTTGCCGCCGTCGGTGGTCTTACCGGTGTCGGTGGCCAGGTCCGGCACGACCGCCGGCGGCTTGCCCGGCGAGATGTCCCAGGTGGTGAGCCGTCTCAGCACCAGGCCGCTTGAGGTGATCGCGAGCGACTGGCTCTTCGCCGGGTCGAGGTTGAACTCGCTCGACGAGCTGAGGATCCGCAGCGTGCCGCCCTTCGTGAAGCCGGAGGACTCGGACGGCGACGATGTCGGATTGGCGTTGCAGCCGGTCAACCCCAGGATCACTGTGGCGGCCGCGGCAACGGCATGGCGGGCTTTCATTGACATCCCCTTCTGTTTCCTACACGTGGATCGAGCACGCCGTGAAGCAGGTCCACGGCGGCGTTCGCGGCCACGATCGCGGCGGTCGCGAAGAGCGTGACGCCGATGATCACCGGCAGATCGGCGTTGCCGACCGCCTCCAGCAGCAGCGAGCCGAGGCCGGGCATGCTGAAGACGCGCTCGGTCAGGACCGCGCCGCCGAGCAGGCTGCCGAGATCGAGACCGAAATACGTGACGATGGGTACGAGCGTGTTGCGCAACCCGTGCCGCCGCAGCACCGCGCCCTCGCGCAGTCCCTTGGCGCGCGCGGTGCGCACGAAGTCCTCGCCGAGCACGTCGAGCAGCTGGGTACGGGTGAGCCGGGCGTAGACCGCGGCGGAGATCAGCGCGAGCACAAGCCACGGCAGGATCAGGTGCCAGGCCCAGTCCAGCGGTGATTCGGTGAGCGGCACGTACCCGGAGACCGGCACCATGTTGAGCGTGAACCCGAAGATCAGCAGCCCGAGCAGCCCGACCAGGTAGGCGGGCGCGGAGACCGCTGCCACGGAGAGCGTCATCGCGGCCCGGTCCAGCAGTGAGCCGCGCTTGACGGCCGAGACCGTGCCCGCGGCCACGCCGAGCACCAGCCACAGGATGGCGGCGCCGATGGCGAGCGAGAACGTGACGGGCGCCCGGTCCATGATGAGTTCGGTGACCGGCGCGCTCAGCCGGAACGAGTAGCCGATGCACGGCGCGGCGCACTCGATCGCCGCGGCCGTACTGCCGAACGTGCGGCCCGTGAAGATCCCGCCGAGGAACTGCAGGTACTGGATCGGCAGCGGCTCGTCGTACCCCATGAAGGCCTGTGCGTCCGCGAGGCGGTCGGGGGTGCAGGGCCGGCCGCAGGACATCAGCGCGGGGTCGGCCGGCGCGAGGATCAGCAGCGCGTAGGTGAGGAAGCTGACGACAAGCAGCACCAGGACCATGCCGCCGAGCCGCTTCAGGGCCCAGCTCATCGGTGCAGCTCCCGCAGCTTCGGGTCGAGCGCGTCCCGGAGGCCGTCGCCGAGCAGGTTGAACGAGAGCGTGGCCGCGAACAGCGCCGTACCGGGGAAGAGCAGGTACATCGGGTCGAGCTGCACCCAGGAGATCGCGTCGCCGATCGTGCGCCCCCAGGACGGCGTCGGCGGCGGCACACCCACGCCCAGGAACGACAGCGCCGCCTCCATGCCGATCATCGACGGGATCAGCATCGTGCCGAAGACCAGCACTGTGGGAAGCAGGTTCGGCAGGATGTGCCGCCACAGCACCTGATGCGGCTTCGCGCCGAGCGCCACGGCCGCGACCACGAAGGTGCGGTGCCGCAGCGCGATCGTCTGCGCGCGCACCACCCGCGCGATCGGCGGCCACCCGAAGAAGCCGACCACGAGCACCACGATCAGTAACCGGGGGAGCTCCGGCGGCGCCACCGCGCTGAGCGCGATCATGAAGATCAACGACGGAAACCCGAAGACCACATCCGTGGTACGGGAGGCGAGCGCGTCCCACAGGCCGCCCGCGAACCCCGCGGTGGCGCCGATCGCGACGCCGAGCAGCACCGCGACAAGCGTGGCGCCCACGCCGACGAGAAGTGAGACGCGCGCGCCGTGGACCACGATCGCGAACAGGTCGCGCCCGGTCATCGGCTCGACGCCGAACCAGTGGTCCCCGCCCATCCCGCCGCCGGTGCCGAGCGGCACGCCGCCGCCGGAGACCGCGTCCAGGTCGTAGGTGTACGGGTCGGTGCCGGCCAGGCCGGTGAGCAGCGGTGCGGCGACCGCGGCCGTGATCAGCAGCGCCGCGGTGAGGCCACCGCCGACCGCCCACCGGTCCCGTCGCAGCCGTCGCCAGACCTGCGCCCGTGCCACGGCGGGCGGGTCGGAGAACGCGATCTCCGTCAAGATTCCCCTCCGTCACTCCAATTGCCGGGTAATCCTATGTGTCTAGGGGGAGATGTCCAGACCCGGGAGTGTGCCCGTAGTCACGTTCGTTGTTGCGCTGTCGTGACGGAATGTTGATCTTCTGTGTTGCCGGGCGGAATACGGTGGATTAACCTGTGGCGGCTCCGCGGGCGCGGGCAAGCGGACAGGTATCTGGGGAGAGACATGACAACGCTGGGGAATTCCCGGAAGGCGGCCACCCTGGCCGCCGCAGTGGTCCTTGCGGTCGGCGGCGTGGCCGGCTGTGCGAAGAAGGACACCGGTGGCACCACCGACAGCGGTGTGGCGCTGATCAAGGCGGGCACGCTTACCACCTGCACCCACCTGCCGTACGCGCCGTTCCAGGCGAAGGACGACACCGGCAAGGTCGTCGGCTTCGACGTCGAGGTCGTCGACCTGGTCGCCAAGAAGCTCGGCGTGACCCAGGAGATCATCGACACGCCGTTCGAGGGCATCAAGTCCGGCGCCGACCTCAACGCCGGCAAGTGCGACATCGCGGCCGCGGGCATGACCATCACCGACGAGCGCAAGAAGGTGCTCGACTTCTCCGACCCGTACTTCGACGCCACCCAGGCGCTCGCGGTCCTCACCGGCAGCTCGGTCAAGACCCTCGACGAGCTGGTCGGCAAGCGCGTCGGCGTCCAGGGCTCCACCACCGGCGAGGACTACATCAAGGCGCAGGTCGCGGAGAAGGGCCTCAAGATCGAGGTCGTCTCGTACAAGGACCTCGCGGCGCAGCAGCAGGCGCTCGCCACCAACCAGATCGAGGCGGCGGTCAACGACCTCCCGGTCTGGAACGAGTACATCAAGACCAACCCCGGCAAGGTCGTCGTCGCGGCCGGCTTCGACACCGGTGAGCAGTACGGCTTCGCGGTGAAGAAGGGCAACGCCGAGCTGCTCAAGGCCGTCAACGACTCGCTCACGGCGGCCCGCGCGGACGGCACCTACGACTCGATCTACGCGAATTGGATCGGCGCCAAGCCGGCCAGCTAGACCACACTCAGATGACACTGACTCGACGCCGGCGGCAGCGGCTGGTCCGCTCCGCCGGCTACGTGGTATTCGCGCTGGCCATCCTGGCCGTGGTGGCCGCCGCGGACTGGGGCACCCTGTCCGAGGCGTTCTTCCGGCTCGACGTCGCCCGGAGCATGTTCCCCGAGGCGATCACCGTCGCGCTGCGTAACACAATCCTCTACACGCTGATGGCATTCGCCTTCGGCCTCGCGCTCGGGCTCGCGCTCGCGCTGATGCGGCTGTCGTCGATCCTGCCCTACCGCTGGTTCGCCACCGCCTACATCGAGCTGTTCCGCGGGCTGCCCGCCCTGCTGGTGCTGTTCATGGTCGGCTACGGCGTACCGCTTGCCTTCCCCGACCGGGAGATCCCCGGCGGCGTCTACGGCTCCGTCACGCTCGGCCTCGGGATCACCGCGGCCGCGTACATGGCGGAGACCATCCGGGCCGGCATCCAGGCCGTCCCCAAGGGCCAGCTCGAGGCGGCCCGCACGCTCGGCATGTCACACACGCGCGCGATGATCTCGATCATCCTGCCGCAGGCGTTCCGGATCGTGATCCCGCCGCTGACCAACGAGATCATCCTGCTGACCAAGGACACCTCCCTGGTGTACGTGCTCGGCGTGACCTCGACCACGATCGAGCTGACCAAGTTCGCCGGCGACTCGCTCAACACGCGCGTCAACCCGACGCCGCTTGTGGTGGCCGGTCTGCTCTACCTCGTGATCACCCTGCCCCTGGGACAGGTGGTCCGGTACCTGGAGCGCCGCGCCGCGAGGGAGAGGTGACGCACGTGTCCACAATCGAGATCAGTGCCCTGCACAAGTCCTTCGGGCCGCTTGAGGTGCTGCGCGGCATCGACCTGACCGTCGCCACCGGCGAGGTCGTCTGCGTGATCGGCCCGTCCGGCTCCGGCAAGTCCACGCTGCTGCGCTGTGTGAACCTGCTTGAGCAGCCGACCTCCGGCACCATCCGGGTCGGCGACGTCGAGGTCACCGACCCCGACTGCGACATCGACGGGGTACGCCGCCGGATCGGCATGGTGTTCCAGCAGTTCAACCTGTTCGGCCACCTGACCGTGCGGGAGAACGTGACGATCGCGCAGCGGCGGGTGCTCAAACGCTCGCGCGCCGCCGCTGACAAGATCGCACTGGAGAACCTGGCGCGGGTGGGCCTGGCGGACAAGGCGGCGTCGTACCCGGCGCAGCTCTCCGGCGGCCAGCAGCAGCGCGTGGCGATCGCCCGCGCGCTCGCCATGGACCCGCAGCTGATGCTCTTCGACGAGCCGACAAGCGCGCTCGACCCCGAGCTCGTCGGCGAGGTCCTCGCGGTCATGCGCGGGCTCGCCGCCGAGGGCATGACAATGCTCGTGGTCACCCACGAGATGGCGTTCGCCCGCGAGGTCGCGTCCCGCGTCGTCTTCATGGACGGCGGCGTGGTCGTCGAGCAGGGCCCGCCCGCCGAGGTCTTCGGAAACCCCCGCGAGGAGCGCACCCGCGTCTTCCTCCACCGGGTCCTGGAGCCCACAAGCGTCAGCGAGACCGAGATCGGCGCCCGTCTGACGGAGTGAGCGGATGTGCCGGAGGCGCCCGCGCCTCCGGCACATCACCGGTTAGGTCACCGGCGGATTCGACCGCGAATAGCCCACGAACTCCCAGCGCAGCGGACTCGCCGCGTCGATCCGCACGACGCGGTCGATCTCGAAATCCACCACCCGGAGGGCACCGGGGTACGCCGCGGCGCTCGCCGGATCCCAGTCGACCCGGGCCGTACCCGTGAGCTGCAGGGTGTGGCCGTTCTCCCAGTCGAGGAAGAGCAGGCCGGCGGCCGGATCCAGCTCCAGGTTGCCGAGCGTCATGTAGAACTGGTTGCCTGTGTAGTCCGGCCAGCGCAGCGTGCGTGGCCCGGTCACGGTGACGAAACCCGGCATGCCACCGCGATGCGACGAATCCGCGCCGTGCCCGGCGGAGCGGCTGGCGATGAAGAACGTGTCCGCCGCCTCGATCCAGCCCCGCTGATCGTCGGAGAGCGCGTCGCCAGTGCGCGGATCGCCGCCGCCCGGCCCGCCCGCTGTTCCGGTGACCGTGCGGGTCTGCAGATACTTCGGGCAGTTGCCGAGCACCTGCTCGGTGCGGACCACCAGGCCGTCGCCCTCGCGCCGTGCCACGCCGTTGACCCGGACCCGGCGGCGGGTCTGCGGGTGCAGGGCCAGCACGCCGATGTCCCGCTCCTCCTCGAACGCGTGGCGCAGCGGATCGCCGGGCGCGGGCAGCGCGTCGACGACTATCGTCCGGTCGTCAAGCGGCCGGACGAACCCGGGACGCCCGGCCACCACAGTCGACCAGACCGCGCCGGCGTCGTCCGCGCCCGCGACGACAAGCATCTGCTGCGCCCGCAGGAACGGGACGAACCCGAGCGGGATCTCCGGCCCGAACATCGGCGACCCCCAGCCGGGACCGCCCTCGTGCGCCTTCCGCTGCACCGCCTGCTCACCTGGATGATCTAGAGACAGCGTCATGTGATGCGGCTCCTTCGTCAGCGTGTCAACAGGTCCGGCAACTCGCCGAGCGCCTGCGTGAAAACGGACCGGTCGTCGAGAACCCGGGCCACCACAAGCGCGCCCTCGATCCGTACCAGCGCGGCCCGGGCCCGGCCGAGCGCGTCCTCCTCGCCCACGCCGGCCCGGACCGCGGCGTCGGCCATCGCCCGCACCCACGTGCGCGCAAGCCGCCCCGCCTGGGCCTTGATGTCGTCCGGCGCGCCGGCAAGCGTCATCGTGTCGAGCACACAGGCGAGCCGGCCGTCCCGGTAGCCGAGCGCGAGCCGCCGGGCCATCTCCGCAACGCCGTCCGCGACGTCCGGCGCGGTGACGAGCGGGCGCAGGATCGTGTCGAAATTGGCTTCCATGCTGGTGAGCACGGCCGCGGCCATGCCGTGCTTCCCACTCGGGAAGCGGTGGTAGAGGCTGGCGCGCTGCAGCCCGACGGCCTCGGAAAGCGCGGAGAGTGACGCGCCGGCGTAGCCGTTGGCCCGGAAGACCTCAGCCAGCCGCGCGTAGATCACCTCGTCCTCGACACTCGCAGCTCGCCCCATGCACGGTACTTTACCGAACGTTCGGCAAAACGCCAACTGCTATCGCTGCTGCGTCGACATAGTCGACTAAGTGCGTTAGGCTGTGCCGTGTCTTGATGAGAGCGGGAGGGGGTGGTTGCTCAAAGCCGCTGGTGGTACTCAAAGCTGCTGATAGTGCTCAAGGTCGCTGGTAGTGCCCAGGCCTGTGGTGGTGCCCAGGGCCGCTGGTGGTACTCGGAGCCTGTGGTGATGCTCAGAGCCGGTCTGTGTGGGACCGACCCTGAGCGGTGACTCATTAAGCGGAAAGGATGATGTCTTCTATGTGAAGGACGGGGCTGACGAGAATGGCCGCAACCATGATCGCCATGATGACCTTCTTGATCTTTTCGCGCACAGAATCTCCTTACTTCTGAACAGATTCCGGCATCGCCGGCGCGGGCTCTCAATCGCCTGAGAGTCCGCCGCAGCGCAGTCTAAGATCGCTCCGATGTGGACGGAAGTCCTCGAGCGGGTGATCGATGCGCGGAAATCAGCGATGCCTCAAGAAGGAGATGATCTGGTCGCCGCCCGCAATGAAGACTGTGCCACAGTTGATCGCCGTCAGCTGTGCCTGTCCGCCGCGTTCTTCCCTCGGATCCGATGATTCGTGCGGCGGGCGGGGCGCGGCGGGCGGATCGGCTATCAGCTGTGCGGCGCGCGCCCGCACGGCCTCGCCCGGCCGGGCCTCCACGAGGTCCCACATTCGGGAGGTCGCGTTCGCCACGAACCGGTCGATCTCCGCATGACGGCCGGCGTGCGCCAGCGCCTCCATGCCGATCATGATGATTTCGTCGGTAGGCACCGTCTCGGTGAGCAGCGCGGCGACACCGGCGGCCGCTTCGGCGTGCGCTCCGCTCTCCAGCTGCCGGCGCAGACGCAGGCAGGAAGCGTGCAGGTACTCCCGCGTCAGGCGCTGCGCGGTGTCTGCCGCCCAGTCCGTGCTCAGGCCGGCCAGTGGGTCGCCGCGCCACAACGAGGCTGCGGTCTTGTAGATCTCGACTGACACGGCCGGGGACGGCTCGCGGGCGGCGTCTCGCACCAGCGCGGCGAAGCGGTGGTAGTCCACCTGCTCCGGCGGCACGTGCAGTTCGTACCCACCGAGTCTGCGGTTCAGTACGTCCGTATCGGCGCCGGCGGTGATCAGGGCGTTGCGGACGGCACGCGTGTAACTGGCGAGTGTGTCGCCCGCCTTCGCCGGCGGCTTATCGCCCCACAGGTACCTGATCAGCGCGTCCGTGCCGATCAGTCGCCCGGGTTGCAGCGCGAGCGCGGCGAGGACGCACCGCTGCCCGGCGCGCGCGAGCGGCACCGGCCGGTCCAAGCCGTCCCGGATCTCCACCGGCCCGAGCAGTCTGATGTCCACGATCTGAAGTGTGGCATCGCCGGTCACGAATATTTTTGAGGTCGTCTGACCTGCACCGTCCGGGTTTCCGTCCGGCTGCGCGTCCGGCTTTCCGTCCACCCACCCGGCCGACGCTGTTGCCGTCATGCCACATCGAGCAGGGGGACGGGACATGTCGGAGAAGGACACCTGGCTGGAGATGCCGGCCGGGCCGGGCGCCGGGAGATGGCACACCGCACCGGTGCAGCGACTGGTGCTCGCGGTCTGCCACACGGTCGCCAGCACCCAGCACGTGCTGGACGCGGTCGGGCTGGCCGAGGCGGACGAACGGGTGCAGGTCGTGTTCACCCGCGCGCCGGACGTGCTCAGCAACGGCACGGATGCGCTGCTGGCCTCGCTCGGCGCGGTGGTGATCCCGTGGGAGCAGGCGATCCGGTCGACGTTCGACCTGGCGGTGGCCGCGGACTGCGCCGGGCTGCACGAGCTGCGGGCACCGATCGTGCAACTGCCGCACGGCGTGGTGAGCAACAAGGTCATACCCGGCGACGTGCTTGTGGCGGGGCTGTCCGCGCCGTGGCTCACCTGGTACGGGCGGCTCATCCCGGCCGTCGTCACGGTCTCCCACGAGTCGGCGCTGGACGTGCTGGCCCGGCAGTGCCCGCAGGCGCTCCCGGCCGCCCGGCTCACCGGTGACCTGTGCTTGGATCGGCTCACCGCGAGCCTGCCGCGCCGGGCCGCGTACCGCCGCGCTCTCGGAGTTTCCGCCGACCAGACGCTGGTCGCGGTCAGCAGTACGTGGGGTGAGGGCTCGCTGTTCCGGCGGGCGTGGCCGTCGCTCTGTGACGCGGTACGCGAGCTGCCCCGCGACCGGTTCGCGGCCCGCGCGGTCTGCCATCCGGCGATCTGGCACGGACACGGCGCGCGTCAGGTGCGGGCCTGGGCGCGGAGCCGGCGTGTGCCGGGCCTGCGATTCGTCGAGCCGCTGGACTGGCGGGCGCTGGCCGCCGCCGCGGACGTGTGGATCGGCGACTACGGCTCGCCGACGCTCTACGCCGCCGCGGTCGGAGTTCCGGTGGTGCACCTGCCGGCGCCGGAGGGCTGGGTGGCGCCCGGCTCGGCCGCGGCGGCGCTGGCCCGCACGACCACGCTGCTCGACGCGGACCGGCCGCTGACGGCGCAGCTGCGGGAGGCGGAGCGCCGGCGGGAGGCGGTGGCTGCCGCGGTGCCAGGGCTTGTCAGCACCGCACGTGGGGAGGCGGCGTGGCGGTTGCGCGCCGAGATGTACCGGCTGCTGCGGCTGCCGGAGCCGGACGGGCGGGCGACGGCGCTCCCGGTGGCGGTGCCCGCCCGGTACCGCCGGCCGGTGGCGCTGTGACCGGGCGGTGGCAGCCGCAGGCGGGGGCGATGGGCGCATGGCCGATGGCGTGGCAGCAGTCGGCCGGGTCTCGGCTGCTGCCCGGTGCGGTCTCGCCGTCGGCGGGGGCGTGGCTGGTGCCGGTCGGAGGGGAGACCTACCTGGTCGTGGCGTTGCCCGGCGGAGATCCGCGCTGGGTGCCGGTCGCGGACGTGTTGCTACAGGCCTCGTGCGAGCCGCCGGAGGCATTGCTGGCGCGCTACCCGGGCGTGTCCGCGATCGCGCGGGTAGGTTCCGGTGGCACCGTCGCACTTGTGCACAGGAAAGGGCGCATCGCCGCGAGCGCCCGTTCTGGCATGACCCATGCTGCTTCCGGGATCGCGCCTGCCGCCGGTTTGGCCGCTCACGCCGTACCCGCGGCGGCTCTTCTGCATGTGGTTCTTCGTCACGGAAGCCGGTCGAGCAGTCGTCGCACCTGGCCCGCCTCGACGTCTGCCAGCCGAGTGTAGATCTCCTCCGCCGCGGTCAGATCCCGGCTCGCCTCCGTCGCCCGCCCGGCGGCCAGGTGCAGTTCGCCCCGCCGGTGCAGGGCCTGCGCCCGGCCGCGCGCGGAGCCGAGCCGGTCCATCTCGGACAGTGCGTGATCCAGCTCGCGCCGGGCCGCGTCGTGGTCGCCCAGGACTGTCACGGCGCGGGCCAGCTCGACATGCGCGACCGCCTCGTTGTACGGATCCACGCCCAGCCCGGACAGCAGCGTGATCGTCTGTCGCAGGTAGGTGACCGCATCCGCCGGCTGTCCCGACTCGTTCGCCACCATGCCGAGGCGGAGCAGGCCGAGCGTCGCCGAGCGCACGTCCCCCAGCTCGGTGAAGATGCGGTGTTGGGTGGCGGAGTGTTCCCGTGCGCGCGCGTACTCGCCGCGGGCCAGGGCCACGGCGCCGAGTCCGGCGTGCACACCGCCGAGGCCGGGCCGGTCGCCGATCTCGGTGGACAGCTCCATCGCCCGCCCGAAGAGCGGCTCCGCCTCCTCGAACTGCCCGATGTCGTAATGCGCCCAGGCGAGCCGCTTGACCATCTCCGCCTCGCCGGCCGGGTCGCCGAGCCGGTGTGCGCACTCGGCCGCGATCCGATCGACGATCGTGCGGTCGGCGTGGTGGCGGCGCAGGTGGAACATCGGCCAGCACTCGTCTGCGATCTGCCAGGCGAGCAGCGGGAACGGCATCGCGGCGGCCAGCACGGCCGCGACCAGGTTGTGCCGCTCCGCGTCGAACCAGGACAGCGCCGCGGCCCGGTCCGGCAGATCGGGCAGCGTGGGCCGGGACATCGGCGCAGGCCGGTTGCGGTAGCCGGTGAGTAGTCGTCCGGCGGTGGCGGCGCCGTCGCGGTACCACTCGCAGGCGTGCCGTAGCAGACGCTGCGACTCCGGGTCCGCGTCCGCGCAACCGCGGGCGTGGCGGCGGACCAGGTCGTGCAGGCGGAGGCGGTCACCGTCCGCGCCGGTCTCGTCGACCAGGCTGGCCTCGACGAGTTGGTCGAGCAGTGCGGCGGCCTCGTCCGCGGTGACCTCGAGCATCGCGGCGACGACAGGAACGCCGTTCTCCGCGCCCGGATGCACGCCGAGCGCGCGGTAGCAGCGGGCGACCGGCTCGCTGAGGTCGCGGTAGGAGAGGTCGAAGACCGTGGTCAGCGATATGTCACGGGGCAGGGAGGCGTTGTCGCGATTCAACTCGTCCACCATTCGTCGTACGGGCCAGCGGGGCCGGCTGGCGAGTCGTGCGCCGGACACCGCGAGCGCGACCGGCAGCCCGGCGCACCAGCGCAGCAGTGAGCCGGTGGCCTCCCGGTCGGCGCCGAGCCGCGCGTCACCGATCCGGTGCCGGAGCAGGTCGGTGGCGGCATCCTCGGGCAGCGGGTCGACCGGCAGGAACCGGGCGCCGTCCAGCGCGAGCGCGCCGAGCCGCCACCGAGCGGTGACGATCACGGCGGACGACGCCGATGCCGGTAGCAGCGGCCGGATCTGGGCGGCGGAGACCGCATCGTCAAGCATCAGGAGCAGGCTGAGCCGGGCGGTGACGCTGCGGAACAGCGCGGTACGTTCCGCGGCGGCGACCGGGATCTGCGCGTCCGCGAGGCCGAGTGCGCGGAGCGTTTCGGCCAGGACGTCGGCGGGGTCGGCCGGGCCGGTCGGATCGAACGCGCCGAGCTGGGCGTACAGCTGCCCGTCCGGGTATCGGCCGGCGGCCCGGTGCGCCCAGCGCCGGGCAAGCGCGCTCTTGCCGACGCCACCGACGCCAGTGAGCACGATAACGGGCGGGCCGTCCGGTCCGGGCGCGGTGAGGAGGTCGAGCCGATCCAGCTCTCCGGCACGCCCGGCGAATCCGGCCGGTCCGGCCGGGATCTGCCGCGGAACGGGCAGGACGGGCTGCCGGGTATGAAGTGAGCTCATCCGATCCCCCCGATTGGATTACTCATTTCTCTGCGAGGCTAGTGCATGAGGTATCGACAAATGCCGAACTGATCCGTCTTGACGGCAGGGCTGGGTGGGGGGATGTGCACATCGTGCAGCGCTCCGATGAATGAACCTGAATGAATGTTCCAGTCACGTTGGATCTCCGCCGGGACGATCCACTGAATTCGTCCAGCTGGAGCGTTATCGGCATCAATGGATCGTGCAGATGCGGATGCAATTGCGGCGGGCGGCGTACGCCCGCGATCCACTTCGTTGCCGTGCAACGAATTCCGGTTGTGCGGGGCCGGTGATGATAAGTGAGTCACATCAAGCGCGGCTCTACCAGGGGGGATCATGCGAGTGCACGCTATCGGGGGAACGGTATTTCGACGCGGCGGCCGGGACCGGCTGCCGGGCATCACCGGCGGCTGTCATGCACACCGATGACGCGGAAGGGCGGCGGTCGCTGCGCGCGGACGGCGGCAACGAGGTCTTTCAGGCCGGCGGGGACCAGTACATCCTCGGAATGCCGGGGGAGCGCCCACGGCCGGCGCGGACACTACCCCGGGCCTCGACGCCGCTGATCGGGCGCGACGCCGAGACTCAGGCGTTGCTGACCGGCCACGCGCTGTACCTGATCGACGGCATGCCGGGGGTCGGCAAGACCGCGCTCGCCGTGCACACGGCCCATCTGCTCCGGGAGCGGTATCCGGACGCGGCGTTCTTCATCGACCTGCACGCGCACACCGCCGGCATGCGCGCGGTCACACCGGACGACGCGCTCTACCAGCTGCTGGCTGCGGATGGTGTGGCCCCGGGCCAGATCGCCCACGGTACGGCGGCGCGCGCGGACCAGTGGCGCAGTCGCCTGGCGGGGCGGCCCTGCGTGATAGTGCTCGACAACGCGCTGGACCGCCGTCAGGTCGCGCCGCTGCTGCCGGCCGGAGGAGACAGCGTGGTGCTGGTGACCAGCAGACGGCGGTTGACCGGCCTGATCGCCCAGCACGCCGCGGATCCGCTTGAGCTGGCGACGCTCACCGAGTCCGCCGCGGCCGACCTGTTCGCCAGGCATTCGGGCCGCGACCCGCACGCCGCGGAGTCCACGGCGATCGCGGAGATCGTCCGGGACTGCGGGACGCTGCCGCTCGCGATCTGCCTGATGGCGGGTCAGCTGCGGGCCCGCCCGCACCGGCGCGCGGCCGACCTGCTGAGCGAGCTGCGGCGGGCGGTCCACCGTACGTCCCGGATGTGCGCGGAGGACCTGGCGGTCGGGCCTGCGTTCGACCTGTCCTTCCGGCGGCTGCCCAAACCACAGCGCAGGTTTCTGCGGCGACTCGGCATGCATCCGGGCGCCGATGTGGACGTACCGGCGGCCGCCGCCCTCGCCGACGTCGACCCGGACACGGCGGAGGCGTACCTGGAGGCGCTGGTGCAGGAGCACCTGGTCCTCACCGGCGAGCACGGCCGGTACCAGTTGCACGATCTGATCGGGGACTACGTCAAGTCCCGAGACGCGGGACGGGCGACCGCGGAGGCGGAGCGGATCGCGGCGCTGGTCCGCCTGGCGGACGACTACGAACGCCGCATCCGGGCGGCGGACCGTGCGCTCGTCGTGCCGTACCCGCCGGACCGGGAGCATCTGACGGCGCGGGCCCAGGCGCTGGCCTGGCTGCAACAGCAGCGCGTCAACCTGCTGGCCTGCGCGATGGAGCTGGCCCGCACGGACCGGTACGAGCCGATGGCGCGGCTCACCGCCGGACTGGCGCCGTTTCTGCGCGAGGCCGGGCCGTGGGAACAGGCGATAACGCTTTACCGGGTCGCCGCCGAGTGCGCCTCCCGTGCCGACGCGCCGACCTCCTACGCCGCGGCGCTGCGTGAGCTTGGCGGAGTGCTCTACCTGCGCAGTGAGTACGAAGCCGCAATGGCGGAGCTCGATCGGGCGCTCACGGCGTTGCGCGCGGACCCCGGCGGTGCGGCACCGGCGGAGGAGGCGGCCACCCTCACCCGGCTGGTCGCGGCGCGGCGACAGCACGGTGACCTGGCAGGAGCGCACGACCACCTGGACCGGGCACTGGAATTGTGCCGCGCCGGGGGCGAACGGGTGGGTGAGGCCGAGGCGCTTGTCGAGCTCGGCACGGTGCATCTGCTGTGCGGCAGGCACGACGCGGCGGTCGGCGCGCTCCGCGAGGCACTGGCGATCCACCGGGAGCACGGCAGTGCCCGTGCGTGCGCCGAGACGATGAACAGGCTCGGCGCCGCCCTGCAGGAACGAGGCGCCTACCAGGAGGCGATCGCAGTCCACGAGCATGCGCTCGACCTGTGCCGCATGCTCGCCGACCGGAGAGGCGTCGGCGTGGGCCTGAACTACGTCGGTCATCTGTACTGCCAGCTGGGGGAGTACGACCGGGCCGCCGAGGCGCTGGAAGAGGCTCGTGAGGTGCACCGGAGAATGGCCTCACGATCGGGCCTGGCGAACTGCCTGGTGTATCTCGGACGTGCGTACCGGGGCCTGGACCGGCGTGCGGAGGCCCAAGACGTCACCCGGGCGGCGCTGTCGATCTTCCGGGAGCTGGGCAACCAGCTGGGCTGCGCGAACAGCCTCAACCAAATCGGCATCCTGCACCGGCTCGACGGCGACCGCACCCGCGCCGCGGCCGCGCACCGTGAGGCGCTGCAGATGTTCGTGCGGCTGGACTACCCGGTGGGCCAGGCGGATGTGCTGAACTCGCAGGGCGAGCTGGACCACCAGCAGGGCCGCACGCTGCCGGCCCTCCAGTCGCATCGTCGTGCGCTCGACCTGGCGGCCCGGGCCGGCAGTGGCACGGAGCAGGCGCGCGCGTACGAGGGCATCGGCCGCTGCCTGACCACGCTGGGCCAGGCAGACACCGGCCGTGAGTCCTACCGCGCCGCACGCGGCATCCTGGAACGGCTCGGCGCCCGCCGGATCGCCGCCCTGCTGCCGGACGAGCCCGAGCCGCGCGCGGGCGTCCGGCGGCTGGCCGGCTGACACACGTTCTGGGGCGCATCCGGTGATGCGCCCCAGAACGCCGCTCAGGAGGCGGACCGGACGAACCGGTCACCGGGGAAGTCGGCCGCTTCGGAGAAAGCCATGCGTGGCGCGCCGTCGCCCTGAGGGGTCAGGAACCGGGGCGGGTGCGGTACGTGCGCATCTTGGCGCGGCTGCCGCAGATGCTCATCGTGCACCAGCGGCCGCGCCCCGCCGGGCTGTGGTCGTAGTAGACCCAGCGGCAGATGTCTGATGCGCAGGCCTTCAGCCGGGGCCAGGTGCCGTTCGCGGCGGCGGTGGCGATCGCGGCGGCGACTGTGGCGATCAGCGTGCCCGCCGCGTCACGGGCCGGGGCCGGGATCAGGTGGGCCTCGCCGGTGGCGTCGACGTCGAGCAGCAGTGGGCCGCGCCGCAGGAGTCGGCGGAGCAGGGCCGGGGGCATCTCCGTGCCGGTGTGGGCCAGGCATGCGTCGCGGACCGCCTCGCGGAGGTCGCGGCAGAGTGCCAGGTCGGCGTCGCGGGCCGGGGGAGCGGTGAGGCCGTGGGCCGTGCAGAACGCGTCGAGCGCGGCCGTGTCCGTCAGGGAGTCGTGGCCGCCCTCGATGTCATGCGTGTTCGCCAGGTCTTGCACAAGCGCGAGCGGTCCGGGTGCGGGATCGCGTTTACCCGGTTGCGGCATGTGGAAAAGTTACCACCATGACGGGGGTAACTGGTAACAGAGGTCTGCTGCGCCGGGATCGTGACTATCGCTGGTTCTGGGCCGGGCACACGGTGTCGGTCTTCGGCACCCAGGTGACCGCGGTCGCGTTGCCGCTTGTCGCGGTGTTGACGCTGGGTGGCGGCGCGGGCGCGGTGGCGGCGATCTCGACAGCCGCGTTCCTGCCCAACCTGCTGCTGCCGCTCTTCGCCGGGCATTGGCTGGAGCGACGCCGGCGGCGTACCGTGATGATCGCCGTTGATCTTCTGAGGGCCGGTCTGCTCGCGGTGGTGCCGGTGGCGTGGGCGTGCGGCCTGCTGTCGATGGAGCTGCTGATCGGGGTGGCGCTGGCGACCGGCGCGGCGAGCGTCGTCTTCGACACGGCCAGCTACGCCTACGTGCCGAGCATCGTGGACGACGACGACCTGCCCGCGGCGAACCGGGCGGCGCAGGGCTCGGCCACCGCGGCCCAGGTGGCGGGCCCGGGTCTGGCCGGCGGGCTGGTGCAGCTGGCCGGGCCGGCCGGGGCGATCGTGGTGGACGCGGTCAGCTACCTGGCCAGCGCGCTCGGCGTGGCGGCGGCCCGGCGGCCGGAGCCCGCGCCGGAGACGCCCACCGAGGCCGCGGGGTTCTTCGACGGTCTGCGCCCGATTGTGACCAATCCGTTCCTGCGTGCGCTTACCGTGCATGCGGCCGCCTACAATGCCGGATTCCAGATCCTCACCGTCAACCTGGTGATCTACGTGGTCTCGGACCACGGGGTCGATCCGGGGCTGTTCGGCCTGGCGCTCAGCGCGTCCGGCGTGGGCGCGTTCGTGGGGACGATGTGCGCGCTGCGGGCCGCGGCGGTCCTGGGGTACGGCCGCGCATTCGCCGCCGGACTTGTCTTCTCGACGGGCGTGCCGCTGCTGATCGCGGTGCTACCCGGCGAGGGCGCCACGCTCGCGGCCGGGCTGGCGGTCTGCCAGCTCGCCGCCGGCTTCGGACTCGGCGTGGCGAATGTGCTCTCCGTGACGCTCCGGCAGACCGTCGCGCCGCGCGGCACGCTGGCCCGCACCGGCGCCGGGTACCGCCTGCTCATCTACGGCGTGATCCCGATCGGCAGCGCGGCCGGCGGCGTCCTGGGCGAGGCCGCCGGCAGCCGCGTCGCGGTCGCGCTCGGTGCGGCGGGCATGGCGCTGTCAATCCTGCCGATGCTCACCCGCCGGATGCGCCGGCTGCGCACCCCGGAGGACGCGCAGGCTCAGGCCGTCCGCCACTCGTGATCGGTGCGGACGTAGTCGACGCTGTCGTGGGTCTCGAAGCGGTCGTCGGCCCACCGCCGGGTCGCGACAGTCATCCGGTCGCCGGTCGCGTCGATCAGGCTGTAACTGTTCGGCTCGCCGCCCTTCAACCTGTCGGACAGCGCGGTCCCGCACTGCGACACCACCAAACCGTCCACGATCCCGCTGTACGCCATGTGCAGGTGCCCGCCGAGCAGCAGGTCGGCGCGGCGCCGCAGATGCCGCAGCGCCAGCCCGGACCGGCCGACCAGGCCGCGGCTCAGCCCGGCCTCGTTCAGCAGGAACGGGTGGTGCGCGATCACCACGCGCAGATCGTCGCGCGGCGTCCCGTCGAAGGCCGCGCCGATCGCCGTCAGCTGCCGCATGTTGATCCGGCCGCGGGACCAGTCGTGATGAAGGGTCCAGCTGCGGGCCGAGTTCACACCGACCGCGACCAGGCCGTCCTCCGCGTGGACGACCGCGCCGCGCGGGTCAGAGGTCATGTGCGTGCTCCACCGCCGCCACGGCCTGGCGAACCGCGACCAGAACCGCCAGCCGGGCAGGTCGTGGTTGCCGGGAACGACAAGCGCCGGCGCCGGGAGCTTGTCGAGGAACTCGCGGGCGGCCTCGAACTCCGCCTTCGCCGCGGTCTGGGTCAGGTCGCCGCAGACCGCGATCATCGTGGGGGCGACCTCGCGCAGCTCGGTCAGCAGCGTCTCCGCGACCGCGGGGACGTCCCGGCCGAAGTGCAGGTCGGCGATCTGCGCGATCCGCACGTTGCTCGGCTTCACGCGGCGGCTCCCGGGGCCAGCACGGCCAGCGCGCGCGGCCGGATCTCGTAGCGCAGCGGCGTGGTCAGCTGCGCGATCTCGCCGTCGCTCATCACGCTCATCAGCGCCAGCTTGGATGATCTCACTTCTACAGTCTTACCCTCGTACGCGCGGATCCGCTCGTCCTGCCGCCAGCCGCCGTTGAACAGCTTCGCGACCACCTCGACCAGGTCCCAGCTGGTCCGCTCCAACGTCACGTAGACCGCGACCAGGCCGGCATCAAGCCGTTCCCGCCCGGGAATCGGCGCCGGTCCGGCCGCGAGCGGGTTGCAGGCCACCACGACCGCGCGGGTACGGATCGTGTGCTCCTGCCCGTCCACCACGATGGTGAGCGGCATGCGCGGATAGCGGCGGACCAGCCGCAACGCCTTCTCCACAAGCCGTACCTTGCCGAACACCTTCCCGCCCCGCGACCGCTCCCGGATCCGGCCCAGGTGCGGCAGCATCGCCAGCATCGAGCTGTGCAGGAACGGCTCCCCGTTGACAGTGGCGATGTCGATCCGGTCGACCGGCGCGTCAAGCAGCGCGTCGGCCGCGCCCTCCAGATCGCCCGGTACGCCCAGGTCACGGGCCAGCAGGTTCATCGTGCCGAGCGGCAGGATGCCAAGCGGCACGCCCTCGTGGGCGAGCACCCGCTCCGCGACCGCCCGCACGGTGCCGTCCCCGCCCGCGACGACAAGCGCGTCCGGCTCGTTCGTCAGCAGCTCCCGCACGTCCGCGGTAAGCGTGCTCATGTCAAAGGGCTTGAGGTCGGCCTGGACGCCACGCGCGCGGAACAGCTCGGTCAGCTGATCCTCCGGCGAGGCGTCGGCCCGGGCCAGGAGCGCGCCGGAGCGCGCGTTGTACACCACCGCGACGCGTTTCACGGCTGGAGTCTAGGGCTCGGCGCCGAAGCCCGCCTCTCACGCCGGGGTCGCGTCCGCCTCTCATGCCGGGGTCGCAGCCCGCCGCTCACGCGGGGTCGCGTCCGCCCGTGGCCCGGCCGGTGCACCCGGCCAGCTGCGGCGCCGGGCCAGGACCACGATCAGCAGGACGATCGAGAGCAACGGCATCGGATGGCCGAGCGCCAGCGCCAGCGCGAGGTCGAGCAGCCCGCCGACGACCGCGGCGACGAACACCCAGAGCGGCCCGGTCCCACCACCACGACGCTGCCGGTCGCGGACGGTGCCCCACGGCTTGGCGATGGACAGCCAGCCCTGGAACGCGATCGCGGACGCCATCAGCGCGGTGCCAGCGATCTGCAGCGGCACCGGGCCGGTCACTGCGGACTGCTCCAGCTGCGGCGAGAGCAGGAAGATGCCGACGTAGAGCTGGACCACGGTGATCGCGAACTTGACAAGCACCCACCAGTGCCGGAAGAAGCCCCACGGCGTGGCCGCGGCCAGCATGATGCCGGTGAACGCGGACACGTCAGCCATCGGGCCGAGCAGGCGTCCGTCCGTGGCCAGCGCCATCGTCGTCGAGGCCGCCCGGACGACCGGGTCGCCGGAGACCAGGCCGGTGGCGAGCATGACGCACAGCGCCATCGCCTGCGCCATCCAGCCGGCTGAGCTGAGCACGTGCAGCCAGACGGTGAGCTGGCGCCAGCGTTTACGGTTGTCCACGCCGTTCATCCTGGTCACCGGCGCGGCGCGGGCCATCCGAGACCGCCCCGATCCCGGCCCCGGGTTTCCCCGGGGCCGACCCTGGTGATCAACCCACTTTAAGAACGGCAGCGCCTGGAGGCCTGGGCGGCACCCGGCCGCGGGGCTGTGTGACCGATTGGTCGTCCTCGTCGATTCAAGGGCTGTTCTGCCGGGCGGCGCCGTCTAGTCTGGCCAGCAACGATCTACGGGGGAGGGCTCGACAGGTGCGGCTCGGCATAGATTTCGGCACGTCCGGCACGGTGGCGGCCGGCGCGGACACGACGGTCCTGCCGTCCGGCGTCTGCGCGGCCGGCGACACGCTGATCACCGGGCCCGAGGCGGCGGGCCGGGCAGGCATCACGCCGGACGCCTACGAGCCGCACCCGAAATGCCGCATCGGCGAGCCGTCCGCCCGGCTCGGCGACTTCACGTTCCCGATCGAGAAGATCATCGGCGCTGTGCTGGCCCGCGCGGCCGAGGAGGCCACGCTCGCG
This sequence comes from Catenuloplanes sp. NPDC051500, assembly GCF_044454585.1. Classification (NCBI taxonomy): domain Bacteria; kingdom Bacillati; phylum Actinomycetota; class Actinomycetes; order Micromonosporales; family Micromonosporaceae; genus Catenuloplanes; species Catenuloplanes sp. NPDC051500. The sequence goes on from NZ_JBITDX010000014.1 coordinate 95,524, forward strand.
TCCGGCGACCAGGTCACCGCGCTGGTCCTCACCCACCCCGCCTCGTGGAGTGCCGACCGACTCCAGGTGCTGAGCGCCGCCGCCCGCACCGCCGGGCTGCCCGCGCCGGAACTGCTTCCGGAGCCGGTCGCGGCCGCCCGCGCGCTGGCCGGCGTCCCGATCCCCGGCAGCGGCCCGATCCTGGTCTACGACCTCGGCGCCGGCGGCTTCTCCGCGACGGTGCTCTCCCGCGGTCTCGACGTGCTCGCCGCCGAGTCCCTGCCGGACGCGGGCGGTCTCGACGTCGACAACGCGCTCCTCGGCTGGCTGGCCGCCTCGATCCCGGCACCCGACGAGACGTGGCGCCGCCTGCTCGCCCCGCAGACCGCAGGCGACCGCCGTACCGCCCGCCGACTCCGCGACGACCTCCGCCGGGTCAAGGAGGCGCTCTCCGGCTCCACCTCGGCCACGCTGCACGTGCCGCTCCTCGACCAGAACCTCCTGGTCACCCGCCAGCAGCTCGACCTCCTGGCCCGCCCGGTCCTGGACCGCACGATCACCGCCGCCCGGGCCGCCCTGCGCACGGCAGGCCTGCCCACCGGCGCCCCGGTGACGGTCCTGATGGTCGGCGGCGCCAGCCGCATGCCGCTCGCCGGCACGCTGCTGCACCGGGCGCTCGAGTCCGTCCCCGTCCTGCTCCCCGACCCGGAGCTGACGATCATCAAGAGCATCATCCAGGGGTACGACTCCGCGAGCGGCCTGCCCGCGGCCGGCGTCGGCCGGGGAGGCGTCGCGGCGGCTGGTCTCGGGGCAGCCGGTTCCGGCAGGCCCTTCGGTGCGGTGTCGGGACCGCCGAGCGCGGCCGGCGGGGGCGGCGCGGGCGTCGCGGGCGTCGCGGGCGATTACGGGGGACCGGCAGTTGCCGGCGTCGTTCCTGTGCCAGAAGGTCCGTTGGGAGGAGTCGACGGCCGTGCGGGGTCCGCGCCCGGCGGGGTGGCTACCGCACCGATGCCCGTGGTTCCGCGCCAGGCGTCGGTGTCGGAATCCCCAGCCTCCGGAGAACCGGCCGCTGCCTACGCCGAGTCGATCGCCGCGCACGGTGCCGGTCCGGTGTCCGGCGCGCCCGCCTCCGGCATACCGCTGCCCGCCTCCGGCACGCCCGGCTGGTCGCCCGCCTCCGCACCGCCCGCCTCCGCACCGCCCGCCTCCGCACCGCCCGCCTCCGCACCGATTGTCTCCGCACCGCTTGTCTCCGCACCGCCTGCCTCCGTGCCGCCCGCCTCCGCGCCGCCCGCCGAGCAGGACCGCAGTGCCGTCGCCATCCGCCGCTGGGCGATCGTCGCCGGTGCCGCCGCGGCCGTGGCCGCGATCGCCGCGACAGCCGCGCTGCTGATCCCGCGGAATGACGACAGCACGCCGGCCCCGGCCGCACTGCCCGCCACCACCGCCACCGATGCCTCCGGGCAGGGTGCGGTCGTCACCGGCGGGCCGCAGACCTCCGCGACGGCGTCTCCCGCTGCTTCCGCCTCGCCCAGCCCGGCCACGACAAGCGCCGCCGCGGCCGCCCCACCGTCCGCGGCCACGTCCGCGCCGGCCGCGCGGAGTGGCACCTTCTCCGTACCCGCGACGCTCTGCCCTGCTGTTCGCTACGACGCGGTGACCGCGCTCGTCCGTGAGCGGGTGAGCGCGCCGGTCCGGTCCGGCAGTGATCCGACAGTGCCGGGTCTGAACACTTGTCAGGTCGACTACGCGAGCGGCGGCTTTCAGGCGCTCGCGATCTCGCTGGGCAGCGAGGCCGAGGGCCGCGACTACCTGACGTCGGTGCGCGGCTTCGAGTCCTCCGGTGGCGGCATTCCGAATGCGAAGCCCACGCTCGTCGAACGGGATGCGGCCGCGCTCGGCGTCGGGCAGGAGGCGTTCAGCTTCTCGTCCGAGTCGCCGGACGGCACCCGCGCCGGGCTTGTCGTCCGGAACGGCAACCTGGTGATGGAGTTCGAGATCTACGGCTACGACGCGCTGGTCAAGGACGCCTCCAAGCGGGTCACGATCACTGACGCCATGGCCCGGGCGGTCCGCGAGACGCTGCCCCAGCTCGCCGTTCCGGGCCGCTGAAGATCACCGGGTAAGCGCGGGTTCCGGGGGTACTCCACGGTCATGAGCGACGTCAATCCTGAGCAGTACGCCGAGTACACCACGCAGGACGGGCCCGGGTCGGCCGACACCGACCCGATGTCAGCGATCCCGGAGCCCGCGGAGACGGCCTCCGCCGAGACCGACCCGCACACGGGTGACCGGCGTAAGCCCGAGCCGGACCGCGCCCAGGGAGCCCACTGAGACTCTGAGACAGTTGACTCATAGATTGGGTCATGGCACGATTCCCCACTGTGAGACGGGCGTCTCACAGTGGGGAGAGCTGTGCGAATCGTTGTTCTGGGTGCCACCGGCGCCACCGGCCGTCACGTCCTGACCACCGCGCTCGACCGAGGCCATGACGTCATCGCGCTGGCCCGGCGTCCGGAGGCGCTGTCCGGACTGGCGCACCCCCGGCTGGAGGTGCGTGCGGCCGACGTGCAGGCGCCCGTCACCGTCGTCGACGCGGCCTCGGATGCGGACGCGCTGATCAGTGTGCTCGGGTTCAGCCGCGGCGGCCCGAAGACTACGCTCTCCGACGGCGCCCGCGCGGCTCTCGATGCCAAGCGGCCGCGGGTGGCGTGGCTGGGCTCGTTCGGCGTCGGCGCGTCCCGGGCCCACTCGAGCGGCCTGCACGAGTGGATCCAGCGGCGTGTCCTCGGGCCGGCCGGCTACGACGACAAGATCCGTGCGGACGAGCTGATCGCCGGCCCGGACACCACGATCTTTCACCCGGTGTCGCTCACCAACGGCGCCGCGACCGGTGCCACCCAGGTGGTGCCGCTCGACGTGCTCGACCGCAGCTGGCGGGTCCTGCCGCCGACGATCTCCCGCGCTGACGTCGCCGCCGCAATGGTCACCGAGGTGGAAACGCCCGCGTACGCGGGCCGTACCGTCGTGCTCTTCTAGCGCGTCAGCGGCCGGGTCGTACCGCGCGGTCATCATGTGGACCGGCCGTCGGTGATCGCGCTCCCTTACCAGCTCAGGGTGCCGTGCTCGTCTGTGAAGGTGCCGGTCGGCCCGTCCGCGGCCAGCGTGGCCAGGCGTACGACAGTCTTCGCGCTCTCCTCCACCGGGCGCCCGATGCCGAACGCGGCGGTCATGTCGGTGGCGGTGGTGCCGGGCTCGAGCGCGTTGAACCTGATGCCCGGCTCGGACTTGGCGTACTGCACGGTCAGCATGGTCGCGGCCGCCTTGGACGCGGAGTAGAGCGCCAACGGCAGGCCGAACTCCGGCCGTTCCGGGTTGGTCACCGCCCAGAACGAGCCGAGGCTGCTGGACAGCGTGACGACAGTGGGGTTCGACGACTTCCGCAGCAGTGGGAGCGCCGCCTCGGTGACCCGGATCAGGCCGACCGCGTTCACATCGAACACGTGGAGCGCGTAGGGCCCGTCGACGGCCTTCTCGCCGAGCACGCCGGCGTTGTTGACAAGCACGTCCAGCCGTCCTTCGGCCGCGTCGACGACGGCCAGCGCGCCGCTCACCGAGGCGTCATCGGTCACGTCGAGCTGCACGAACCGGGCACCCAGCTCGGCCGCGGCCTTCTCGCCCCGCTCGGCGTCGCGTGCGCCGAGATAGACGGTGTGGCCGAGCGCGATCAGCTGCCGGGCGGTCTCGAAGCCGATGCCCTTGTTGGCGCCGGTGATCAGCGTGATGGTCATGGATCCTCCGCGGGTCGAACTTTTTGTACTGATCGGTTGTGGCTCCACCGTAACAGCTTTTGTACTGATCGGTTGGTGGCCCGGCTCACAATGTGTACCGAGCGGTAGAGTGGGTTCATGAGCACTGAGACGCCCACCCTCGGACGGCCGCGCGCCTTCGACGAGGAGACGGTCCTGGACCGCGCCGCCGAGGTCTTCTGGCGGCACGGCTACGACGGGGCCTCGCTGAGTGCGCTCACCGGCGCGATGGGCATCAACCGGCCGAGCCTGTACTCCACGTTCGGAAGCAAGGAACAGCTGTTCCGGCGCGCGTTCGCCCGCTACCACGGGATGAAGCTGGCAGCCGCCCGCGCCGCGCTCGACCAGCCCACCGCGCTCGCCTCGATCGAGGTCTTCCTGCGCTCCAGCGCGGACGGGCTCACCGCCGGCGACCACCCGCCGGGCTGCCTCTCCATCCAGGGCGGCCTGGCCTGCTCGCCGGAGAACGCCCCGATCTCCGAAGCGCTGGCCGCCGGCCGGGCCGACACCGAGGCGGCGCTGCGGGAACGGCTGTCCCGCGCGGCGGCGGAGGGCGACCTGCCGGCCGGCCTGGACCCGCCCGCGCTGGCCCGGTTCGTGATGACGCTCAGCGAGGGGCACGCGGTCCACGCCGCCGCCGGCGCGAGCCGCGAGGAGCTGCAGGCCTCGGTGGACGTCGCGATGCTAGCGCTCGGCGCGCTCCGCTCCTGACGGCCGCCAGGTCCCGACCGCGTCAAGCAGCCGGTCGATGAACGCGTCCGGGACCTCGGCGCGCAGCACGACCGTGCGGAAGTGAAGCGGCCCGACAAGCAACGAGGTCAGGTCGATAGGCGTCGCGTCGGTCCGGAGCTCGCCGGTGGCCGCCGCCACCTCGACCGCCGCGGCGATCCGCTCGGTGACGGCCCGGTTCGATTCCGCGTGCCGGGCCGCCACCACCGGGTCGGTCAGCGAGGACTGCGCCAGCATGAGCGCCACACCTGCGACGGCCGGCACGGACAGCTCGTCGGCCAGCTGCCGGAGCTGGCGGTGCAACCACGGCCGTACCGGCGACTCCGGCTCCTTGAAGAGCGGCAGGTCGGTGCCGCCCATCGCGTCGAGCAGCAGCTGCTCGGCCCGCGCCCAGTGCCGGTAGACGGTGGCCCGCCCGACCCCGGCCAGCTCGGCCACGCGCTGATGGGTGATCGCGCCCGGGCCCTCGTCGACAAGCAGCCGGCGCGCCGCAGCGATCATCGCCTCCCGGCTGCGTGCCGCCCGCGGGTCGTTCGAGTAACTCACCGTGACATCCTACTTATCTGATCATGATGCCGCCGGTCCAGACGTGCGTGATCCGGGCCGTGGCTGCGATGTCCACTGTGGGGTCGCCGTCGACGAGCAGCAGGTCGGCACGCAGACCGGGCGTCACGGCACCACGATCGTCAAGCCCGAAGACCCGCGCGGGTACGGACGTGGCCGCGCCCAACGCCTCCACGGCGGACAGGCCGGCCTCGGTCAGCAGGCGCAGCTCCTCGTGCATCGACGCGCCGAACGCGGGCGAGAACGGCGCGGTCGCGTCACCGTTGGCATCCGTGCCGGCCAGCACCACTGCGCCCTCCGCGTGCAGCAGGCGGGCCGAGCCGAGCGCGTGCACGAAGTCCATCCGGGGCGCGATCCGGAGCGCGCCCAGCACGCGCAGCGGGAGCGTGCGGCCGACAGTGCCGCAGATGCCGCGCATCATGACGAGCGTGGGGGAGACGATCCGGGCGCCGCCCGCGACCGCCTGGATCGGCACGTGCGTGACCACGTCCGCGACCGACGCGGTCCGGTACGTCGCCGCGGTCACCGCGTGCGCGACGGTGAGCAGCCCGCGTGCGTGGGCCGCCTCGACAAGCGCGGTCACGGTCTCGGCGGGCAGCCCTGTGGTACCCGGCTGCCTCGGGTCCTCGACCACGATCTTGATGTAGTCCGCACCCTCCGCGACGCGCGCGTCCACCCAGGACCGCGCCGCAGTCGGCCCCGGCACCGCCGCGTGCGCCGGATAGCCCATCCGCCGGATCGCGGCCGAGCCGGGCGCGACCGCCGGGTAGACCGCGCTGAACAGGTCGGCGACGCCGTCCAGGTGTCGCAGCGGCAGCGTCGAGTCCGGCCGTGGCGAGCCCATGTCGAGCGCTGTGGTCACGCCCCAGCGGGCCAGCTCCGCGAGCTGGTCGCGCCGCTCGACGTGCACGTGAGTGTCGATGAGGCCGGGCAGCAGCGTACGGCCGCGCCCGTCCACCACCCGTGCGTCCGGCGGCGGTGCGGGCACGATCCGGCCGTCGCTGAGGTGCACGTCGCGCGGGGCGGTCAGCGCGGTCCCGTCGAAAACCCGGACGTTCTGGATGGTGGTGCGCATGGAAGCCCCTCAGATAGACAAGCTGCTGGTCTATCTTGAGGTATGGAAGCAAATTAGACAAGCCGCTGGTCTATCCTGACGACATGTCCATTCCGCTACCGCTGCTGCTCTCGATGGCGTTCCGGCTGTTCACCGACCGCCTGCACGCCCGTCTCGCGGACGAGGGGCACGCGGAGATCCGGCCGGCGCACGGCTACGCGATCAGCCGCCTGGTGACCACCGGCGGCGAGACCGCCGTGGAGCTGGCCGGCTACCTGGGCGTGACCAAGCAGGGCGCGGCGCACATCATCCGCGAGCTGGAGACCTGGGGGTACGCCGAACGCGCCCGCCACCCCACTGACGGCCGCGCCCAGCTGATCGTGGCCACCGCGCGCGGCCGGGCGCTTGTCGCACGCGTCGCGGAGATCTGGGCCGAGGAGGAGTCCCACATGCCGGAGCTGGACACGGTTCGCACCGCGCTCCGCTCCTATGTCGACGAGAACGGCGACGGCCGTACCCCGATGCGTCCGGTCTGGTAGTCGTCGCCGGAATCGCAGGTGATCAGGGCGCGGTGCGGCCGGCGCCGGCCACACCGCGCACCCGCTGTCAGAAACCGCCCGTGTACAGCAGCCGGTTCGGTGAACCGGTTCCCGGGCTCGTCACCACGCCGGTCGTCGCCGCCCCGACCACCGCCGCGCTCACCTGAGCCGGCGTCGCGGCCGGGTTCGACGCCAGATACAGCGCGGCCGCGCCCGCCACGTGGGGGGCCGCCATCGACGTACCGCTGATCGTGTTCGTCGCGGTGTCGTTCGTGTTCCAGGCCGACGTGATGTCGATGCCGGGGGCGAACAGGTCCACGCACGTGCCCCGGTTCGGCCAGGAGGGCTTGCGGTCGGCCGTGTCGGTCGCGGAGACGGTGAGCGCCTCGGTCACCCGGGCCGGCGACTGCGTGCAGGCGTCCAGCGCGAAGATCCCGAACAGGCCGTTGCCGGCCGCGATCGCATACGTCACACCGTCCGCGATCGAACGCCGGACCGCGTCGTCGAGCGCGGTGTCAGCGCCGCCACCCAGGCTCATGTTCGCCACCGAGGTGTCCGCGTGGTTCGCCGTGACCCAGTCGATGCCGGCCACGACCTGCGCGGTCGTACCGCTGCCCGCGCAGTCGAGCACGCGCACGGCCACCAGCTGCACGCCCTTCGCCACGCCGTAGGAGCTGCCGCCGACCGTACCCGCGACGTGGGTGCCGTGGCCGTTGCAGTCGTCCGCGGCGCCGCCGTCCACCGCGTCGAACCCGCTCACCGCGCGCCCGCCGAAGTCGCCGTGCGTGGTGCGGATCCCGGTGTCGATGATGTAAGCAGTGACGTTCGACGCGGTGGTGCTGTAGGTGTAGGACGCGTCGACCGGCCGGTTGCGCTGGTCGATGCGGTCCAGGCCCCACGACGGCGGGTTGAGCTGCGTGGCCTGCGTCGTGTGCACCACGTTCGGCTGCACGTAGGCCACGCCCGGCGCCGCGGCCAGCCGTTTGGCCTGCGCCTCCGGCATGCGGGCCGCGAAGCCGCGCAACGCATGCTCGTAGGTGGCGTCCACAGTGGCACCGTGTGCGCGGGCCAGGCTGCGCGCCTTGTCGCGGACCCCTGTCGTGCCGTCGTCAAGCACCACGATGTAGCTGCCCGGGACGACCTCCGCCCCCGGCGCCGCGAGGATCGTGCCCTCGGCCGGCGCGCCCGCGGACGCTCCCGGCAGGCCGAACGAGCCGGCCAGCGCCGCCAACCCGGCCACCAGGCCGAGACGAACACGTTTCGCCATTCGTACCTCCCATGCCGCCGGCCGACCCGGTCCGGCCCGGCCGTCCTTACCGGACCGTAACAGCGACATAGACAGAAAGCTTTTTAAGAACGAAGATTTTCCCGCTTCCGCGGTGCTCACGCCCGCATGCTCCCGCGGGCCGCGGGCCCGTCGTTGGTCACGACAACCTGTGCGGGGGGTGGAACGCCGACTGGACGCCGTCCCGAGGGCGGCGTCCAGTCATCGGCGAAACTGATGGGTCAGAAGACCCGGTAGGTCAGAAGACCTGGGTCAGAAAGGCACTACCTCGGCCAGCAGCGTCGACGTGGACGGGCAGACGAGACCCGGAATCAGTCCGGTCAGCCCGCCGAGCCCACCCAGGCCACCCAGGCCGCCGGTGCCGCCGCTCAGATTGGTGAGCAGGGCCAGCTGCTGGTTGATCTGCGCGAACGTGGTGTCGCAGAGGCTCAGTCCAGACTGGAAGAACGTGATGCTGCTCGGGTCGAGGTGGTAGTTGAAGTCCGGGTTGTACGAGGCCGTCGTCGGCTTCACCCGGCCGAGAATGTGGGTCAGGCCTGCGGGCCCCTCCCCGTCGAGGATGGCGCGCGCCTGGTCGATCTTCAGCTGGTCCACCAGCTTGATGACGAACAGGGCCCCGGAGATGTCACTGACGGTGAAGAACGCGGGCGTGACCGCGGCCTGTGCCGGTGTGGGTGCGACGGCGACGCCTGTGACGGCGATCGTGGCGGCCGCGATCAGGCCGCCGATCCGGGTACGCAGGTTGTGCATGGACTTCCCCTGTCTGAGATTCGGAACCCGTCAGGACTGCGGCGGGCCAAACAGAACGTAGTTGATCGAGAGCAGCGCGTGAGTAGTTTCCGTGTAATCCGGTGCCACACAAGGGTTTCGCGTGGTCGGCGCGACGGATGTGGGGGTTTTGCCCGTGTCCGCGCGGGTCCGGCTCCGGCCGGAACCCGAAGCGGAGCGCCAGCGGAGTCTTCGGGGACCGGAGGTTTGCCCGCGGGAGCATGCGGCCCGTAACCACCGCGGAAGCGGGAATATCTGGCTCTGCGCCTTTGGTCTGGTTTGTTTGTTTCGCGGGAAGGCAACCCGCCTGCAACCCGGATGCACCCGGCCCGCGACCCGGCGCGCGCTTCATCTTCTCTGGGCGGAAAACCCTGGCCGACACATCCCCCGGCCGATTAGGAGGTCACCGATGCGCCAGACGACCATGCCGTATCTGACCAGCGCGTTCATTGTCCCGACGAGCCTCGAGGGCGCGCAGGCGCTCGCCTCGGAGGCGGAGCCGACAGTGCTCGTCGCGGAGGACGACGAGGACGTGCGCGCGCTCATCGAGTTCTCCCTCGAGGCGGCCGGCTACCACGTGATCACGACCGGGGACGGCGTCTCCGCGCTAAGCCTCGCGATGCAGCACCGCCCCCAGCTGATCCTGCTCGACGTGGTGATGCCCGGCCTGAGCGGCCTGGACATCTGCTACGAGTTGCGGGCTAAGCCCCGCACCACGGACATCCCGGTCCTGATGCTCAGCGGCCGGGACGCCGCAGGCGACATCGACCTCGGCATGACACTCGGCGCGAACTACTACATGACAAAGCCGTTCCGCCCCCAGGAACTCGTCAACCGCGTCCAGCGCATGCTCGCCGACCGCACGTGGTGACGGCCGGATCCGAGGCCCACACAGCACCTACCTGAGGCGGTACCGGATCGGCAGCGTCCGGAAGCCGCCGATGAACGTGGTGTCGGTCAGCAGCGCGTCGCCGTCGTACGTGACCGATTCCAGGCGGGGGAGGATCCGGCGGAACAGCGTGCGCATCTCCATCCGGGCCAGTGCCGCGCCGAGGCAGTGGTGCGGGCCGAAACCGAACGCCAGATGCCCGGACGCGTTCGGGCGCGCCACGTCGAACGCGTCCGGCTCCGGGAACTTCTTCGGGTCGTGGTTCGCGGCCGGGTAGGACAGCAGCAGCCAGTCGCCGGCCGCGATGTCGGCGCCCGCGATCCGGGTGTCCGCGGACGCGGTGCGCATCATGTGCCGTACCGGCGAGGAGTAGCGGATCATCTCGTCCACCGCGGAGTCGATCAGCTCCGGGTTCCGCCGCAGTCGCCGCAACTGTTCCGGGTTGGCGATCAGCGCGTGCATCCCGCCGGTGAGCGCCTTCGCGGTCGACTCGTAGCCCGCGGTCGCGACCATCATGTGGTAGCTGGTCGCCTCCACCTCCGGGATCAGCTCACCGCCGATCCGCCCGTTCGACACCGCGCTGGCCAGGTCGCCGGTCGGCTCCGCGCGGCGCGCCCCGGTCAGCGCGCACATGTACCCGAACAGGTTCTGGATCACCCGAGGGTCGCCGTCGCGCGCGAAGAAGTCCTGCGTCAGCGCGATGACCTGCGGATACTCCGCCTCCGGCAGGCCCATCAATTCCAGGATCACCTTCAGCGGGTACGGCATGGCGACGTCCGCGGCGAAGTCGCAGCTGCCGCCCCGCGCCTCGAGTGTGGCAAGCGCGTCGTCCGCGAGCTGATCGAGCCGCTCCTGCAGCGCGGCCAGGCTGGCCGGCCGGAACCAGTCGTTGCCGAACCGCCGGTACGCCGCGTGGTCCTCACCGTCCATGTGGATCAGCGTCCGCGGCGCCGGCCCGGCCTCCCGCGCCGCCGCGATGTCCGACCGGCTGACCACCCACGGCAGCGGCGCGTTCCGGAACAGGTCCGGCCGGCGCTCCACCTCCATCACCACGTCGTGCGCGATGACGGCCCAGAACGGGTCGAAGCCGTCCGCCACCACCCGGTGGATCGGCGCCCGCGCGCGCAGTTCGGCCACCTCGCGGTGCCAGCCGGCCATGTCCGTGTACCGGTCCGGATCGGTGAAGACCGTCGTCATCGTCGCCCCCAGGTCGTCGCGATGTCCGCAGCGATCCTGCCGCCGCCAGTTGCCGAGATCAATGCTTGAATGTCCACCCTGGACTGACGTAGCATCCGCCCGATCCTGAGTGACCACTCAGCGTCGGGGGAGGGCTTCGAGGGGGATGCATGCAACAGTTCCGGGAGGCCAGGATCTTCTGCTGATCGGCCTGCCGGGGTGACGCCGGTCGGCTTCGCCGGGGTGACGCCGGTCGGCTCCGCCGGGGTACTGCCGGTCGGCTCCGCGATGTGACATCGGGAGTTCGACCGGATTTGTTACCGTGCGGCTGCGAAGATCAATCGCCGGGAGGGCCGGTCATGGGGCTGTGGGACAAGATGCGCGGCGAGCTCGTCGACATCATCGAGTGGCTCGACGACAGCCGGGACACGATCGTGTGGCGGTTCCCGCGCTACCAGAACGAGATCAAGATGGGCGCTAAGCTCATCGTGCGCGAGTCGCAGGTCGCGATCTTCGTTACCGAGGGCCGGGTCGCGGACGTGTTCACGCCTGGGACGTACACGCTTGAGACCCGCAACCTGCCGATCCTCTCCACGCTCCAGGGCTGGAAGCACGGCTTCGAGTCGCCGTGGAAGTCCGAGGTCTACTTCGTCGCCATGCGGCAGTTCACCGACCTCAAATGGGGTACGCAGAACCCGGTGATCGTCCGTGACGCGGAGTTCGGCGTGGTCCGGCTGCGCGCGTTCGGCGGCTTCGCGGTCCGGGTCGCCAATGCGGAGCTGCTGCTCAAGGAGCTGGTCGGGACGGATCCCCAGTTCCGTACCGAGGAGGTCCTGGCGTTTCTCCGGCAGTTGGTCGCCACCCACCTGGGCAGCGCGCTCGCCACGGCCGGGGTGCCGCTGCTCGACCTGGCCGCACAGCAGCTCAGCATCGGTACGAAGCTGGCCGGCGTGCTCTCCGCGGAGCTGTCCGGTTACGGCATCGAGGTCCCGGCGTTCCTCATCGAGAACATCTCGGTCCCGCCGGAGGTGGAGGCCGCGCTCGACCGCCGCACCTCGATGGGCGTGGCGGGTGATCTCGGCCGGTACACGACGTTCCAGGCCGCCGAGTCGATGCGGGACGCGGCCAACAACCCCGGCGGCTCCAGTGAGGGCTTCGGGCTGGGGCTCGGCATGGCCGCCGCACAGCAGGCCGGCGCCGCGATGAACAGACCCACCCCACCACCGCTCCCCGGTACAGCCGCCGACTGGTTCGTCGGCGTGGACGGCCAGCAGCAGGGCCCGTTCGACGTGGCCGGGCTGACCGGCAAGGTCACCCGCGAGACGCTTGTCTGGAGGGCCGGCCTGGCCGCGTGGGTGCCCGCCGGCCAGGTGCCGGAGCTGGCCTCCCTCTTCGCCGCCACGCCGCCGCCGTTGCCGCCGCAGGCATGACCCAGACGCAGTATCCGTGCGCCGGCTGTGGCGCCGGCGTCGAGTTCGCGCCCGGGACCACTGTGCTGCGCTGCCCGTACTGCGGCCACGAGACGCCGCTTGCCGGAGACGGCCGGGTCGTCCGCGAGCACGACTTCCGGGCGTTCGCCGCGCTGCCCCGCAAGCCGGTGGGCACGCTCGCCCCGCACGTCTTCACCTGCCGGAACTGCGGCGCCCAGACCACGAGCGACCGGATCTCCGACCGCTGCCAGTTCTGCGGCGCCGCGCTGGTCGCCACGGCCGACGACGGTGAGCAGGTGGTGCCCGAGGCCGTGCTGCCGTTCGCCGTCGAGAAGGCCGCGGTCCGGGACCATCTGCGCGGCTGGGTGAAGAGCCGCTGGTTCGCGCCGTCGAACCTGAAGAAGGTCACCGAGGCCGAGTCCGCGCACAGCACGTACCTGCCGCACTGGACGTTCGACAGCGACACCAGGTCCCACTACTCCGGCCAGCGCGGCGACCACTACTACGTGACCGAGACGTACACCGAGACCGTCAACGGCCAGTCGCAGACCCGGCAGCGGCAGGTACGGCGGACGCGCTGGACGTCCGTTTCCGGCCAGGTCAGCCGCGTCTTCGACGATATTCTGGTGGCCGGCACCACGCATGTGACGCCCGCGCACCTGGACGCGCTGGAGCCGTGGCCGCTCACCTCGGCCGAGCCGTACCGCCCCGGGTTCCTGGCCGGCCACGAGACGCTGCGCTACGACATCGAGCCCGAGGCCGGCTTCACCACCGCCCGCACCCGGATGGACGACCAGATCCGCGACGACGCCCGGCACGACATCGGCGGCGACGAACAGCGCGTCCACGACGTGAACACCGACTACCGCGACCTGCGCTTCAAGCTCATGCTGCTGCCGGTCTGGATCGCCTGCTACCTCCACGCCGGCCACACCTACACCGTGCTTGTCAACGGCCGCACCGGCGAGGTCGCCGGCGAACGCCCCTACAGCAAGCCCAAGATCGCCGCTGCCGTCCTCGCCGCCCTGACCCTGCTCACCGCGATCATCCTGTTCCTCGTGCTGAGAGCCCGATGAGCGACAGCACGGTCCGGCCCGCGACGGACCTGTCATTTCTCGCGTTGCTACCGGCGTCTTCGGATAGATGTCGGCAAGGCTCGGCGCTCCCCGGCCGTACCCTCGGGGCTTGAAAAAGATTTTGATCTATGTCGTGACATGGTTCGGCATTTTCCGCCTCCTGCCCGCCGCGATCGACTCCGGTGGGCAGGAGCCCTGTCGTGCGAGGCTGGACCCATGACCAAGGACGAGATCATCGGGTACGTCTCCGGCCTCTCCGGCGTGCTCGCCCTGCAACCGCAGCCCGGCGACGGCACGCCGGAGATCGCGTGGGGCGACGCGTTCTTCTACTACTCGCCGGACGGGACCGTGCCGGGCAACGTCCAGCCGTTCGCCACGATCGTGACGAAGGACTATCCGGATGACACGCTGTCCAGGCTGGACCGGCCCGGCGTCTTTCGGCTCAACATCGATGTGAGCAGGGATGACTTCGCGCGGCTGACGTCCGCGGAGACCGATCCGAGCGCGGCGGATGTGATCTTCGCGCACCCCGTCTACGGCCGGCTGGGCTGGATCTCCGTGATCAACCCGGGGGAGCGGACGACAGATGCGGCGCGGGAGTTGCTTGATGCGGCGTACCGGACCGCACGGTCACGCTACGAGCGCCGCGCGAGCCGCTGAGCCAGCACCGGGACGCCGCCAGCTGCGCCGGGGTAAGCGAGTCGACGAGCGTGGCGAACCGCCGGCGCTCGTCGGCGATCATGCCGCGGATGTCCACGGCGCGACGCTACCGGACCGGCGGCCAGGTGACCGGCCACCGGTCCGTAGCGTCGTCAGGCCGCCGCGGTCGCGGCCATCGCGGCGCCGGTCAGCTCGACCGACTTCACCCGGGCCGCCGCGCTCTCCGCGTGGTGGGCGGTGATCAGCTCGTCCGCCTGTACGGACGCGGCGAACTCCTCCAGGAAGTCACGCACCTCGTCCGGCGTGCCGACCGCGGTGTACTTCGTCATCTGGGCCAGTTGGCGGCCGTTCGGCGAGGCCAGGAACGCGTCGATCTCGGCGTCGGTGAAGTTCTGGCCGACCGCGCCGCGCGAGATGAACGCCCGGGTACGGTTCCGGTAGGCGCGCGTCTTCTGGTCCTCGGCCTCCTCGTGCGTGTCCGCCGCGATCACGTTCACGCCCGCGATCACGTACGGCTCCGCGAGCTGCGCGGACGGCGTGAACGTCTGCCGGTACACCTGCACTGCCGAGTGCAGCGCGTCCGGCGCGAAGTGCGACGCGAACGCGTACGGCAGGCCGAGCTGCGCCGCGAGCTGCGCGCCGAACAGCGACGAGCCGAGGATGAACAGCGGCACCTCGCCCTCCGGCTTCGGGTAGGACTGCACGCCCGGGATGCGCGACCTGCCGGTCAGGTAGCCCTGCAGCTCAAGCACGTCCTGCGGGAACGACTCGGCGGACTGGTTGTCGCGGCGCAGCGCGCGCATGGTCACCTGGTCGCTGCCGGGCGCGCGGCCGAGGCCGAGGTCGATCCGGTCCGGGAACAGCGTGCCGAGCGTGCCGAACTGCTCCGCGATGACAAGCGGCGAGTGGTTCGGCAGCATGATCCCGCCGGAGCCCAGCTTGATCGTCTCGGTGCGCGCGGCGACGTACCCGATCAGGACGCTCGTCGCGGAGGACGCGATCGTCGCCATGTTGTGGTGCTCCGCGTACCAGACACGCCGGTAGCCGCTGCGCTCCGCGGCGCGGGCCAGGTCCACGCTGGCCTCGAAGCTGTCGCGCGCGGTCTGCCCGCTCGCGATCGGGGCCAGATCGAGCAGGGAGAGTGCGGTGGGCATGGTGTCGCCTTCCGGGTCATAAGTCACTGTGCACGCGTGCGGCGAACGCGCGGATGCGGGCCTCGTCGCGGCGGTAGTAGGTCCACTGACCGCGGCGGGTGGCCTGCACGAAACCGGCGCGCAGCAGGACGGCGAGGTGCGCGGAGACGGTCGAGGCGGAACATCCGGCGCGCTGCTGGATCAGGCCCACGCAGACACCGAGCGGCTCGCCGCCGACCCGGTCGTCGAAGTGTTCAGCCGGGTCCTTCAGCCACTCCAGGATGCTCAGCCGCGTCTCGTTCGCCAGCGCCTTGCACTCGTCAAGCACACGTACCGTCCTTCGGCATTTCGCTAATCTCCGAAATTACGTCACGGAACGTGTGGCTGCCACCATGACGCTGCTCACGGTGTCAGCTTCCGCAGGATCTCCGGGATCCGCTCGGCGATCGCCCGCTCCTCCGGCGTGAGTCCGCGCAGCGCCGTCGCGACCGCGGCCGCCCGGGTGTGCCGCGCCTCCGCCAGCCGCGTCGCCCCCGCCTCGGTGATCACGACGACGACCTGGCGACGGTCGAGCCCGTCCGGGCTGAGCGTGACCAGGCCCTGCTCCGCGAGCAGCCCGATGGTGCGGGTCATCGACTGGTGGCGCACGCTCTCCCGCCGGGCCAGATCCGCGATCGACAGCGCGCCCTCGCGCCCCAGGTAGCCGAGCGCCGCGAGCTGGCCGGCCGGCATCGCCTCCAGCGGCTTGATCCGCCGCACCAGGTCCCCGACGGCCGCCCGCAACGCCTCGGCGAGCTCCAGATCATCTGTAGGTGAGCTGCTCATTGACAAAACAATACAGGCTTGCTGTACGTTGGTGACATGTACAGCAAGACTGTAGATCCATACGCGATCGCGTTCCCTGCCCCCGCCTTCACGCTCCGCAGCCCCGACTTCGCCCCGGGCGCGCCGCTGCCCACCTCCGCCTACGCCTCCGGCGGCGACCGTGCCCCGGCCCTGACCTGGGACGATCTTCCCGCCGGCACGCAGAGCCTGGTGCTGACCGCCTTCGACCCGGACGCACCGATCCCCGGCGGCTTCTGGCACCTGACGGTCAAGGACATCCCGCCGGCCGGCGCACCGTCCGACGGGGTGGCGCTCGCCAACAGCCTCGGCGTGACCGGTTACTCAGGCGTGAACCCGCCGCCCGGCACCGGCACCCACCGCCTGTTCCTCTGCGCGACCGCGCTGAGCGTCCCGGTGCTCGAGCTGCCGCCGGCCGCCGGTCAGGCCCTGCTCCACGTCCTGATGATCCCGCACACCCTCGGCCGGGCCATCCTGGTCGGCACCAGCACGCCGGCCTCGTAAGCCCAGGTCACACCGCCCAGCGGTACCGCACCTGCCAGCGGTTCCCGACCCCGTCAGGCCGTGACCGGGTCCGTCAGGAAGGTGTTGGCGTGTGCGACCAGCTCGTCCGGCAGGTCGCAGTGGAAGCGGAGTTCGGTGATGCCCTCGGCCGGGCCCTTGGGCAGGTGGAGGGTGACCGGGGCGCGGAAGACGACGTCGACGGCGGTCAGACTGCTGATCGCGATGTTGAGGACGTCCTTGTCGCGCTGGATCGTGTCGCCCTCGACGAGATAGCGGCTGCGGGCGCGTACCGTGGCGATGTCTTCCCAGGGTATGGCCAGGTCGAGGGTGTGGCTGTTGCGGATGCGCAGGCCGGACGGGCCGGCCACGTGCGGGTGGGTGAGGATGTTCGCGGCGAGGCCGATCATCCAGAGCAGGCCCCAGATGCCGAGGAGCAGTGCGAGCCCGCGCAGCCAGCCCCAGGTGGGCAGGAAGTGGTGAAGGGCCAGGTCGGCGGCGACGATGTCGATCGCGGAGACCGCGATGAAGACGCCGAGGACCGGGGCGATCGGCCGGATGTAGCCGAACGTGCGTGCGCCGGCCTCGATCGGCGCCGGCCGCCGGAACGTGAGGCGGTAGAGGCTCACCCAGAGGGCGATCTCCCACCGGATGGCCTTTCTGAGCAGCTGAAACATCTCGACCTCCCCGTTTACGTTGCAACTGTAATGTAAAAGCCGGACGGCCGGGTGTCAATACAGTCGTAATGTGAAAGCATGGCTGTGTGCCGAAGAAGGTGGATCATCGGGAACGGCGGGCGCTGATCGTCGACGCGCTCATGAAGGTCGCGGCGCGCGGCGGTCTTGAGGCGGTGAGCCTTCGGCACGTCGCGACCGAGGCCGGCGTCACCACCGGGATGGTGCAGCACTATTTCTCGACAAAAGACGAGATGATGCGGTTCGCTCTCAGTGGGATCGTCGAGCGCACCACGGCCCGCATCGACGCCGCCATGGCCGCGGCGCCACAACCTATGACCCCGGCCGCCACGGTACGGACGCTGCTGATCACGCTGCTGCCGCTCGACGAGGAGCGCCGTGCGGACGGCACGGTCGGGCTCGCGTTCCTGGCCTACTCCGCCGTCGAGCCCACCGCCGCCGACCTGCTGCGCGACGGCACCACGCAGATGGCCGCGTTCCTGGCCGACCAGATCGCGCTCGCCCGGCGGGACGAGATCGACGCGACCGGGGCCGGGGCGGGCCTGCTCGCGCTGATGGAGGGCCTGTCGCTCTACGTGCTCGGCGGCCACTACACCGCCGAGGCCGCGGTCCGCGCGCTCGACGCCCACCTGCGTCTCGTCTTCGGTGACTAGCGTCCTATGCAATTACCCGCGCGTGCAGCTAATCTTCGCCCGGATAGGACGCGGCACGACACACGTACGGTGGGAGCACTGTGACACGACGACTCTTCGAGCCCATCACCCTGCCCACGGCGGACGGAGCGGGGCTGCGCATCCGCAACCGTGCGTTCGTGGCGCCGATGTGCCAGTACGCGATCGACGCCGAGGACGGCGTACCCACGGACTGGCACCTGGTCCACCTCGGCGCGCACGCCTCCGGCGGATTCGGCCTGGTCATGACCGAGGCGACAGGCGTCGAGGCGCGCGGCCGCATCTCCCCGCGCGACGTCGGCCTCTACACCGACGCGCAGCAGGCCGCACACGCCCGGATCGCGGCCTTCGTCCACTCGCAGGGTGCGCTCGCCGGCGTGCAGCTCGCTCACGCGGGCGGCAAGGCGTCGACCTACCCGTCCCTGCCCGGCCACCCCGCCGCCACAGTCCCCGCGTCCGAGCGCGGCTGGCCCACGGTCAGCGCTGCGGACGGCCCGGTGCTCCCCGCGCTCGACGCGGCGACCGCGCTTGACGAGGACAGCATCGCCGAGGTCGTCGCCGCGTTCGCGGACTCCGCCCGGCGCGCGGACGAGGCCGGCTACGACGTGGTGCAGATCCACGCGGCCCACGGCTACCTCGTCCACCAGTTCCTGTCGCCGCTGACGAACACCCGCACCGACGGCTACGGCGGCACCGAGGAGGGCCGCACCCGGCTCGTCCTGGAGATCGCCGCCGCCGTCCGGAAGGTGTGGCCCGCCCACAAGCCGCTCGGCATCCGGGTCAGCGGCACCGACTGGACCGACGGCGGCTGGGACATCGAGGCCACCGCCCGCCTGGTCCGCCGCCTCGCCGACGAGGCCGGCGTGACTTGGGTCGACGTCTCCAGCGGCGGCCTCACCAACGGTGCCACCATCCCGACCGGCCCCGGCTACCAGGTCCCGCTTGCCGCCCACCTGAGCACCGCGCTGGCCGGCACCGGCGTCGTGGTCAGCGCGGTAGGCCTGATCGAGGACGCGCTCCAGGCCGAGACCATCCTGATCACCGGCCAGGCCGACGCGGTCTCCATCGGCCGCGCCGCCCTCCGCAACCCGCACTGGGCCGCCCAGGCCGCCGCCGACCTCGGCGTCCCGGCCGCCGACATCCCCGCCGCCCCGCAGTACTGGCGCGCCCGCTGGTGACGCACTCCTGATCCGGCCGTCCCGGGTCCCGCACGCCGTCGTGCGGGACCCGGGACCGGACTCGCCGTCACGTCGAACCCCAAGATCACTTTCCTAAAGCTGTTCCCACCTCTGTGGGTGGTCGCGGCCCGCACGCTCCCGCGGGCACCGGTCGTCGCCCAAGGGCTCCTCCCTTCCGGCCTCGCGGAGCACCGGCTCAGAACGAAGACCCCATGAAGCCCTCAACGCCGGGCCGGCCGCTGCTGTACCCGCTGGTCAGCGCCGTCGTAGCCGGCCTCGGCAGCGTGAGACCCAGCTCGCAGGCCGCTGTCGTTGCCGTAGGTGCGTCCGCCCATGACCGAAGCCCGTCAGCTGGTGCGCTCGACGGTCCATCTGAACGCCGCGGCCGCATGGGTCGCGCCGTGGCGAAGATAGAAGCGGTGCGCCTCCGTCCGGGCGAGGCCTGATTCCAGGAAGACATAGTCGGCGCCGTGCTCCTCCGCCCACGCCCTCGCGGTCGTCAGCAAGGAGGCACCGACACCCCCGGAACGCCAGTCCGGGTGCACCGCCAGATCCTCGATCGACGCCCGCTGACCGAACCGCACCGACAGAATGTCCAGGTAGACGCTGGCCACACCGACCACCTGCCCCTGAGGCGCGCGGGCCGCGAACAACGCCACGTTCTCGTCGGCGAGTAGCCGGGCGGTGCGCGCGAGGGCACGGTCGCGGTCCCAGCCCGGTGGGCTGCTGCCGGGTGGCGCGATGAGCCACTCCATCCCGGCCACGAACTCGGACTCCGCACCCGCCTGCAACCGCGACACGTCAACGCTCATCGCGCCATCATCCGCCGTCACCGGGAGCGGCGGTGGCGGCAGGCGGCCGCGCCCGACGGCGTAGCGGTCGCGGACAGGACCGTATCGCCCGGGTGTGACAGGAAAGCCCGGCCGCCGCTCGCGGAAACGGCGGCCGGGCACCGTGTTCAGGCCGCGGTCACCTCGAACAGCGCGGCCTGCTGCGGCTTCAGCAGCGGCACCGCGAGGCCCACCTCGGACAGCACCCGGCCCGGCAGCGTCACCGACCCGGCCGCGATCCACGGCGGCGGCGCGTCCTGGGTGACCGGGCCGGTGAGCAGCGGCGTCACCGTGTAGACGAGGTCCGGGTCGAGCCCCGGGAACCGTACCGGTGCGGGCAGTGCCGCTTGTGGGGCGTCGAGCGTGACATACGCGAAGACCGCGTCGCGGCGGTCCTGTGCGACCACGCCGTGCACCAGCTGGGCCGGGTCGGCGGTGTCGGCGCGCACCACGCGCCCGGTGTGCAGCAGCGCGCGCAGCCGCTTGTGCAGCGCGATCCAGTCCGCGATCGCCGCGCGCTCGGCAGGTGTCGCGTGCAGCAGGTTCCACTCGATGCCCGTGCTGCCGAAGAGCGCCGTCACCTGCCGGAACGCGAGGTCTGTGGTGCGCCCGGTGATGTGCGCGTCGCGGTCCCCGAGGTGACCACCAAGATACTCCGGGGGTACGAGCAACGACGTCCACCGCTGGATCGTCTGCCTGTCGAGCGGGTCGTTGGTGTCCGAGGTCCAGAACCGGTCGACCAGCTCGAGGATGCCGAGGTCGATGCGCCCGCCGCCGGACGCACAGCTCTCGATCTCCACGTGCGGGTAGGCGGTGCGCAGCTCACCGAGCAGCCGGTAGAGCGCGGCGGTCTGCCGGTGTGCGATGCCGGGCGTGAGTACGTCCCGGTTGTGGTCCCATTTGAGGAACGCGATCGGGTACTCGTCGAGCAGCGCGGACAGCCGGTCCAGCAGGTACGCGTACGCGGCGGGGTTCGCCAGGTCAAGCACCCGCTGGAACCGCCACGTCGGCGACGAATCGCTGCCGAGCACCCAGTCGGGATGCTGATCCGCGAGCAGGGACGAGGGGCTTACCATCTCCGGCTCGACCCAGAGCCCGAAGTCCATGCCGGCCGCGTGTACCCGCGCGATCAGCGGGTGGAGGCCGGCGGGCCACACCTCCGTGTCCACGAACCAGTCCCCGAGCGCCCGCCGGTCGTCCCGGCGTCCGGTAAACCACCCGTCGTCGAGCACGAACCGTTCCACGCCGACCGCGCCGGCCGCGTCCGCGAGCGCGCCGAGCGTCTCCAGGTCCTGGGAGAAGTAGACGGCCTCCCAGGTGTTCAGCACGACCGGGCGCGGGCGGCGAAGCGTCGACCGGCCGCGGATCCACGGGTGCAGGCGATCGGAGAGCCCGTCGAGGCCGGTGCCGGACCAGGCCGCGACAAGCCACGGCGTGGCATAGGAGGCGCCGGGCGCCAGCGTCACCTCACCCGCGCCGAGCAGCTCACCGGCGCCGAGCACGGCGGGCCCGAGCGCGGACCGCGACGCCCACCCCCGTTTGTCGCCGCTCCACGCCAGGTGTGCGGCCCACACCTCGCCGCTGCGGAACCCGAACCCCGGCTCTCCCACGGCCAGCAGGAACGCGTCGTCGTGCCCGGGCCGGCCGTGTCGCGACTCGCGCATCCACGCGCCCTGGCGCAGCTCGCCGCGCTGCGGGCGGCGCTCGTGCGCCCACAGCCCGGAGAAGTCGAGCACCTCGCGGGCCCGGTCCGGGATCGGCAGCTGCAGGTCGAGCGCGGAGAGCACGAAGTCCGCGGAAGCGTTGTTGACAAGCGTGTGCCGCAGCCGCAGCACCCCCTCGGGCGACAGTTCCAGCCGGGTGGTCACGGTGAGCGGCCCGGCGGCGGTGATGCTGATCCAGTCGTCACCGGCCTCGGCCGACCAGCCGGTGAACCCGAAGGGCGCCCGGCCGGCGAGGAAACCGTCGAGGCCGGGGCGCTCGCTCCAGCCGTCGGCGAGCGACGGCAGCAGCGGGAACCTCAGCGGCACGTCGATGCTGCTCGGCGGCACCGCGGGCACTAACGCGCCGGCGAGCGCGGCGAGCGCGGCGGGGGAGAGGTCGCCGAGGTCGGCGCCCCAGTGGACGATTGCGGGCGGACGTGCGTCGCGGGCATCAAGCACGAGACTGACGCCCGCGGCGCGAAGCTGGCGGATCAGGGCTTACTCCTTGACGGGAATGGACTGCAATTTCGGGGAGTCGACGTCTGCGCCGCGGTGAGCGCACAGGTCAGGGTGCCGCTGCCGCTGCCGCTGCCGCTGCCGCTGCCGCTGCCGGTGGCCGTGAAGCCGTCCGTCGAGGTCATCGCCGGCCCGCACGAAGCCGGGGTGACCTGTGCGGCGGCCCCCGCGATCTTCTGGCCGCCGTGGGACTCGAGCCGCCCAGATCCCTGCGACTGCGCCCCCTGCCTGCCACTGTGGCACAGGTGCGGCCGCCCGGCGGCCGGACGTGTCCGGCACGCCGGAGGAGACGTGCCGGGCCGGAGGAGACGCGCCGGGCCGGACGTGCCGGTGCGCTCGACTGGGTACAGAGACCTGACGCCCGCACATTCGATCGGCAGCAGGTGGACGAGCGCGACCAGCACGCCGAACGGGGCGACGAAGAAGATCACTGCAGACCGGTGCCTGGTCACAGCGCCCCCCTCGCGTGTGTGCACGTGCACACATTTCCGCCCCGAAACACTGGCGTGATGGGTGCGTGAACGTGCACACAGTGTCACGCGGCCGTCCGATGGTCAAGACCGCGCCGCTACGCTGTCCGGCGTGGCAGGCAGGGATCGGCAGAGACGCGCGACGGTGCACGACGTGGCAGCTACGGCGGGCGTTTCGCGCGGCACCGTGAGCCGCGTCCTGAACGGTGGGTACGTCTCCGCCGAGGCCCGCACGGCCATCGAGGCCGCGATCGCCTCGGTCGGCTACGTGCCGAACACGGCCGCCCGCAACCTGGTCCGGCGCCGCTCACAGGCAGTCGGCTTCCTCACGCTCGAACCGCACTCGCTGCTGCTCGAGGACCCGAACATAGGGTCGATCATGCTCGGGGCGAACGAGGCGCTGTCCATCGCGGACCACCAGATGGTCAGCCTGGTCGTCGACTCGGCGCGGGACACCGAGCGTGTCGCCCGCTACCTGCGCGGCGGCTTCGTCGACGGCGCCATCGTGGTCTCCGCCCGCACCCACGACCCGATCACCCGGGTCATCTCGTCGCTCGGGCTGCCTGCCACGTTCGTCGGGCACCCGCCGGACCTGGACCGGGAGATCCCGTGGGTCGGCATCGACAACGCCGGGTCCGCGGAGGCGCTTGTCAGACGCCTCGCCGAGACCGGGCGCCGGCGGATCGGCATGATCGCGGCCGCGCTCGACCGGGACTCCGGGGCGGACCGGCTCGCCGGCTTCACGGCCGCGCTCGGCGCCCGCTTCGACCCCGCGCTCGTGGTGGAGGCGCCGTTCTACGACTACACGGCCGGGGTGAAGGGGATGCGGGAACTGCTGTCCCGCGCGCCCGATCTGGACGGCGTGTTCGCCGCGTCGGACGCGGTGGCGGCAGGTGCGCTCGAGGTGCTGCGGGAGGCCGGCCGGGCCGTACCCTCGGCGGTCGGGCTTGTGGGTTTCGACGACAGCACGTGGGCACTGCGGACGCTGCCGCCGCTGTCCACCGTGCACCAGCCGGCGCGGGAGATCGGGGCGGTCGCGGCCGACCTCGTGCTGCGGCAGATCGACGGGGAGCATCCGGAACCTGTGGTGCTTCCCTCGCCTGTGGTGTGGCGCGCGTCGGCGTGAGCACGCTCCCCGCCACTACCAACGTATATCGCACCCGGGGGCTTGCGGCAAGACCCCGGTGATGCCGCAGAATCGTCCCTCGACGGCTTTCACCTGCGAAAACGGGGTCACAGGACGATGATCGAGCAGTACGTGCGCGGCCTCCACGAGGTCAACCGCACCATGGTCGCGGCGGTCGGCGGCAAGGGGGCGAACCTCGGCGAGCTGATGCGGATCGACGGGGTCCGCGTCCCGGCCGGCTTCTGCGTGACGACCGCCGCGTTCGAGCGGCTCATGACGGAGGTGCCGCCGCTTCCCCACCTGCGGCCGGACGACCGTGCGGCGATCCGTGAGCTGAGCGCCGAGATCCGCCGCACCATCGAGGACATCGCCATCCCGGTGGATCTGGCGGAGGCGGTCACCGGCGCGCTCGACCCAGATGCCGCCTACGCGGTCCGTTCCAGCGCGACCGCGGAGGATCTCCCCACCGCCTCGTTCGCCGGCCAGCAGGACAGCTACCTGAACATCGCCGGCCCGGACGCGATCCTCCAGCACATCAGCCGCGCCTGGGCCTCGCTGTTCACCGACCGGGCCGTGACCTACCGCCTGCGGAACGGCTTCGACCACCGCACGATCACGATGGCAGTGGTCGTGCAGCGGATGGTCGTTCCGCGGTCGTCCGGCGTGCTGTTCACCGCGGACCCGGTGACCGGCAACCGGACGGTCGCCACTGTGGACGCGGGCTTCGGGCTCGGCGACGCGCTGGTCTCCGGCCTGGTCAATCCGGACGTGTTCACGGTCCGCGACGGCGAGGTGATCGCCTCCGCGCACTCCGGCAAGCCGGCGTTGACGGACGCAGAGGTGGTCGCGCTCGTCCGGCTGGGCCGGACGATCGAGGCGCACTTCGGCAGCCCGCAGGACATCGAGTGGTGCCTCGACGACGGCGGATTCCAGATTGTGCAGAGCCGGCCGATCACCACGCTGTTCCCCGTCCCGGAGACCGCGGACGGCGGCAACCGCGTGTTCCTCTCCGTCGGCCACCAGCAGATGATGACCGACGCGATGAAGCCGCTCGGCCTGTCCTGCTGGCAGCTCACCGCGATGGCGCCGATGCTCGCCGCGGGCGGGCGGTTGTTCGTCGACTCCACCCCGCACCTGGCGTCACCGGCCCGCGCCGGCTTCCTGGAGATGGTCGGCAAGGGCGATCCGCTTGTCCGGGACGCGCTTGAGACCATTCTCGACCGCGACTTCATCGCGCGGACGGAGTCGGCTCCCGGTCCGGCGATGCGGCGTCATCTGGA
This sequence comes from Catenuloplanes sp. NPDC051500, assembly GCF_044454585.1. Taxonomy (NCBI): domain Bacteria; kingdom Bacillati; phylum Actinomycetota; class Actinomycetes; order Micromonosporales; family Micromonosporaceae; genus Catenuloplanes; species Catenuloplanes sp. NPDC051500. The sequence goes on from NZ_JBITDX010000014.1 coordinate 120,428, forward strand.
CGCGCCCGCCCCGATCGAGACCGACCCGGCCATCGTCACCGAGCTGGTCGCCCGCAACGAGAAGTCGCTTGCCGACCTCCGGCGCGACATTCACGGCCTGACCGGGCCGGCGTTGTTCGACTTCCTCCTGGAGGCGTTCGAGGAGCACAAACGCATGCTCAGCGACCCGCTCAGCATGCAGGTGATCATGGCGGGGATGAACGCGACCTGGTGGCTCAACGATCATCTGGCCGAGTGGCTTGGCAAGACGAACGCGGCCGACACGCTCACGCTCTCCGCGCCCGGCAACATCACCTCGGAGATGGGGCTGGCGCTGCTCGACGTCGCGGACGTGATCAGGCAGTACCCGGAGGCGGTCTCGCTCCTCCAGCACGGCGGCTCCCTCGACGAGCTGCCGGCGCCCGCGCGGGACGCCATCAGGGGTTACCTCGACCGCTACGGCATGCGGTGCGTCGGCGAGATCGACATCACCCGGCCACGGTGGAGCGAGCGCCCGGCCGCGCTGGTGCCGCTGATCCTGGAGCACGTGAAGAACTTCGCGCCCGGCGCGGCACAGCAACGCTTCGCGCAGGGCCGGCAGCAGGCGGCGGACGCGGAGCGGGACATCCTCGCCCGCCTGCGTCTGCTCGACGACGGCGAGGCGAAGGCCGCCGAGACGAAGCAGATGATCGACCGCGTCCGCACCTTCATCGGCTACCGGGAATACCCGAAATATGGCATTATCGCGCGGTACTTTGTCTACAAGCAGGCGATCCTGGCCGAGGCCGAGCGCCTGGTCCGGGCCGGGGTGCTGCACGCGGCCGAGGACGTCTTCTACCTGACCTTCCAGGAACTCCACGACGTCGTGCGCACCCAGAGGATCGACAACCAGCTCATCCGCCGCCGCGAAGCCGAGTTCCGCACCCAGCAGACGCTCACCCCGCCCCGCGTCCTCACCTCGGACGGCGAATCCGTCTCCGGCGCGTACCGCCGCGACGACCTGCCGCCCGGCGCGCTCCCCGGCCTGCCCGTCTCCGCCGGCGTCGTCGAGGGCCGGGCCCGCGTCCTCCTCGACATGGACCAGGCCGACCTCCAGCCCGGCGACATCCTGGTCACCGCGTTCACCGACCCCAGCTGGTCACCGCTGTTCGTCTCGGTCGCCGGCCTGGTCACCGAGGTCGGCGGCCTGATGACACACGGCGCCGTGATCGCCCGCGAATACGGCCTGCCCGCGGTCGTCGGCGTGGATCGCGCCACCCAGCTGATCCAGGACGGACAGCGGATCCGCGTCCACGGCCTCGGCGGATACGTCGAACTCCTGCCGTGACACAGGTGTCTACCCTCGTGGGCGTCACGAACCACGGTTGAAGGGTGATCTGAATTGACCGCCGCACCACGTTCCCTCACCGTCGCCCTGGTGGCAGTCGCCGCGGCGACGACCCTCAGCGCCTGCGGCTCCGACAACAGCGAACTACGGCAGATCCGCCCCGGCGCCGCCGTCTACATCGACGCGTGGGACGAGAAGGGCGACCGCGGCGATCAGGCCCAGGTCGAGCGCAAACCCTCAGGCCTGTGGGTCGTCCCGCTCCAGGCCCACTTCCGCACGGCCAAGTCCAAAGGCTTCAACGTCCGCGTCGAACTCACCGCGCAGGGCCTCTGGCGCGTCGACCCCGAGGGCGCCGAGGTCGGCCGCGACCACGACGACTGCCTCGAGGACGGCGAGGCCTACGCCCAGCTCATCCCCGCCGAATCCGCGATCAAATGGGAACCCGACAACAGCAGCGCCACCAACAACGACGACTGCTTCACCACGCAGCCCCAGAGCAAATAAAGACCAGACCCCCGCAGAGCAGGAAGATCATTCTCCCACTCTGCGGGGTGGTCGGCTGGCACGCTCCCGCGGGCCCATTTTCGATTATTTGATCGTGGAGTATGGACCGAAGGCCGCCGCTACACGAGCCTCGAACTCCTGACCAAGGCCCCGCACCACCACGATCGATATCCCACGACACGACACCAGCCACGCGACCATCACCGAGATCGCCGCCTAACATCAGGACCAGCCGAAACGCGATGATCGCTTCTTACACCACGCTGCTGGACGTGACCCCGCTCCGCTCTAGAGAAACAGGACCTCACACGCCTTAAGGATCATTCAGTGGTACGAAAAGCATGGTCATCGGCGAAGTTGACCTATCTTTCGCACCACTGAATGATCCTTAAGGCGATGGCGAGATTGAGAGCGGTTGGAAACCCGCGAGAGGATGCGGATGAAATGCTCGCCAGTTCGCGCCGGTTGCGATCAAGCCGCTGCGGGGACCACCCACTGATCCGATGGTGGGAGCAGGTAGGTGGCGGACCAGAGGAACGAGCGGGTGAAGGCGCTGGTCCACCGCTCGTCCTGTCGCCACCGTGCGAGCGCGAGCCCGGCCGCGGGCAGGACCCAGACCAGGATCAGCGAGGCCCACAGGAGCGTGTCCGTGGTGGAGGCGAACGCGTCCACGTCCGCGCGGGTGGCCAGGTACGGCGACGCGGTGCGCCGGTAGAGGCCGAGGACCAGCAGGAACGGTACGCCGTAGAGCCAGCCGAAGAACAGCGCCCGCATCATCGGCCCGCCGCCAGCACGGTGATGACCACCCACGCCGTGCCCGCGGTCCCGCCCGCGGTCATCGTGCCGGCCACCACTGCGGACGCGGTCATCCGCCGGGCCAGCGCGGCCAGCGGCAGGCAGATCGCCAGCAGGCCGAGCGCGACCGGGAGCACGAGGAAGGACAGCACGTCGGCCGGGGTGATGCAGGAGCCGAACACGGTGCAGTCGTCCGGGCCGCGGGGTGGCTCCGGCGTGGTCGCGGTCCCGGTGTATAGAGCGGCGAGCACTGTGGCGAACCAGCCGGCCGCGATCAGCACCGTGTTCCCGTAGGACGGTCTCGGCGTGTCCTCGGGCGGCGGCTGCGTCGCGTCCGTTTCAGCCTCCGATGCGGAGCGTGTTGACCACCATCAGGTCGAAGTCGGCGAGCAGCGTGTCCACACCGGGCTCGTTCGGGCGGCTCGCGAAGTACAGAAGGTAGCGGTACTCGCCGACGACGAAGAGGTACTGCACAGTGCGGGTGCCCACCGGTGAGAAGAGATCGTCGGTGGTCACCGAGGAGTGGCGCCGCCCGGTCAGGCCGGAAGCCGTGGTCACCGGCGTCTCCACGATCTCCCCGACGCCCTCTCCGGACGGGAACGGGCTGGCCGTGCCGATCTCGCTCAGCAGGTTGACCCGCAGCCAGGCCCGGTAGGAGAACGCGTCGGTCGCGACGCAGTCCGGGATCAGGTCCGGGCTCTCGGCCAGCCATTGGTTCAGCTGGCCGGAGAGCACGCAGGGCTCGGAGACCCAGCCCGGGGGATAGCGCAGCGCGTAGTCGTAGTCGGCGTTGGCATAGGCGGTCCAGCCCGCGGTCGGGTCCGGCGGGGGTGGCAGCACCACCTGGGACGCGTCCGGCGCGTCCGGGATGGTGAACTGCTTCAGCACCGCGTCCAGCTGCTCCACGGTCTGCGGGAAGATTGGCGTGCTGGTCCCGGCCAGCGCGGTGAACGACTCCTGCTCCTCGGCCGGCACCTGGAAGCCGACGAACCGGAAGTCCAGCCGCAGCCCACTTGCCCGCACCCGGTCCTGGATCTGCGCGGCGACCGCGGCCTGGTCGGCGGTGCACGCGTCAGCGCCGTGCCGGGACACCACGATGATCCGGTTGGTGGCGCGGCCGCGGAACGGGTACCGCCTGTCGAAGTCGTCGATCGCGGCCTGCACGCCGGCCAGCAGCGTGGGCTTTCCGGCGGGCGTCAGCGTACCCACGGCGTCCCTGATCGTGTCTTTGTTGCCGACTCCCGCGTCGACGAGCGACGACGTGTTGCCGGCGTCCCCGCACTCGCCGCCGAACCGGCGCAGCGCAAGCGAATCGGCGTCGCCGGTGTTGCCGGCCGCCGCGCTCACGGCCGCGCCGACCGGGGCGAGATCGCCCGCCGACCCGTCCACCAGGAACGTGATCCGGTGGTCGGGTGTGAGCGACCGGACCGCGGCGAACGCGCCGGCCGTGACCGCGACAACCGCCACGACCACCCCGATGATCACGAGGGTACGCCTCACCGCACTCCTTCCGGCGCGGTCGCCCGCAACGCGGCCAGCGCCTCGTTCATGGCGGTCACCTCGGCGTTGTAGCCGTTCGCGACCCCGGTGAACGCGTCGTGGCCCGGCCCGAGCGGCTTCCCGTCACGGGCGTCGGCGAGCAGCGTCGACGCGGACTCGACCACGTCCCGCTGCAGGTCCTTGAGCAGCAGCGCGCGCCGGTTGAGATCCGCGGCCGCCGCGGTGCCGGTGCGGCCGTCCAGGTCCTCGAACGCGGTGTCGGCCGCGGTGATCCCGTCCCGCGCGGCGGTGAGCCGCCGGTCCGCCACGTCGAGCCGCCCCTCACCGACCGCGGTGACCGCCTCGTTGACCGTGTCCACGGTCGGGTTGAGCACGTCGATCACGGCCTTCGCGTTGCGCAGCACCGGTTCGACGTTTGTGAACCACTCGAGCGCCGCGTTCAGGTCGTCCGCGGTCTCGACGAACATCGGCTCCGGTGCGCCGGACCCGGTCGCCAGCAGGGCCAGCTGCTCCTGCTGGTCGCCGGCCACCCGGTAACCGATCACCCGGAACTCGATGTCCAGGCCGGCCGCCGCGATCCGGTCGCCGATCTCGCGCTGCACGAACGCGGTGTCCGTGTCGCAGGCGTCCTCGCCCTGCCGCGCCACCACCACGATCCGGTTGACCTGCTTGGCGTCCTGCGCGAACGGGCGGCTGAAGTCCTCGATCGCCTGCACGATGCCGCGCTGGAGCGTGGCCACGCCGCCGCCCTTCACCGACTTCGCCGCCGTGGAGATCGTCTCCCGGTTTCCGGTGCCGAAGTCGACGAGTTGTGTGGTGTTGCCGTCCGACCCGCACTCGCCGCCGAAGCTGCGCAGCGCAAGCGAGTCCCGGTCCCCGGAGTTGCCGACCACGGTCCGCAGCGACTCGGTGATCTCCGCGAGCCCGTCCGCGTCCGCGGCCGCCGACGCGTCGATCAGGAACTCGGTCTTGTATGTCGGCGCGAACTGCGGCAGCACCAACGCGACCACCGCCCACCCGCCCGCGGCCAGCACCGCAAGCGCCAGCACCGCGATCAGTGCGACGCGAATGCTGCGCGGCACCTCGAGGTGGAACCGGTTGTGCTGCTGCCCGTGATCACCGATCTGGACGCCGGCCGCCCCACTCGCGTCGACCGCACCCCGCTCGCCCGCCATCGTCATCCCCCGATGAGTGTCCCCGAGGGTGCATTCTTTCAGGACACAAGGGACCCGTCCTCGGCCGAACGGTCAGGCCAGCCGCGCCACGATCAGCCGCAGCTGCTCCCGGTAGCCCTCGATGAACTCCGGCGAGTCCGCGGCCAGCCCGGTGACGTTCTCCGCGAAGTGGGCCAGCAGCGTGGGCGCCACCGCCATGCCGAACAGCGCGAGCTGCAGGTACGCCGGGTCCAGCTCGGGCGCGATCTCCCCGTTCTCCCGCCGGCGGCGAAGATCGTCGACCATCGCCCGCTGGTACGCCGCGTCGCCCTCCTCCCGGTCGCCGGCCAGCGCCTGCCAGATCAGCAGCCGTACCCAGTGCCGCTGATCGCCGCCGACGTGGGTGAACGCGGACACCACCTCGTCGAGCGGCGCGTCCTGCCGGCCCAGCTCGCCGCTGCGCGTCCGCCACCGTTCGGTAAGCGCCCGGTAGAGCCCTTCCTTGCCGTCGAAGTAGTAGGAGATGAGTTGCTGGTTCGCCCCCGCGCGCCGGGCGATCGCGCTGATCCGCGCCCCGGCGAACCCGTGCTCCCCGAACTCGACGAGCGCCGCATCCAGGATCCGCTCCCGGGTGCGCTCGGCGTCGCGGGTGCGATCCGCGCCGGTGGGGGAGCGGCGGCGTTTCGGCTGTTCAGACACGCTCCTGACTGTATCAATCAAACAAATGGTTGACAGAGTCATGTGAGTGGCTGACGCTGACTGCATGACGGTTCTCATCATCGGCGGCGGCATCGGCGGGCTGGCGCTCGCACACGGACTGCGGCGCGGCGGCGTGCAGTGCGAGGTCTTCGAACGCACCCTGGAGCGCACCGACTGGTTGCAGGGCTACCGCATTCACATCAGCCCGGCCGGCGCGCAGGCGCTGAAGTCCTGCCTCGGGCCGGCCGGGTGGGACGCGTTCGTCGAGGCGGCGGAGGGCGGCGGCGGCTTCGGCTTCATCACCGAGCGCGGGGACGATCTCCTCGCACTGCCGGGCGAGCTGATCAACCGGCACGGGCGGCACTACGGGATCAGCCGTACCGGGCTGCGCGAGGTGCTGCTCAACGGATTGGAGGTACAGCACGGCCGGGTGTTCACGTCGTTCGAAGCCCACGGCGAGCGTGTGACGGCACACTTCGAGGACGGGGGTACGGCAGAGGGCGACCTGCTTGTCGGCGCGGACGGGGCGAATTCACGCGTGCGCGCCCAACTGCTCCCGCATGCGGCCGGGCGGGCGGACACCGGGGTCGTGTCGATCGCCGGTCGCGGGCCGGTCGACGGCCCGCTCGCCGCCCGCGCGAACCTGGTCGTCCCGCGTGGCGCCGGGTCGCTGTTCACCGCGCCGTGGCGCGACTACGTGCTCTGGGGCTACAGCGAACCCGCGGCAACGCTGCCGTCCGATGTAGAAACACAGGACGGAGAGGCGTTGCGCGGCCTGGTGACCACGCGGATCCGACGCTGGTCACCGGCGTTGCGTGACCTCGTCGCGCGTAGCGATCCGGCCTCGGTCAACGCGTTCCGCGTCAAGAGCGCCGTCCCGGTCGGCCCGTGGCCCAGCGGCCCGGTCACGCTGCTCGGCGACGCGATCCACAGCATGACGCCGGCCGCGGGTATCGGCGCGAACACCGCCCTCCGCGATGCTGACCTGCTCCGCCGCACGATCCTCGACCAGGAGCCGATCAGCGGGTACGAACGGGAGATGCTCGACTACGGGTTCGCCGCGGTCCGCCGGTCGCTCCGCAACACGCACTCGACCTCCCTGAGCCGCGCGGCGTTCCGTACGGTCCTCCGTGTCACCGCGGCCGTGCCCCCACTGCGCGAGGCCTTCGCACGCGGGCTCGGGCGGTGAGGCGTACCGGTGTGGACCTGACCACCGCGGCGCCGGCGGCCCGCGGGAGCACGCGGGTCCCGGCCACGGCGTGAGCGGGAATATCAGCTTTTATCGGTTTTTAATGGTGCTTTTCCCGGTGAATCCCGCGAGCACGGTCGGGGAGGTGGCTGACTCGGCGATCACCCGCACTGTGACTGTGGCGTCGACGGTGACCTCCACACGCGCGATCTGACCCGGCGCGATGTCGACGCGGACGGTGGCCGGGGTGGTGGTGATCTCCGGTGTGAGGTCGGGGAGCGGCAGGTATCGGTAGCGCTCCTCGACGGCGGCCGGTGCGGGCAGCCGGGGTGTGACGGTAAGTGTGTGCGGGCCCGGCGGCAGGCGGTAGCCCCAGGTGCGGGGGCCGAACGGCACGGCCCGGCCGTCGATCGTCAGGGACGGGGCCGGCACCCAGGAGTGCGGATCGCGTTCCGGGACGCCGAGGCCGGCATGGCCGTTCCAGAGATAGCGGGCGTTGACCGCGCCCGTGACCACGAGCATTCCTGCCTCGGGTGCGTCGCCGTCGCCGAGGAACATGACGTCACGCACGGGCTCGCGTGCCTCGGCGGAGACTGCGACGCGGTAGCTGTGGTTGCGGGCACGCGTGATCCGGCTCCACGCCAGGATGGCGAGGACCGGCGCCACCAGGAGCGCGACGAAGAACGGCACGGCATAACCCGGCCCCGCCTCGCCACCCGGATGCGTGAGGCCGAGCACTGCCGTCACCAGCACGATCGCGAGCACGCCCGCCGGCAGCATTCCCCAGCCGGATCCGGTGCGGCGGCCCGGCGGCGGCGCGAGCACGCCCTGTGCGCCGCCGATCGACGCCGGTGTCCAGAACTCCAGCTCCGCGACCTCCCCGGCCTCGACCCTGACCGTGCGCGCGGACTCGGCCACCCCGTCGTGCCGGACCTCCGCGAGGTGCTCGCCGGGGGCGACCCAGGCCACCATCCGCCCGAGGCCCCACCACAGGGGACGGTCGTCGACGCCTACCGCACGCGCGTGCCCCCAGTACGGCGGGTCGAGGGCGCGGTTGCGGACCCACACCGAGATCCCGGCCAGGCCGACCGGGGGCCGCGGCGCCGGCTCCCCGATCGGCCAGACGGTGACCGGCGCGTCCGGATAAGCCATCGGGTCGCGTGGCTTCACGTCGCCGTGTCCAGAATCGCGTCGATCTCCGCGTCAGTCTTCTTCGGCGGGTCCGCGGTGGCCGCCTTGCCGGTCTCCGCGCCGGTCTGGGCGCCGGGCCCGACCCAGGTCCACACGTCGCCGGCCACGTCGCCGCCGATCCGGGCCAGCGTGGACATCGTGGCGCTGGCGCCGCTGAACTGCACCACGCCCTTGCCGACCTGCGCCTTGAGGATCGCGGGCAGCGCCTTCTCAAGCACCGCGCGCATCTTCCAGAGCACGGAGACGATGCGGTCCACGATCTGCACGGCGCGGGAGAAGCCGCTCGCGGTGGTGTACGTCGTGGCGGTCGCGGCCGCGGCCATCGACGCGCCCGCGGTCGGCACGGCAAGGCTCATCGCGATCGCCCACTCGATGAGCGCCCACTCCACGATCGACGCGATGATGCCGATGATCAGCGCCTGCGCCGCCGCCATGATCTTCGAGAAGATCATCAGGAGTTGGCCGATCGAGCCCGCCTCGGTGCCGGTCGCCTCGACCGCGTCCGCGAAGTCGTGGAACAGCTTCTTCGCGGCGTCCGCGTCCTTGCCCTTCCACTCGATCAGCGCGTCGTCCGCGGCCTGCCGTATCGATGCGGCAAGCGGGGCGAGCGCCTTGCCGATCTCCTCCCACTGCTTCGCGTGCGGTTCCATCCGCTCCGCGTTGCCGGTGACCAGGCTGAGCAGGTCCTCAAGCGGTTGGAAGAAGTCGACGACGAAGGTGAGCCCGGCCGCGATCAGCCAGTTCAGCGGGTCGACCGCGAACGAGATGCCGGTGCCGAGCAGGTCACCCGCGCCCGCGATGATGTCGGCCTTGTCGCCCTCGGTGATGCCCTCGTAGAGCGTCTTGCCGCCGCCCGCGCCCGGGATGACCGAGTCCCAGCCGTAGTCGATGACTTGGCCGGCGTACTTGTTCGCGCTGTCCTCGTCGTTGCTGAGATAGGCGTCGTTGTCGTCGGTCATGCTCAGCTACCGCCCGACAGCTTGTCCTGGAAGCGCTTGAACGCGGCCGCGGTCGCCTCGTCCAGCTTCTCGTGCATGTCCGCGGTCGCGTGGATGGCCTTGCCCTGCGCGCTCAGCGCCTGCGCGATCGTGCGGATGTGATCGTCCGCCTCCATCGCCTTGGACTCGTACATCGGCTGCATGATCAGGCCCAGCGCGCCCCACAGGACCCCCTCCGGGTGCGCGTCCGCAAGCGCGTCCTTGATCTGCTCCGCGCTCGTCGACATCGCCTCGAACACCTGCGCGGTGCTCTTCAGCGTGTCCGTCGGTACCACGATGCCGTCACCCACGGCGCTCCTCCAGCCGGTCCCGGGTGTGCTGCGGGATCGCGTCCTCCACCATCGACCGCACCCGGCCGGTCCCGAGTCGCTCGCCGAGCGCGGTCAGCTTCAGCGCGCGGTCCGCCTGCGCCTCCCGGATCGCCGCCATGATCATTTGTGCCAGGTGGGTGCCGCGCCGCAACGCCGCGTCCGGAATGTCCACCGCCTGCACCGCGCCGTCCGGCCCGACCGCCGCCCGCACCGTACCGTCCTCGGAGAACCCCTCGCCGGTCACCGCGCCGGACTGCGCCGTGAACTCCGCGTACCTGTCAAGCACCTGCTGATTACGCTGCCGCAGGCCGTCCAGGAACGCCATCACCTGCGCCGCGTCGTCGAACTGCCTCACGACCGCCGCCCCAGGATGCCGTCAAGCGTCTCCCGCATGGTGACGCTCATCTCCGCGTCCGCCGCGTGAAGCGTCCGCACCACGAGCGCACCCAGCTCCGCCCCGCTCATCCGGAACGCACGCGGGCTGAACCGCAGGTCACGCACCGTGTGCTGCGGCCCGACCATGACAGTGACCTCATGATTCTCGCTCGTCACCTCGGCCGATGCGGTCGCCACCGCCTCGCGTACCCGCGCGGCCCGCTCGACCATCCCCTCGGGATCCATCCGGCGCCCCTCCGTCCCCGCTGCTCACGGCGTCGCGATCACCATAGGCCCCCGGGTCACCCCCGTCGCCGCGCGGACAAACCTCTTGACCCACATCTTCCCGCTCCCGCGGTGGTCCGGCCCGCACGCTCCCGCGGGCCGCCGGTCCCGCGGTGGTCAGGGAAACCGGTGGTGGTTCGGCCGCGGGCACGGCGCCGCGCGGCACCTGGTAGAAACTCGGCGTGAGCGAACAGCCCCAGTACCCGCAGTATCCGCCGCCCTTCCAGGGCCCGCAGTCCTACCCCGGCCCGCCCGCCGGGGGTTACCAGTTGCCGCCGCCGGCCGCCGCACCGGACGGGCGGTTGCTTGCGGATCCGGGGCATCGGCTGGGGGCCAGGGTCGTCGACAGCATCGTCTACCTCGTGGTGGGCTCGATCCTGGCGGGGATCATCGGCGGCGGGCTGACCGCCCTGGTCGTCCAGATGGTGGGGGACCAGTCCAACCTGGTGCCGATCACCGGGATCGGCACGATCACCCTGGTGCTGCTCGGCTTCCAGTACGTCTACGAGGTCGAGATCCCGCTGCGGTGGAACGGGCAGACGCCGGGCAAGCGGATGCTGAAGATAGCCATGGTGTCGATCGAGCCGTACGGGGTGCTCACCCGCGGCCGGTTGACCTACCGGTTCCTTGTGGCCCTGGGCTTCACCATCCTCTCCAACTGCTACGTCGGTTTCGTGGACGCGCTGTGGTGCCTGTGGGACAAGCCCTACCGCCAGTGCCTGCACGACAAGCCGGCGAAGACCGTGGTGATCCGGCTCCAGACGCCGTAGTGGCCGCCGCCGCTGCCGGTCCGCACACCCTGGGGTTGTGGTGACCGGCGACGGCGCTGGAGCCCGCGGGAGCATGCGGACCGCAACCACAGCGGATGCGGGTATATCTGCATTTTTAGTGCTTTATGGCATTACATCGGTGGCCGTGTGGTGGCCGAGGCGGCGGTTGAGTGCGCCCGTGGCACGGACGACGGTCGCCCGGGGGAGTACCCGGGCGACCAGCGTCTGCGCGCGGTTGAACGCGCGGCCCGGGTAGGAGTTGAGGCGGCCGCGGGCGAAGTCGTCGAGCGTCCTGGTGGCGATGCGTTCCGGGGTGTCGGCGGCCCGCGGGTCGATTGTCGCTGTGGTGCCGTCGAAGAAGCCGGTGGCGACGCCGCCCGGGTGGGAGCCCATCACGCGCACGCCGCTGCCGCGCACCTCGTGGGCGAGCGCCTCCGTGAAGGACAGCACGAACGCCTTGGTGGCCGCGTATCCGGCCTGGTAGGGCATGGGCTGGAAGCCGGCGGTGGAGGAGACGTTGATGATGCCGCCGCTGCCGCGCGCGACCATCCGCCCGCCGATCTCGTAGGTGAGCGCCATCAGGCCGTGGATGTTGAGGTCGACCGACTGGCGGTGCTGCCGGTACGGCCGGTCCAGGAACGGCCCGACCGATCCCATGCCGGCGTTGTTGATGAGCAGGTCGACTGTGGTGTCGCCGAGCTCCCGGACCACCTGGGCAGGCCCGTCCGGCGCGCTGAGATCCGCGGCCAGCGTGCGCACGGCGACGGCGTGCTGTGCGCGGATCTCGGCCGCCAGTTCCTCAAGCGTCCCAGCCGATCGGGCCACCAGGATCAGGTCCGCGCCGCGGCGGGCCAGCTCGTGGGCGAAGGCGCGGCCGATGCCCTTGGACGCGCCGGTGACGAGTGCGGTAGTGCCGTTCATGGCTATTCCCTTCGAGGCTCGAAGCAAACCGTAGCATAAACTTCGAGCCTCGAAGCATCGGTACGATGAGGGTATGGACCTGCTCGCCGTGATCGCCGCCGCCTTCGAGATCGAGATGCGAAGCAACGTGCGGCGGACCGCGTTCCTCGCCGAGCACCGCCTGACACCGCCCACCGCACAGGCGCTGTGGGCGATCGACCCGCTCGAACCGCCGCCGTCGATGAAGGTGATGACGGACCGGCTGCACTGCAACGCGCCGAACCTCACCTTCATCGCGAACCAGCTGATCGACCGCGGCCTGGTGACCCGCGACGTCGACCCGGCCGACCGCCGCTCCCGGGTGCTTGAACTGACCGCCCGCGGCCGCGAGGTCCGCGACGAGCTGATCCGGGAGACGCTTGCGACAAGCCCGTACGCGGTGCTGGACCCGGAGGAACTCGCGCAACTGAACGGCCTGCTGAGCCGGGTGCTGAACGCGTCCGAGGGGTAGGCCCGCCGGGGATCCTCGTCCACCTGCCACGTGGTGACACGCCGGGCGAGCTGAGCCGGCAGCGCGGGTGGGCTCGCCTGCCCACCCGCGCGCTCAGCGGATCAGGCCGCTTCGAGGCGGACCACGATCTCCTTTGAGGTCGGCGTGTTCGACAGCTCCGCAGTGGAGTCGAGCGGCACCAGCACGTTCGCCTCCGGGAAGTAGGCGCCGGCGCACCCGGCCGCGATCGGGTACTCGACCACGCGGAACCCGGGCGCCCGGCGCTCGGTCCCGTCCTTCCACTCCGACACGATGTCCACGATCGCGCCGTCGGCCAGTCTGAGCGCCGCGATGTCCTTGCCGGACACGAAGACCACGCGCCGGCCGTTGGAGATGCCGCGGTAACGGTCGTCCATGCCGTAGATCGTGGTGTTGTACTGGTCGTGGCTGCGCATGGTCTGCAGCATCAGACGGCCCGGCGCGAGGTGACGCTCGACGATCTGGTTGACGGTGAACTGCGCCTTGCCGTCGGCGGTGGTGAAGCGGCGGCCGTCACGCGGCCCGTGCGGGAGCGTGAAGCCCTCGCGTGGCGTCACCTTGGCCTCGTAGTCGTCGAAGCCGGGCACCACCTTCGCGATCACCTCGCGGATGGCGGGGTACGACGCCGCCCACGAGTCCCACGGGAGGTCCGAGGAGAGCGTCGCCTGCGCCAGCCGGGAGATGATCGCCAGCTCGGACAGCAGGTCGGGCGAGGCCGGTGCGAGCCGCCCGGTCGACGCGTGCACGGCCGACATCGAGTCCTCGACCGTGACCGATCCGGCCGGGTCGCGCTCGGTGCGGCCCAGGCAGGGCAGGATCAGCGACACCGTGCCGGGGGTGGCGTGTGTCCGGTTGAGCTTTGTGGACACGTGCACGGTCAGGTCGCAGTTGGCGAGCGCGGCAAGCGTGACCTCGGTGTCCGGGGCGGCGGAGGCGAAATTCCCGCCGACGGCCATGAAGATCTTCGCGCGGCCGTCGCGCATGGCCCGGATCGCGTCGACCACGTCGTACCCGTGTGTTTCAGGCACCTCGATGCCCAGCTCACGGGTGAGGTTCGGGGCCCACGGCGGCGGGCGCTCGACGATGCCCATGGTGCGGTCGCCCTGCACGTTGCTGTGGCCGCGGACGGGGCACAGGCCGGCGCCGGGCTTGCCGATCATGCCGCGCAGCAGTTGTACGTTGACGACCTCGCGGATCGTCGGCACCGAGTCGGAGCGCTGGGTCAGGCCCATCGCCCAGCAGACGATTGTGGCGTCGGACTCCGCCATCAGCGCGGCGACCTGCTCGATCTGCGCCCGTTCGAGGCCGGTCTGCTCCTCGATCACCGCCCAGTCGACTGTGGCGCGAGCGCGCTCGTACTCGGCGAATCCCGCCGTGTAGTCCGAGATGAACGACGTGTCGGCGTGGGGTAGCAGCAGGTGACCGAGCGCCACGAAGAGCGGCAGGTCGCCACCGACCTTGACCGGCAGGTAGACGTCGGCAAGTGAGGTGCCCTTGCCGACCACGCCGTCCGGCTTCTGCGGGTTCTTGAAGCGCAGCAGCCCGGCCTCCGGAAGCGGGTTGACCGCAACGATCGTCGCGCCGGCCTTCTTCGCCTTCTCCAGCGCGGTGAGCATGCGCGGGTGGTTAGTGCCCGGGTTCTGGCCGACCACGATGATCAGCTTGGCCTCGTGCACGTCCTCGAGCGTGACCGAGCCCTTTCCGATGCCGATCGTCTGGGTCAGCGCGACACCTGACGACTCGTGGCACATGTTCGAGCAGTCGGGCAGGTTGTTCGTGCCGTAGGCGCGCACGAACAGCTGATACGCGAACGCGGCCTCGTTTGACGTGCGGCCGCTCGTGTAGAACACCGACTGGTCCGGCTCGACCGCGTTGAGCTGCGCGCCGATCAGCGCGAACGCGTCGTCCCAGGCGATCGGCTCGTAGTGATCGGAGTCCGCCCGCTTGATCACCGGGCTGGTCAGCCGCCCCTGCTGGCCGAGCCAGTAGTCGGACCGCCCGGCCAGGTCGGATATGGAGTGGTCCGCGAAGAACTCAGGCGTGATCCGCCGGAGCGTCGCCTCCTCGGCGACCGCCTTCGCACCGTTCTCGCAGAACTCGAAGTGGCTCCGCTTGTCCGGCGCGGGTTCCGGCCACGCACACCCCGGACAGTCGAAACCGCCGGGCTGGTTCACCTTGAGCAGGGTGAGCGCGCTGCGGCGGACGCCCATCTGCTGCTGTGCGGCGGCCAGGCCGTGCAGGACACCTGGGACACCTGCTGCCGCCTGCTTCGGCGTGCCGACGTGGAGATCACGGTCTCCGACGTCGTCGGTGGGAGCGTTCTTCGCCATGCTCACGACCTTATGCGCGGTGCGCGCCGTTTCGCACTAGTGTGCGGCGGGTTATCGACAAGACGAACCTCAAATTCGAGAAAAAGCCGCGAGGGTACGGGAGAGGAACTCGACACTCCGGCGCACCTGCTCGCCCAGGTCGGCGCCGCCGAACAGGTGATCACCGCCCGGCACCGGCACCAACTCCACAGGCGCGCCCACCGCCCGCAACGCCGCCGCCAACTCCACGCTCTGCCGGTAGCCGACCACCACGTCCTCCTCGCCGTGCACAAGCAGCATCGGCGGCGCGTCCGGGCGCACGTGCGTGACCGGGCTCGCTGCCGCCACCTTCGCCGGGGAGCCGGTCACCGGCGCGCCGATCAGCAGCGACTCCGGCGAGTCGTCCGCGTCGTGGTCGCCTGTCGCGCGCGGGTGCGAGTGGGACTGCATCGTCGCCAGGTTCGACGGGCCGTACCAGACCACCGCCGACTGCACCGCCGAGTCGCCCTCGGTCACGCCCACAGTGCCCTCGTCCAGGGACAACGCCAGCAGCGACGCCAGCAGCCCGCCGGCCGATTCACCCCACACCCCGATCCGCGACGGGTCGATGCCCAGGTCGGAGGCGTAGAAGCGCAGGTACCGTACCGCCGATTTGAGGTCGTGAAGTGGCGCCGGGAACGCGGCCTCGCCGCTCAGCCGGTAGGCCGGAAGCGCCACCGCCAGCCCGGCCGCAAGCGCCTTGCCCACGTGGTCCTCGCCGGCCAGCCAGTCGGGCACGATCTTCGGCGAGCCGTTGAGCCAGCCGCCGCCGTGCACCCACAGCACCACAGGCGCCGGGCCGTCCGCGTCCGCCGGCACCAGCAGGTCAAGCAGCAACGGCCGGAACCCCTGCTCCTGCGCCACGAACGCGTCCCGATACTCGATCCGGTCCCCCCGGCGCTCGCCCGCCGGTGGCGCGCCGAACCGGTCCCTGCCCGCATCAGCCATGTCCCGATCCTGCCACGGCGCGCGGTGAACCTCGGCCGCCCCTGCTCGTCTGTAAAGCATGCGCATCCTGTTTTCCGCACCGCCCCAGACCGGCCACCTGCTCCCCGCCCTGCCCACGCTCCACGGGCTTCGCGCGGCCGGCCACGATGTGCTGCTCGCGGGCTATGGCGGGAACCCCAGGGCGTACGACATCACAGGTCTTCCGGTCGTCGAGGTCGGCGACGGCATGACCGTCGACCAGGCCTATGCGGCGCTGCCGACCGGGAGCCGCTTCGAGACCGCCGCCGTGCTGGACGGCGAGGCGATCTTCCGCCGCCCGGCCGCGGCCAACGCGATCCTGCTCCGCCCCACGATCACCCCGCTCCTCGACGTGGTCCGCCGCTGGCGCCCGGACGTGCTTGTCTACGACCCGTTCCAGGGCGCGGTCCCGCTGGTCGCCGCGATCACCGGGCTGCCCGCGGTCGAGCACCAGTTCGGCCCGATCAACGGCCGCTCCCTGTCCGGACTGCTGGCCGGCGAGCTGGCGGACGTCTATCGGGAGCACGGCCTGGACGGTCCTGAGCGCGCGGTCAGCATCGAGATCGTCCCGCCGAGTCTGCACGCGCCGGACCCGGACAGCTGGCAGACCCGCTACGTCCCGCTGCACGGCCCCGCCACGATGCCCCACGACCTGCTCACGCCCGGTGACCGCCCGCGCGTGCTTGTCTCGTTCGGCACGATCGTCCGCGCCGATGAACGCGACCGCCGCCTCGGCACCCTGCTGCCGCTGCTCGCCGACACGGACGCGGACTTCCTGCTCCCCGGCGCCGACCTCGGCACGCTGCCCGCCAACGTGCGCCCGCTGCCCTGGATCCCGGTCACCGAGGTGCTGCGCCACTGCCGCGCGGTCATCCACCACGGCGGCGCCGGCACGCTGATGGCCGCGGTCACCTCCGCCACCCCGCAGTTGATCGTCCCGCACCACGGCGACCAGCCCTACAACGCCGACGTGGTCACCAAGGCCGCCGTCGGCCTCACCGCCCCGACCACCACCGACATCGACGCCGCCCTGCTCGCCACGCTGCTCCACGACGATTCCCTGCTGCACAACGCATCGGCGCTCCGCGACGAGAACGCCCGCCAGCCGGCCCCGGCCACGCTTGCCGAGCGCTTCGAGTGGCTCTGCGCCTGACGGTTCTGGACTGTCCGAGCGGCTATTCCAGGCCCGCGCGGAGTGCGCGCATCGCGTAGTGGGCGCGGGACTTGACGGTGCCGACCGGGAGGCCGAGTCGCTGGGCGATGTGGGACATGGACTCGCCGTGCAGGTGCAGGTCCACCAGGAGCGACCGGTGCGACTCGCTCAGGCGGGACAGCGAGGTGCGGAAGGCCTGGGCGGCGAGCGCGGCGCCGATCTCGTCGGTGCGGGATGGGAGCCACTCCAGCGCGACCGGGGAGACCTCGGCCGGGCGGGCACGGCGCAGGCGGGCCGCGTCGATGACCAGGCGGCGTGCGACCGTCAACAGCCAGCGCCGGGTGCCGGTCTCGTCGTCGGGGAGCGTGTCGAGATGCCGCCAGGCGCGCAGCATCGTCTCCTGGAGCAGGTCCTCGGCCAGGTCGGGGTCGCGCGTGAGGGCGCGCAGGAACCGCAGGACGTCCCGGGCGTGGGTGTCGTGGAGCGCGGTCATCGTGGTCATGGTCCGACCGTAGGAACCTGCGATCGCGGCCCGAATGACAAACGAATGCCGCTGTGGGGGACGCGTGCCTCCGGCAGATGGTCATGAACGTTCCCGGCTCTGCGCCGCGGCGGGGTCCGGTGGCGGTGCGGGTGCCGTGGTGCGGCGGCCGTAGGACACCCGCCGGACAAGTGTTTCGAACGGGCCGCGCAGGCCCCGGCGACGCATCAGGTCCGCGGCCAGCACTGTGGACAACCAGGTCGCGGCCGCGACAAGCGCGGTCCCGGTCACGGACAGCGTGCCGGACAGGTCGAGCCGGAACGGCGTGAACAGCACGCCTCAGGTGACCGACTGCATCAGGTAGCACGCCGGCGCGCCGCGCGAGCACCCGCCTGGCGCTTGTGGGATGTCGGCGGGCGATCTGGGCCACGCCGTATCCGAAGAGCAGCCCGAAGAGGGGGAAGGCCCGGCCGTCCACGAAGGTGGCCAGCAGCCACGTCACCGCCGCGTCAACCGTGGGCACGTCCTGCGGATATCCGCCGAGCACAGTCGTACCCCGGAGGAAGTAGTGGGTGTTGGCAAGCGCGATGAAGAGCAGCATGAAACCGCGGGCCAGGTCTGGCCCGAGGGCGCGCTCCTGGGCGCTCGTCGGCCCGTCGATCTGCATGAGGTGACGGTAGGGAAGCGTCGATGTGGGTCGCATCGGCCAGAAGTCGATGGCCGCATCTACCAAAGAGCCGTTTGGCCGATGCGGGGCGGGGGATATTCAGATCATGGGTTTCCTGAGCAAGCTCAAGAAGAGGCGGGACGACGAGCGCGAGCGTCGCAGGACCGAGGCCACGCTGAAGGCGGCCTCCCTCGGCGCCACCCCGGAGCAGGCCCGGCGGGCCGGTGACCGGGCGGCGAACGGCACGACGAACGCCGCCATCCTCGGAGCGATCAGCAGCTGACCCCGTTCGAGAGGCGGGCACCCCCGGGTGCCCGCCTCCTCAGCCTGCCGCCTCGAGCACCTGTTTTGATCTCGACGATGCCGCGCTCGACACCGCCAGCCGGAATGAGCTGTCGAACCGCCCGTCACGTGACCAGGCCGTTGCGGTAGGCGTAGACGACCGCCTGGACGCGGTCGCGGAGGCCGAGCTTGGTGAGGATGCGGGAGACGTAGGTCTTGACGGTCTCGTGGCTGATGACCAGGGCGGTCGCGATCTCGCTGTTGGAGAGGCCGGTGGCGAGCAGCCGCAGCACCTCCAGCTCACGGGCGGTCAGCGGCACCGAGGGGGAGGCGTCGGCCGGGCGGATGCGGGCGGCGTACCTGCCGACGAGCTGGCGGGTGACCTCCGGGGCGAGAAGTGCGGCGCCGGCCGCCACCGTGCGGATGCCGTGCAGCAGCTGGGCGGGCGGTGCGTCCTTGAGGAGGAAGCCGCTCGCGCCGGCCCGGAGCGCCTGGTAGACGTACTCGTCGAGGTTGAAGGTCGTCACGACGAGCACTTTCACCGGATAGTGGACCCCCGCCCCGGCCAGCAGCCGGGTCGCCTCGATGCCGTCGAGTCCGGGCATGCGGACGTCCATGACCACCACGTCCGGCCGCAGCGAGGAGGCGAGGTCGACAGCTGCCCGGCCGTCTCCGCACTCCGCGACGACCTCGAGGTCCGGCTGGGCGCCGATGATGGTGGCGAACCCGGTTCGGATCAGGGGCTGGTCGTCGCAGATCAGCACGCGGATCATGAGGCACCGCCGGCCGGCAGCCGTGCGTCGACTGTGAAACCACCGCCCGTCACCGGCCCGGCGGAGAACGTGCCGCCCAGCGACTCGACCCGTTCGCGCAGCCCGTCGAGCCCGCGTCCGCTGCCGCCGGGTGACGCGGCCCCGGACCCCGACCCGTCGCTGCTGATCCGCACGTGTACCTCCGACATCAGGGTGCGCACCGTGACCACAGTCCGGCCGCCGTGGTCGTATTTGAGCGCGTTCGTCAGCGCCTCCCGCACCACCCGGTAGACGAGCACGTCGTCCGGGACGGCTCCCTCCGAGATCAGCTCCACCGGCTGGCCGGCCCGCCGCGTCTGTGCGACAAGCGCCCGCAGTTCGCCGCCGTGGCCGGGATTGAGCAGGTCGAGCAGGTGCCGCAGGTCGGTGATCGCCTGACGGCCGGTGTCGGTGACCGCGGTAAGCGTCTCGTCAAGCCTGTCCGGCACGGCGGTCAGGTACCGGGCGGCCTCGGCCTGCACCACCATCGCTGTCACATGGTGTGTGACGACGTCGTGCAGCTCGCGGGCGATGCGGGTGCGTTCGGCCTCGCGGGTCGCCTCGGCGATGAGCCGGCGCCGGTCCGCCTCGGCCGCCCGGGTCCGCCGCAGCCACGCGCCGACCGCCCACATCGCGGCAAGCAGCGCGTAGAGCAGCGCATAGTCGGCGAGGCTGTCGGTCGGGCCGAGCCGGGCAAGCGCGACGCCGAGGACCAGGAACGCGGCGGTCGCCACGATCACTGTCGCGGCCCGGTGCACGCCCACGTAGGCGCCGGCGCTGATCAGCGCGATCGGGAGCGCGATGCCGCCGACCGTGTGGTAGCCGAAGAGCTGGTCGAACGCGAAGCCGGTGCAGACCAGCGCGAGGCTCAGCGCGGGCCACTTCCGGCGCAGCGCGAGCGGCAGGCACTCGACCGCGATCACCAGCACGCCGAGCAGGTCGTAGTCGCGGGTCGGCATCAGGTCGCCGATCCTGGTCCCGTGCCGGTGCCAGGCCGGGACCAGCGCGGCGGCGGTCAGCAGCAGCGCGAACGGCAGGTCCCGGACCGTGACGTCGAGCCGCCGCCACCGGTCCCGCAGTGCGATCACCCGGCGAGCTTAGAAGACGCCACAGACCAGCGAGGCGCGACCACTGTGCCGCGCCGGTGCGCCATCCACAGGAACACGGCGGTGACAAGCACGCCCACCAGCACTGTCGACAGGCTCGCCTCCGGCCCGAACGCGCCACCGGTGATCCACGCGTTTCCGCTTGTCGACGCGTCGAGCAGGCCCTTCGGCGTACCGTTTCCGGACACCTCGGTGCTGAAGATCGCGGACGCGGTCACGTTCCACCCGAAGTGCAGGCCGATCGGCAGCCACAGACTGCGGGTGGCGATGTAGGCCGAGGTCAGCATGCCGCCGCCGGCGACCGCGACGCAGAACGCGCCCCACAGGTCCGCGTTCGGGTTCGTCAGGTGCACCGCGCCGAACACGGCGGCGGACAGCACGAACGCGAGCCAGGTCCCGAGCAGCCGCTCCACGTGCCGGAACAGCACGCCACGGAAGAGCAGCTCCTCGGTGACCGCGGCCCCGGCCATGAATCCGGCCAGTCCCACCGCATTCGCCGGCTCGTCGCTCAGGCCGTGGATCGTGTAGGCCCCGTTGGCCGCGATGTTGCCGATGACCGCGGCGAACAGCGCCGTGCCGAGCAGCAGGCCGCGCGTGATCCCGGAGCCGGCCGCCCGCGGAAGCGCCTCGGTCACCTCGCGCTTCTCGGTCCAGCGCACCACCCAGTAGTAGACAAGCGTCGCGAGCACCGCGGTGACCACGCCGACCCCGAGCGTCAGCCACACGTTGTCCTGCGCCACCAACAGCGCCTGACCGCCGACGAATGAGACCGCGGCGACCGCGATGAGCTGCACTACAAACCGCATGACGAGCCTTTCGCACGATTCGCGGCCACCGATGGCCGCGAGCTGCGACAAAAGCTACGGATCGTCGCGCCGCACGTCGTCACGCCGCGGAGGACACTTGCGGTAGCTCTCCCGAGCGACAAGCCGACAACGGATTTCCCGCTCCCGCGCTGGTCCGGCCCGCATGCTCCCGCGGGCTCGCCGCCCGCCGGGGACCGGTTCAGAGCAGAAGAACGGCGGCCGACAATCGGTGCGAAGTCAATTCGGCCGGTGTGCGGAATCGTGGCGGTGCTTCGCAATCAGGTGCCAGTAAACGAAGCCGGCAAAGCGCAGCGACCGGGCGATCGAGTGGTAGAACAGATCCTTCACGACCCCTATGACGGTGCACGCGGACAACGGCTCGACGAATGTGACCCGGGATATGGGGTGTGTGTCCTGCGTCATAGGAGCGCACTTCCGGCCGGGCCCGCGCATCCTGGCCGCATGACCGACGCACTACTCGACGATCTGGCCCCGCAACTGGCCCTCAATCGCACCTACTGGCTCGGCTGGAACGGCGGCTCCGGCGACCCGGACGCGGACCTGCCCGTCTACCGCACCGGCATCCCGCACGCGCTGCTCAACGGCGTGGCCCGGGTACGCGGCCTGCCGATCAAGGAGGCGATCGAGGAGGCCCACGAGCGCCTGGCCGGCACCCGCTGGATCTGGTGGGTCGGCGCGGACAGCGATCCCGGCACCGCGGAGGCCCTCGAAGCCCACGGCGCCACCGCGGCCGGCAGCGTACCGATCATGGCCCGCGACCTGACCGCGCTGCCCGGCGTGCCCACCGTGGACGGCCTGACCATCGGCGAGCCGGGCGACCTGCACGACTACGTGCGCGGCTACGCGGCCCCGAACGGCCTGCCGGAGGACGCGCTTGACCTCGTCACCGAGCGGGAGGCAGGCTACCGGCCGCCGCGCGGCACGCTGGTCCGGCTGGCCGGGCGGATGGACGGCCGTACCGTCTCCACCACGTCCGTGCTTATCGACGGCGACGTTGCGGGCCTGTTCTGCGTGGCCACGCTTGCCGCCTACCAGCGGCGCGGCATCGCCTCCGCGCTCACCGCCGTGGCGCTGCGCACCGCCCGGGACGCCGGCGCGCGCGTGATCACCCTGCAGGCCAGCAGCCAGGGCGAACCTGTGTATCAGCGTGCGGGCTTCCGTACCGTCGGCGATTATCGGTTCTTCCGGTTCTGAACTGTGGTGTGCCGCGGTCCCGGGGGAGGCCGCGGCACACCGCGCGTCACGGCAGTTCGCAGCCCGGGGCCGGGGCGTCCCGGGAGAGCGGCGCGCCGATCGGCAGCGCGTAGAGCACGTCCAGGATCACCTGCTCGGAGCCCCGGTTCATGCCTATGTGGACGTGGCCGGGCCCGTCCGGCTCGACGATGAACTGGCCGGCGCGGTAGTAGTCGCGCGGGCCCGGTACATCCTCGGAGCACGTCGCGTCGTAGTGGTGGAGCTGCCCCTGCACGACGCGGGCGTAGAGCATCCCGTCGTGGTAGTGCCAGCCGGTTGCGGAGTCCTCGCCAAGGTAGACCAGGCGGTGGACGTAGTGCTTCCCGAACGCGTCCCACTCAGCGAGGATCGTGCCGGAAACCTCGCCGGTCGCCGGGGTGGCCTGTGCCACCCCGGCCGTGCCGAGCGTGAGGGCCGCCGCGGCCGCCGCGATGACCGCGGTACGCCGTGCGTGTCGCTTCATTCTCACGTGCTCCTCCTAGATGGGGGACCTGACACCGGGGTTAGACGTGCGCGACGGCCCGAGGTTCACCACCGCAGCGGAAGACCGTCCACGAACGTCAAAAGCCGCTCGGCGATCAGCCGGTGGTCCGCAAGCGACGGATGCCAGTGACAGCCGCCGTAGTCCAGGCCCTCGCCCGGGTAGTGCCACAGCCGGACCAGGTCGGCACGCTCGGACACCACGCGCGCGGCCTCCTCGGCGAAGCCCGGCGCACCGTCCGTGCTGCTCACCACGATGACGGCGCGCTCGCCGTACCGGGCCCGCAGCAGGTCCAGGAAGCCGTGGTACGCCTCGCGGTACGCCGTGGCGCGGGACTCCGGCGTCCACGGCTCACCCGGGTTGATCGCTGTGGAGAAGTCGTTGATGCCCAGACCGACCACGACCAGCTGCGGCCGCCACGAACGCGGCCGGGCCCACACGTCCCCGTTCACGGCCAGCAGCGCACGGTCGTAGTAGGTGCGGTAGCTGGTCCCGGGCTCGCCGCCGTTGTAGTTGCGGACCATGCCACGCCCGGAGAACGCGTTCAGCTGGTAGTCCGCGCCAAGAGTGCGGGCGGACAGCGCGCCGAAGCTCCGATCAGCGTTCGTGGTCCGGTTGACCTCGTCGCCGGTGCAGTCGCGGGTGGTGGACTCGTTGCCGTACCCGGCCGTGTAGGAGTCGCCGATGAACTCGATCTGCCGCGGGCGTGCCCTCGGCGCCGGCAGAATGTCGCCGGTGAATCCTTTGAAGGCCCCCGACGCCCACGGGCTCTCCGTGCGTTTCACCACCCTGACCGTGTGCGTGCCGGGCGTCAGCCCGTCGACGCGGTGGGTGACCGCACCCGGCATCACAAGCGTTGCGACAGTCACCCCGTCGACCGCCACGTCATAGTCGTTGGCCGCGTCGTCAAGCACGATGCCGACACCCGTGCCCCGGAACCGGCCCTCGAAGTAAACGCCCGGCCAGCTGTACCGCAGCACGCCGCCGTCCGCGACGACCCGCCCGGCGGTGTGGACCTGTGCCCTGGGCGGCGCCGCGGTGGACGGCGCGACGGCGAGCGATGCGATGACCAAAAGATTGATGAACATAAATCTAGAGGGTACGCCGTGCCGCCGCCCCGATCCGCCCGGCATGGAAGGATGATCTGGTGAAGTCGGCGCTCGCGGTCCTGGTAATGCAGCTCAGCGGCGTGATGCTGTTCAGTGGCGGGTTCGCCGCCCCGGGGCCGGAGCCGGTGTGCACGGTCGGGGACGGTCGGCTCGCCGAGCTGTCCGGGCTCGCTGCCACCGCGGACGGCTACGTCACGGTCAACGACGGCGCTGACGACCCGGCCGCCCGCCGGATCTTCTTCCTGGACGCGGCCTGCGACGTGGCACGCGCGGTCGCCTACCCGTCCGAGCCGCGCGACACCGAGGATCTCGCGCTCGCCCCGGACGGCACGGTCTGGGTCGGCGACATCGGCGACAACGACAGCGTGCGTGAGACGGTCGGCCTGTGGCGCCTCGCCCCCGGCGCCAAGCAGCCCGAGCTGCGACGCCACACCTACCCGGACGGCGCGCACAACGCGGAGGCGCTGCTCCTCGACGGCGACGGCACCCCGATCATCGTCACCAAGGACCCGATCCGGGCCGGCCTGTACGTCGCGGACGGTGACGTGCTGCGCAAGGCCGGCTCGTTCCGCATCCCGGACACGTCGACAGCCAACCCGTTCGGCTTCGCCGGGCGGCTTGTGGTCACCGGCGGCGCTGTCTCACCTGACGGCACCCGGGTGGTCCTGCGCACGTACGCGGACGCGTTCGAGTTCCCGGTCGTGGACGGCGACGTCGTCAAGGCCGTCACCGAGGGCACCCCGGAGCGCATCCCGCTGCCGAACGAGCCGCAGGGCGAGGCGATCACCTACAGCCCGGACGGAAAGGCCCTGCTCACCGTCTCCGAGGGCGACGACCAGCCGATCCTCCGCTACGCCTCGGTCGTTCCGGCACCGTCGCCCTCCGCGTCCCCGTCGCCGTCCCCCTCCGCCGAAGCGGCACCGGCTCAGGACTCCACCACCGCCCGGATCGTCGTGGCCGCCGGTGCGGGCGTGCTTGTGCTCGGCGCGCTCGCGTTCGGTCTGGCCCGGCGCCTCCGGCGGCGCTGACCTGCAACAAACCTGCACACCCGAGTTATTGACCGGCGTGTATCACCGGGTGAAGTATCCGACGTAGAAGATCCGTCCCGGAGGCCGCCGGAAACGCCCCGTGGACGCACGCCGTCTCCCGTGCCGGAGACCGTTTCCACGTCCGGCGGCGCTCCGCGTTGCGACAAGGAGAAACCCACCCATGGCTCCAGTTCCCCATGCCCTCGCACGCCGCCGGCTGGCGGTCGCCGGAGGGGTCGCCGCGCTTGTCACCGCCGCGCTCGCGGTGACCGTGACAGGTGCGGACGCGGCCACGGTGTTCACCGCCGACTTCGAGAGCGGCAGCACAAGCGGCTGGTCGAAGTCCGGCGGCACCTGGACCGTCACCGCGGACGGCTCGCAGACGCTCCGGCAGACCAACGCGGGAAGTGAGAACGCGCGCGAGTTCGCAGGCGACGCGTCCTGGACCGACTACACCGTGTCCGCGCGGGTCAAGCCGCTGTCGTTCGGCTCCGGCGGCGTCGTCGGGCTGCTGGCGCGCGCCACCAGCTCGACCACCTACTACCGGCTGGCGCTGCTGCCCGGCAACCAGGCCCAGCTGCAGGCCGTGAACAGCGGCAACGTCACAGTGCTCGGCACCGCGTCCCGGACGGTCGCGACCGGCAGCTGGTACACGCTCAGTCTCACTGTCACCGGCGGCACGGTGAGCGGCAGCGTGGACGGCGCTGCCGTCGGCTCCGGGACCAGCACTGTCGCGTCCGCCGGGCGGATCGGGCTGCAGACGCTGTTCGCGTCCGCGGGCTTCGACGACGTCACGGTCACCACCGGTGGCGGCAGCACGCCCACGCCGACCACGCCTGCTCCGACAACTCCCGCCCCGACCACCCCGGCCCCGACGACGCCGCCGGTCACCACGCCGCCGCCCGCGGGGAATGCGCTCTACGCGTCACCGACCGGCAGTGCGACCGCGGCCGGGACGATCGCGGCGCCGACAACCGTCGCGTCCGCGATCACCCGGATCGGCGCGGGCGGCACCATCTACCTGCGCGGCGGCACCTACAGCTCGTCCGCGACCCTCACGATCGCGGCCGGTAACAACGGCACGTCGTCCGCGCGGAAGACGCTCCAGGCGTACCCCGGCGAGACTCCGGTGTTGAATTTCTCCGGCCAGGCCGAGGACCCGGCGGCCCGTGGGCTCGCGGTCAACGGCAACTTCTGGCGGGTGTACGGGATCGTCGTCGAGCGCGCCGGTGACAACGGCATCTTCGTCGGCGGCAGCAACAACATCATCGAGCGCGTGATCACCCGCTACAACCGGGACAGCGGCCTGCAGATCTCCCGGATCGCCGCGGACACGCCGAACAGCGCGTGGCCGGCGAACAACCTGATCCTCAGCTCCGAGTCGCACGACAATGCGGACTCGGACGGCGAGGACGCGGACGGCTTCGCGGCCAAGCTGACCGCCGGGCCGGGCAACGTGTTTCGCTACACGGTGTCGCACAACAACATTGACGACGGCTGGGACCTCTACACCAAGTCGGACACCGGCCCGATCGGCACGGTCACCATCGAGGACTCGCTCGCCTACAGCAACGGCACGCTGTCGAACGGCACCACGAACGGCAACGGCGACCGCAACGGCTACAAGCTCGGCGGCGAGGACATCGGCGTCAACCACACGGTGCTGCGCAGCGTGGCCTACAAGAACGGCAAGCACGGGTTCACCTACAACAGCAACCCGGGCAGCATGACGATCTCGAACAACCTGAGCATCGACAACACCGAGCGCAACTTCAACTTCGACGCCGGCAGCTCGGTGTTCCGGAACAACACGTCCTGCCGCAGCGGCAGCGGCACCAACGACCGGATCATCGGCAACTCGGACAGCTCCAACCAGTTCTGGTCCGGGTCCAACGGCTCCCGGTGCGCGAACTACACCGGCGCCCTGGCCTGGTCCTTCGCCTCGGACGGGCGGCTGGTCATGACGCTCGGCGGCCGTACCGTGTCGCTGTAGCACCACGGCCTACCCGACCGCTCGCCCTCAGATGACCGCGTGCCGGTATCTGAGGGCGAGCGGCGTCAGATCCGGCTCGCCGAACTCCCCGCGGAGCGCGTCGAAACGGCCCGGCTTGTCCGCTCCGAACCGCAGGATCGACGCGGCGAACGACTCGGCGGTGTTGAACACCGGCGGCGTCTTCTTGCTGTGGAACTTGTCCGCGTACATGACCAGCCGCTCCTCGGGCGTGGTCGCCAGGTAGTCGGCCGGTGGCAGCGGCAACCCCTGCGCCAGCACGTCCTCCCGGCTGATGCCGACCCCGGTGTGATGCGCGCAGATCCGGCACAGCGCGTCCGGAAGCCCTTCCTCGCGCAGCAGCTCCTCGCCGCGCAGCCCGTGCGTGACGTAGTTGCGGCCGTCCAGCCGCCCGTCCACGCCGTAGAGCCGGTAGACGCCGATGTCGTGCAGCAGACAGCCGGCCCGTACCAGCGGGCGGTCGAGATCGTGGTCCTTCAGCCCGTCCATCAGCTGCTCCGCGATCGCGCAGACGATCTCACAGTGCGTCCACACCGTCTCGAACGCCTCGGCACTCGGCGCGTGCCGCTCGTGCAGGCCCCGGATCTCACTGTCACTCGGAATGATCACACCCCATTCTCGGCCATCCGCGTACGGCGCCGCCGCGCTGGTCAGAGGTTCTGTGCGATCCGCGACCGCAGTTGCCGGTGCCGTGTGCTGAGCTCGGTGGTGTCCGGCAGGTAGGGAATGCCGTTGTGGTCGGTCCAGGACTCGCGGCCGACGTACTCGTCGATCTCGGCGCGGGCGAACTGGTCGAAGTACTCAAGCGCAGTACGTACAGTGGTTGCGGCGTTGACCGAGTCTCCGAGCTACCGGAGGATCGCCGCCTCGATCAGCGCGGCCGCGCAGGCCTCCTCGTAACCCTTGACCTCGCGTGACCGCCGGATGTTCCCGACCACGATGAGGTGCCAGAGCAGGCCCTGCTGGCCCCGGGCATAGTCCCGCTAGGTGCGATGCACCCGGTCCAGCGCGCTGTGGGCGCTGTTGAGCTCGTCCCGCGCGCGTGACGGGTTCCGCGCCGCGTTGTCGATGTGCGCCCTCGCGGTCTCGTACTCGCGTCCGGCGTGGCCTTTCAAGGTCTCCTGCGTGTCCGACACGAAGTCGTTGATGGTCCGGTAGATCCGGTGTGCCTTGAGGGTCAGTTGCAGGGCGGTGTTCAGGTCCATCAGCTGCTCCGAGTCATCTGCCGAGGAAGACCGAGACGGCCACGCGGGCGACGTCGCCGGCCGTGCGGGAGCCGGTCCAGCGGGTTACGGCGTCACCGAACCGGTCGCTGATGCTGCGTTCGTGCGCGGCGGCGGCCTTCACGGTCTCGTTGCTGCCCCGGTCACCGGCCTCGGACACCTCCTTCCGCCGGACGAAGTACCGATACTCGTCCGCGGTGAGCTGGTGGATCCGGGCCTCCAATTCGGCGATGTGCTTCCGCTCCCGCGCCGACCGTTTGCGCTGCTTCTCGACGGCGCGGGCGGCGGCGGTGCTTACCGCGTCGCGCCACGGCGGCAGTGTGTCGCCGGGCAGCCCGGCCAGGACCGCGCCAAGCACGCCGTATAGGTTCCAGCCGCTCAGCGCGTCGTACGGCACGACCTGCGCGAGCGTGAACGCGTGGTTGCGGGTTCCGGCGCGGAGATCGGACAGCAGGGCGGCGCGGGCCTCCTCCACCCGGGCCCGGCCCTCCGGATCGAGCGGGCCGCCGAGCCCGGCCATCTCGACAGGCATCAGCTCGCCGTCGATTTCCACGTTGAGCATGCTCAACCGGTTGAACGCGATGACGATGCGTTCCGCCGGGACGCCGCACCCGAGCAGCAGCGTGACGGTGCGCAGCGTCGGCAGACTCGCCGGGCGGGGCGGCGTCGTGACCACTATGAAACCGTGCGCGCCCTCGACCCGCCGCCGGTACATGTCACGGTATTCGCGGTCCCGTTCCTTGGTGTCGCCGAGCCCGGGCAGATCGACGACGTCGAGGTGCTCGCCGTGCGACTCCCACTCGTACAGTTCGTCCTGTGCTGTGCCGCGGGAGAAATGGCCGACCGCGCCGACGTCCGCGCCGAACAGCGTGTTGATTGTCGTCGTCTTTCCGGCGCCGATGCCGCCGCAGACGATGACGCACGGTTTCCGTTTAGTCGGAAGGCTTGCGCGGTGCTGGTCGATGACGTCGCGGATCTGTTCCTGGCTCGGTGCGGTCATGTTCCGTACCTCCTTTTCAACGCAGTGTCCGCAGGGCGCGGCCGAGCAGGGGGTGCACATTCCACCCGGTCACGGCGTCGTACGGGACCACCTGGTGGCCACCGAACAAGGCGCCGGTAGCGTCCCGCAGACTGCTGACGAACTCTGCGGCCGCGCGGTCTGCCGCCGCCCTAAACTCAGGCTTGGCTGGTCCGTCCTGTCCGATCTCCAGCGGCACCAGGTCGTGGTCGGTCTCCACGTTGATCAGCGTCAGCCGGTTGAGTCCGAACACGATTCGCTCGGGCCGGACACCGTGTTTGAGCAGCGCCTTCACCGCCCGCAGCGTCGGTAGTGAGGCCGGCCGGGGTGGGGTGACGACAACGATGAACGCGTCGGCGCCGCGCAGCCACCGGCGGTAGGACGATGTCGAGGTCTGGTCGCGGTCCTTGGAATCACCAAAGCCGGGCATGTCGACCAGGACGATGTGCCGCCCTCGCGTACCCCATTTGTAGTATTGCGGCCGGTCGGTGCCGCGGGCGAGATGTCCGACCGCGCCGACCTGCCGGCCGAACAGCGTGTTGATTGTTGTCGTCTTTCCGAGCCCGGTGCCGCCCGAAATGATGAATGTAGGCTTGCGTCGTCTGCACCGATATCTACGAACATCATCGATGAATGCGTCTCGCGCCATGTCGGTCATGTCGCCACCATCCGTCGGCGGATTCCGGGGCACCCGAAACATACGCCGGAAGTCATGTCGGAATGGTGCGGATAACGGTCTGAATCACATGACCGTACGGATCCGGCCGGTGCCTGATCGGCATGCGTGACGGGGCGACGGGGACTCGGACGCCCGGCTCGGAACCCGGGAATCTGCCCGGCTTAGAACTCCAGGTACATGAGGTGCAGGCCGACGCGGCCACGCGTGGGGTGGGCGAACGACCGCGGGACCGTGCCGAGGATCTCGAAGCCGTGGCGCTGGTAGAGGCGCACCGCAGTGGTGTTCGACTCGGCCACCGCGTTGAACTGCATGCCGGCGTAGCCGTGGCCGCGTGCCCAGTCGAGCGCGAAACGGCACAGCGCGTCACCGACGCCCCGCCCGCGCGCGCCGGCCGCGACCATGAAGCTGGCCGTCGAGACGTGGGCGCCGGGACCGGACCGGTTCGGGCCCATCTTCGCGGTGCCGAGCACCTGCCCGTCCTCGGCGGCGACCGCGGTCAGCCCGGGAGGCGCCTCGATCCACACGGCTCTGGCCTGCTGCTCCGTCATGTCCGGGTCGAACGGGAACGTCGCGGCCTCGCGCACCACGTCGTGGATGATCGTCCAGACCTGTGTCCAGTCGCCGTCGTCGTATTCACGTACCTGCACGGTCTGACTCTAGCGTTGGTCTTTCCTGGCCGGACGCGGAACCGGTGCCCGCGGGAGCGTGCGGGCCGGACCACCGCGGAAGCGGGAAAATCTGGTGGTAAGGGGTGTGCGGGCGCCCGCTTGAGGGCGGGCGCCCGGGGTGTCAGCTTCCGTCGATGCCGAAGATGGCGAATTCGAGCGCGTCCGCCTGCTGTGCCACCTGGTAGCACCGCGCGGCGAGCTGCTGGGTGGACGTGCCGGCAAGCGGCGTGAACGACTGCGTGACGATCTGCGGGACGCCGGTCGGGCCGGTGACCAGCGCGACCCGCCCGTAGCCGGGATGTCCGGCGGCGCGCAGCAGCGTCTCCGGCGTGATCAGCGGCGAGGTCGGGCCGACGTCGGCCTCCATGCCGCACAGCGTCACGCCCTCGGCGAACGGATCCGTGCCGTCGATCAGAAAGATCTGGACCACGTGGGTACGCCCGGCGGGCAGCGGAACCGTGATGTCCACGTGGTTGTCGTGCTCGGCCCAGCCCGCGCCGAGCCGTTCCGCGATCGTCGGCATGCGCTGCTTGAGGCGGCCGATCCTGCCCGACGCGACCGCGGCCGGCGCGAGGCCGGAGGAGGCGTTGGCCGGGTTCGGCGGCAGTGGCGCGTCGGTGAGCAGCCACTCCTTGATCAGGTCGTCGAGGCCGACGTCGGAGTCGCGGCCCTCCTCAAGGAAGTCGATGGCGCGCTGCAGCGTAACCGGGCGTCCCCAGCCGGCGACAAGCGGGTGGCCGCCGAGCGCGGCACGCCAGGCGGGGGCGTAGGCGCCGACGTAGCAGGCGCCGAGCACCATCAGCCGCAGCCCGGGGGAGACCGTCGCGGTGTCCACGTCGGAGAGCGTGACGAGCGTGCCGTCGCAGGTCTCCAGGCTGCCGTCGGCGCCGCCGTGCGAGCTCCAGTAGATGCCGGCCGGGACGAGGTCGTCGAGGCCGCGGCCGGCGACCGCGTCCAGCAGGTCGTCGCGGGTGGCCTGGGTGTCGACGACCACTGTGTAGCCGGCCCCGCGAAGCACTGCCACGTCGTCGTCGATCTCGGCGAGCTCCGCGGCCATCATGCCGGGGTCCTGGGTGCCGGCGGTCTTGTAGCCGAACAGGAACAGGAACGCCTTGCCGTCGCCGATCCCGGCTGCGGTGGGCGCGTGGACCTTGCGGGCGGCCGGGTCGTCGCTGCGTGCGTCCCCGGTCCAGTGCTTGGGGCCGGGCTTGCGGTCCGCCCAGTCGGCGGGGACGAAGACCTCGGTCATCAGAAGTCGTCCCGCTCGGAGTGCTGCTTCTCAAGCGTGTCCGCGGTGGTGGCAAGCGCGCGCAGCGGCAACGCGAACTCATCCGGATCCAGCGTGGACAGCGGTGCCTGGTGGATCAGGAAGTAGTCGCCGTCCGCGTCGGTGGCGAGCGCGCCGATGGTGAAGTCCTCGTTCTTCCGGAGCGCGGCCCGCGGCGACATCTCGTCCGCCTTGCAGACGTAGCTGCGGAACTCCACCCAGTCCTGCTCGCAGTACGAGAAGTGACGGACCGAGATCTGCTGGGAGCGCCCGGACTCGTACTGCCAGATGAGCGCGAACCCGTGATCGTCCTCCTTCGTCAGGCGGTAGGCGGTGCGCGCGTGCTCGCGAAGCTCGTGCCATGTCGGCATGTGGTGTGGTCCTTCTGAACGGTGATCGGACGGCGCAGCCTAACGTGCGCCGATCGACGGATCGTCTACAACGTCGACGCGTCAAGCACCAGCCGGTAGCGGACGTCGGCCGCGTCCAGGCGCGCGAACGCCGTACCCATCTGATCCGCGTGGATGATCTCGGTTTCCGCCTCGATCCCGTGTGCGGCGCAGAAGTCGAGCATCTCCCGGGACTCGGCAAGGCCGCCGATTGACGAGCCGGCCACCCGGCGGCGCCAGGTGATCAGGTGCCCGGCTGGGACGCTCAGCGGTGCCGGGGGCGCGCCGGCCATCACCAGCGTGCCGTCCACATCGAGCAGGTCGAGCAGCGGCGCCTGGTCGGTGACCGCGGAGACGGTCGAGATGATCAGGTCGAGCGCGGCGCGGGGCGCGTCCGCCACGGTGTGCAGCGCGGCCGCGCCGAAGCGGCGGGCATCGGCCTCCCGCGCGTGATCGCGGCTGAGCACTGTGACCCGCGCGCCCATCGCGGCGGCCAGCTTGACGCCGAGGTGGCCGAGCCCGCCCAGCCCGGCGATCGCGACCCGGGTGCCGGGGCCGGCCCGCCACTCACGCAGCGCGGAGAACATGGTGAGGCCCGCGCACATCAGCGGTGCCGCGCCGGCCAGGTCAAGCGTGGCCGGCAACGGCAGCACGAAGTCCTTCGGACAGCTCGCTCGCGTTCCTCACCACCCGCTCGTCCCCGGCCCGCCCTTGAACGGCCCGGCGATCCCCTCGGTGATCCAGCCGCCGTAGAAGTCGCCCTCCTGCGCGCGTACCACCTCGCCGTCCACCCGGCACTCGTCGACCCGGCTCGGATAGAACGCGACCGCGCCGGTCATCGCGCCGTACCCTGGCGTCGGCTCCTGGTAGGACCAGCCGGCCTGCGCCACCCGCGAGCCCGGCGTCACCAGGTCCCAGTAGCTCGCCCAGCCCTTGAACTCGCAGAACGAGCGGCCCTCGCCCGGCTGCAGCAGCCCGTCCGTGATGTCGGCCCGCGGGATGTAGTAGACCGGCGGATGCGACGTCTCCAGCACCCGCCAGCAGTTCACGCTCTCCGCGACAAGCACGCCGCCGTGGGCGACGGTCACCCGCGCGCCGGTCCGCTCCAGGCGCGGCGGTCGCGGGTAGTCCCACACCGATTCCACAGTCATGATCCGAGGGTACGGCGCACCGGTGCCAGGTCCGGCAACCGCGCGACGGCTCACGGCCTGAATGTCCGCCGGTACGCCTCGGGTGGCAGTCCGAGGTGCGTGGTGAAGTGGCGGCGCAGGGTGGTGGAGGTGCCCATGCCGGTGCGGCCGGCGATCTGCTCGATGCTCAGGTCCGTGGTCTCGAGGAGCTCCTGCGCGTGGCGTACCCGCTGGGTGAGGAGCCAGCGCAGCGGGCTCGTCCCGGTCACCGCGTGGAAGTGGCGGGCCAGGTTGCGCGCGCTCATCCCCGCCTGCCGGGCCAGGTCGGTGACGCTGAGCGGCCGGTCGAGGCGGGCCAGCGCCCAGGGGAGCAGCGCCCCGAGCACGTGGTCGCGGCCGTGGGTGACCGGCGCCGGAATGAACTGGGCCTGGCCGCCCGGCCGGTGCGGGGGTACGACAAGCGTGCGGGCCAGCGCGTTCGCGACCGCGGTGCCGTGGTCGGCGCGAACCAGGTGCAGGCAGAGGTCCATGCCGGCGGCCTTCCCGGCGGAGGTGAGCACATCACCCTCGTCGATGTAAAGGACGTCGGGATTGACCCGTACCGCCGGATGCCGTGCTTGCAGAAGATCTGTGTGCGCCCAGTGCGTGGTGGCCCGGCGGCCGTCCAGGAGCCCGGCTGCGGCGAGCACGAACGCGCCTGTGCAGAGCGACGCCACCCGGGCGCCGGCCGCGTGCGCGGTGCGGACCGCGTCGACGAGCGCCGGCGAGACCGTCGAGAGGTCGCCGATCGACGGCACGATCACTGTGTGCGCGCCGGCCAGCGCGTCCAGGCCGTGCCGGATCCCCGCGGTGAGCCAGCCGCCGACCCGTGCGCCGTCGTCGCCGCAGACGGTCAGGTCGTACCACGGTCGTGCCAGGTCCCGGTCGACGCCGAACACCTCGCAGGCGGCGGCCAGCTCGAACAGCGGCGTGCCGTCCGTGACGGCCACGGCGACGGTGGTCATGTCCGAAACTGTACGGGTCGCGTCGTTCCGGACACTGTCCCGCGCCGGCCACACCCATCAGGCTTGTCGTCATGACGAAGCGAGTAGCCGTCCTCGGCAGCACCGGCCACACCGGCGGATTCGTGATCGCGGAGCTGCGCCGGCGCGGCCTGACGCCGATCCCGTGCACCCGTGACACCGACCTGGACCACGCGTTTCAGCAGGCCGACGCCGTGATCAACTGTGCGGGCCCGTTCGTTGCCACAGCCGCGCCCGCAATCGACGCGGCGATCCGGGCCGGGCTCCCCTACCTGGACGTGACAGCGGAGATCGAGGTGGTGACCGACACGCTCACCGCCTACGCGGACGCGCCCGTCCCGATCGTCCCCGCCGCCGCGTTCTTCGGCGGCCTCGCCGACCTGCTGGCCACCGCCACACACCTACCCCACACCGAGAAGATCCTCATCGGGTACGCGCTGAGCAGCTGGCATCCCACGCCGGGCACCCGGGCCACCGGCCGTGTCTCCGCCCAGCGCCGCGACGGACGCCGGATCGCCTACACCGGCGGCCGCCTGCGCCTCCTCGACGGCGACGCCCCGCACACCGAGTGGACGTTCCCGCCCCCGATCGGCACGCGGCAGGTGATTGGCGAGTTCACCATGGCGGACAGCGCCACCATCCCCACCCACCTGGACACCCCCGAGATCGCCACGTTCATGACCACGAACGCGGTCGCCGACCTGCGTGCCTCAGGCGCGTTCACCGACCACGGCCAGTCGTTCCTTGTCGAGGTGGTCACCCGCTCCGCGTCCGGGGAACGGCGTGCAGTCGCGCGCGGCCACGACATCTACGCGATCACCGCACCCCTTGTCGTCGAGGCGGCCACCCGTCTCCTCGCCGGTCACGGCGCCACCCCGGGCGTAGCCTCCCTCGGCGCCCGCTTCGACCCCGCCGACTTCCTGACCGCGATCGGCCTGGACTGTTTCGACAGCTCAGGGTCGCCGGTGTGACATCGGTGCACGCCCTGCCCAACCGTCCCACAGCCGCTTCCGGCCGGTTCCGGGAGCCGGATCGGCGACAGGAACGGGGACGGGAGCGGGGTGGCACGGCAGGCTGGGCGGGGGTGATGGACGCGATGACCGTGGAGTTCCAGGTGCTTGAGGACGTCGTCGTGCGCATCGGTGGGCGTGCGGCCGGCGCCGGCCGCCGGGCGCTCGAGCTGTTCCGGGACATGGGGGACCGGCACGCCGAGGGCCTCGTGCTCGCCCACCTGGGCGATACGCACGAGGCCGCCGGTGAGGTGACCGCCGCCCGCGGGGCCTGGCGCGCCGCCGAGCGGATCCTCGACGACCTCGGCCACCCGGAGGCCGAATCGCTACGCGCCAAGCTCCGCGCAGCGCCTCAGGCCGTGCCCGTTGTCCGGCCCGCAGACGGCGATCGCGATGACGCGCCAGTCCGGCGCGTACGCGTCGTTCTCCACGCCCTGGACGCGCACCGAGGTCAGCGCCGGGCTCGGCACCATGTCGGTGATCGACACGACGCCGCCGCCGTTGACGATCCGGCCGGCGGCGCCGTGCACGAGCGTGCCGGCCGGGCAGACCGCGACGCTTGACTTGGTGTCCGAGTCGGTGATCGACGGCGTCGAGACCACTGTGGCGCCCGGCACTGCCTGCGCGGTGGACGGCACGCCCAGCATGGCGGCGCCCAGCACAGCCAGCATGATCAGCGCGCGTCGCCGTACCCCCTGATGGGTTGTCATTGTCTGTTGTCCCCTCCTGTGGCGGCGCCCAGCCGTGGGTCGCCGGTGATGAGCCAAGGGTCGGCCCCGCCACGTGAGGGATCCTTCGGTGAAGCGTGAATGCCGTCTAGGACGGCCAGCCCGCGCTGTTGTTGCCGGACTCGCGGGAGATGCCGGAGCCGGTGTCGGGCCAGTCGCCGTCGACGCGCTCGCTGTGCAGGTGGGCGAAGAAGTAGCACATCGACTCGCACTCGCCGTCCAGCACCGCCATCCGCGGATCACGCCGGACCGCCTGGTAGAACTCGCGGCCGAGTGCCACGATGTGGCCGCGCGCGTAGAGGAAGCCGTCGTCGGAGCCGTCGGTCACCTCGTGGATGTCGGCGCGGTCGAGGTCGTAGAGCGCGCGCTCCACGACCCGGTCCAGCGCGGTCAGCTCCGCGGGTGAGAGGTCTGCGCTTGCGGCCCGCAGCCGCTCCAGGAACCGGTCAAGCCAGGCGTCGATCGCGTA
The DNA here is from genome assembly GCF_044454585.1 of Catenuloplanes sp. NPDC051500. Classification (NCBI taxonomy): domain Bacteria; kingdom Bacillati; phylum Actinomycetota; class Actinomycetes; order Micromonosporales; family Micromonosporaceae; genus Catenuloplanes; species Catenuloplanes sp. NPDC051500. The sequence continues at coordinate 157,020 of NZ_JBITDX010000014.1, forward strand.
GAGCTGCTCGCTCTCCGCGTCGGTGGACGGGTCGCGGGTCAGCAGGGCACGCCGGAGCGCGGCCGGCTCGTCGCCCAGCTCGGCCCACGCGCCCTCGACCAGCGCCCAGAACCGGTCCTCTTCCTCAGCGGTCGGGAGTCGTCCCGCGGATGTCTCAGTCACACGCGCACGCTAGCGCCGACCCCCGACATTTTCGGCCGGTGGGCGAAACCGGCTAAGACAGGTGGCGTCGGTGCCGATCGGGGCGATATGACCCCAGTGCGTCCGCTGGCGCGCACCGCCCCTGAGCGCCCACCGGCGCCCGCGGATCAGGGCCCGCTGCCGGCGAGTGACGGGACCCTGACGTGGCTGCTTGTCGCGGCCGCGGTGATGATCGTGGGACTGGCCGTGGCCGGGCCGGAGGCGTTGCGCGCGCCGCTGGGTCTGGCCGGCACGCTTGCCGGGATGGCGGCGGTCGGCTACGGCACGTTCCGGGTCGCGCTGCCTGAGGACCGGGCGCCGTGGCGGCACCTGTGCCTGGCCGGCCTGCTGTTCCTGGCCGGGTTGATCACGCGGGTGACGGTGCCGGGCGCGGCCGTCTCGCCGCCGACCGCGGCGGCGCTGATCCCGGACGCGTTCGTGGTGCCCGGCTATCTGGTGGCGGCGTACGCGTTCGCCGACCTGCTGAGCCGCCGCCACGCCGACCGGGACGACCCCGCCTGGGTGGACGCGGCACTTGTCGGCGTGGCGTCCGCGTTCATGGCGTGGACCTACCTGGTGGCACCGTCGATCGCGCAGACCGGGCTGCCCGCGCTGCGGTTCGCGAACTCGTTCTTCCCGGTCATCGACGTGGTGCTGATCGTGCTTGTCGCGCAGCTCGCACTGGCCGGCGGCGCCCGCGCTCCGGCGCTCTGGCTGCTCATCCTCGGCGCGGGCAGCCTGTTGAGCGGCGATCTGCTCTACACGATCCGCGACGGCGCGCTTGCCGACATCTCGCCGCACCTGGTCGATGTGCTCTACACGACCTCGTTCCTGCTGTTCGGGGCCGCGACCACGCACCCGTCGATGCGCACGCTCACCGAGCCGCAGCAGACTGTGGTAAGCGCGCTGTCCCCGCTCCGGACGGCGGTGATCGCGCTTGTGGTGCTGGTCCCGGTGATCGTGACCACCGTCGAGCCGATCGGCGGTGTGCTGGATGGCGTGGTCCGGGCCACGCTCTGCGCGCTGCTTGTGTTCGCCGTGCTGTTCCGGGTGGTCAGGTCGAACGACTCCCGGGCCCGCGCCGAGAGCGCGACCCGCAGGCGTGCCACCCATGACGCGCTCACCGACCTGCCGAACCGGGAGCTGCTCACCGAGTCGATCACGGAGTGGAGCGAGGCGGCACTCGAGAACGGCAAGCAGATCAGCCTGCTCTTCATCGACCTCGACCGGTTCAAGATGATCAACGATCACTGGGGGCATCACGTCGGCGACGAGCTGCTCTGCGCGGTCGCCGGCCGGCTCAGCGAGCACGTGCGCGGCGCGGACCTGATCTGCCGGATCGGCGGCGACGAGTTCGTCATCGCGTTCGCCAGCCCGTCGCACACAGTGCTCGCGGAGGCGGTCGCGGCCCGGGTGCTTGACCTGTTCGCCAGGCCGTTCGATCTGTCGGTCGGCAGCGTGGTCGTCTCCGCCTCGATCGGGGTGGCGCGCACCGGTGGCGGCGCGGAGGCGCTGGAGCTGATCCGGGACGCGGACACCGCGATGTACAAGGCGAAGGGCTCCGGCCGGAACACCTACGCGCTCTTCGACTCCTCACTGCGCGACGAGGTCCGGGACCGGCTGCAGCTGGAGCAGGCGCTGCGCGGCGCGCTCGAACGCGGTGAGCTGTACGCGACGTACCAGCCGATCATCGCGCTGGACAGCGGTGAGCTGGACGGCTTCGAGACGCTGATGCGCTGGGAACACCCGGAGCTGGGCCCGGTCACGCCGCTGCGGTTCATCCCGGTCGCGGAGGAGACCGGCCTGATCGTCGAGTCCGGCGCCTGGCTGCTGCGCGAGTCCGCCGGCCAGGTCGCCGCCTGGCGTAGGGAGCACGGCCGTCCGCTGCACATCTCGGTAAACGTGTCAGTCCGCCAGCTGCGCGATCACGACCTGGTCGGCGTGGTCCGCGACGTGCTCGCCGACACCGGCCTGCCACCGGACGCGCTTTGGCTGGAGATCACCGAGTCCGGCGTCATGGAGGACACCGAGACCGCGCTGGCCGCGTTGAAGGCGCTGCACGACCTCGGCGTCACGCTTGCGGTAGACGACTTCGGCACCGGGTACTCGTCACTCAGCTACCTGAATCTGCTGCCGGTCGACATCGTGAAGCTGGACCGCTCGTTCGTCAGCGAGATCGGCAGCAGCGCCGCGAACGAGTCGATCGTCCGCGCCGTGCTGGCCATGGCGGACGCGCTCGGCCTGCGCGTGGTGGCCGAGGGCGTCGAGACCGCGCCGCAGCGCGACTGGCTGCGCGCCCAGGGCTGCGACCTCGCTCAGGGCTGGCTGTTCGGCAGGCCGGTGCGCGCCACAGAGACAGTCATCTGACCGCGCCTCTGTCTATAGAGCCGGTGGGCAGGGCTTCGCGGTGGGAGCGGTGACGGCGTACCGCCACCGCTTTCCGCTAGTCCTTGTCCTTCTCTTCCTTCTTCTTCTCCGCGCGCTCCAGGGCGAGGTCGAGCGCCAGCACCGCGCCGATCACCAGCAGCGGCTCCTCGCCCGCGGTGACCTCCACCGCGTACGTGTCGCGGATGGTCAGCCAGCGCTTGGAGACCTCGGCGACCTGGGTGCCGCCGCGCTCGATGACGTACTCGTGGTCGAGCAGGTCACCCTTCATCTCCAGGTCGTCCGGGCCCGGCACGTCGATCGTGAACTTCTCCCGGAACGGCGTGAACAGCTTCTTCTTGACCTCGGCGGCCTTCTCGCCGCCGATGCGGATCTCGTAGGTCGGCCGCAGCGCCACCAGGTGCCGGTGCACGCTCGCGACCTCCTGCCCGGTCAGGTCCTCGATCACGACCTTGTCCCGGACGCTGAGCACCTTGCCGTCGACGTGAAGCACCTTGTTGCCGTCGCCGTCGAGCACGTCGAAGTCGTCACCGATGGAGAAGAACTTCTCACGAATTACGAACATGACCGATTCTTACCCGGTCTGCGGCCATCTCCACCATCAGCTACTGACGGTAGGTGGAGAGGAAGATCCCGAGCCGGTTTATCGCGTCGTCAAGCACATCAGGCGGAGCGAGGAAAACCATCCGGATGTGGTCCGGCGTGTCCAGGTTGAAGCCGCTGCCGTGCGAGAGCAGCAGGTTCTGCTGTTCGAGCAGGTCGATTATCAGCTGCTCGTCGTCGCGGATCTTGTGCACGGCCGGGTCGAGCCGGGCGAAGAGGTAGAGCGCACCGTCCGGCCGCACGCAGTCCACGCCCGGGATCGACGTGATGCCCTCCCACGCGTGCCGCCGCTGCTCGTGCAGCCGCCCGCCGGGCTCGATCAGCCGCTCGATGCTCTGATACCCGCCGAGCGCGGTCTGCACCGCGTGCTGGGCCGGCACGTTCGGGCAGAGCCGCATGTTCGCAAGCAGCTGCAGGCCGTCGACGTACTCCGAGTCGCCCCCGGTGAAGCCGCTCATCGCAAGCCACCCGGAGCGGAAACCGGCCGCCCGGTACGTCTTGGACAGCCCACCCATGCTGATCACAGGTACGTCCGGCGCGAGCGCGGCCGCCGTGTGGTGCACCGCGCCGTCGAACAGGATCTTGTCGTAGATCTCGTCCGCAAGCACCATCAGCCCGTGCCGGCGGGCCAGGTCGAGCATCCCGAGAAGCGTCTCCTTCGCGTACACCGCGCCTGTCGGGTTGTTCGGGTTGATGATCACCATGGCGCGCGTGTTCGGCGTGATCTGGGCGGCCATGTGCTCGAGGTCGGGCATCCAGCCGTTCGACTCGTCGCACCTGTAGTGCACCGGCCGCCCGCCGCAGAGCGTGACCGTGGCGGTCCAGAGCGGGTAGTCCGGGCTCGGGACCAGCACCTCGTCGCCGGTGTCGATAAGCGCCTGCATGGTCATCGAGATCAGCTCGGACACGCCGTTGCCGAGCATCACGTCGTCCGGCTGCACCTCTGTCACGCCGCGCGACTGGTAGTACTGCGCGACCGCGACCCGGGCGGAGTAGATGCCACGCGCGTCGCTGTACCCCTGCGCGGCGGTCAGGTTCTGCACCACGTCCGCCATGATCGGGTCGGGCGTGTTCATGCCCCACGGCGCGGGGTTGCCGAGGTTCAGCTTCAGGATGCGATGACCCGCCGCCTCCAGCTCCTGAGCCCGCCGCAGCACCGGCCCTCGGATGTCGTACCTGACGCTCTTGAGCCGTTGCGCCTGCTTCACCGCTGATCTCCTCCCGACGAACCCGGACAGCCTACGCTTCCGCACCGCCGGAGAGCGCGCGTTCCACGGAGCCGTCCATCGCACCGGTGACACCGGCCGCCCTGACCAGCTGCCTGCCGCGACGCTTCACCGGCGGTGTCGCGGCAGGCATGCCGGAGCCGGTCAACCGGCCCGGTGCCACTTCTGGTTGGCGGTGCCGGCGCAGTCCCAGAGGTGCAGGCGGGCGCCGTCGGTGTTGTTCCAGTCCTTCAGGTCCACGCAGCGGTTCGCGGCCACGTTGACCAGGTCGCCGGCGGCGGAGAGGACGAACTGCTGGGCTCCGGTGCCGTTGCAGGTGTAGAGCTGGACGGCGGAGCCGTTTGCCGTCGCGCCGGAGGCCACGTCCATGCACTTGCCGCCGGCCTGCACCGTGTTGCCGGTGAACGTCCACTTCTGGGCTGCGGACCCGTTGCAGGTCCACATCTGCAGCGGCGCGCTGTCGACGAAGCTGCCGTTCGGCACGTCGATGCACCTGCCGTTCCAGTCGCTGACGATCGGCACGCCGTTGCCGGCCGGTGGTGGCGTGGTGCCCCCGGCGCCGAACGGGGTCAGGATGATCGACGCCGAGCGCGGGTCACCGTCGTGCACAAGCGATTCGAACGCGCCGACGTCGTCGAACGCGAACGCGTACGCCTTACCGTCCACCATCTGCTGGTGGATGATCCTGGCGTAGTGGTTGGGCGTGGCGTTCCGGTAGAACTGCGCCGCGTCAAGCGACGGCTGGGTGTCGATCGTGCCGAGCGTGCCGCGGTTCAGCGCGGCGCACAGCGTGCGGGCGATCGGCCCGACCACCTGGTCGTTCGGCGCGAACAGATCCCGGTCACAGCCCCAAACCGACGCTGACGACGGCTTGTTGAACGAGGCCACGGCCGCGCCTGAGGTGTTGGTGAAGGTCATGACGTTCCCGGAGGTACGCCCGAAGTACCTGATGCCCGGCTGGTCCAGGAACGGCGTGACAGTCAACGTCTTGCCGCTGTAGGCATTCCACGCCGACGTGATGTACGAGTCGAGGTAGGTGGTGCTCAACAGTCCCGCCTCAGCGGCCTTGCCCGGTGCGAGCGCGCGCAGCACCGTACCGTCGGAGCGGGTTTTGATCGTGTTGGCCCATCCGGCCTGTGCCCGGATCGCGGTGAACACCGCGTTGCGGCCGTCGCTCACCAGGTTGCCCTCGCGCTTCGTGGCGCCGCTCGCGCCGGTGACCGTGACCGCGTGCGGGACGGAGATCATGTCCACCTGTGTGCTGTTGAGCCACAGCCCGTCGTTGTTGTAGGTGAACTCGCTCCAGTCGAACAGGATGGTGTGGTTGGCGTCCCCGCTGTTCCACGGCGCCGGCTGGACGAACCCGTCCGGGGTGAGGAACAGCTTGAGCTTCTCGCCGAAGGAGAAGTAGATGCGCCCGGAGAAGCCGCGCGGAAACTGCACTGTGGTCGAGCCGCCGTTGCCCGGACCGCCGATCGCCACGTCCGGCGCGGGCGAGGGCGGGATCGACCCGGCCGGCCACGGGGTGAACGTGCCGGCCTGGTTGACGTAGCCGAGCCGGCCGGTGCTGAGGTTGGTGCCGATTACGTAGAGGTAGACGCCTTGGCCGCGTCCGGTGGTGTTGGCGACGGTGACCGGGAGCAGCGCCGGGCCGACCGCGATGGCGGGCGGGACGGCGGCGAGGACGATTGCCGGGATGCTCACCGCGACGGCGGCGAGCAGATGCACGAGCCTTCTTCTGATCTGCACGGAGGACTCCTCGGAGCGGGCCGACAGAAACCCGTAACTCGCCGCCGACGTGCACGGAGAGCGCTCTCAGCTTGAAACTGTAAACAAAGTGTGTCAATAGGCGGCCATCACTTCAATCTTGAAAATGACGTGGACTGCGAGTCGTCCAGGACGCGCGAGACTCCGGAACGGGCCGAGGGGATAATCGAGTGCGGCCGCGATCCAGGGCTCTATAGGGTCGCGCCATGAGCCGTGGAATCAGAGTGACAGTGCGTGGCGCCTTCGACGGCCTGACCCCGGAGCAGAAGGCCGCGCTGCTTGCCGACGCCGCCGAGCACGACTTCCTGAAGACGGCCTACACCCCCGACGGCTACCTCGCCTACGACGTGGCCGCCCGCCCGTTCTTCACGTTCCGCTACCTGATCGAGGCGGACGACGACGAGGACCTGGAGCTGACCGCGCTGCTCGGCGAGGAGCGCGCGGCCCGGTGGCTCGACGCGCACGGCTACGCCTACAAGAACCTGACGGCGGCGGCCGTCGACCCCGCGCAGACGCCGCTCGGCGCACGCCAGCGGAAGGCCGCCACCCGGCAATAGACGATTGCTCTCCCACTCCCGGCGTGGCCCGGCCCGCACGCTCCCGACGCAGTTGCCCACTCGCGTCCGGCGACCGAATGGGCTGGGGCGTGGTGAGTGGTTTCGGCTGGTCGTTATGGTTGTGGAGGGCGAGAGCAGCACTGCCGTCGTCTCGGCGGCTTTGGGTCGTGACGGCTTTGGTTCGAGGCGGCTTTGGGTCGGGGCGGCCGCGGGTCGAAGCGGCTGCGGTCTGCGCGGTCGCAAGGGCTGGCACCGAGGCCGGGAGTTTCGCAGGTGTGCGGGCTGGTCGCGGCACTCCGGCAGGTCTCAGGTCGGGCATGAAGACGGAGCCATTACCGGATCCGTATATGTCAGGACGCAGGCGACGCTCACGACCCGGCTCATCTGGTGATCCGCGGTCAGTGTCCAGGTTCGAGCGCTACGCGCCCGACATTTCGTCATCTGGGTACCTGCCTCTGCGTTTCGTCCTGACGCCGAAGGGTCAGGAAGGCCCACGTGAAGATCCTTGCGGTTCTGGTGGCCCTTATTCGAGCGCGATAAGGGCCACCAGAGCCGCAAGGATCTTGCATCCCGCCAGATGGACGCGAGATCCCGAACAGCGAACCCATCGCGGCGCGGAGTGCCCGAGCTGCCGTTGTCTCTGGCGCGGCGGCACGCGAGAGCCAAGATCGACTAACCCTGCGGCAACTCTCGGCTTCGGTGCTGGTCCTTGCGACCGCCCAAGGTGAGTTCGTCCGGCTTACCGGCCGCGTCCGCTGTCTCGGTGCCGGCCCTTGCGACAGTCCAGACCGCAGCCGCCCAGACCAGCCGCCGCTTAGACGATGACCGTGCTACCCCCGCGTGCCGCGAGACCGCCGACCAGCCGGAACGACTCGCCAGACCCTCGGCTCGCTGCCAGCCCTTCGATCGTGAGACCCCAGACCGCCGCACGCCAATGGGCAACAGACTCGCTCCCGCGGGCAAACCTCAGCGCCGGGCTCCGCTGGCGCTCCGCTCGTCGCTCGGAGCCGGTTCCGCCGCTGGTCACCGACCCCCTGTCGCGGCGATGCCGGAGGGATACCCGGGTGGGTCCGGACAACGGCTATCGTGTTGCGGTGGCGCACCTCTGCATAGATTTCGGCACGTCCAGCACGGTGGCGGTAGTGGACGGTCCCCGGGGCGTCCACCCGGTGCTGTTCGACGGAGCGCCCTCGCTGCCGTCCGGCGTCTGTGTGGACCCGGCCGGCCGGCTGCTCGTCGGGCCGGATGCCGCGCACGCGGCCCGCACCTCGCCGGAGAGCTACGAGCCGTACCCGAAACAGCGCATTGACGAGCAGTCGGTGCTGTTCGGCGGCGTGGAAGTGGCGGTGCCGAACCTGTTCGCGGCAGTGCTCCGGCGGGTGGCCGAGCAGCTGCCTGTGACACCGCAGCGGGTGACGATCACCCATCCGGCCGCGTGGGGCGGCCGACGCCGCGCTGTCCTCCGGGAGGCCGCGAAGCAGGCGGGGTGGCCGGTGGTGCGCCTGGTCAGCGAGCCGGTCGCGGCGGCGTCCTACTTCGCGCACACGGCCGGCACCACGATCCCGGTCGGCGGCAGCGTGGTCGTCTGCGACCTCGGCGCCGGAACCTACGACGCGTCAGTCATCCGCCGCACCGAGAACGGGTTCGCGCTGCTGGCGACGTCCGGGCTGTCCGACGGCGGCGGCCTGGACCTGGACGCGGCGATCGTCGCGCACCTCGGCGCGGTCTACGCGCAGAAGGACCCGGCGGCCTGGGAGCGGCTCACCGTGCCGGCCACCGCGGCGGACCGGCGTGCCTCGCGGGCACTGTGGGCGGACGTGCGGACCGGCAAGGAGATGCTGTCCCGGGCCTCGGCCACGCACATCCACCTGCCGCTGCTGGAGACCGATGCACCACTTGGCCGCGAGCAGTTCGAGGCGCTGGCCCGGCCGGTCATCGACCGTACCGTGGCAACCACCCGCCTGGTGCTCCGCGAGGCCGGGGTGGAGGCGTCCGGGCTGAGAGGCGTGCTGCTTGTCGGCGGCGCCAGCCGAGTGCCGCTTGTCGCGTCCATGCTGCACCGTGCGCTGGGCGTGGCGCCGGCCGTGATCGAGCAGCCGGAGCTGGCGGTGGCGAACGGCGCGGTCACGGCCGAGGACGTGAGCCGCACGGACCCGGAGCTGACCGCGCCCGTGACGCGGGACCGGGTGACCGCCGCAGGCGCTGTCTCCGGACCGCCCGCCACGCCACGGCAGGACCGTCCGGCGCCGCCTGCCGGCCACGGTGCGGCGGACGTGCCGTATGCCCCGCCGGCCGCCGGCATGGCACCGTCCACACCCCCGCCGGCCAGCATGGCACCGTCCACACCCCCGCAGAGCGTGCCGGCGCAGCCGCTCCCGCCGCGGGTGGACGACGGGAACGGGCTGGCGCCGACCCGGCCCTATTCGCGGTTCGAGGTGCCGGCCGGTCCGGGCCTGCCGGGGACCAGGGCGTCCGGGGCCGCGCCAGTGCCCACCGGCCTGCCGCCGAAGAAGCGTCGCAGCCCGGCCGTGCTCGCCGCCGTGCTTGTGCTCGCCGCGGCAGGAGCCGAGTATGTCGTGTACGAGAACCGCGGCGGGGCCGGGGGATCCCCGCGGGCGGGTGCGACCAACGGCGTCCCCAGTGGGGCCCCGACCGGCGGCACTCCCGGCGGTACGTCCGGCACCGGCCTGCGGAACAACAAGGGAGAGCTCCTCGACGAGCGGGTCGTGCAGGCCGTCAAGGCGGCGAACCCCGATGACCCGGACGCGTACCTCGAGCTGCCCGGCACCGACTACAGCGGACCCGGCCCGTTCAAGATGGTCGTCGACTCCGCGAACACGTCCGGCGGGCACCTGAAGCTCCGGATCCGCGAGGCGGCGGTGCAGGAGGGGGCCGCGAACAGCGACGGGGTGGGTCCGTTGTGGATCGCGTTCGCGGACGAGGCGGAGATCAGCACGATCAACGGCGGCGCGTACGCCCTTACTGACTTCGCCGCCGCGATGGCAGATCCCGACGCTGCCGACCGAACGCAGATCTGGGAGGTCACGTTCAACAAAGGACTCGGGATCACCGCCATGCACCAGCTGTAGGACGTCGACTCAGCGGGCGGCCACCACGAGCGCGAGCTCAGCCGGCCACGACGGGCGGAAGCTCAGCCGGCCACCACGAGCGGGAGCACGCCACGCAGGCCCGGGGCGGCGACAGCGGCGACCCGGGCGCCCTCGGAGCCGGGCAGGATCTCGTAGCGGCCCGGGGCGAGCGGCGCGTCCGGGACCGGCCAGTTCCACTCGTCCGCCGCCACGGCCCCGGCGAACGTCGCGGCACCGTCGCGGACCTCGATCAGCGTGCGGATCAGGCCGGCGTCGTTACGCCAGGACAGGTCGCCGAGCAGCTCGGTGACTGTCTCGCCGACCCGGCGGTGACGGTCCTGGGGATCGGTCGCCGGGGCCAGGAGCACCTGGCAGAGCGCACGCATCGCGTTGCCGCGGGCCAGCGCGGGCGGCTCGACCGGAGAATCGGCAGAGGCGGCCGGCCCGGGACGGCGGGTGAGGGCCTTGGCGAGCCGGAGCAGCGGGCCGTCGCGCCAGACGACGTAGTCACGCGCGACATCATCGGCCGGCGCCACCTCAGGCCCAGGGCGGAGGACCTCCAGCGTGGCGCGGACGGTATCCAGCGTGGCGTGGACGGCCGCGGCCTCGGCGCGCAGGGACGCGACCTCGGCGAGGAGGGCGGCAACCCCGGCGGGCGGGAGGGCCGGGTCCCGGCGGGCGCGCATCTGCTTCCTGAGCCGCATGCTCATGATCACCGATCCTAGCAGCGGTTATCGGCGCGCTCCCGGCCGTACCGTGGGAATGGCATTTAATTGGTTGTGTGTGTTGCATGCGGTGGTTAACGTATGTCCCAGCACCGAGCAAGACGGACTGAGAGAGGAGGCGGTGATGTCGAAGGCAGTAATGTTCCAGAATGCCGCAGTGTGGCATCTGCCGCACAGTTCGTCCGTGGCGACGGAGCAACCCGTCTCATCCGTCCGAGGTCCGGTGAGTTTCCGTGGCCGGCGACAGCGGCGCAGCCTGGGGTAAGGCGACTTCCCCGGCTTCACGCGCCGCCTGAGTCCGAGACCGGACCGGGCGGCTTTTCAGTGCGGAAATCGCAGACGGGTGTAGCTCAACTGGCAGAGCAACGGCCTCCAAAGCCGTAGGTTGCGGGTTCGACTCCTGCCGCCCGTGCGTATTTTAAATGCATGCAGAAGCGACAATGGAGAATTACGCGGCGGACTGTTGAAACGGGATGTGGCGTAGCTTGGTCAACGCGTCCGCTTTGGGAGCGGAAGATCCCCGGTTCGAATCCGGGCATCCCGACGATGCGGTTGTAGCACAACGGAAGTGCGGCTGCCTGCCATGCAGTAGACCGGGGTTCGACTCCCCGTAACCGCTCTCACGACGACAAACCTGAAGGGAGGATCCGGTGGACGTGCTGGTGCTGAACGCCGACCTCGGCCCGTTGCACCGGGTCAGTCTCCGCCACGCGGTGCGGATGCTCGTGCGCCGCGTGGCAGAGGTTCACGAGGCGCACCCCGACACGCAGATAGGTGTCTGGCCGGTGCCGACGGTGGTGCGGCTGGTCAGCTACGTGGTGACGCGCTGGCGTCATTCACGCGGCCCCGGCTGGTCGCGGGCCGGTGTGCTGGTCCGGGACGGCCGCCGCTGCGCCTACTGCGGCGGCCACGCCTCGACGATCGACCACGTGCTGCCCCGCTCCCGCGGCGGCCGCAACTCGTGGGTGAACACCGCCGCCGCGTGCGGCGCATGCAACCAGCGCAAGGGTGACCGCACGCCTTCCGAGGCGCGCATGCCCCTGCGATTCCGGCCGGCCGCTCCCACCTGGGCGGCAATGGCCCTGTGACGTCCCGGGCCGTGTTGAGCGCGGCCCGGGACGCCCGGTGCGGGCTGGTGCAATCGGCAGCACATCCGGCTCTGACCCGGACGATGGAGGTTCGAATCCTCCGCCCGCAGCATGGAGAGTTGGCCGAGTGGTCCAAGGCGGCGGTTTGCTACACCGCTGCAGGGGTGCACACCTCTGCCGAGGGTTCGAATCCCTCACTCTCCTCCACACCTCTGGACAGTGCGCCACCCTGCGAAGCCGGCTGCGGAGGGGCCGGCCGCCGGGTCAGGAGACCTTGATCAGGCCCCAGACCCGGTCGGCGAGGCCGCCGGACGAGTCGCCGCCCTGGTAAGGCTGCTGGGTGACGTTCGCGCCGGTGAGCAGGGACGCGGCCTGCCCGGTGGCCACGTTGATGAAGCCGTACCGGGTGTCGGCGTACCGGCGGACGGTCCAGTTCTGGTCGTTCGTGGTGCCGCAGGTGTACTGCTGCAACCGCAGGCCCGCGGTCGTCGCGGTGGTCTCCGGCCGCAGGCACAGGCCGGTGGACGCGTTGACGATCCGGAAGCGCCCGGCCGCGTTGCCGGCCTGCAGTGTCCACCGCTGGGTGGTCGCGGTGCTGATCGCCGCGTGCGTGACGAACGCGCCGGCCGTGGCGTTCGGTACCGACATGTTCGTACCGTGCCGGCTGGTGAACGTGTATGTGCTGCCGGCCGCCGGTGCGGTCTCGGTCACCGGCGTGAGCGTGAACTGCTGGGTCAGATCACCTGTGTACGGGTACTGCGCCAGCTTCGCCGGGTGCACGCCCTGACTGGTCAGCGCGTACCCGGTCAGGTAGTTGATCATCGCGTAGCGGCCGTTGCCGACCGGCTGCAGCGCCCACGCCATGCCGTTCGACTGCTCGCAGTAGTACTGCAGTGACGTGGTGCCCTGCGCGGTCTGGCTGTAGTAGTCGTCCAGGCACAGCTGGCTGGCCACGTTGACCACCTGCCAGCCGGTCGCGTAGTTGAGCAGCCAGCGCTGCGTCTGCGCGCCGGAGATCGGCCGCTGGCTGATCTCGGTCAGCGGCGCGGTGCTGCCGTTCAGCGGTTCCATCGCGTGCCCGGTCGCCGCGTTGGTGATCACGTACGACTTACCGCCGCGCAGGTGCCCGTCGTCGTTGTCCGGCGTGCTCGCCTTGATCAGGAACTCGCTGTTCGCCGAGTTCCAGTGCGTAGCCAGGTAACTGCCGGCCGCCGGGTTGGTGTGGAAGTAGTCGTCGTTGCCACAGTCGAGCAGCCGGTCGTCGTCCTTCTCCCCGCAGGTGTAGGCGCTGACCGCGGAGCCGTAACACATCAGGTCCCACTCCTCGACGCAGTGCCCGGCCCCGTCCGCGTGCGGCGCGGAGTCGCGCACCGCGCCGAACAGGTGCCCGAGCTCGTGCGCGGCCGCGTTTGCACCCCAGCAGCCGGGGCCGACCTCCAGGTAGCGAGGGCCGAGGTTCCACCGGCTGGACGAGCCCGGTGTCTCGTCGTTGTCCGGGTCGGCGCCGCCGCAGGCCGCACTGTTCTCGTCGAAGAGCATGTACTTGCGGTCGGTGCGGTTGTAGCCCTGCGCCGCCACCGCGGCCTTGATGGTGGCCCAGTCGTTGCCGGTGAACGTGCCGTTCGGCACCGTGACGTCGCGGACCACGGCCTGGCAGCCGGTACCGGCCGTCTCGGTCACGAAGCGCACGTGCCTGCTGCCGCCGGTCTTCGCGGCGCTGTCGTTGAACGCGTCGTCGACGTTCGCCATCCAGGTACGGATCGTCGGCGCGTAGAGCGGGTAGCGGCTGGCCTGGGCGGCCTCGCGGACGTAGAGCACCTCGACCCGCTTGCCGGTGACGCCGTCGCCCTCGCAGCGGACCGCGTTTGCGGCCATCTCGGCCTGTGCCACGGCGGCCGGCAGCGGCGCTGGCGCGACGCCGTCGAAGCCCGGCGGCAGCGGCTCGCGGACCATGTCGGACGGTGCGAATGCGGATGCGGGCGGTTCGGCGTGCGCCGGGCCGGCGATGGCGGCGCCGGTGGCGGCCGTCAGCACGGTGAGGACGGCGAGTACGCGTCGCGACAACGACACAGAAATCCCCCGATTTCGTCGCTTGGTCCACGATGGACCGTCGAGGATCCTACGGCCTGTGCCGGACGCATGTCGATGCGTTGATGTGCAAACCCTGCAACCAGGGCATTCGGGATGAAACGGCGGTAGCTATATGATTGTCCAATGTCTTCTAAGCGGCCGACACTCGCCGACGTCGCCGCGGATGCGGGCGTGTCCAAGGCCGCCGTCTCCCGGGTGATCAACGATGCCCCCGGCGTCGCGGACCAGACGCGCGCCCGCGTGCGGGAGGTGATCAGCCGCCTCGGCTACCGGCCGGATCCGGTGGCACGGGCCCTGGCCGCCGGGCGTGGTGAGGTCGTGGAGATGGTCGTGGTCGAGGACGCCGCGACGTTCGGGACGAGCCCGTACTACGGCCGGGTGACCGCCGGAATACTTCAGGAACTCGCCGGGAGCAACCTCCAGCTACAGGTCCACCTGGTGGATGAGTCCGGCGTGGCCGCGCTCCTCGAGCGGATCGCCGGCACCGTGAGCGTGGGTGCGGTGCTGCTCAACGTGCCGCCGGAGCGCGCGTGCGAGTTCTACGCCCGCTGCGACCGGGTGGTGTCGATGGCGACGCGTGCCCCGGCCGTGCCGTTCGTCGGTGTGGACAACGCCGGCGGGGCCTATGCGGCGGTCCGGCACCTGTTCGAGACCGGCCGCCGCCGTATCGCCGCGCTACACGGCCCGGAGGGCAACACCGACGCTGACGGGCGGCGCGAGGGTTACCGGCGTGCGGTGCACGAGTTCGGCTTGCCGGACGTCTCCGTGACCGGCACGTTCCACCGCGATTCCGGGTACGACCTGACCGCCCGGCTGTTGCACCGGGAGCCGGCGCTGGACGCGATCTTCGCCGCCAGTGACTCGCAGGCGGCGGGCGCGATGCAGGCGCTTGCCGACGCGGGCCGGCCGGTGCCGCAGGACGTGGCGATCGTGGGCTTCGACGACAGCGTGATCGCGCTGTGCACCACCCCGCCGATGTCCTCGGTCCGCCAGCCGGTCGAGGAGATGGCGGCCGCCGCGGTCCGCGCGCTGGTGAAGCGGCAATTCGCCGCGCACTGGCGTGGAGAGTTCCCCGCGGTGCTGCAGGTGCGGCGGAGTTCCGGCCCGTCAGGTCATTCTTGATCTTTGTGCGCGCGCCCGCGTACCCCCGGAAATGAGTGTGCAGAACCGCCGGGGCATCACTGTCGAATGACTCGGCGGATGGAACTTGCAATCGACGGGAACACGCTCTCCCGCAATGTGCCGGTTAGCGGTATTGTCTGTTGCTCGGGCGGTCGGACCGTGCGGCAATCGGCGTGCAGTCCGTCCGAAGCCATCCAAGCACGGGGGCCTGGAATGGATGCAATGGGATTTGCGCTGCTCGCTGTCGCGACGACGATTGAGAGATCATCACCATCGATCACCGCGCCCGCCGGCCGGGCTGGACACGGCCCGGCCGCAACGGCGCCGCACTGCGAGGCGACGCACCCGCCTGCCACCGGGCTACCGGCGGGACACCCGGCTCGGTCATGCGCGCCGTGATCCCGCCCGGCCTGGTCACGTCACCCGCGGGGCCGCGCGCGGACGCCACCGCCCAGAACCCGTCGCCGGAGGGGAGATCGATGTCCGTCCAGGCGGGCGACAGTCCACGTCAGTCCATCGGCCGGCGAATGGAACAGGTGCCGCTGTCCCTGCTCTCCGCCGTCGACTCGCCGCGGCTGGCCGGGATCGACGAGGAACACCTGCGCCTGCTTGTGCAGACGGCGGCGGAGCTGCCGCCGATCCTTGTGCACCGGGACACCCTGCGGGTCATCGACGGCGTGCACCGCCTGCGCGCCGCGGTGCTGCGCGGCGATCAGAGCATCGCGGTGCAATTCCTGGACGGCTCGCCGGACGAGGCATTCGTGCTGGGCGTGCAGGTGAACGCGCAGCATGGGCTGCCGTTGTCGCTCGCTGACCGGAAGGCGGCCGCGGCGCGCATCCTCGACGCGTTCCCGGCCTGGTCGGACCGGGCCGTCGCGCGGGTGGCCGGCCTGTCCGCGGCCACCGTCGCGACGCTTCGCATCGTCCCGGAGGCCGGCTCCGCCGGGCGTCTCGGGCAGGACGGCCGGGTCCGGCCCACGGACATGAGCCACCGGCGCCGGCTGGCCAGTGAGATGATCGCCCGGGAACCCGGGGCGTCGCTGCGGCAGGTCGCCACCGCCTGCGGGATCTCACCGATGACGGTGCGCGACGTCCGGGCGCGGATGATGCGGGGCGAGGACCCGGTGCCGAAGCCGCAGCGCGCCCGCGAGGCCGGTGTCGCCCGGCCGGACCCGCCGCGGCCTGACGAATCGCCCCGACCCGTGCGCCGCGAGCCGGACCGGAGTCCGGAGGAGGGGACCGGCGCGATCCTTCGTGGTCTGCGCAGCGATCCGTCACTGCGGTTCACCGAGCACGGGCGCGCGCTGCTGCGCTGGCTGACCCCGCGGGTCAGCGGACCGCACGGGTGGTCGCAGTTCGACGGCCAGGTGCCGCCGCACTCGCACTACGCGCTCGCCGACCTGGCCCGGGCCTGTGCCCGGGAGTGGCTGGAGTTCGCCGAGCGGCTGGAGGAGGGGGCCGTGGCCCCCGGCGCCCGGTCCGAGGACCGCCGGACGGCGGCGTGACCCGGTGTCCAACAGCTCGGAATGAGCGCTTGTACACGGGGCCGGTCTCCGATTTACGGGAACCAGTTAATTGACGCGGGAACACAAGCATTGAAGTCACGTAGAGTACCGCATTGGTATCGGCGTTTATGTATACTTTCGGCTTGGCGTCGCTTCTCGAATGCGTCCAGCCAATCACGTTTCATGAGGTCAGCCGGGGTGCTGACGGTAACTGTTCGCATAACGCGTGAGTTGCGGCGCCCGCAATGCATCTCTTACGCGTAGTCACGTGGCGGGCCGGGCCAAGGGCGTCCCGCCGCAGTATGTCAACGGGGAAAGCGGGAGAACGATGCTTAACGCACATGACGACCGGCGGAACGGACGTCCAAGGGAATCAGGCGCACGATGACCGTCCTGCAACGCGCCGGGCTCCAGGCGGAGCCACACCCCACCGGGTCTCCGACACTACGACTGTTCGGGCCGGTCGAGGTCGACGTGGGCGGCCGCTCGCTCGACCTCGGCCCACCGCAGCGCCGCGCGGTCCTGGCCTGCCTCGCGGTCTACGCCGAGACGCCGGTGCCGATCGGCCTGCTCGTGGAGCGGGTCTGGGGCGACCACCCGCCGGACGGCGCCCGCCAGGCTCTGCACGCACACATCGCCCGGTTGCGCCGCGTCCTCTCCGGTACACCGGCCGGCCCGGCCCTGCTGAACCGGCGCAATCAGGGCTACCTGCTCGACTTGGGCCGCGACAGCGTCGACATCCACCACTTCCAGCGCCTCTTCGCCGAGGCCAAGGACCCGGCGGCCGGAGACCCGCAGCGGCTGCGGCTGCTCCGCGAGGCGCTGCGGCTGTGGCGGGGCCGGCCACTGGCGGCGGTCCCGGGCGACTGGGCGTCCCGGGTACGCGAGGGGATCGACAAGCAGATCATCAGTGCTGGCGTGCTGTGGGCGCAGACCGAGCTGAGATCCGGGCAGGCCGAGGCCGCGATCGACGGGCTCAGCCGCCTGACCAGCCTCTACCCGCTGTCCGAGCCGCTGACCGCGGCCCTGATGCGTTCGCTGTGGGCGGCCGAGCGCCGCGCCGAGGCACTCCAGCACTACGCGGCCACCCGCATCCGCTTCCGGGAGGAGTTCGGCGCGGAACCGGGCCCGGCACTGAGCAACCTGCACACCGCGATCCTGCGCGGCGAGCTGGACCCGGCCGACCCGCCCGGCTCGGCAGTCACGGTCACCACGACCGCTGCCCCACCGCGCCAGCTCCCGACCGCATCCACCGGGCTGCTCGGCCGTGCCAGGGAACTCGGCGTGATCGAGGAGGCGTTCGAGTCGGCCGGCCGGATCGGCTCGGTGGCGATGGTGGCGATCGACGGCCACGCC
Organism: Catenuloplanes sp. NPDC051500; assembly: GCF_044454585.1. NCBI lineage: Bacteria > Bacillati > Actinomycetota > Actinomycetes > Micromonosporales > Micromonosporaceae > Catenuloplanes > Catenuloplanes sp. NPDC051500. The sequence continues at coordinate 174,714 of NZ_JBITDX010000014.1, forward strand.
GGTGTGGGCAAATCGGCGCTCGCGGTGCACGCCGCGCACCGGCTCGCCGACCGCTTCCCGGACGGTCAGCTCTACGTGGACCTCGGCGGCGGTGTCGTCGGCGGGCGGGGACTGGACACGGCCGAGGTGCTGAAGCGGTTCCTGCGCGCGTACGGGGTGCTGGCGGAGGAGCACCCGGACACGCCCGCCGAGGCGGCCGCGCTGTTCCGCACCGTGACCGCGGACCGGCGGCTGCTCATGGTCCTCGACCACGCGCGCGACGTCGAGCAGGTCCACCAGCTCGTGCCCGGCACGCCGGGCAGCGGTGTCCTGGTGACCAGCCGCCGGGTGCTGGCCGGCCTGGACGGCGCGACCCACCTGCCGCTCGGTGTGCTGTCCCGGCCGGCCGCGGTGGACATGCTCGCGCAGTTGATCGGCGAGGCCCGGGTCGCCGAGGCGCCGGAGGCAGCTGCTGCGCTCGCCGACCACTGCGAGAACCTTCCGCTCGCGATCCGGGTGGCCGGCGCACGACTGGCCGCGCGTCCACAGTGGCCGGTCGACGCGCTGGTCCGGCGGATGGAGTCCGTGTCGTCGCGCCTTGACGAGCTTGAGTTCGCGGGACTGAGTGTGCGGCGCAGCTTCGCCGCCTCCCACCGCGAACTGCTCGACAGTGACGACCCGGTCGACCGGCTGGCCGCCGCCGCCTTCGCCCGGCTCGGCCGATGGGACGGCCCGGCACTGACGCTGCACGATGCGGCGGCACTGCTCGCCCGCCCGGTCTGGGAGACGGAACGACTGCTTGAGCGCGTGGTCGACGTGCGACTGCTGGACAGTGCGGAGCCGGGCGTGTACCGGATGCCGCACCTGCTGCGGTCGTACGCGCACGAACAGGCACGGTGACCCACGCGGGCGATGGTCGCCCGCGGCACGACCCGAAAGGATCTACACGTGGAGATCAGACGTCTCGGCCGGTCCGGCCTGTTCGTCAGCGAGATTTCGTACGGCAACTGGATCACCCACGGCTCACAGGTGTCCGAGGAGACGGCGCACGCCTGCGTCCGTACCGCGCTGGAGCTGGGCATCAGCACCTTCGACACCGCCGACGTCTACGGCGGTGAGGGCGTCAAGGCCGAGGATGTACTCGGCCGCGCGCTGCAGGGCGTCCGCCGCGAGTCGGTGGAGATCCTGACCAAGGTCTACTGGCGCAACGGCGACGCGCCGAACGACGTCGGGCTGTCCCGCAAGCACATCATGGAATCCATCGACGCGTCCCTGCGCCGCCTGCGCACCGACCACGTCGACGTCTACCAGGCACACCGCTACGACAGGTTCACCCCGCTTGAGGAGACCATGTCGGCCTTCGCCGACGTGATCCACTCGGGCAAGGCCCACTACATCGGCGTCTCCGAGTGGCGGGGCGAGGCGATCCGCGAGGCGCATGCGCTGGCCAAGGAGTACCGCATACCGCTGATCTCCAGCCAGCCGCAGTACTCGATGCTGTGGCGGGTGCCGGAGGCCGAGGTGCTGCCGGTCTGCGAGGAACTCGGGATCAGCCAGATCGTCTGGTCACCCATGGCCCAGGGCGTGCTGACCGGCAAGTACCTGCCCGGACAGCACGTGGCCGGCTCCCGCGCCGACGAGACCGGCGGCGGCTCGATGGCCCGCTTCATGAAGGAGGAGATCCTCACCCGTGTGCAGCGCCTGCGCCCGCTGGCCGATCAGGCCGGCCTGACCATGGCGCAGCTCTCGGTCGCCTGGGTGCTGCAGAACCCGAACGTGGCCTCCGCGATCGTCGGTGCCAGCCGCCCCGACCAGCTCCGCGAGACGGTCGCGGCCGCCGGCGTCACGCTCGACGCCGACCTGATGAAGGCCATCGACGAGGTCATCGACCCGGTCGCCGAGCGTGACCCCGACCTGACCCTGATCGACCGCGGCTGGCCGCTCCCCGAGGAGGACTGACCCTCATTCGCCGTCGAAGGCGCCGTCGACATCGGACGGCGCCTTCTTCGTCGAAACAGAACCATGAGCCACAAACGCTTTTCCCGCTTCCGGCGTGGCCACTCAGCGTTGCTCCCGCGGGCAACGGTCGTCGCTGGCGCTCCTCCCTGCCGGTGCCGTCGCCGGTCACCGAAAAGCCAGAACCGGTGGCGAAAAGCCATAGCCGGCGCCGAAATGAGGAAGCGGGAGGATCGGCACCGATCCTCCCGCTCTCCTCGGCCGCGCCGCCGCGCGGCCGGTCAGCCGGCCTGGAGGGCCGGACGGCGGGGGCGGGTCAGTACCCGCTGGAGGACGCCGAGGCCGCCGCCGATCGTGCCGGCCAGCGTGACAAGTACGTGCACGCCGCTGAAGTAGACGCCGAAGACCGGCCCTTCGGAGGCGAACGCGTGCCGGTAGGTGCCCGCGTCCAGCGCGACCCCGGTGGCCGCGAGGGCCGCCGAGGGGATCGCGCCGACCGGGCCGAGCAAGGCCGGCAGCGGCAGTGCGGCGACCGCACCGACCAACAGCACGCCGCCGATGGCGCGGGGGAGCGAGTCGCCGGGCAGCTCACCCTTGCGCCAGGCGATCGTGCTGGCCCGGGCGCGGATGAACACTTTCCGCAGGATCATGCCGACCCGGTGGTCGTGCTCATGCCGGCCGCTGACCACGTCCGTGATCTTGACGGGGTAGTTGTCCGCGAGCCGGTTCCGGTAGTCGGCGGACTCGATCTCCCGCAGGTTCTCGTTGAAGCCGCCGATCTGCGCGTAGACCTTGGCCGGCACCGCGATCAGGCACGAGTGCAGTTCAAGGGTCGGCCGGTGGGTCGGCATCCACCACTTGTACATCTGCACGGCCCGGTACCGGGCCGCGGGCGTCCGCGAGTGCAGCGACTCCGGCCGCAGGATGCCGCCCACCGCCCCCAGCTCCGGGTGGTCGCGCAGCATCGTGACAGTGTTGCCGACCGCGTCCGGGTCGAGCGCGATGTCTGAGTCGACGAACAGCAGGATGTCGCCCTTGGCGTGCTCGGCGCCCCGGTTCCGCGCGGCGGACGGGCCGCGGTTCACCGGGCTGTGCACGACCGTGGTACCCATCGACGCGGCGACCTGCCGGGAGTCGTCGGTGCTGGCGTCGTCGGAGAGGATCACCTCGATCGGCGCGTAGTTCTGCGCCGCGAGCGCCGCAAGCGTGATGCGCAGCAGGTGGGCGCGGTTGTAGTGCGGAAGAATGACCGAGACCAGGGGATTGTCGCTGCTCATGGACGTCTCCTACTTCTGCGCGACCGCGATGCGGCGGCGGCCGGCGGGTTTGACGGGGACACCGGCGCGGTGGCCGCCGGTCAGCAGGTACTGCAGGATGCCGGTGCCGGCGGCGACTGCCGTGGTGAGGACCACGGCGATCCGGACCGCGGTGAAGTACAGCCCGAACAGCAGGCCGCCGTCGGTGAACGCGTACCGGTACATCCGCGGGTCCAGCCCGATGGTCAGCAGGACCAGCAGCGGGGTGGCGAGCGCCCCGAGCGGGCCGACAAGCAGCGGCAGTGGCAGCGCGAGCGCGGCGGCGAGCGCGGTCACGCTTGACAGCGCACGGTTCGGGGCGGCGGCACCACCGGGCAACTGCCGGAAGTGGGTCCAGAGCTGGATGCCGAGCCGGGTCCGCTGCCACACCTTCCGGAAGATGGTGTAGAGCGTGCGGTCGTGGTCGTGCCGGCCGTGGATGTCGCGGCTCACCCACATCTCGTACCGCTGAAGGATCCGGATGCCGTATTCCATGTCCTCGGTCCAGCGGAGCCGGGTGTTGAACGGGCCGATCGCGCGGAACGTCTCCTTCCGGGTCGCGAAGATGGCGCTGTAGAGGCCGCGGATCGGCCCGGCCTCGATCTCGTTGAACCACACGCCCTGCTCGATCGTGCGGTACCGCCCGGCCATCGTGGTCGGGATCAGCGGCACCGGTTCGTACGCGCCGCAGAACACGCCGACGTGCGGCATGCTTTCCAGGAGCGTGACGGCGGTGTCCACCGCGCGCGGGTCCATGGCGAGGTCGGAGTCCAGGAAGAACAGGATCTCGCCGGAGGCCGCGTCGACGCCCATGTTGCGGGCGACCGCCACGCCGCTGTTGACGCCGGTGCGCACGAGCGTCGCACCGAGTTCCTCGGCGATCGCGTCGGAACCGTCGGTGCTCTCGTCGTCGACCACGATCATCTGGATCGGCGTGTACGTCTGGGCGCGGATCGACTCCAGGCACAGGCGCAGTGTCCGGATGCTGTTGTAGCTGGGGACTATGACGGACACCAGCGTGTTCGCATGGCTCATGGCGGCTCCTGGGCACGATCGTTCGTCAGGCGGTTCATGGCTGCCCCACGCTAGACGCGGCCCCTGGTGCGTTTCCTTGTCGCGAGTCCACAGTCGACAAACAATCGACAAGCCCTGATCCGTACGTTGTGTTCCGACGGAAGGATCGACATGGTGCAACAGCGCGAGGATGTCGCGGTCATCGTTCCCAACTACAACAAGAAGAAGACGATCCAGGCCTGCCTCGACTCGGTGTACGCGCAGACGTACCGGCCGGCCGAGGTGATCGTTGTCGACGATGCCAGCACGGACGGGTCCCGGCAGATCGCCGAGCGCTATCCGGCCCGGATCCTGCGGCTGTCCGGCAATACCGGTGCGGCCGGCGCGCGCAACGTGGGCGTGGCACACACCACCGCGCCGCTGATCTTCTTCCTGGACTCGGACACCGCACTCGCCCCGGACGCGATAGAGAACGCGGTCCACGCGTACCGGGAGACCCCGGACTGCGCGATGGTGCAGGGCGTATACGCCCCCGACCCGCTCTACGACGACGGCCTGGTCGAGGCGTACCGGGTGGCGTACGAGCACTTCGACCGCAAGCAGTGCACCGCCACCTTCCTGTCCAACACGCTCGTCTCGCGCAGCGCGTTCGACGAGGCCGGCGGGCTTGACGAACGGCTTCGCGACGGCGAGGACTTCGAGCTCGGCAGCCGGATGCCCGCGCGGTACCGGCTTGTGGTGACGGACCGGGTGGTCACCCGCGCGGACGACGAGGACACGTTCTGGGGCTGCATCGTCGAGCGGTTCTGGCGGGCCAGCACGATCCCGGTGATCCTGACCCGGACCCGGCGGCTGCCCCGGGACCGGGAGATCGGCTTCCGGCTGGACATGATCGGGCCGCATCGGCACACCCGGCGCCGCCCGCCGCTGCTCGGAGCCGTGCTGGCCGCGCTGACGGCGCTGAGCGTGCCGGTCGCCGTCGTGCAGCCGTGGGCGGTGCTGGTGACCGCCGGGTCCGCCGCCGCGTTCGTCGCGGCCAACGCGCCGTTCCTCGGGTTCGCCCGGCGGCACCGTGGCACCGGGTTCATGCTGTTCGTGCTCTGGATGCAGTTCTGCTATCTGCTGGCGTTCTTCTTCGGCGCGGGCTTCGGCCTGCTGCGCGTCGCCTACGAGGCCTCGCGGGGGCAGCTGGACCCGGTGCCGATCGGGCCCGCCACGGCCGCTGCGGCCGCACGATGAGCGAGGGCCGGCGGCGCGTCCTGTGGCGGATCGCCGCTGTGGCGTTCGCGCTCGCCCTGGCCGTCGCGCTGGTGTGGACGCTGCGGCGCCAGGACTGGACGGTCGTCGGCGCGCTGCTCGCCCGGCGCGGCGGGCAGGAGGTCACCCTGCTGCTGCTCGCGTCGCTGGCAGTGAACGTCGCCGGGCTCGCCTTCGGATTCCTCGCCTGGCGGGTCATCCTGCTGGAGCTCGGGCCGCCCGTGGCCGCCGCGCAGGTGATGCGGATCTTCGTGGTGGGGTTCCTCTCCAAGTACGTACCCGGGAAGGTGCTCGGCCTGGCCGCGACCGCCCGGGTGGCACACAACGGCGGTGTCGGGCTGATCCGGCTCGCCAGCGCGGGCGCGCTGTCGATGAGCCTGGGACTGCTTACCGCACTGACGATCGGGCTGTTCGCAGGTGCCGAGGTGATGGGCGACCAGGCCGGCTGGCTGGCATTGGCCCCGGCGGTGCTGCTCGCGGTGCTGATCTGGCCGCAGGCGGTCAACCGGGTGGCGCACCTGATGCTGCGGGTGATGCGCCGCGAACCGGCCGACCGGATGGCCGCGCCGCGGTCGATCCGGCTGACCGTGGCCTGGCAGAGCGTGTCCTGGGTGATCACCGGCCTGCATCTGTGGGTGCTCGCCGTGGCGATGGGCGCGCCTCCGCTGCGCTCCCTGGCACTCACCGTCGGCGCGTTCTCGCTTGCGACAGCGGTCGGGCTGGTGGCGGTGTTCACGCCGGACGGCATCGGGGTCCGGGAGGCGGTGCTTACCGCGGCGCTTGCGGTGGTGCTGCCGGTGCCCGCGGCCGCGGTGGTCGCGCTGGCCAGCCGGCTGGTCTGCACGGTCGCCGAGATCGGGATGGGAAGCGTCGCCCTGGTGGCGGTCGAGATCGCGCGACGGCGATCCCGGGCCGCGACCGGTGCGGCAGGAACGGAAGCATCGACCACGACGGGAGACGAGCAGTATGTCTGAACTGATCGGGCTGGACGAGTGCGAGCAGCTCACCACCAAACAGGTCCATGACCTCTACAAGAAGTACGTCAGCCGGAGCCAGGTGTCGCTGATGACCACGTTCGGCTTCGGCCGGGAGCTGGTCGACAGCGCGGAGGGTGCCTACGTCACCATGCGGGACGGCAGCCGAGTGCTCGACCTGTCCGGCGGCGTCGGCGTGCTCAACCACGGCCACAACCACCCGCGGATCCTCGCGGCCCGCCAGCGCTTCGCCCAGGAGAAGCGGCTGGAGGTGCACAAGGCGTTCTTCTCGCCGTACCTCGCGGCGCTGAGCCACAACGTCGCCTCGGTGCTGCCTGGCGACCTGTCCATCTCCTACTTCCCGAACTCGGGTGCGGAGGCGAATGAGGGCGCCATCAAGATGGCGTACAAGTACCACGGTGGCACCCGGCAGACGATCCTGCGCGCCGACATCAGCTTCCACGGCAAGACGCTCGGCGCGGGCAGCCTGACCGGTTCGTCGGAGAACCACTTCCGGTTCCCCGGTCTGCCGAACATCGAGATCCATCCGTACGGCGACGTCGCGGCCGTGAAGGAGATCGTCGAGCGGACCCGGAAGGCGAACGGCGACAGCGACGTCTACGCCGTGATGGTCGAGCCGTACAGCGCGTCGAGCCTGCGGCAGTGGTCCGAGGAGGCACTGCGGGAACTGCGGCGGCTGTGCGACCTCGAGGACATCATCCTGATCTTCGACGAGGTCTACACCGGCTGGGGCAAGACCGGAAACCTCTTCTACTTCATGCGGTACGACTGGCTGCTTCCGGACATCCTGACCTATTCCAAGTCGCTCGGCGGCGGGAAGGCCTCGATCTCCGGGTACACCGCGCGGGAGAAGCTGTTCCGCAAGGCCTACGACCGGCTCGCCGACGTGATCCTGCACAGCACCACGTACTACGGCTTCGGCGAGGAGACGGCCACCGCGATCGAGGCGGTGAACATCGTGGTCGAGGACGACTTCCCGGCCCGGGCCCGGCAGGTCGAGGCGATCCTCACCCCAGGCCTGGAACGGCTCCGCAAGACCCACCCCGACGTCATCGACCGCGTCGCCGGCGTCGGCTCGCTGCACGGCGTGTTCCTCAAGGCCGGCCCGTCGCTGCTCAACCTGGCGTCCCGGCTGGTGCCCGGCTTCTCCGGGGACCCGCACTTCAGCACGAAGCTGATAACGCTGTCCGTCATCTCGCACCTCTACCGCGAGCACAAGATCATGACCTACTACAGCCCGAACGTCGAGAACCCGCTGATGGTGGCGCCGACGCTGATGGTCGAGCCGGCCGACCTGGAGCGGTTCCTCGCCGCGCTCGACGAGACGCTGTCGGTCGGGCTGCGGCGGCTGCTCACCGAGTTCGTCAAGGAGAAGGTGGCCTCCCGATGGTGAACCACACGGTAGTGACGGGCGCCAGCGGCATGCTCGGCAGCTTCGTCGTCCAGCGGCTCAGCGACGCCGGCGTACCCGTGCTGGGGTTTGATCTCCGCGCGCCGACCGAGTCGCCGGCCGGCACCACGCACGTCATCGCGGACGTGCGCGACCCCGAGGCGATGGCGAAGGCGGTGGCCGGCGCACGGGCCGTGGTCCACTGCGCCGCCGCGCTGCCCAGTTACGCGGCCGATCAGATCCGGTCGGTGATCGTCGACGGCACCCGCAACGTGCTCACCACGGCGCACCGCGCCGGCGTGGAGCGCGTCGTGCACATCTCCACCACCGCGGTCTACGGGCTGCCGACGGTCGTGCCGACCACTGAGGACTATCCGCCGACGCCCGTCGACGACTACGGCCGGGCCAAGGTCGCGGCCGAGGAACTGTGCGAGAAGTTCCGCGCGGACGGGCTGTGCGTGCCGATCCTGCGGCCCAAGACGTTCGTCGGGCCGGGCCGCATGGGCCTGTTCGCGATGCTGTTCGAGTGGGCCGAGGAGGGCCGGCACTTCCCGCTGCTCGGCCGGGGTCAGGTGCGGATCCAGATGTGCGCCGTCGAGGACCTGGTCGAATTCGTGCACACAGTGCTGCGCGCCGACCCGCTGATCGCCAACGACACGTTCAACGTGGCGGCCAGCGAGTTCGGCACGTTCCGCGAGGACGTGCAGGCGATCCTGGACGAGGCCGGGCACGGGCGCCGTGCCGTCTCCATCCCGGCGCGGCCGGCCGTGGCCGTGCTGCACCTGCTGCAGCGCGCGCGGCTGTCCCCGGTCTACGGCCGCCTGCTGCACAAGCTGCTTGACGACTCGTTCGTCAGCACCGAGAAGGCGCGCCGCCAGCTCGGATTCACCGCCACCTACTCCAACCAGGAGGCGCTGATCCGCACGTACCACTGGTGGCGCACGCAACGGTCGGTGGCCGCGCCCGGCGGCACCGGACGTACCAGCCGGGAGGCGTGGAGCCAGGGCGCGCTGCGATTCGCGAAGGTGTTCTTCTGATGGTGGCCTCGACGAGCACGCTCACCGTCCCCACGCTGCGCACCCCGGTCCGGCCCTTGCGCCGGGCGAAGTACCTGCTGCACCTGTCCCGGCCGGGGCAGTGGCCGAAGAATCTGCTCGTGGTCTCCGTACCGCTGCTGGATCTGCGGGTCTGGGCGCCGGACGTGGTCTGGAAACTGGCCTGGGGCATCGCCACGTTCACGATCGCGGCCGTCATCGTCTACGTCCTCAACGACCTGGCCGACCGCGAGCGGGACGCCGGGCATCCGAAGAAGTGGCACCGCCCGATCGCGTCCGGGCGGGTCTCGCCGCGCGCCGCGACAGTCTTCGCGGTCACGCTGCTGGCCGTGCTGCTCGGCGCGTTCAGCCTGCAGCCGTGGTCCTGGTCCTGGCCGATCGTGGTCTACCTGCTGCTCAACGTCGGCTACTCGGCCGGGCTGAAACACACGCCGCTGCTCGACGTGTTCATGGTGGCTGCCGGTTTCGGGCTGCGGCTGCTCGAGGGCTATCTGGTGCTTGACACGCCGATCTCCGGCTGGCTCTTCACCACCGTGTTCACGGCCTGCCTGCTGCTCGCGGTCGGCAAGCGGCGGCAGGAGCTGGTGTCAACCGGCGGCGCGTACCGGCCGGCGCTGCGCGGCTACTCGGTCCCGCTCACCGAGCAGCTCATGATGCTGAGCGGAGTGCTGGCCGCCGTCTCCTACCTGCTGTACCTGCGGTCGGAGGCGCCACTGGGCGCGCTGGCACCGGCCGCCGCAGCGATCCTGGCGCCGCTGATGCTGTTCACGTTGTTCCGGTACCTGCAACTGGTGATGGTGCGCGGCAAGGGCGAGAACCCGGTCCGCACGCTGCTGCGCGACCGCGCCATCGTGGTCAACGCACTTGTGTGGGCGGCACTGTCCACTTGCTTCCTCGTCGTGACCAGGATGTCGTACCTCTGATGGACACCATGACGACGACAGTGACGACGCCCTCGACGACCCGCCGGTGGACGTGGCGTACCCGGTCGATCCTGTTTCTGATCGGGGCCTGGCTGGCCTTTGTGCTTCTGCACCGGCTGCTCTCCGGGCGGGTGTGGTGGTGGGGTGTGCCGGAGTTGGCGCCGCCGATCGTGTTCGTGCTGTTCCCGGTGATCGGGCTCGGGCTGGCCGCGCTCGCCCGCCCGGTCCGGTGGCCGGCCGCGGCGCTCGCCGTGCTGTCGCTCGCGGCCGGCGCCTCGCTGGGTGGGCTCAACCCGGGCGTGCTGTGGCACCGGCCGCCGCCCGCCCCGGCGGACGCGATAGACGTGTTCTCCTGGAACACCTGGTACTGGGACACGCCCGGGAACGCCGGCACCGAGCCGCCGGCGGGTGGCACCCCGGCCGCGGACGTCGACGCTTTCTACGCCTACCTGCACGAGCAGGACGCCGACGTCTACCTGCTCCAGGAGTACATCTACTTCAACCGGGACGGGCGGCCGGTCCGGGTCGACGCGGACGCGCGGCTGCGGCAGGAGTTCCCCGGATACCGCATCGACGTGGTGGGGGAGCTGGTGACGCTCTCCCGGCTGCCGGTCGTGGAGGCCCGGCCGATCAACCTGGAGCCGTTCCTGCCGGCCGGCCGGACGCTGAGCAAACCCGGCCCGGCCGACATCGCCGGCACCTACTACACGGACAAGGCGCTGCGTACCGACATCGACGTGTACGGCACGGTCGTCTCGTTCTACAACTCGCACGTCCCGACGCCGGTGGAGATGAACGCCGCCAGCTTCACCCCGGAGCGGATGAGCGAGGCGCACGACTCGCGGGAGGCGTCGTTCCGCGCGCTCGCCGCCGACCTGGCCGGCAACCCACGCCCGGCGTTCGTCGCCGGGGACCTCAACACCTCGCCGGTGATGGGCATCCAGCGGCTCATTCCCGACCGGCTGCGCGACGCCGGCCCGGCACTGCGCTCGCCGTACCCGGTGAGCTGGGACGACCGGCGGCTGGGCCTGTGGCGCATCGACTGGGTCTTCACGACCCCGGACGTCACCGTCCACAGGTACGAACTGATCCCGACCCGGGGTCAGTCGGACCACCGAGGGCAGTCACTGCTGCTCTCGCTCTCCTGACCAGATTGGGGACCAGACACCATGAACCGCATCCTCTCCCTCGCCCTGACCGCCGTGGCCGTCACCGGTGCGGTGGCCCTGCCCGGCACCGCGTCGGCCGCCTCGGCCGACTGTTCCTTCACCCGCACCGTCTGCCTGTGGGACGGCACCGACTACACCGGCGCCCGCTTCACCGTCCAGGCGATCGACCCGAACACCGGGACCTGCGTCGATCTGGCCGCGCACGGCTGGGGTAACGGACGGGCGGAGTCCGGGCTGAACACCGGCACCCGGACCGCGGTGCTCTACACCGGCACCAACTGCACGGGGACGGCGTACCAGCTCGTCCCGCAGGGCGGCTACGGCAGCATCTCGTTCGGGTCGAACAGCATCCGGGTCTACTGACCCCGGAGCACGGCCGCGTTTATCGAACGTACCTGTTCGGCCAGCTCCGGCAGCTCGACCACCTGGACGCCGGCCCGCCGTAGCAGCGCGACGCCCTCGCAGCGGACGAAGACCGGCGGCTCGCGCAGGACCATCACCACCCGGCGGATCCCGGCCGCGATCACCAGCTCCGTGCAGGTGCGCGGCCGGGAACGGCGGCTGCTGCACGGCTCAAGTGAGCTGTAGAGCGTCGCGCCCCGCAGGTCGGTGCCGGGAGCCAGCCGGGACAGCGCGACCTCCTCGGCGTGCTCGTGCGGGCCGGACTCCCGGGACCGGCCGCGGGCCAGCTCCCGTCCGGCCGGGTCGACGATCACGGCGCCGACCGCGTACGCCGTGGCGGACGGCGGGCAGTCGCGCGACAACTCGACGGCGATCCGCGACCAGTGCCGATCGCGTTCCGCCATAGTGGATTCCCCCATTTCATAAGGCTTTCCGATTACCGATCCGGGGTCAATCGCGCGTTGCAGAAACATTTCCGGACGTGAATACTTCGGCTCGAACGGAGGTGGTCGTGATGACCGAATCCATGCCGGTGCGCCCGAGTCGCGGTCACCGGATCGCGGACTGCCTGGTGATCCGCACCGATCCGGGTGCCGAGGCGGCCAATCCCTACTATCTGCACCGGGTGCGGCCGCTGTGCGACGAGGTTGCGGCCCGCCTCGGCCGGACCGGGGACACGGCGGTCCGCCGGCTCGCCGAGCTGCTCCAGCGGGACACCACTGATGTCGCCGCGTACCGTGCGCTTGTCACTGCCCTGGACCGGTCGGCCGAGGCCGGTGAGGCCGACGAGGTGGCCCGGACGGCGGCGCGGCGGTCCCGGATCGGCTACCGCGTCGGCGACGACTACCGGCCGCACCGGGCGATCGGCCCGGACGAGCTGCTGACCGAGGCGACCGGCCGAGGCGGCACGGACGCGGACGTGCTCGTCGTCATCCCGTTCCGGGACGCCACGGCCACCCGCGGCCGGTTCCGTAACCTGCTCGCCTGCCTGCGCACACTGCAGCGGCAGAGCCTGCCGCGGTCCCGGTACCGCATCTGCGTTGTGGAGTCGGATGAGCGGCCCCGGTGGCGCGACGAGATCCCCGCACTTGCGGACGACTACCTGTTCGCGGCGAAGGCCGGGCCGTTCAACAAGTCGTGGGCAGTCAACGTGGGCGTGGTCAACGCAGGCGGCGCCGCGGAACTGTTGTGCGTGCTCGACGCGGACGCCCTCGTCGACAACTATTTCCTGGAACGCAACGTGCGCCGTTTCGACCGGCCGGGAACCGGTGCGTTCCTGCCGTTCCGCGACCTTACCTATCTGGACGCACATGCGACGAATCAGGCCGTCGAGAGCCGATGTCTCGACGGCGCGGCGGACTTCGACCACCGGCGCATTCGTGCATTCCTGGTCCACCGTTCGCCAGGCGTCTGCGTCTGGCTGCACCGCGAGGTCTTCGACGCTGTCGACGGCATGGACGAGCGATTCGAGGGCTGGGGCGGCGAGGACATCGCGTTCGTCACCCGGCTGCAACTCGCCGCGCCGTTTCTCGTGTTCGACGACGTGATGTACCACGCCCACCACGAGCCGTCGAGCCACCTCGTCGGCGGCGAGACGGTCAACGCGCACATCCCCCGGTTCGACTGGAAGCCGCAGGTACCGATCGGCGACGTCGACCGGTTCCGGACCTCTTTCTAGGGAGAAACATGTATCAGGTAGGTGTTCGCCGTCAGGACGGCGTCTCCACGGGCCACGCGGCACCGCAGACCGCTGTGGCGTTCTCCCCGGACGCCACCCGCTACGCCAGCGGCGGCTATGACGGGCGGGTCGTGGTCTGGGACCGCGCCACCGGCGGGCAACTGTGGTCCGGCAGCCACGTCCGCCTGGTCAACGCGGTCCGCTTCGCCTCGTCCGGCCGGCTGCTGGCGAGCGCGTCCGCGGACAAGACCTGCCGGATCTGGGACGCGGCCGACGGCAGCCTGGTCCAGCAGTTCGCCCGCCAGCCCGACGACCTCAACTCGCTGGCGTGGATCGACGACGACCTGATCGTCACGGTCAGCCAGGACGGCACCGGCCGGATCTGGAACCTGTCCACCGGCACGCTTGACGCGCGCGTCCTCTTCCACAGCGACCACCTCATGTCGGTGGACGTCGCAGACGGGCTGCTGGTCACCTGCGGCGAGGACGCGAAGATCAAATTCTGGCAGCCGGACGGTACGTTGCACCGCGTCGTCGCCACGGCCGGGCACGCCGAGATGTGCCGCTGGTCGCCGAGCGGAATGCGGCTCGCGGCCAGCTGCGACGACGGCTTCGTGCACATCCTCGACCGGGAGGGAGAGCTGGTCACCAAGATCGGCCCGTACGTCGCGGCGGTCAAGGCCGTGGCCTGGTCCCCGGACGGCACCCGGATCGCGGTCGGCGCCTACGACAGCACCGTCTGCCTCTGGGACGTCGAGTCCGGCGAGCTGATCTCCCGCTGGCACGGCGGGCAGCTCTGGCCACGCTCGCTCGACTACGCCGCGGACGGCAGCGCGCTGATCGTCGGCACGATCGCCACCACCCCGCGGGTCATCGAGATCGGCACCACAGCGGAGGCGATCGAGCCCGCGGCCCCGACGCGCGGTGTGAACCACCTGAGCGTGAACGGCGGCCTGCTCGCGGCCGGTTGCGACGACAGCACGATCCGGGTGTGGGACGACCCGGCGCGGCCGGCGCGGCTGATCGAGGTCGGCGACGGCAGCCTGATCAACACGGTGGGCGTCGCCCCGGACGCGGCCCGGATCGCGTACGGCACGTTCTCCGGCCGGATCGGCGTGGCGGACAGCCGCACCGGCGAGGTGCTCGTCGAGGAACGCCGGGAGCACCCGATCAACCGGGTGGCGTGGTCGCCGTCCGGCCGGTTCCTCGCGGTCGCCGACTACGAGGGGGTGCTCGACATCTACGAGGTGTCCGGCACCCGGCTCGCACCGCACACCAGCTACGCCGGCCACGACGGTGCGATCAAGGACGTGAGCTGGCTCGACGACGAGCACCTGACCACGTACTCGACGGATCGCACCACCCGGCTGGTCACGCTGTCCGGGGGGATGCTTCACGTGTTCACCGGACACGGCGAGCTGATCAACGGTGGTTCGGTGACAGTGATCGGCGGCCGGCGGGTGCTCGCCACAGTCGCCCGCGACCGCAGCGCCCGGGTGTACGACGTGGACACCGGCGCGCTGCTGACAGTGCTCTCCGGCCACGACGAGTCGGTCAAGTCGGTCGCCTGGCACCCGGGCGGGGAACCGGTGCTGCTGACCGGCTCCTACGACTTCACCGCCCGGCTGTGGACACTCGACCCGCAGACCTGGCGGACCACCGCGATCACGCCGCTGACCGGCCACGAGAACGCGATCCCCACCGTGTGCTGGCTCAGCGACACACCGGTGACAGGCAGCTGGGACGGCACCGTGCGAGTGTGGTCGGTGCCGGACGGCGGCGCGCCGGTCGCCCGCGAGCTGGCATGAGCGCTCCCGCGATCCGCACCCGGGTCCCGATGTCGCTGCACCGGCCGGCCGGGCGGTCACCGGCCGCCTCGCCCGGTGAGCTGGTCACATTCACCGGGCTGGCCGACGCGGGCGAGCACATCGCCTACCTGGTCCGCCCATGGACCGGCACGCCACTGGTCCGGCTGCACAGCGAATGCCTGACCGGCGACGTGCTCGGCTCGACCCGGTGCGACTGCGGGCCACAGCTCGGCGAAGCGCTCGACCGGATCACCGGCAGCGGCGGCATCGTCATCTACCTGCGGCAGGAGGGACGCGGCATCGGCCTCTACAACAAGATCGATGCGTACCGGCTGCAGGACGACGGCGCCGACACGTTCGAGGCGAACCGGATGCTCGGCCGCGGCGAGGACGAGCGCGACTACCGCGTCGCGGCCGAAATGCTCCAGGCGCTCGGCGTACCCCGGATCCGGCTGCTGACAAACAACCCCGACAAGGCACGAGCGCTGCGCCGGTACGGCATCGAGGTCGTTGCCGTGCACCCGACCGACGTATACCTTATGCCGGCCAACGAGGGGTATCTGACCGCCAAGGTCGTCAAGGCGGGGCACCGCATCCGCATCGACGGCACCAGCCCAGCGGAGAGGGACTGAACGCCACGTGCTGCCGGACGGAATCGAACGGGACACGCTGACCGGGATCGTCGACGATCCGGACCGGCCGTTGGACGAGCGGCTCGCCGCCGGCGCGATCCTCGGCCTGGTCGGCGATCCACGGGTCCCGCCGATCCCGGGCGTGGTCGAGATCCCCGGCGGCGAGTTCGAGATGGGCACCGGCGACGCACGCCTGGACCGGGCGCTGCACGACTGGGCACACCTCGGCCTGCAACGGTCCTGGCTGGCCAAGGAGACGCCGGCGCACCGGGTCAGGGTCGGTGACTTCCGGCTCGGCCGCTATCCGGTGACCAACGGGCAGTATTACGCGTTCCTCACCGCCACCGGGCACGAGCCGCGACCGTCCACCTGGTACCTCGGTGCCTACCCGTGGGACCGGTCCAACCACCCGGTCGCCGGGATCGGTGCCGCGGACGCGGACGCGTACACGGCCTGGCTCGCCGCGACCACCGGCCGGGCGTTCCGGCTGCCCACCGAGGCCGAATGGGAGTACGCGGCCCGCGGCGGCGACGACCGGGAGTATCCCTGGGGTGAGCGGTTCGACGCCGCACACGCGAACGTGCACGAGACCGGGGTGGGCACCACCACCCCGGTCGGCGCGTTCCCGGCCGGGCGTTCCGTACACGGCGTCGACGACCTGGCCGGCAACATCGAGGAGTACGTGTCCGATGAGTACGCGCCGTACCCCGGCGGACCCGCACCGGACCAGCGGGACGACCTCGTCCGCACCCTCGGCACCTACCGGATCACCCGCGGCGGCAGCTTCGCCCGGTCCGGCGATCTCGCCCGCACCCGCCGCCGGCACGGGCCGTACCCAGGCCCGGAATATCCGCCAGGCCTCCGGGTGGCCTGCTCATGACGGCCCGCGGCATCCCGGTCCTGCTTGTGGCCGGCATGGTCATCGACGCGCTCGGCAGCGGCATGACCGCGCCGTTCATCCTGACCGTCGGGCACCTGCTCGTCGGCCTCTCGCTGCCGGTCACCGGCCTCGCCGCGGCGGCCGGCGCGCTCGTCGGCATCATCGGCGGCCCGCTCGCCGGTGCCGCCGTCGACCGCTTCGGCCCGGCCCGCACCGTCGTCGCGGCCAACCTGATCTGCGCACTCGGCAACGTCGGCCTGCTGCTCGCCCAGGACGCGATCGCGTTCGGCATCGCCTCCGGCGTGTGCGCGTTCGCGGTCCGGGCGTTCTACGCCGCATTCGCCCCGCTGGTCTCGTCGCTGGCCCGGCCGGAGGACCGGGAGACCTGGTTCGGCCTGCTGCGCGCGGCCCGCAACATCGGCCTGGCCGTGGGTGGGGGGCTCGCGTCGGTGGCCATGCTCGCCGGCGAACACACCGGACTGCGCCTCATCCTCGCCTCCGACGCCGGGTCCTATCTGCTCGCGGCCACCCTGATCACGCTCGCCGCCCGCTCGGCGATGCCCGCCTGGCAGCGGCCCGCGACGACCACCGCCCCCACCGGGTACGCCGCCGCGCTCGCCGACCGTGCCAACGCCGTGCTCGCACTGCTCAACGTGGCCTGCACGGTGGTGGCCACCACCGCCCTGCTGGCCATGCCGGTATACGTGCTTGACCGGTTCCCCGGCGCGCTGTGGCTGCCCGGCGTGCTGACCGCGACCGTGTCGACGGTGCTTACCCTGATGGTCGCGGTCGCGCCGCGCCTGTCCGCCGGCCGACGGCGCCTGCGCATCCTTGCCTTCTGCGCCACGCTGTGGGCGGCGGGTGGCGTGGTCCTCACGCTGGCCGGGCTGATTCCGCCGGTCGCGGGCATCGCGCTGCTGCTGCTCGCCGCGGTGCTGCTCGGCCTGGCCGAAGCACTGTACGCACCGACCGCCGACGCGTTGCCGCTCTACCTGGCGCCACCCGGCCAGGCCGGGCGGTACTCCGCCCTGCACCAGCTCGCCTGGGGCGTGGCAAGCGTGGCCGGGCCGCTTCTCGCGGGCGGGCTGTCCGCGCTGGACCCGGGCGCGGTGTGGCCGGTGCTGGCCACTGTGGCGCTGGGCACGGCCGTGGCGTACACCGCGCTCGGCCCGCGCCTCGGCCACCGCGCCGGCCGCGCCGGCACCACCGAGAACGACCGGGTCGCCGAGCCTGCGTAGGCGCGGTAACGGCGTGGGGTGCTGGGCTGCGGCGAGGCCCAGGCGACCCCTTGACCGACGCCCACGTCGATACAGCGCTTGGAGTGTCGGCGCGGCCGGGAGCCGGGAGCGCGGAGTCGCGTGGTTGTTCCGGGACCACGGCGGTACCGGCTCCGCCGGTGCTCCGAAGCGGAGCGCCAGCGGAGTCTTCGGAGCACCGGAGGTTTGCCCGCGGGAGCATGCGGGCCGGACCACGCTGGAAGCGGGAAACCGCTCTATGCCGTGAAGATCTGGTCGAGGACCACCGCGACGCCGTCGTCGTCGTTGCCGGGGGCGACCTCGTCCGCGATCGCCTTCAGCTCCGGATGGGCGTTGCCCATCGCCACGCCGTGCCCGGCCCAGGCGAGCATCGGCGCGTCGTTCGGCATGTCGCCGAACGCGATCGTCTCCGCGGCGGACACCCCCAGCAGGCCCGCCACCTGGGCCAGTCCGGTCGCCTTGGACAGTCCGAGCGGCAGGATCTCGATCTCGCCGGGCCCGGCCTTCGTGGTGGTCACCAGGTGCCCGGCGAGCCGCGACGCCACCTCGTGCAGCCGGTCCTCGTCCAGCTCCGGGTGCTGGACGTAGAACTTGCGCACCGGCCTCGCCCACAGCGCTTCCGCGTCCGACGGCACCACAGGCAGACCACCGACCGGGTCGTGCCGGTAGCCGGGGCCGGTCAGCACAGCGCCGTCCACGCCGTCGCGGTCCGCGGCCAGCCACAGCGGTCCGGTCACCGCCTCGATCGCGTCGAGCGCCCGCCGGGCGACACCCAGATCCAGCGGGTACGAGGTCAGCTCCCGATGCGCTGCGGCGTCGTAGACCTGCCCGCCCTGCCCGCAGACGGCCAGGCCGGTGTAGCCCAGCTCGTCGAGCAGCGGCCGGGTCCAGGTGACCGAGCGGCCGGTGACCACGACGTGCCGGGCGCCCCGCGTCGCGGCCCGGGCCAGCGCGGCCCGGGTACGCCCGCCGACCGTGCAGTCCGAGCGCAGCAGCGTGCCGTCCAGGTCGGTGGCGACAAGCGAGTATCGGATCGTCATGTCAGCCACCGATGCTTGTGTATCGGGTCAGGTTCCATGTCCAGAACCGCTTGGCGCACAGGTACAGCAGGTAGCAGACGACAGGTGACCCCACCATGATCCAGGCCGTCGGCCCCTGTTCCGGCGCCCGGCCCAGCAGCACCAGGACGGGGAAGTAGGCGATGAACGCGACCGGCAGCAGGAACGTGAACGCGATCCGCAGCGCAAGCGGCAGAATCGACAGCGGGTAGTTGCCGACGGTGGCCATGATGTCGTCGAGCCATTTGCCGACGCCGTGCGCGAGTGGCGAGCGCAGCATCAGCGCGGCGATCGGCAGCTGCACCGCCGCCTCCAGGTACATCCCGCCGAGGATGGCGGCGCCGAGGTAGAGCAGCCGCGCCGGGGTCCAGTCGATCGGCACCCGGGCGATGCCCACCGCGCATACCACGACGCCCACTGTGAAGTCGCCGAACGCGTTGATGTTGAAGCGGCTGATCAGGATCTGGGTGAGGACGGTCAGCGGGCGCAGGAAGTACCCCTCTACCCGGCCCTCCTCGACGAGCTCGGCGAGCGCGTCGGAGAGGTTGCCGTAGACCATGGTGAACAGGCCGTGCGCCATCAGCCGCATACCGACGATGAGCAGCACGCCGCTGGCCGGGAAGTCGCCGATGCCGTTGAACCGGGTGATCAGGACCGCGGCGAACGCCAGCGTCGACGACTGCCACAGGATGCCGAACACGATCTCGAACGCGAAGTCGCCGGGGTATTCCAGACGGCCCCGGATGTTGATCAGCGTGGCCTTCACCGCGACGCGGGCGGTGTGCAGCGCGCGGGCCAGCCGGCCCTGGACCAGCGTTGTCATCGGGTCAGCCTCCCTGTGCGGTGACGCGCCGGGCCGCGCGCGACCACATGAACCGGGTCAGGACGGCCAGCACCAACGTCCAGCCGGCGGCGTACGCGAGCTGTGTCGATGCCTCGTCCAGCGGGATCCGCCCGACGTAGACGGAGACGGGCAGGTGGATGGTGGCCGCGAACGGAAGCACCGTGGCCGTGGTGAGCAGCCAGCCGGGCAGGAACCACAGCGGTACGAACACTCCGGAGAGCAGGTCCTGGACGAACGAGTACATCCGGGTCAGGCCGGTGTTGGACACCAGCCAGAAGGTGATCACGTCGATGAGCTGCCCGAGGTAGTAGAGGATCATCTGCCCGAGTACGAGCCCGGCCAGGAACACGGCACCGGCCGCGGCCGAGACCGGCGGGCCGATCATGCCGGTGGCCAGCACGAGCAGGTAACCGATCAGGGCCCACACGGCGCCGTACGCCATGTCGCCGAGCGCGCGGAACAGGTAGTAGCGGCCCGGTGAGATCGGGCGCAGGAACCAGTAGACGATCGTGCCCTCGCGGGTGCGTTGCGGCAACGAGTCCTTGGAGACCATCCGGTTGGTCCAGCGGATCCGGCCGAGCAGAATGGCGAGCGTGGCGTAGGTGACGGTCTGTTCCACGTCCAGACCGGCCACGCTGCCCCGGCCGGAGTAGACCGCGGTCCACAGCAGGTAGTAGACGTACACCTGCACCGCGAGCATGAACGGGGCCAGGAAGAACCGGCCGCGGTAGGCGACGGTCTGGTAGAGCGGGATGATCCGCCAGATCCGCCACGCCCGGCCGGCCAACGGTGCCGTACTCATACATGCGCCTCCGCCTGGTACGCGTCCCGCATCAGTTCCTCGAGGTCGGTCTCCGCGACGGTCAACCCGACCACCGGGAACCGGGCGATGACCGCGCGCACCACGTCCTCGGGTGTGGTGCCGTCGTCCGGCGCGAGCGTGGCGCGGGCGCCCTCGTGCGACAGCAGCGTGGCCCCCGGCACGGCCACCTCCGCGACCGGCTCGCCGAAGGTGACGTGCACGCGCGGCCGGGCGCCGTGCTTGCGCTTCATCTCCTCGAGCGTGCCGTCGAACATCAGCCGGCCGTGGTTGATCAGCAGGACCCGCTCGCACAGCCGTGCCACGTCGGTCATGTCGTGGGTGGTGAGCACGACCGCGCGGCCCCGCTCCCGTACCTGCTGGAGCAGGAACTCGCGGGTCTTCTCCTTCGCCACCACGTCCATGCCGATCGTCGGCTCGTCAAGGAAGAGGATCGGCGGATCGTGCAGCACCGCGGCGGCCATGTCGCAGCGCACCCGCTGGCCGAGCGACATCAGCCGCACCGGCGTGTCCCAGAACTCGGAGATGCCGAGGATCTGGTCGACGTCGCGCAGTTGCCGCTCGTAGTCGGCTGTGGACAGATTGAAGATGTCCCGGATCAGCCCGAACGAGTGCCGGGCCGGCAGGTCCCACCACAACTGCGTCTTCTGCCCGAAGACCGCGCCGACCGAGTGCGCGTTCGCAAGCCGGTCCGTGTGCGGCACCCGGCCGTCGACCCACACCTCGCCCGAGGTCGGCGTGAGGATCCCGGTCAGCATCTTGATCGTGGTGGACTTGCCGGCGCCGTTCGGCCCGAGCAGCCCGACCAACTCCCCGCGGGCGACGGAGAGCGAGAGATCACTGACCACTGTGCGCTCGTCGTACACCGGCGCGAACAGCGTGCGCAGGCCGGCGAGCCGGCCGGTCCGCGGGCGCGTGACCCGGTAGGCCTTCGTCAGCCCGCGGGTGACGATTGCCGCGGAATCCCTGTCGGGCATGGCGGTTCCTTTCCTGCGTGCGTTACATAGAGCCGGCTGAGCGCGCCGATGTCCGGCACCGCGCCGGGCAGATCGGGCCGGTGCAGCACGGCCGCGGGTGTCTCCCACGCCTCCCGCGCCGGGGCCGGCCGCGGCGGTACGGCAGGGATCGCGTCCCAACCGGCGTCGGCGGCCGGGACGCCGAGCCGGGCACCGACGGTGAGCACCGCACGGCGGGCGGCCAGAGGTGCCAGCGTCAGCTTGGACGGAGTGCACACTACGGCCCGGCCGCCGAGCACCTCCCGGCCGAACTCGTGCGCGACGGTCCCGCTGTGCGGTCGCAGCCCGGACTTCGTGGCCGCATAGCCGGAGACCTCGTCCACCTCGGCGAGCACGGCCGGGTCGACCACCTGCCGCAGCGTCAGCAGCAGCCTGCGCGCCCACCAGCCCGCGAGCTGGCCGGGGTGCGCGTCACCGCTGTCGAACGACTGGAAATCCGAGGCCAGCCAGGTGACACGCCCGTCCCGGCCGATTCGGCTGGCCAGGAACAGCCCGTGTTCCTCGCGCTCCGGGAACAGTGCGCTGACCGCGGGCAGCCGGCCGCGCAGCACAAGCATGAACGCCCGGCGCAACTGCACCGCGGCGGGCAGCCCGGACCGGGCCAGCAGCTCCGGCGTGCCGGCTCCGGCGGCCAGGACCGCGGCCCGCGCCCGGACCGGCACGGCGGTGCTGTCGGGCTCGACGATCCGGGCGCACACGCCGTCGCCTGATTCCTCGATCCGCTCGACGGTGCCTGGCCGCGTCTCGATTCCGGCCGTGCGGACTTGCGCCCACAGCCCGCACAGCAGGTCGCCGATGTCGTACGTCGGCTCCGCGCCTTGGAAGCAGGCCACGGGCGCGTCGCGCAGCCACGGGGGAGTGGCCCGTGGGCGGACCGTCAGCCCGCAGTCCCGCCAGAAGCGCTCGGCGCGACGCCTCGCGGCCGTGTCCGAGAAGACGATCGCGGACTCCGCGGTGACCGGGGTGAACCGGGCGAGCAGGCCGTTCCAGTGTTCGCGGGCGCTGCCGAGCAGTGCGGGCAGGCGCGGTTCACCCGGGCCGTACGCGTACCCCCGGTGCAGGTATCCGTGCGACTGCCCGGACTGGCCGCCACCGGCCCGCACCGGCTCGACGAGCATCACCTGCGCGCCGAGACGG
This sequence comes from Catenuloplanes sp. NPDC051500, assembly GCF_044454585.1. Lineage (NCBI taxonomy): Bacteria > Bacillati > Actinomycetota > Actinomycetes > Micromonosporales > Micromonosporaceae > Catenuloplanes > Catenuloplanes sp. NPDC051500. Next base: position 197,278 of record NZ_JBITDX010000014.1, read on the forward strand.
GCCAGGGCCAGCGCGGTCAGCAGTCCGGTCATGCCGGCCCCGGCCACGACCACGTCACAGTGCCGCATCGGCCGGTTCCAGCGCGGCGACCAGCCCGGAGACCGGTGACATCCGGACCAGCCAGCGCTCCCCGGACGGCGTCTCCAGCAGCAGCGTGTGCTCACCGGCCCGGCACGCGGAGCGCAGCGGTCCCAGGCCGGCCAGCAGCAGCCGGTCCCGGGCCGTCAGGTCGCCGGTGCGCAGACTGACGCGGATCTCGGTGGCGAGGCCGACGACGACCTCCGCGGTGTCAACGAGCATCGCCGGACGCTCCGATCACGGCCATCGCGGCGAGCGTCGCCGAGTCCCGGATCCGGCCGGTCACCGCGAGGTCGCACAGTTCCGGCCAGGAGAGGTGGTGCACGGTCAGGCCGGTCTCGAACGGGTCGCGGTCCGGCGTGCCGGTGCCGGCGACGTCCGCCGTGAACGCGTGGCAGGACGACGTCGCGAAGCCGTTGCTCTCCGCGAAGGTGACAAGGGGCCGCAGACCTGTCAGTTCCAGGCCGGTCTCCTCGCGGGCCTCCCGCCGGGCGGCCGCCTCGGGCGTCTCGCCCGCCGTCATGCCACCCTGCGGGAACTCCAGGCTCGGCGCGCCGCCCATCGTCGGCCGGGACAGCTCGACCACCACGTACCGGCCGTCTCGGCGCGGGGCGACGAGCACCGAGTCCGGCCGGCAGACCATGTAGTACGGATGCCGGGTGCCGTCCGCGGACTCGTACCGCCGCTGCTCGACAGTGAACCACGGGTTCCGGTGCGCCGTGCCGCGCTCGACCAGGCGCATGGCCGCCCCGCTCATCGCAGCGGGGCCAGGTAGTCCGGCGCGAGCGGGTGCTCACCCCGGCACAACCGGGCGTACCCGTCGGCGAGTGCGCAGACGGTCGCCGCGGCCGCGTCGTCGCCACCCGTTTTACCGTCCACACTGTCCACCGACCGCAGGCCGAGCAGCGTACCGGCCAGCACCACCCGCGCCTGGTAGAGCTCGTCACGCGGGACCGGCCGCTCGTCGACCCGGTAACCGAGCCGCCGGGCGAGGTCCAGCACGATCCGCTTGGTGATCGAGTCGAGCACGCCGGAATCCACCGACGGCGTTGTCACCGACCCGTCCCGCACCAGCAGGACCGCGGCGCCGTCCGCCTCGGCCACGTGCCCGCGGTCATTCAGGAAGAGGACGTGCTCCACCCCGTGCTCAATCCGCTCGCGCTCGAAGAGGCGGAAGTCCAGATAGGAACCGCCTGACTTCGCCTGCGCGCCGATCGGGCCGCCGAACCGCCGGTGCCCGCTCACGATCGCCCGTACGGCCGGCGGCGTGGTGGGCCGGAACGGGAAGCCACCGATATACATGGCGCCCGCGCTGTCCGGTGCCAGCGACGACCGGCCGTACCGGGCGTAGAACGTCGGGCGCAGATAGACGTCGACGCCGCTGAGCCGCGCCGCGACCGTGCCGAGCGCGCCGCGCACCTCCGCGCGCGTCATCGGCGCCGGGATGTCCGCCAACCGGGCGGAGTCGAAGAGCCGGTCGAGGTGCGCGTCCCCGGCCAGCACCTGGTGGCAGCCCTGCCCGGCGTCCCAGAACGCCGTGATGCCCTCGAATACATTGGCGCCGCGCAGCGCCAGCTCGTCCCAGACGTGGACCCGCGCGTCCTCCCACGGCACGCAGGCACCGTCGAACCACATCACCCGATCAGACATCGGCGTGCTTCCCCGTTTCGTCGTTCGGTGTTCGTCGTCAGGCGCCGGCCGGTCCGGTCACCAGTCGCACGGCGCCCAGGTCCAGACGGGCGGCGGCCTCGGTGTGAAACATCAGCGGCACGTCGACGTGCCCGAACTCGATGCCGGCCGCGGCCAGCTCGGCGAGGGGGACCTCCAGCTCGGCCCATTCGCCCGCGGGCAGCGCGGCGAGCCTCGCGGCGATGTCCACGGTCGGCTGCTGCGGGTGGTCGTCGTGGCAGGTGAGGTGGAACGGGCCGGCCGGCGCCTCAAGCACCCGCACCGCGATCCGGAGCCGGCCGTCGTCACGGACGTGCGCGCGCAGGTCGCGCCGGCCACCGTCGGCCGACCGGGCGAACACGAAGACCTGTTCGCCGAGGAACGTCAGCGACATCGCCTCGCCGCCCCCGGCGTCCTCCGTCGGCTCCGCGAGCAGGTAGGCCGTCTTCAGCGGGAGCGGCAACGGCTTCTTGTCCGGGGCACCGGCGGTCAGCACGTACCCGGTGCCGCCCGGCCAGATGTCGACCACACCGTCGACACGCTCGGGGATCGGCACCTCCGGCGTCTCGTCAAGCGGCAGCACGCCCAGGTCCGGGCCGCCGTCACGCATCGTCAGGCCGTAGCCGTACGCGAACAGCGGTGTGTGCTCCCCCTCCGGCAGCACCTCGCCGTCCGGCGGCTCGTACCCCGGGATGTGCTCCGGCACCCGGTTGACGGTCAGGTGGCGGCGTCCGCGCGGCCAGGTGACGCTCAACCGGCCCTGGAAGTCGTGCGCGATGGCGTTGTCCGGGCCCGCGAACAGCACGTCGGTGAGGCCTGTGGCGTCCGGGCCGGGCAGCCAGGCCGCGACGAACGCGTCCGAGGCGTTGAGCTCCGGCGTCACGTAGAGCGGACGGCCGCTGAACAGCACGGTGACCACTGTCGCGCCCGCCGCGCGCAGGCGCCGCAGCGTGTCCCGGTCGCGGGCGTAGCCGGGCTTCAGCCGGGCGTAGTCGATGTCGCGCCACGACTGGAGCGAACCCATCATCTCCGCGTACGGGTCCTCGCCGATCGCCGCGATCACCACGTCGAAGTCGGCCGGGTCGTGCCGCTCCAGGTACGGGTCCACCACGCACCGATCCGCGCCGACCACACCGGCCACCGCCATCGCGACGGTCGAGCCGCCCGGGTAGTCGGTCAGATCGGTGTCGTCGCCCTGCCACGTCACCGTGTAGCCGCCGGTCTGCTTCTGTACCGTGTCCGCCGCACTGCCGGTCACCAGCACCCGCGCGGCCGGCGCGATCGGCAGCGTCGCGCCGTCGTTCTTCAGCAGCACCAGGGACTTGCGGACCGCCTCCCGCGCCAGCGCCCGGTGCTCGGGGCGGCCCAGCACGTCGGTGCGCCCGGCCAGCGTCCTGTCCTGCGGCCGCGGCTTGTCCCACAGCCCGGCGCGCATCTTGACGCGCAGCACGCGGCGGACCGCGTCGTCGACCCGGTCCATCGGGATCGCACCGGAGCGGATCGCCGCGAGCGCCGTGCGGTGCACCGCTGTCCACTTCTCCCGGGACGAGATCATCAGCACGTCGAGGCCGGCCCGGATCACGTTGTCCGCGTCGCCCTCGTCGCAGCCGGGCACGTGCTGGTGGGCATCCCAGTCCCCGACGACGATGCCGTCAAAGCCGAGCTTTTCCTTCAGTACCGTGGTGAGCAGGTACGCGCTGCCGTGCACCCGCTCCTCGGTGTGCCCGGAGCCCACCCAGCCGTTGTAGGCGGCCATCACTGTCTGCGCACCGGCCTCGACTGCCGACAGGAAACCAGCCGCGTGTACGTTGCGCAGCACGTCCTCGGAGCACCAGGCGGTACCGCGGTCCCCACCGTCGCGGGTGCCGCCGTCGCCGAGCCAGTGCTTGGCGCACGCCAGCACGTGCAGGTCGCCGCGCAGGTCCTCCGCGCTGCCCTGGAGGCCACGGACCAGCTCCCGGGCGTACGCGTGCACGATCTCGGGATCCTCGGAGTAACCCTCGTAGGTGCGGCCCCAGCGCCGGTCACGCGGGACCGACACGGTGGGGGCGAAGGTCCAGTCCATCCCGGTCGCGGCCACCTCGGTCGCGGTCGCGGTGCCGATGCGGAACATCAGCTCCGGGTCGCGGGCGGCGCCCAGGCCGATGTTGTGCGGAAACACCGTCGCGCCGTGCACGTTGTTGTGGCCGTGCACCGCGTCGCCCGCCCACATGAACGGGATCCGGAACGGCCGGTCGCGGTACGCCTCCTCGGCCGCCGCCCAGAAACCGCCGATGGTCTCGGCCCACGCGGCCGGGGTCGCCCGCCGGTCACCGCCCGGCCAGCGCCCGGCGCCGTTAAGCGCCGAGCCGATCTTGTATTCGCGTACGTCCTCCGGCGTCAGCTCGACCAGATCCGGCTGGATCATCTGGCCCAGCTTCTCCTCGACGGTCATCTGCGCGAGGATCTCGGCGATCGTCCGCTCGATGCCCGGATCGGCCGGGATCGCGGACGTGAGGGACGGCCAGTCGGCATGGTGGTCGAGCCGCTTCAAGGACTTCTCCTCCGTGATGTCGGCGATCGGGTCACGTGAAACGCATCGATGAAGAGCGTTCTCGAACCCCCCGTGGATCGCCACTGTCACAGTGTCGATCCACGGTGTCAACGATCGTCTGCTATACAGCACGGGCAGCGTTTATGCAGGTCAGCGTTGTGGTCGTCGAGCCCGCGTCCAACCGTCCACTATGGTGCAAGCGGCCGGCCAGCGACATCCTCGGCGGAGCCGGCCAAGCGGTCAGCTCTCGCACGGGCGGGCCGGCTCAGGAAAGCGGCTTCGCCGGAACCGCGGGTCGCGGCGCCCGCGTGTACCGCGTTCCACAGCCGCCCGCCCCACCGGATCGGCGGGACGGGCGGTCGGGGTCAGGGAGAGGATGCGGTGGCGGGCGTCAGGCCTGGTTGGTCAGGTACCCGCCCATTGAGGTGAAGTAGTCCTGGGCGGCCAGTTCGGTGCCGTCGTCGGTACGGACCCTTGTGACAAGCAGGCCGTGGTTGCGGCCGTGCCGGGCGTCCGCGCCGGCGACGATCGCCACGCCGGCGTCACCCTCGCGGTAGAAGATCCGGCCGGGGGTGCCGCCGTAGACGTTCGCCGAGACCTCGGCGGTGACGATCTCCAGCCGCCGGCCGTGGTGGTAGGTGTAGGCGCTCGGGTACGGCTGTGACTGCGCGCGGACGAGCCGGTCGAGGTCCTCCGCCGGCCAGTTCCAGTCGATGCGGCAGTCCTCGTCGGCGCGCTTGTGGAAGAAGCTGGCCTTGGACCGGTCCTGCTTGACCCAGTCGGTGCGCCCGGAGGCGATCAGCGCCAGCCCGTCCACGGTGATCGGGCCGAACAGGTCGAGCGTGGCGTGGAACAGGTCGGTGGTGGTGGCGCGGGGGCCGACCGGGACCGAGCGTTGCAGCACGATGTCGCCGGCGTCGAGGGTGTCGTCCATCATGTGCGCGGTCACGCCGACCTCCTTCTCACCGTTGATCAAAGCCCAGATCAGGGGCGAGAAGCCGGCGTACGCGGGCAGCAGCGAGTCGTGCACGTTGAGGGTGCCCAGCCGGGGCAGGGTGAAGATGCGCGGCGGGATCCAGGTGCGCCAGTTGGTGGCGACTATGACGTCCGGGTCAGCCTCGCGCAGTCGCTCGAGCAGCTCGTCGTCGTCCGGGCGGTTGCGCAGCAGCACCGGTACGTCGTGCTTCTCGGCCAGGTCGGCGACCGAGTCGTCCCAGATCTTCTCGTAGGCGTGGTCGCTCTTGGGGTGGGTGACGACAAGCGTCACCTCGTGTTCGGAGTCGAGCAGTGCCTGCAGGGTGCGGTGACCCCAGGTCTGGTATCCGAACATGGCTACCCGCATGGGCGATGTCCTCCTCTGTGCCGCGGTCCTGCCTGGACGGAGCGGTGCGCAGGCCGAGCCGGGGTGTTCACGATAGATGCGGATCGTACTATAGTTAGCCTAGCCTAACTAAGGCCCTGCAGGGTGCTCAGCTGCACGCATCCCGTGCGGTTGTGCTTTCCGTTTCCGTACCCGGGCGTACCCCGGCCACGTGATGGGACATGTATGTCAGAGGAGCCTTTCGATGGCGAGCGGTCGGTCCACGACCTGATCGGCGTCGGGTTCGGTCCGTCCAATCTGGCTCTGGCGATCGCGATCGCCGAGCACAACGCGGGCCTTCAGCGCACCCCCGGTGGGCGAGCGGTGAGGGCGGCCTTCGTGGAGCGGCAACGGGGATTCGGCTGGCACCGGGGGATGTTGCTCGAGGACGCGACCATGCAGGTCTCGTTCCTCAAGGACCTGGTCACCCTGCGGAATCCGAAGAGCGACTTCAGCTTCCTGTGCTATCTGCAAAGCCGGGACCGGCTTGTCGACTTCATCAATCAGAAGAACTTCTTCCCGTCCCGGGTGGAGTTCCACGACTACCTTCAGTGGGCCGCCGCGCTCGTCGACGGAGACGTCTCCTACGGCCGCGAGGTGGTCGAGATCCGCCCGGTCAGGCGTGGCGACGAGGTGGTCTCCTTCGACGTGGTCTCGGCCGACGTGACAGGTAACGCCGGTCCGCTCGTGCACCGGGCCCGCAATCTGGTGCTTGGCACCGGCCTGACCCCGCGGCTGCCGGACGGCGTGACCGCCGACGACCGCATCTGGCACACCCGCGACCTGCTGCCCAACGCCGAACGCCTCAAGCGGGAGGCGCCGTCCTCCAAGCGGTTCGTCGTGGTGGGCGCCGGGCAGAGCGCCGCCGAGGCCGTCGACTACCTGCACCGGGAGTTCCCGAACGCCGAGGTGAACGCGGTGATCACCCGCTACGGCTACAGCCCGGCCGACGACAGCGCCTTCGCCAACCGGATCTTCGACCCGGCGGCGGTGAACGACTACTTCGCCGCGTCGGACCAGGTCAAGCAGATGATGCTCGCCTATCACGGCAACACCAACTACTCGGTTGTCGACCAGGACCTGATCGAGGACCTCTCCCGCCGGGTCTACCAGGAGAAGGTGCGCGGCGAGGAGCGGCTACGCCTGCTGAACGTGTCAAGGGTGACCGAGGCCGTCCGGATGGGCGACCGGGTGCACACGGTGGTCGAGTCGATGATCAGCGGTGAGCGTCAGGTGTTTGACGCCGACGCCGTGGTGTTCGCCACCGGCTATCGGCAGCCCGACCCGGCCGCGCTGCTCGGTGACCTGGCCGCCGAATGCCTGCGCGACGAGGCCGGCCGGATCGCGGTGCGGCGTGACTACCGCGTGGAGACGACAGCGCACGTCCGCGCCGGTGTCTATCTGCAGGGCGGCACCGAGCACACGCACGGCATCTCGTCCTCGCTGCTGTCCAACACGTCGATCCGGTCCGCCGAGATCCTCAAGGCGGTCGCGGAGGACGCGGAGGCCGGCATGTCCCTGGCCGGGCGGTAGGGCCGGGCGGCCCGGTCAGCCGGCCATGTGATGCCGGCCGGCCGGGATGATCAACGGCGTGCCGCTGATCGGATCGCGGGTCACCTGACAGTCGACGTCGAACACGTCGGCCACCACCTCGGGAGTGATGACGGCGGCCGGATCGCCCTGGGCGACGATCCGGCCCGACTTCATGGCCACCAGGTGATCGGCGTACCGGCCGGCCTGGTTGAGGTCGTGCAACACCATCACCACGGTACGGCCGTCGCGCCTGTTGAGATCGACCACCAGGTCGAGCACGTCGATCTGGTGCGACAGATCGAGGAACGTGGTCGGCTCGTCAAGCAGCAGGACCGGCGTCTCCTGCGCCACCGCCATCGCGATCCAGGCGCGTTGCCGCTGGCCGCCGGAGAGCTCGTCGACGGGACGATGTGCCAGGTCGGTCATGCCGGTGGCGGCGAGCGCGGCGCCGACCGCCGCCTCGTCGGCCGCCGACCACTGCTGCCACCAGGTCTGGTGCGGCGAGCGGCCCCGGCTCACCAGGTCCACGACGGTCAGGCCGGCCGGTGTCACGGGGGACTGGGGCAGGATGCCCACCTGGCGGGCGACCTGGCGGGTCGGAAGCGTGTGGATCGCCGCACCGTCGAGCCGGACGCAGCCCGCGGCCGGCGACATCAGCCGGGCCAGGGCCCGCAGCAGCGTCGACTTGCCGCAGGCGTTGGCGCCGACGATCGCCGTGATCCGGCCGGTGGGCAGGTCGAGGTCGAGGTCGTCGACGACGATCCGGCCGGGGTAGGCCAGTCGCAGCCGTTCGGTGCGCAGATCGGGTTGGTGCAGGACCATGGTCAGCCTCCAGAGCCGGCTCGGTTGGCGCGCGCGAGCAGCCACAGCAGGAAGGCCGCGCCCAACGCACCGGTGACGACGCCGACCGGCAGGTCGGCGTCCGGGAGGAGATAACGGGCGAGCAGGTCGCTCACGAGCACCATGAACGCCCCGGTCAGGGCCGAGACGAGCGGCGGCGGGGCGGGCTGTCCGGCCAGCCGCTGGGCCACCTGTGGCGCGGCGAGGGCGACGAACAGCACCGGCCCGGCGGCCGCGGTGGCGAAGGCGACCAGCCCGACGCCGGCCAGGAGCAGGCAGACCCGGGCGCGCTGGACGGGCGTGCCCAGGCCGCGGGCCACGTCGTCGCCGAGGGACAGGGTGCGGCTCCACCGGGTCAGCAGCAGGGTCACCGGAAGCAGCAGGCCGACCGCGCCGGCGAGCGGAAGCACCGTCTCCCAGCCGCGGCCGTTGATGCTGCCGACCAGCCAGCCGAGCGCGGCCTGCGCCTCGTGCAGCCGAGCGTGGGTGAGCAGATAGTCGGTGGCGCTTGTGCACATCCAGGAGATCCCGATGCCGACGAGCACGATGCGGTATCCGCTCGCGCCGCCTCGCCAGGCCAGCAGATAGATCAGGGCGGCCGTGGTGAGCGCGCCAAGCACGCCGAGGGCCGAGCTGCTCAGGCCGCCCGCGCCGAGCACGATCCCGCCGACGACAGCCGTGGTCGCACCGGCGTTGATGCCGATCATGTCCGGGCTCGCCAGGGGGTTGCGGGTGATCGTCTGGAAGACGGCGCCGGACACCGCGAAGGCGGCACCGACGAGCAGGCCGGTCAGTGCCCGTGGCAGACGCAGCTCACGGATCACGAAGGCCGGTCCGGGGTCGTCGGAGCCGGCCAGCGCACGCAGCACGTCCGGCAGGCTCACCGGGTAGTCGCCGATGGACAGGCTGACGCACAGCACCGCGAACGTGGCCGCGCTCAATGCCAGGCAGACCGCCACGGTACGGGGTGGGAGCACCCCGGAGACCGGCGGGTACGCCAGCCGGAACGCGCCCCGGGGCAGGGCTTCGCGGGCCGTCATCAGAGCTCCACCGCCCGGTGCCGGCGGACCAGCGCGATGAAGAACGGGCCGCCGATGAACGCGACGACGATGCCTGCCTGCACCTCCTCCGGCCGGGCGATCACCCGGCCGACGATGTCGGCGAACAGCAGCAGGCAGGGCGCGAGCAGCGCCGTCGCGGGCAGCAGCAGGCGATGGTCCGGGCCGGTGACCAGCCGGGCGACGTGCGGCACCACCAGTCCGATGAAGACGATCGGCCCGGCGATCGCGACAGCGGTGCCGGCCAGCAGCGTCACCGCGAGCACGGCCTGGAACCGGATGGCGCCGATCCGGCGGCCCAGGGCGATCGCGGTGTCCTCGCCGAGCGCGAGGCTGTTGAGTGCCGGACCGGCCGTGACCGCGAGCGCGACGCCGACGGCCAGGAACGGCGCCATCCGCCACAGCAGGGCCGGGTCCGCGCCGGTCAGTGAGCCGGCCGACCAGAACCGGAACCGGTCCAGCGCCTCGGGTTGCCGGAGCACGATCGCGCTTGTGCACGAGCCCAGCAGGAACGTGAGCGCGATGCCGGCCAGAGCGATCTTCACCGGGGTGGCGCCACCCTGGCCGAGGCTGCCCAGCACCTGCACGGCGACGGCGCCGGCGAAGGATCCGGCGAGGGCGAACCAGACGTATCCGGAGGCGGCGGTCACCCCGAGCGCGGCCACCGCGACGACGATGGCGAGGGAGGCGCCGGCGCTGACGCCGAGCAGCCCGGGATCAGCAAGTGGATTGCGGGTCAGGCCCTGCATCAAGGCCCCGGCGAGGCCGAGTGCGAGTCCGACCAGGACGGCACAGACGGTCCTCGGTACGCGTACGCCCCAGACGATCGCCTCGGCCTGTGGATTGGAGATCCGGGCGGCCGAGCGGTCCAGGAGGGCGTGGAGCACCTCGCCGGGCGGGACCGTCTTGCTTCCGACGGCAAGCGAGATCACGGACAGGAGGGCGAGCAGCGCGACCGCGGTGATCAACAACACTGTCCGCGTCGCCGCGGCAGGCCGGGCCGGGGCGGCTGTGCTCATCCCGCCTCCGATGCTCTATCCAGGAAGGACACGGTAACTATGCTAAGGGTTACCTAACCCTTACCGGCGCGGCGGGGTGTCTTGTGATTAGGTTAGGCTCACCTTACTATAACGGCGTTCGTGTCTCCACGTCGGAGGGAATCCGTTGTATACGTCGCCGCAATCCACCGTCTCCACCGTCCGTAGCAGGCATCGGTCGGTCGCAGGGCGGATGACCGCGGCGCTCGCCGTAGCGGTTCTGGCCCTGACCGGCTGCGCGGGAGGTGACGGCGACGCCTCCGCACCACCGTCCGGGCCGGCCGCCGCCGGGTTCCCGGTCAGCGTGGAGCACAAGTACGGCACCACCGAGATCAAGGCGGCCCCGGCCCGGGTGGTCACGCTCGGCCTCAGCGACCAGGACCCGGTGCTCGCGCTCGGTGTCGTCCCGGTCGGCGCGATCGACTGGTTCCTCGAGCGGCCGTACGGCAAGTGGCCGTGGGCCCAGCCGCTGTGGGCCGGCAAGACGCCGGAGATCGTCGGTGAGCGCGACGACTACAACCTGGAGAAGGTCGCCGCCCTCAAGCCCGACCTGATCATCGGGCTCTACTCGGGCATGACCGAGGACCAGTACGGCAAGCTCTCCAAGATCGCCCCGACAGTGGCCCAGCCCGTCGGGTTCGACGACTACACGGCGCCCTGGCAGGACATGACCAAGCTGGCCGGCAAGGCCCTTGGCAAGCAGGCCGAGGCTGACGCGCTGATCGCCGGCATCGACGCCCGCCTGGCCGACCTCGCGAGCAAGAACCCGGGCTTCGCCGGTAAGTCGGTGGCCGTCGTCGAGCCGTACGAACCGGGCAAGTACGCGATCTTCGCGCCCAGCGACCCCAAGGTCGTGCTGCTGACCAAGCTCGGCTTCGTCACCCCGCAGCCCATCGTGGACGCGGCCGGCCAGGAGTACGCCGCCGAGATCGGCTCGGAGCAGCTGTCCCTTGTGGACGTGGACAAGCTGGTCTTTCTCACCGCCGACGCCGGCACCGAGACCACCGTCAAGGCCGACAAGGTCTACGGCACGCTCAAGGTCGCCCAGGAGAACCGCGCGGTGTTCCTGCCCTACGAGGAGCCGCCGCTCGGCGCGGCGCTGTCGTTCAGCACTGTGCTGAGCATCCCGTACGCGCTCGACCAGCTCGTGCCCCTGCTGGCCGAATAGCCCGGCCGCACGCCCGTCACCATCTCACCGACGTCACCCTCGAGGGGCGGTACTTCGCTGTGCCCGAAATCGCGCGAACCGACGCTGTCGTGACCCTGGCTACCTGGCCCGAGCTGTTCGCGGACCAGGTGCGCCAACGGCCGGAGGCGGTGGCCGTGGTGTACGAGGGCACGACACTCACCTATGCCGCACTCGACGAGCGGGCCAACCGGCTCGCCCACGCGCTGATCGCCCGTGGCGCCGGACCGGAGCAGGTGGTCGGCCTCTGCCTGCCCCGGTCCGCCGACCTGATCGTGGCCGAGGTGGCGGTGCTCAAGGCCGGCGCCGCCTACCTGCCGATCGACCCCGAGTACCCCGCCGAGCGGATCGGCTACCTGCTTGCCGACGCCACGCCGGCCTGCGTGCTCAGCACCACCGAGCTGGCCGGTCTGCTCGCGGCGGACACCGTGCTGCTCGACGACCCCGCCTTCGTGGCCGAGCTCGCCGGCCGCCCCACGACCGATCCCACCCCGTCGCTCACCCCGGGCAACGCCGCGTACGTCATCTACACCTCCGGCTCCACCGGCCGCCCGAAGGGCGTCGTCGTCTCGCACACCGGCGTGACGAAGCTGCTGGCCACCGCTGTCGAACGGCTCGGGGCCGGCCCGGACAGCCGGGTCCTGCAGTTCGCCTCGCCCAGCTTCGACGTGGCGTTCTTCGACCTGTGCAACGGCCTGCTCACCGGCGGGCGGCTGATCGTCGTGCCCGCCGACCGCCGGGTGCCCGGCCCGCCGCTCGCCGACTACGCCCACGAGCACGGCGCCACCTTCATGATCCTCCCGCCCGCGCTGCTCGCCGCGATGCCTGCCGACTGCCCGCTTCCGTCCGGCGCCACGCTGCTGGCCGGGACCGAGCGGGTGTCGGCCGAGCTGGTCAACCGCTGGGCTGCCGACCGGCCGATGTTCAACGCCTACGGGCCGACCGAGGCGACCGTGAACTCCACGCTTGGCCGCTGCGACCCGGCCACCCCGCCCGGCACCACTGTGCCGATCGGCGTGGCCGACCCGGACACCCGCTGCCACGTGCTCGACGCCGCCCTGCGCCAGGTCCCGGCCGGCGCGGTCGGTGAGCTGTACCTCGGCGGACCCGGCCTGGCCCGCGGCTACCTCGGCCGGCCGGCGCTTACCGCGGAACGCTTCGTCGCCGACCCGTACGGCCCGGCGGGCGGCCGCCTCTACCGCACCGGCGACCTCGTGCGCCTGCGCGAGGACGGGCAGCTCGAGTTCGTGGGCCGCGCCGACGACCAGGTGAAGGTCCGCGGCTACCGGATCGAGCCCGGCGAGATCGAGACCGTGATCGGCCAGCACCCGGCGGTGGCCCAGGTCGCCGTGGTGGCCCGCGAGGACCGGCCCGGCGAGGTGCGACTCGCCGCCTACGTGGTCCCCCGGCTGGACGGCCCGGCCGTCACTGAGGACCAGGCCGCCGCGCAGGTCGGGCAGTGGAAACAGCTGCACGAGCTGCTCTACACCGCCGGGCGCACCGAGTCCTGGACGGAGAACTTCACCGGCTGGAACAGCAGCTACGACGGGCTGCCGATCCCGGTCGCGCAGATGCGCGAATGGCGTGACGCCACGGTCGAGGCCGTCCTCGCGCTGCGTCCGCGCCGGGTGCTTGAGATCGGCGTCGGAAGCGGCCTGCTGCTCTCCCGGATCGCGCCGCAGGTGGGGGAGTACTGGGGAACCGACCTCTCCGAGGAGGCGATCCACACGCTGCGGGGGCACTTCCCCGACGTCGAACTGTCGGCCCGGCCCGCCGACGACGTGCACGGGCTGCCCACCGCGTACTTCGACACCGTCGTCATCAACTCGGTGGCGCAGTACTTCCCCGGCGTCGACTACCTGATCGACGTGCTCACCAAGGCGATCGGCCTGCTCGCGCCCGGCGGGTCGGTGTTCCTCGGCGACGTGCGGCACCTGCCGACGCTCCCGGCGCTGCGGGCCGGCATCGAGGCGGTCCGCCACCCCGGCGCCGACCCGGCCGACGCCTGGCCGGCGGTCCGGCGCGCGGTGCAGTGGGAGGGCGAGCTGCTCGTCGACCCCGACCTGTTCGCCACGCTGCCCGGGGTGACCGCCGCCGACGTGCGGGTCAAGCGGGGGCGGTTCCACAACGAACTCACCCGCTACCGGTACGACGTGGTGCTGCACACCGGCCCCGTGCCGGAGGCGCCGCCGGCCGACGAGACCACCTGGGACGCGCTGCGGTTCACCGGCGACCGCCCGGTGCGCGTCTCAGGTCTCCCCAACGCCCGGGTGAGCGCCGACATCGCCGTAATGCATGCCCTCGACCCGTTGCCAGGCCTTCCGGACACCGGCGCCGTCGACCCGGAGGAGCTGTACCGGCTGGCCGAGCGGCACGGCTGGCAGGCCGCTGTCACCTTCGCCGCAGGCGCGCGCGACGGCCGCCTCGACGCCGTCTTCACCCCGCCCGGCGTGCAACCCCCGCAGGCCTACCGGCCCGGAACGACGACGCGGTACGCCAACCGGCCCGCCCCGTTCCGCGACGCCAACGCGCTGATGACGGTGCTGCGCGCGCACGCCCGCAGCTGGCTGCCCGACTACATGGTGCCGTCGTCGTTCGTACCGCTTGACCGCATTCCGATGACGACCGCGGGCAAGGTGGACCGGGCCGCACTGCCGGCCCCCGACTTCGCCGCCCTCACCACCGGCGGTGCCGCCCGCGACGCCCGTGAGGAGGTGCTCTGCGCGCTCTACGCCGAGGTGCTCGGCCTGCCCGAGGTCGGCGTGGACGACGACTTCTTCGCGCTCGGCGGCGACAGCATCGTGTCGATCCAGCTCGTCATCCGGGCCCGTCAGGCCGGTCTGGTCGTCACCCCGCGGCAGGTGTTCCAGCACCGTACCGTGGCGGCATTGGCTCCGGTGCTCACGATGGTCGAGGCCGAGGTGGCCGACGAGCCCGACGCCGGTGTGGGCGAGATGCCGCTGCTGCCGATCATGAGGTGGCTTGACGAGTGCGGCGGCGACTTCCGCGCGTTCAACCAGTGGATGCTGGTCCGGCTGCCGTCCGGCGCCGGCCAGGATGGACTTGTCGCTACATTGCAGGCGATCGCCGACCGGCACGACGCGCTGCGCTCCCGGCTGGTGCGGGCCACAGCCACCGCACCCGGCCGGCTCGTGATCACCGCACCCGGCACCGTGGACGCCGCACGATGGCTGCACCGCATCGACGCATCAGGGCTGCCGGAGAGCCGACTCCGCGAGCTGGCCGACGAGGCGGCACGGCAGGCGGGCGCCCGGCTCGACCCCGAGGCAGGAATCATGGTCCAGGCGGTGTGGCTCGACGCCGGTCCGGGACGGCCTGGTCACCTCGTGCTGGCCGTGCACCACATCGTGGTCGACGGCGTGAGCTGGCGGATCCTGCTGCCCGACCTGGCCGAGGCCGGTGCGGCGGTGGCCGCCGACCGCCCGGCCGCGCTGGCGCCGACCGGTACCCCGCTGCGACGCTGGGCCGAGATCACCACGGCCGACGCCCACCGTCCCGGCCGGATCGCCGAGCTGCCGCACTGGACCGCGCAGCTCACCGGCGACGACCCGGCGTTCGGGCGCCGGCCGCTCGACATGGTCGGCGACCTGGACAGCGTCCGGCGGCTCACCCTGCGACTCCCGGCCGACCGCACCGCCGAGCTGCTGACAAGCGTGCCGGCCGCCTTCCACGCCGGCGTCAACGACGTGCTGCTCACCGCGCTGGCGCTCGCGGTAACCGACTGGCGCCGCCGCCGGCGGGCGAGCACCCCGCCGGTCCTGATCGCCCTCGAGGGGCACGGACGTGAGGAGCAGATCGACGCCGAGGCGCGGCTGTCCCGCACGTTCGGCTGGTTCACAAGCGTCTTCCCGGTCCGGCTCGATCTCGGCGCGGTGGACGTCACCGACGCGCTGGCCGGCGGCCCGGACGCGGGCGCGGCCCTCAAGCGGGTCAAGGAACAACTTCACGCGGTGCCCGACCACGGCCTCGGGTACGGGCTGCTGCGATACCTCAACCCGGAGACGGCGGCGGTGCTCGGCGCGCTGCCCGTCCCGCAGATCAGCTTCAACTACCTGGGCCGGTTCGCGGTCGCGTCCGGCCAGGACGTCCCGTGGACACCGGTGCCGGGCGCGGGCGTGCTGGCCGGCGGCTACGACGCCGAGATGCCGGTGGCGCCGTACACGCTCGAGGTCAACGCCTTCACCGAGGACCTGCCGGACGGGCCGAGACTCGGCGTGACCTGGGCCTACCCGCAGACCCTGATCGACGACGAGAGCGTGGCCGAGCTGGCCGAGGGCTGGTTCGCCGCCCTCGGCGCGCTCGCCGAGCACACGGCGGCACCGGGCGCCGGCGGGCACACCCCGTCGGACTTCCCGCTCGTGCCGCTGACGGCCGACGACGTCGACACGCTGTCGGCGGCTCACCCCGGGCTTGCCGACGTGCTCCCGGCGACGCCGCTCCAGCTCGGCTTCTACTTCCACGCGCACACCGGCGACACCGACGACTACGTGGTGCAGCAGCTCGTCACGCTCGACGGGCCGCTTGACGCCGCCGCGCTGCGCCGCTCGGTGCAGGGAGTGCTCGATCGGCACGCGCCGCTGCGGGCCGGTTTCCGGGAACTGTCAGACGGCCGCGTCGTGCAGGTGATCGTGGACGGCGTCGCGGCGCCGTGGCGGGAGGCGGACGACCTGTCCGGGCTGGAGGAGGAGCGGGCCGCCGGGTTCGACCTCGCCGCGCCGCCACTGCTGCGCTGCCTGCTGGTGCGGCACGCCGCCGACCGGCACACGCTCGTGCTCACCCACCACCACATCGTGACCGACGGCTGGTCGGTGGCGGTGTTCCTGCGCGACCTGCTCGCCGGGTACGCCCCGCACGGCGAACCGCCCCGGCTCACCCCTGTCACCCCGTACCGCAGGTATCTGCACTGGCTGGAAGGGCGCGATCGGCAGGCCGCCACCGACGCCTGGCGCACCGCGCTCGCCGGTCTCGACGCGCCAACCCTGCTCGCCGACCGGGTGAACGCGCCGGAGCCGCTTCGGCAGGCCGCCGTGGAACTGCCGGACGATGTCGCCACCGCGCTGCCGCAACGGCTCCGGGCCCACGGTCTCACCCTCGGCACGGCCCTGCACGGCGTCTGGGGCCTGCTGCTCGGCCGGCTCACCGGCCGGCGCGACGTGGCCTTCGGCAGCACCGTCTCCGGCCGGCAGGCCGACGTCGCCGGGATCGAGTCGATGGTCGGCCTGTTCATCAACACCGTGCCGGTACGACTGCGCTGGCACCCGTCCGAGCCGCTGGCCGGCCTGCTGACCCGGCTCGCCGACGAGCAGGCGGCCCTGCTTGACCACCAGCACCTCGGGCTCGCCGCGATCCAGCGGCTGGCCGGCGCCGGCGGCGACCTGTTCGACTCGCTCGTGGTCATGGAGAACTACCCCGACCACACCGGCCTGCGCGACGCGTCAGGTTCGCTGCGGGTGCACGACGTCAGCTTCCGCGAGGCCACCCACTACCCGGTCACCCTGCTCGTGGCGCCCGGCCCCCGGCCCGCGCTCACGATCGAGTACGACCCGGCCCGCATCGCACCGGCCACAGTGGAACGCCTGCGCACCGGACTCGCCCGGCTGCTGGCCGCCGTCGTGCACGCGCCCGGCGAGCCGGTGGGCCGGATCGCACCGGACCCGGCCGGCCCGCCCGCACTTGACGGACCGCGCTACGACATCCCCGGCACGACGCTGCCCGCCGCGATCGCCGCGCAGGCAGCCAGGACCCCCGACGCGGTGGCGGTCCTCGCGGGGGAGCGCAGCCTCACCTACCGCGAACTCGACGACCGGGCCGCGGAACTGGCCGGCCGGCTGATCGCCCGGGGCGCCGGGCCGGAGCGGATCGTGGCAGTGGCCGTCCCGCACCGGGTGGAGCTGCTCGTCGCGCTGCTCGGCGTGCTGAAGTCGGGCGCGGCGTACCTGCCGCTCGACCCGGCCCAGCCCGCAGACCGGCTGACCGGCGCGCTCGCCGACGCCGACGCGCGGATCGTGGTGACCACCACCGACCTCATCGCCGCGCTGCCGCGTACCGATGCGCTGTCGTGTGTGCTTGTCGGTGACCGGCCAGTGACCGACGCCGTCGCGGTGCCGTCCACCGCCCCGGACCCGGACCACGCCGCCTACCTCATCTTCACCTCCGGCTCGACTGGGCGGCCCAAGGGCGTGCTGGTCAGCCACCGGGCGGTCATCAACCAGCTCGAGTGGTCGCGCCGGCGGTTCCCGCTCGACGCCGGCGACCGGATGCTGCAACTCGCCCCGATCGGCTTCGACACCTCGGTGTGGGAGATCTTCTGGCCGCTGTACTCCGGCGCCGCGGTGGTGCTCCCGCACGCGGGCGCGGCCCAGGACCCGGCCGACCTGGCCGCGCTGATCCGCAGGCACCGGGTCACCGCGCTCACCCTGGTCCCGTCACTTGTCTCCGCGTTCCTGCTCTCCGACCGGGTCCGCGAGGATGTCGGCTGGGCGGAGACGCTGCGCCTGGTGTCAAGCGGCGGTGAGGCGCTCTCCGGCGACCTCGCCCGGCGGTGGCACGCGCTGACCGGCACCCGGCTGGACAACTTCTACGGGCCGACCGAGACCACGGTGCAGGTCACCTGGTGGCCCAACGACGGCACGCACGGTACGGACGTGCCGATCGGCGGCCCGGTCGGCAACACCCGCCTGCACGTTTTGGACGACCACCTGCAACAGGTGCCGGTGGACGTGCCCGGCGAGCTGTACGTGGCCGGCGCCCAACTGGCCCGCGGCTACCTCGGCCGTACCGCCGAGACGGCACTGCGGTTCGTCGCCGACCCGTTCGGGGCGCCGGGGGAGCGGATGTACCGTACCGGCGACCTGGTGCGCCGCCACGCCGACGGCACCCTCACCTACGCCGGCCGCGCCGACGACGAGATCAAGGTGCGGGGCACCCGGGTCGACCCCGCCGAGATCGAGTCCTGGCTGGCCGCACGGCCCGGGGTCGCCCAGGCCGCCGTCGCGGCACGCGCCACCGGCACCGGCGGGGTCCGGGTGATCGCCGCAGTGGTGCCGGGCCCCGGCGCGCCCCGGCCGGACGGCCCGGCCCTGATCGCGGACGCCGCTGCCACCCTGCCGGCCGCGCTCGTCCCGTCCGTGGTGCTTGTCGTCGACGCGCTGCCGCTCACCCCGAACGGCAAGATCGACCGGGCCGCGATCGCCGGTCTCGTGCCCGCCGGCCCTGCCGTCGGCCCGCAGCCGGTCCAGGACGCGCCGCGGGACGACCGTGAGCGGGCGCTGACCGAGGTGTTCGCGGCCGTTCTCGGACTGCCCGATGTGGACCCCTCGGACGACTTCTTCGCGCTCGGCGGGGACAGCATCCTGTCCATCTCCGTCTCCAGCCGGGCCCGCCGCCTCGGCCTGCCTGTCGCACCGCGTGACGTGCTCACCCTGCGCACGCCCCGCGCGCTTGCGGCGCAGCTTCCGGCCGTCGCGGAGCAGGCCCCGGCCGTGCCAGTGCCGGCGGAGTCCGACGGGGTCGGCGAGGTGCCGCTGCTGCCGATCGTGGCCTGGTTGCGCGACACCGGCGCCCCGATCGACAGGTTCACCCTGCCGGTGCTGCTCACCGTGCCACCCCACGCTGACGTGCCCGGGGTGTTGCAGGCGGTGCTCGACCGGCACGACGGGCTGCGGCTGCGGCTGCGGCGCATCGCGTCGGTGCTGTGGACGACCGAGACCACACCGGCCGCCGACGCCGCCGCGCTGGTCCACCGGGTGGACGTCGCCGCGCTGCCCGCCGCCGCGCTCACCGACCTGATCGCCACCGAGGCCACCGCCGCCACCGACCGGCTCGACCCCGACGAGGGCCGGATGCTGCAAGCGGTCTGGTTCGACGCCGGCGACCGGCCGGGACGCCTGCTGCTCGCGGCCCACCATCTCGTCGTGGACGGCGTGTCCTGGCGGATCCTCCTCGACGACCTCGCCACCGCCGCCGCCGGAGTGCCGCTGCCGCCGGCCGGCACCTCACTGCGCCGCTACGCCCAGGCCGTGCAGACCCAGGCCCAGGCCCCGCAACGACTGGCAGAGCTGGAGCACTGGGTACGGGTGCTCGCGCCCGGCGCCGACCTGCTGCCCGGCGCCGCCGTGACACCCGGGTTTCAGGCCCGCCGGCACACCACCCGGCTGAGCGTCGCCGAGACCCGGTCATTGCTCACCACCGTCCCGGCCACGCTGCGGGCCGAGATCACCGACGTGCTGCTCGCGGCCCTGCACCGCGGCGTCGACGCCTGGCGCGGCTCGCCCGGCACGGACCTGCTTGTCGAGGTCGAGCGCCACGGCCGCGAGCAGATCGAGCCGGGCCTGGACCTCGCCCGTACCGTCGGCTGGCTCACCGCGGTCCAACCGGTCCGTCTCGGCGGCGCCGGCGACGACCTGCCCGCCTTGGTCGCCCGCACGGGCGAGTCGCTGCGCGCCGCGCCCGACGGCGGCCTCGGCTACGGCATGCTGCGCTACCTCAATGCGCAGACCGCGCCGATCCTGGCCCGGACGGCCGTACCGCAGGTGCTGTTCAACTACTACGGCCGGTTCCCGGGCGGCACCGGAGCACCGTGGACCCCGGCCGCCGAAACCCTGCCCACCGAGATCAACGGCGGCCTGGACCTCGCGCACCTGCTGCAGGTCGACGTCGTGTGCGAGGAGACCGGTGACGGACCGCGCCTCGTCGCCACCTGGACCTGGGCCGACGGGCCACTGCGACAGGACGACGTCACGGCGCTCGCCGACGGCTGGGCCGCGGCCCTGCGGACGCTCGCCGGCGGATCCACGCTGCTCGCCCTCACCGCTGACGAACTGGCCCGGGTACGGCAGCTCAGCACCGCCCCGATCGGTGACGTCTGGCCGCTCTCCCCGTTGCAGGAGGGGCTGTACTTCCATGCCAGCTACGACGCCGGCGCGCTCGACGTCTACACCGGACAGGACGCGTTCGACCTCGGCTACCGGGTCGACCTGCCGCGGCTGCGCCGGGCCGGGGCGGCGCTGCTGGCCCGCAACGACGGCATGCGTGCCGGGTTCGCAAGCCACGGGCTGAGCCGGCCGGTGCAGTTCGTCCCGGACGGCCTGGCACTGCCGATCGACGAGGTGGACCTGAGCGGCCTCGACGGTGCGGACTGCGCCACGGCCGTCGCCGAGGTGATGGCCGCGGACCGGGCCCGCCAGTTCGACCTCGCGGACCCGCCGCTGTGCCGCCTCACCCTGATCCGGCTGCCGGGCGACCGGGACCGGCTCGTGGTCAGCCACCACCTGATCCTGTGGGACGGCTGGTCCGAGGAGCTCTTCGTCGAGCAGCTGTTCACCCTCTATGAGCGGGACGGCGACGCCGGCGGCCTGCCCGCCGCCGGCTCCTACCGCGACCACCTGGCCTGGCTCGGCGGACAGGACACCGAGGCCGCGATCGCGCACTGGCGCGACGCGCTGACCGGGCTGGCCGAGCCGACGATGATCGGGCCCGCCGACCGCAGCCTGCCGCCCGCGCTGCCCGCCCGGCACGCGGTCGAGCTGCCGGCGGAGCTGTCCGCCCGGCTGCGCGCCGCCGCCCGTGTCCACGGCCTCACCCTCAACACCATGTTCAGCACCGCCTGGGGCCTGGTGCTCGGCGGTCTCACCGGGCGTACCGACGTCGTCTTCGGTATGACTGTGGCGGGCCGGCACGGCGACGTGCCGCTCGTCGACAGCATCATCGGGCTGTTCCTCAACACCGTCCCGGTACGGGTGGCACCCGACCCGCGCGAGTCCGTGCACGACCTGCTGCGGCGCGTGCAGGAACAGCGCCTCACGCTGATGGACTACGACCACGTGGGCCTGGCCGACATCCAGCGCGCGGCCGGGCACGGCCAGCTGTTCGACACGCTCTACGTGATGCAGAACTTCGTCGACGAGGGCGAGTCCGCGGACCTGCAACGCCGGCACGGCATCGAGGCCGTCGGCAGCGTCGACGCCACCCACTACCCGCTGACCCTGGTCGTCGCGCCGGCCGAGCGGTTCCGGATCGCGCTCGACCACCGGCCCGAGGTCGTCGACGGCCCGGCCGCCCGGACACTGCTGGACCGGCTGACCGGCGTGCTCGACCGGATCGCCACCGCCCCGGACCGCCCGGCCGGCGCGCTCGACCTGCTCACCGCGGACGACCGGCGGACGCTCCACGACGACTGGGACCGCACCCGCAACCCGGTCAGCGCCGACACCGTGGCAGACCTGCTCGCCGACCAGGCGGCAGGCACACCGGACGCGGTCGCGCTGGTCGCGGGCGCGCAACGGCTCACCTACGCGCAGCTCGACGCGCGGGTCAACCGGATCGCCCGGCTGCTGCTGGCCCGCGGGGCCGGTCCGGAGCAGGTCGTCGCGCTGGCACTGCCCCGCACCCTGGACATGGTGGCCGCGCTCTTCGCGGTGCTGCGGACCGGGGCCGCGTACCTGCCGCTGGAACTGGACCTGCCGGCCGAGCGGCTCGGGCTGCTGCTTGCCGACACCGCGCCGATGTGCGTGCTCACCGCAGAGTCGGTGGCCGCGCTGCTGCCGCCGACGACGGTGCCGGTGGTGGTGCTCGGCGAGATCGACCTCCCCGGTCACCCGCTGGCCGCCGAGGAGACCCCGCGGTTCGTCCGCGGCGAGGCGGGCCGGCTGGAGCACCCGGCGTACATCATCTACACCTCCGGATCGACCGGGCGGCCCAAGGGCGTCGTCACGCCGTACCGCGGACTGACCAACATGCAGCTGAACCACCGGGCGGCGATCTTCGAGCCGGTGGTGGCCGCGGCCGGGCGGCGACTGCGGATCGCGCACACCGTCTCGTTCGCGTTCGACATGTCGTGGGAGGAGCTGCTCTGGCTCGTCGAGGGCCACGAGGTGCACGTCTGCGACGAGCAGCTGCGCCGCGACGCCGCGGGACTTGTCGCCTACTGCGACGCGCACCGCATCGACGTCGTCAACGTGACCCCGACCTACGCCCACCACCTGATCGAGCAGGGGCTGCTCGACGGAGGACACCGTCCCCCGCTGGTGCTGCTCGGCGGCGAGGCGGTGCCGGACACGGTCTGGAGCAGGCTGCGCGACACCGACGGCGTGACCGGCTACAACCTGTACGGCCCGACCGAGTACACGATCAACACGCTCGGCGGCGGCACCGAGGACAGCGACACCCCGACAGTCGGACGGGCCATCTGGAACACCCGCGCCTACATCCTCGACCCGTTCCTGCGCCCGGCCGCCCCGGGTGCGCCGGGGGAGCTCTACATCGCCGGGATCGGCCTGGCCCGCGGCTACCACAGGCAGACCGGGCTGACCGCGGAACGGTTCGTCGCCGACCCGTACGGCGCGCCGGGCGAGCGGATGTACCGCACCGGTGACCTCGTGCGGCGGCGCCCGGACGGCAACCTCGACTTCCTCGGCCGCACCGACGACCAGGTGAAGATCCGCGGCTACCGGGTCGAGCTGGGCGAGGTCGAGTCGGCGATCGCCGCGCACCCGATGGTGAGCCAGGCCGCGGTGGTGGCGCGGTCCGCGGGTGCGGACGGGGCCAAGCGGCTGGCCGGTTACCTCGTGCGCGGTCCGCAGTGGACCTCCGCAGACGACGACGTGCTGCGTGATGTGCGCGCGCTTCTCAAGCAGCGGCTGCCCGACTACATGGTGCCGGCCGCGATGGTGGCTGTAGACCGGCTTCCGCTTACCGTCAACGGCAAGCTCGACATCCGGGCCCTGCCCGCCGCCACGGTGCAGACCTCGGCCGCGACCCGGCCCCCGTCGACACCGGCCGAGACCGCGCTGTGCGAAATCTACGCCGACCTGCTCGGCGTGCCCGGCGTCGGCGTCGACGACAGCTTCTTCGACCTGGGCGGGCACTCGCTGCTCGCGATCCGCCTGGTCAGCCGGGCCCGGACCGCGCTCGGCGCGGAACTGTCCATCCGCGACCTGTTCGAGGCGCCGAGCGTGGCCGAGCTGGCCGCGCGGACCGCGGGCGGCGCGACCGACCGGCCGGTGCTGCGACCAGTGGACCGTCCCGAGCGGCTGCCGCTGTCGTTCGCGCAGCGCCGCCTGTGGTTCCTCGACCGGATGCAGGGCCCGTCGGCGGCCTACAACTTCCCGCTGACGTTGCGCCTGCGCGGCCCGCTTGACGTCGGGGCGCTGCACGACGCGCTGCACGCGGTGGCCGCGAAGCACGAGATCCTGCGGACCGTCATCGACGCCGAGGACGGCGAGCCGTACCAGCGGATCCTGCCGGTCGAGGCGGCCCGCCCGCCGCTCGAGGTCCTCGACGACGCCGACGTGGCCGAGATCGCCGCCCGCCCGTTCGACCTGGCCGCCGACCTGCCGCTGCGGGCCACGCTGATCCGCCGCGGCCCGGATGAGCACGTGCTCGTCCTGCTGCTGCACCACATCGCGACCGACGAGTGGTCCGACGGGCCGTTCCTGGCCGATCTCGCCGCGGCGTACGAGGGGCGGGAACTCACACCGCTGCCCGTTCAGTACGCCGACTACGCCCAATGGCAGCGTGAGCTGCTCACCCGGGTGGCCGAGGAGCAGTACGCGTTCTGGCGCGCCACCCTCGACGGCGCTCCCGAGGAGATCCCGCTGCCGCTTGACCGCCCCCGCCCGGCCGAGCCGAGCGCGGACGGCGACGAGGTGAGCGTCGACCTGCCCGCCGACGTGGTCCGAGGTCTGCGCCGGCTCGCGGCCGACACCGGCGCCAGCCCGTTCATGGTGGCGCACGCGCTGACCGCGGCCCTGCTGCACCGCCTCGGCGCCGGCGACGACATCCCGCTCGGTGCGCCGATCGCCGGCCGCACCGAGGAGGCACTGCACGAGCTTGTCGGATTCTTCGTCAACACGCTCGTGCTGCGCACCGACCTGCGCGAGGAGCCCAGCTTCGCCACCCTGCTGGCCCGGGTCCGCGACGGTGACCTGGCCGCGTTCGCCAATCAGGACGTGCCGTTCGAGGCGGTCGTCGAGACTGTCAATCCGCCCCGGTCCGCGGCACGGCACCCGCTGTTCCAGGTGATGGTCGTGCACCGCCACCACACGGCCGACGCGTTCACCCTCGCCGGGATCGAGGTCGACGACGAACCGCTTCGCACCGGTACGGCGCAGTTCGACCTCGTGGTGGAACTGGCCGAGCAGGGCGGCGACGCGATGACCTGCCGGTTGATCTATCGCACCGCGCTGTTCGACAGGGAGACGATCCGGGTGCTGGCCCGGCGGCTCGTCGCGCTGGCGACCGCCGCGGTGGACGCCCCGCACACGCCGCTGATCGGGCTGGACGTGCTTGTCGACGACGAACGCGAGCGCGTACTACGCACGTTCAACAGCTCCGGCCGTACCGTGGAGGAATTGAGTCTTTTCGATGCTTTTGCTGCCCGGGCGGCCGCGCGGCCGGACGCGGTGGCGATCGCGGACGGCGACCGCACGCTGACCTATGCCGCGCTCGCGGCCCGTGCCCACCGACTGGCGGGGGTGCTGGCCGCTCGGGGGGTACGGCCGGAGAGCGTGGTCGCCGTGGCGCTGCCGCGGTCGCTTGAGACGATCGTGGCCGTGCTCGGCGTGCTCGAACTCGGCGCCGCGTTCCTGCCGCTCGACCTGCAGCACCCGGCCGACCGGCTGGCCTTCATGCTGACCGACTCCGGGACCCGGCACGTGATCACCTACGACGCGGTCGCGTGCACGCTGCCCGACGTGGACGGCGTCGCGCGGGTGCCGGTCGACGCGGACGGGCCGGTCGCCACGGTGCTGCCGGAGCCGCCGGCCGGGATCGACCACGCCGCGTACGTCATCTACACCTCCGGATCGACCGGCCGGCCCAAGGGCGTCACCGTCACCCACGAGGGCATCGGCAGCCTGGTCGAGACCGCGATCGACCCGATGGGCGTGACTGCCGAGAGCGGCATTCTGCAGTTCGCCTCGATCGGCTTCGACGTGTTCGCGTTCGAGGTGTCGATGGCGCTGGCCACCGGCGCACGGCTGGTGATCGCCCCCGACGACGCCCGCACCCCCGGGCCGGCGCTCACCGGCCTGCTGACCCGGTACCAGGTCAGTCACGCGATCCTGCCGCCGTCGCTTGTGGCCGCGCTCCCGCCGGGCAGTGAGCTGCCGGCCGGACTCACCGTCCTGGTCGGCACCGAACAGGTACCGCCCGAGGTGATCTCCCGCTGGGCCGCCACGCTGCGGCTGTTCGTCGCCTATGGCCTGACCGAGGCGACGGTCAACTCGACGCTCTGGCGGGCCGTGCCCGGCTGGACGGACGCGGTGCCGATCGGCGTCCCCGACCCGAACACGCTCGCCTACGTGCTCGACCGGCACCTGCAGCCGGTGCCGCCCGGTGCGGTCGGCGAGCTCTACATCGGCGGCCGGGGGCTGGCCCGCGGTTACCTCGGGCAGCCGGGCCTGACCGCCGCCCGGTTCGTCGCCGACCCGTACGGCCCGCCCGGGGCCCGGATGTACCGCACCGGGGACCGGGCCCGCTGGCGCGCCGACGGGCTGATCGACTTCCTCGGCCGGGTCGACGACCAGGTCAAGATCCGCGGGCACCGGATCGAGCCCGCCGAGGTGGAGACGGCCCTGACCGCCCACCCGGACGTCGCACAGGCGGTCGTCGTCGTCGACGGCACCGGCGACACCACCCGGCTGATCGGCTACGTCGTCGCCGCGGCCGGGCACGTCGACCCCGCGGTGGTCCGCGCCGACCTGGCCGCCCGGCTGCCCAGCTACCTGGTGCCGGCGCTGATCGTCGCGGTGGACGGCGACCTGCCCCGCACCCCGAACGGCAAGGTCGACAGGCATCGCCTGCCCGCCCCGGACTGGACGGCGCTGGCCGGGGACGCCGCACCTGTCACCGAGGCGCAGACCCGGCTCGCCGCGCTGTTCGCGGACATCCTCGGGCTGCCCCGGGTCGGTGTGGACGACGACTTCTTCGCCCTCGGCGGGCACTCGATGTCGTGCATGCGGCTGATCGGCGCGGTCCGCACCGCGTTCGGCGCCGACCTGCGGGTACGGGACGTGTTCGACTCCCCGACCGTGGCCGGGCTGGCCCGGATCGTCGACCGGCCGGCAGCCACCACCCGGCCCGCGCTCACCGCCCGCCCGGCAGGGGAGGAGCCGGACGGCAGGTCCGCGCCGGTCCAGCGGCACCTGGCGCACGCGCCGGCCGGCGGCTGGGACCTGGCCTTCGCCTTCCACGGCCTGGACGGCGACACGTTCGCCGCGGCGCTCGACGCCGTGGTCGACCGCCACGCGCCACTTCGCACCGGGCACCGCTGGGCCGCGGGCGAACTGTGGCAGGTCGAGACCGACCGGCCCGTGCTGGAACGGGTCGCCAGGACCGGTGAACCACTTGACGCGCAGCTGGCCCGGCTGAGCCGGGAACCTGTCGACCCGATCGGCCGGGCGCCGCTGCGGGCCCGGATGCTCGGCGACGAGGCGATCCTGCTGACCGTGCACCACCTGGGTGTGGACGAATGGTCGGTGGTGCCGCTGATCCGCGACCTGGCCGCCGCGTACCAGGGCCAGCCCTTGACGCCGCTGCCGGTCGACTACGCCGACTACACCCGCTGGCAGTACGCGCTGCTCGGTGACCCGGCCGACCCGGCCTCACTGCACGCCCGCCAGCTCGGCCGGTGGCGGTCGCTGCTGGCCGGCGCACCCCGGCTGGCGCTGCCAGGTGCCCAGGCCTCCTCGCACACGTCCAGCCGCAGCGGGCTGGTGCCGATCGTGCTGGACGCGGCCGTGCACCGCGCCGTGGACGAGCTGGCCCGGCGTACCGGCACCAGTATGTTCATGATCTTCCACGCCGTGACGGCCGCGCTGCTGACCGGCGCCGGCGCCGGAACCGACCTGCCGATCGGCGCGCTCGTCGCCGGACGCGCCGAGCCGGGCCTGGCCGACCTGGTCGGCTGCTTCCTCAACACGGTGGTGCTGCGCACCGACACCGGCGGAGACCCCACGTTCGCCGCACTGCTGGCCCGGGTCCGGGAGACCGACCTCGGCGCGCTTGACCTCCAGGACCTGCCGTTCGACGCGCTGCGGGCGGACGGCGTGCCACCGCCCCAGGTGATGATCGTGCACCACGAGGAGGCCCGGCTTGCCGAGGTCGGCGGCCTCGCGATGGAGTCGCTGACCACCGGGGCGCTGCGCGCCGAGCTGACCCTGAGCTTCTACGAGCCGGCCGGCGACCGCCCGATCCACTGCGACCTGGAGTACGCCGCCGACCTGTTCGACCACGACCGGATTGTCACGCTCGGCGAGACGTTCCAGCGGCTGCTTGCGGCGGCCGTGACCGACCCCGGCCGCACCCTGACCGACCTGTTCACCGACGCGGAAAGGACCATCTGATGACGACAAACCCCTTCGAGGACCCCGACGGCCGGTACGTGGTGCTTGTCAACGACGAGGACCAGCACTCGCTGTGGCCCTCCTTCGTCGACGTGCCCGCCGGCTGGACTGTCGCGTTCGGCGAGGAGTCGCGGGCCGCGTGCCTCGACTACGTGGAGCGCACCTGGACCGATCTGCGCCCCCGGTCGCTGCGGGAACGCATGGCCTCCTAGCGTTATAGGTCATCAGAGTGCTTTCGGCGGGTGGTATTTCCTCGCCGACAGCAGGGCCCGTGGTGAG
This sequence comes from Catenuloplanes sp. NPDC051500, assembly GCF_044454585.1. NCBI lineage: Bacteria > Bacillati > Actinomycetota > Actinomycetes > Micromonosporales > Micromonosporaceae > Catenuloplanes > Catenuloplanes sp. NPDC051500. The sequence continues at coordinate 225,214 of NZ_JBITDX010000014.1, forward strand.
CAGTTGTGGTCGCCGATGTGTCGGCGTGCGTGGAGGATCCCGGGCAGGCCGGCGGCCAGATCGCCGGCCTGCCGGGGTGTCGCGGCCGGCGGTGACAAGCTGGCGTAATCGCTTCGCGGTCGACCGGGTTGAGGGCCTGCTGGGAGGGGGTGGCGGCGCATTATCTGCGGCAGAAGAGGGAAGCATGAGAGGATAGTGAGGTGTCTCAGGATGTGCCGTCGAGCGTCCAGGACGACGACGCTTTCTGCGGTATCTGTGGCATCCCGTTTGACGATCGACATGGTGTTGATGGCCACGGGGGTGGTACGGACGCGGTTGGCGGGAGAGTCGAGTATTTCGTTGTCGGCAGGCGCGGCGGTATCGCCGATTTTCGTGAGACCGATGGGCACTCGAAGGTGCGCAGGACTGGTGCGGCGACTCTGGCGTTTCAGTTAGGCGTCGATGAGGCGGCTCTTCCGGGATGCCGGTTCAGCTGCTGGGTGGAACGCGCGGAGTACGGTGTGATCAGGAGCGGATACACGCTCGTGACGGGGTGATTCCGGGCTGCTGGCGATCTGACGGATCCGCGCAACCACAAGCAGCGGCGCCCTGACTGCGGCTACTCATCCTGACCGGCAGTTACCCCGTACCGGTCGCGGCCTGCCTATCTGAGCGCCGCGCCGCGCGTCCCCTGTGCGCCGTCAGTCAGACGCTGATGGCTCGCCGGTCTGTACGAGAGCCGCCGGCAGTCGACCCACTTCACCGGCGACACGGGCGAACGGTTTCGCCGGCAGAACGGGGTTCTGTCCCGCGAATCGTGATGACGTGTCGCTCTGGTCGGGTGTTGCGGTGGGCGGTGACGGTGGATTGGCCCGGTCGGGTCTTGCCCCATTGGGCGATCTGGGCTGGTTAGTCCTGCCAGGAGGCGACGATGTCGGCCGCCCGGACGATCGCGGTCTCCGCCGGCTCGGCGGCGTGCAGCTCGCCGTCGTAGGCGCCCACCATGAACCCGCCCGCCGCCGGGTGGAACGCCAGGCCGCGTTTGACCAGACTGGGCCGGTCGCGGAGGTCGTACAGGTGGAGGGTGCCGTGGCTGATCCACGGCCATACGCGGCGGAGCACCGGATTCGCCGCGGCGGCGTGGGCGATTCGCATGGTGCCGTCCTCGTGGTGTGCGGTGAGGACGTGCCAGAGCGCTTCGATCGCCGCGGGCGGATCGGTGACGGCGAGGTAGGTGTGGCGCTCGGCGAGTTCCCCGGCGGAGCGCCCTTCATGCCCGTCGCGCAAAGTGCCGGCGATCTCGTCCAGGTCACCGGTCCGGCCCACTGCGGCCGGCTCACCGCTGTAGGCCCAGACGATCACCTCGTAGCCTTCGCCGCAGCCGACGCGAACGCTGATGTGGCCACTGAATGGTGTGAATAGTATTGCCGGGACCTTGCCGAAGCGGTCCGTACCGCCGCTGAGGTTCTCGAGGCCGGTTCGCCGATGCAGCTCGTTGACCAGGCGGTCCCGGTCGAGGGCAGTCAGGAAGCGGAACAGGTGCGGGTCGAATCGGCCCGGATCAGCCGCCGCCAACTCGTCACGGGTCCACCAGCGGACGGCGTGAAACTCGCCGCCGTCCGGGCGTAGCTCCTCGTCGCCGGTGCAGGCCAGGACGTACCAGAGGCTGACGTCTGTGTGGTCGTGGTCCTGCCCGACCGGAGGCGTGATGGTCAGAAAGATCGGTGACCGCGCCAGACCCGCATCGCTCAGGCCGAGCTCTTCCCGGATTTCCCGACGCGCGGTCTGTGCGGGATCCTCGTCGATCTCGACGTGACCGCCCGGCGAGACCCACAGCCCGGCATTGACGTGGTCGACGAGCAGGATCCGCCCGTCCGCGGCGACCGGCACCACATAAGACACCAGGTGCTGCGCCGGGGACGCCGGCTTGACCCGGCGGAACACGTCGTCCGTGCTCGCCAACCAGGCCAACGCCGACGCGCGATGCTCGGCGCCGAGTTCGTCGACCGGTGCGAACCGGGACACCAGGTCATGGACGACCGCTACAGACTCACGCATCCGAGAATGCTGTCACGAGCGCCGCGCCGGTCCCAGCCGCCAGGTGGGCGGCGGCTTCTCCACGCGGTGCGTGGCGCCGCCGGTACGCGGAGGAACTCGTCGGCGGCAAGGCAGAGGTTGCGGACGACCGTTTCGTCAATCGCTCCACTCGCTCTCCTCCGAGGAGCAGTGGATGCAGGGGGAATGCCCGTCCAAGAGGTCAGCCCGTGTCGCGGCCCGATCGAGCCTGGGCAAACAGCAGCCGACACACCACGGCCCGCGAAAGCCCGCGAGTGGAAGTTCTACGCCCTGCTTGCTCATCGACCCATTGTCGCCGACGCGGTTGCAGTCACTCGCCCATCGACACGACCAGACGCTGACCCGTCATGACCAACCGCTGACCGTGACGACGGCCGGCTGCGAGCACGGACAGCGGCATGAGCGAATGCCGCAGTCCCGGCTCAACGGTCAAGCGATTGGTATCGTCGGGAGTTCTGTCCCCCGGGGATGCGGAGACGATGATCAGGGTTCTCAGGCTGATTGGTTATTGGGACGGACGGACACCGCCGGATATATGGCCCGATGTCTGCGAATTCATAACCGCGGTCGACCGTGAGGCGCAGCGGAACATGACCGCCTACCTACGGTCAGGTACGGAGTTCGTCGTCACGGCGGGCGTGTCCGTGTGCCGGCTCTGTGGTACCGCGAACGGCAGTACCGAGCGGACCGACGGGGAGCATTTCATCTGGCCGGAAGGCTTGGCACACTATGTCGAAGAGCATGGTGTCCGTCTGCCGGCCGAGATCCTAGTGTTCTGTCTCGTAAATAGGTAGTCGGTTGGTACGGTGGCGGTTGTGAATCGTGCCGCCGCGCCTTTGGTGCTTGATCCGGGTCAGCGT
>NZ_JBITDX010000015.1:0-372 GCF_044454585.1 Catenuloplanes sp. NPDC051500
AGCGTCATGATCATGATCCTGTCTGCACCACCAGGCCGAAACCCGGCAATAACGGATAATCTACACATCCGTTACACAGACCTTCCGACACGCTCAAGGCGCGCCCATGCCGGATGGCCAGCCAGCCAAGCTCAATGCCCCTCGGTCAATTCTGAGCACCACCCCGAACTTCGCCTCCATCGGGCGCGGCCAGGTGCAAGCCCGAAGGGCAGGCGTCGGTCACCCCCACGTGTCCGATGCAGGCAATGCCACCACCGATGCGATCCCAATCCGACGGACGTCAAGATCGTTGTTGGGGGGGGGGGGGGGTTTGGGGGGCCGCCCCAACCCGCCGCGCGCCAAACAAAATGAAATGAATAGAAGCTCGACAGA
>NZ_JBITDX010000015.1:382-186556 GCF_044454585.1 Catenuloplanes sp. NPDC051500
AGGGCTGGCGTCGGCCCCCCCCCCGTGGCCTAGGCCGGCAATGCCACACCCTCGGCGATCCCAATCCGACGGACGTCAAGATCGTTGTTGCGCTGACGGTCCTTTTCGCGCGCCCGAAAGAACCGTCAGCGCAACAACGATCTTCAATGCATTCCAAGGACGACTATCGACGCCGGAATTAAGATGAGATATCGGATTCGGCCGTGAGATGGACCGGGCCCGCGGATGGTGGCGCGCAACACCGAACCGAGTGTCGCGCGGTTCGGCAGGTCGGTGACGTGCGACCTCGCCGCGCCTGCGTAAAGATTAACTCAGGCTCGTGCGGGGGAGTGGTTTGCCTTTCCCGGCCGCCCGCGGATCCCGCAGGGAGGAGCCTTGGCGACGACCGGTGCCCGCGGGAGCATGCGGGCGTAACCGCCCACAGAGTGGGAAAATGGGTTGGATCTTGGTTCGGCAGTGCCGCCGCGGTTCAGGAGGTGGCGATGGGGGCGAAGATCGCGTCGGCGGCCTCGGTGAATGCGGCCGGCGCGACCTCGACCTGCATGCCGCGGCGGCCGCCGGACACGAAGACGGTCTCCTGCCCTTCGGCGGACGCGTCGACCACGATTGGGAGGCGGGAGCGCTGGCCGAAGGGGGAGATGCCGCCGGTGACGTAGCCGGTGGCGCGTTCGGCGGCGGCGGGATCGGCCATCGCGGCACGCTTACCGCCGAGCGCGGCGGCGAGCGCCTTCAGGTCGAGTGAGGCGGAGACCGGCACCACGCCCACGGCCAGCTGCCCGTCCACGGTGGCGACAAGCGTCTTGAAGAGCCGGGTCGGTGCCACGCCGAGCGCGGCGGCGGCCGCCTCGCCGTAGGACGTGGCTTTCGGGTCGACCTCGTACGTGTGCGCGGTGAACGCGATCTTCTGCCGGGTGAGCAGCGTCGTCGCGGGTGTGCCGCCGCCAGCCTTCTTCGCCACGGGAGCGAGACTAGCGCCAGGGCTCACTCGATGCCGAACTGTTTGCACGCGTCCGCGTAGACCTCGGTGCACAGCTCGTCGCGGGTGACGAAGCCGTCGTCCACCACGGTCTTCACGTCTGCCTGAAAGATCGCCTGCGGGGGCAGCAGTACGGACGGCACCTTGCGCTGGGTCTGCGGGTCGACGACCGAGCCGGTGACGTCCTTGCGTTCGCCCTTGGCCAGCGAGATCGCCAGCTCGGCGGCCGCGCTCGCCTCCGTCTTGATCGCCTTGTAGACGGTCATGCACTGGTCGCCGGCGAGGATGTTCTGCAGGCCTGTCACGTCCGCGTCCTGGCCGGTGACCGGCACCTTGCCGTTGAGCTTGTTCTTCTTCAGGACCGTGATCACCGCGTTGCCGATGCCGTCGTTCGCCGCGAGCACGCCGCCGATCTTGGGGCTCTGGGTGAGCATCTGCTCGAAGAGCGTTCCCGCCTGCACGCTGTCCCAGTCCGGCACGGCCTGGTCCGGGCCCTTGACGTAGGTGCCGTTCGCGTAGAGCGGGTTCAGCACCGATTCGTAGCCCTCTTTGAACAGCGTGGCGTTGTTGTCGGTGGGGGAGCCGTGCAGCTCCGCGACGATCGGCTTCTGCGCCTTCAGCTTGGTCAGGCAGGTCGCCAGTCCGTCGCCCTGCAGCTTGCCGACCTGGGTGTTGTCGAAGCTGACGTAGTACTCCGCGCTCCCGCCGAGCGTCAGCCGGTCGTAGTCGATCGTGGCCACGCCCTCCGCTTTCGCCTTGTCCAGGACGGCCTTGCCGGTGCCGGAGTCCAGGTTGGCGATCATGAGAACCGTGGCGCCGTTTGTGATCTGCTGATCGGCGATGGCCTGGAACGCGGACTTGTCGCCCTGCGCGTTCTGGATGTCGAACTGGATGCCCGCCTTCTGGAACGCGCTCTCCAGGAACTTCCGGTCCGCGGTCTCCCAGCGGTCGGAGGTGGCGCTGTCCGGCAGGATCACGCCGATCTTCGGCACGGGGGCATCGCCTGCGTCGTCACCTCCGCAGGCCGTGAGCGAACCGGCCGTGAGCACGGCGGCGGTGAGCGTGGCGAGACCGCGGCGCATACGGGGGCCCTTTCCTCTGCGGTGGAACACATCCACTATGCCCGGCCCGAGACCCCTATCGGGGCAGATCAGGACAAGTTCCCCGGGGGTACGGGTCGGCAGAGCAATGTCACGGGCGCGCCGGCCACCCGGGTGAGCACCAGCGACAGGCCCTCCGGCCCGCTCAACCGCAGATCCTTGCGGAGTTGCTGGACGTCGAGCGCGGAGCCCCGCTTGAGGATCTCCACCCGGCCCACCGCACGGCGGCGCATCTCCGCGCGCAGCCGCTTCAGCGAGAACGGCATGGTGTCGAGCACCTCCAGGCACCTGCCGAAACCGGTAGGCGCCGGGGCGTCGGCGTAGACGTAGGCGATCTCGGGGTCGGCGAGCACACCGCCGACCCGGTCCGCGAACGCGGCCACCAGGTGCGCGCGCACCACCGCGCCGTCCGGGTCGTAGACGTACCGCCGGACGCCGCCGACCCGCGCGGGGACGTCCGCGTCGCCGGTCAGTGCGGTGGTGCCCGGCAGCGCGGTGGTTCCGGGGGTGCCCGGCAGCACAGTGGCCCGGCGCGGCACTCCGGCCAGCGGCCCGCACCAGAACGCGGCCTCCACCACGTCGCCGCCCACGCTCACCCACTCCGCCTCCGCGCCGGCCGGGATCAGCGCGTGGTCGATTCCGGGCGCGAGCTTGAGCACGGTACGCGGCACCCGCGTGGCCAGCCCGGCCACGAAGTCCCACGGCGGCGAGAACGACGCCGGGTCGAAGACGCGCCTGCCGGTCTTCGAGGCGCGCCGGGCCGGGTCGCAGAAGACCGCGTCCACGTCGCTCAGGTCCGCCTCGGTGGCGTCCCCGGTGGTCACGGTGATCAGATGGTCGAGCTTCAGTGCCGCCACGTTCGCCCTGGTCAGTGCGGCGGTGTGCGGGTCGGCCTCCACGGCGTGCACCCGGATGCCCTTCCTCGCCGCCGCGATCGCGTCCGCGCCGAGCCCGCAGCCGAGGTCGGCCAGCACGCGCACGCCCGCGTCGTGCAGCCGTGCCGCCCGGCGCGCGGCCACTGTCGCGCGGGTGGCCTGCTCCAGCCCGGCCCGGGTGAAGAACATGACCTCCGCGTCCGCGCCGAACTTCAGGACCGCCTTCCGGCGCAGCTCGACCTGGGTGAGTGCGGCCGAGGCCAGGTCCGGTGGGAATCCGGCGCGGCGCAGCCCGGCGGCCGCGGCCAGCAGGTCACCGCCGTCCGCCGCCGCGGCCGCGGTCAGCGCGGCCTCTCCCTCGGGGGTGCGCAACAGGTCCGGCTCCACGCCCCCATCCTCCGGCCGCCGGAAGGGGCCGCGGCGCGCGGGGTGTTGGCACTCTCCTTGACGGAGTGCTAGCCGCCGGAATAACCTTCCGTTAGCACTCGCCATGGGCGGGTGCCAGCTTCCGGACCTGGTCCGGGGGCAACCCGCCTCTTCTGGAGGCAACGCCTGGCGGTCCGGCACCCGCGACGACGGCCCGCAAGGTGGCATGAGGCAGATTGACTCCGGCCGGTGCGCGCCCGCGTGCGCGCGGCCGGTAACGACACAAGTACCCCAGGAGGGTATGCCCGTGACTACCGCGACCAAGGTTGCGATCAAGCCGCTCGAGGACCGCATCCTCGTCCAGGCCAACGAGGCCGAGACCACCACTGCGTCCGGCATCGTGATCCCCGACACCGCCAAGGAGAAGCCGCAGGAGGGGACCGTCGTCGCCGTCGGCCCCGGCCGCGTCGACGACAGTGGCAACCGCATCCCGGTTGACGTGAGCGTCGGTGACACCGTCATCTACTCGAAGTACGGCGGCACCGAGGTCAAGTACGCCGGCGCCGAGTACCTCGTGCTCTCCGCGCGCGACGTGCTCGCCGTCATCGAGAAGTGATCTAGAAGTACCAGGTTTTTTCGCGGCCAGCCCCGGGTCCCGTTCGCGGGCGCCGGGGCTGACTGCGGTTATAGACGGTTCCACAGCGGCTTCGCGCCCGTCGGCGTGACCGCAGTTTCCACGTCCGTGAAGGGACAACAATGGCGAAGATCCTGAGCTTCTCGGATGACGCCCGCCACCTGCTCGAACACGGTGTCAACGCGCTCGCGGACACCGTGAAGGTCACGCTCGGGCCGCGCGGACGCAACGTCGTGCTGGACAAGAAGTTCGGCGCTCCGACGATCACCAACGACGGCGTCACCATCGCCAAGGAGATCGAGCTCACCAACCCGTACGAGAACCTCGGCGCGCAGCTCGTCAAGGAGGTGGCGACCAAGACCAACGACGTCGCCGGTGACGGGACCACCACCGCGACAGTGCTGGCTCAGGCGCTGGTCCGCGAGGGCATCCGCAACCTGACGGCCGGCGCCAACCCGGCCGGCATCAAGCGCGGTCTGGACGCGGGCGTCAAGGCCGTCTCCGACGCGCTGATCGCGAAGGCCGTCGAGGTCGCGGACCACAAGGCGATCGCGCACGTCGCGACCGTGTCCGCGCAGGACGCCACGATCGGCGAGCTGATCGCCGAGGCGATGGACCGGGTCGGCCGCGACGGTGTCATCACCATCGAGGAAGGCTCCACGCTCGCCACCGAGCTGGACATCACCGAGGGCCTGCAGTTCGACAAGGGCTTCGTCTCGCCGAACTTCGTGACCGACGCCGAGTCGCAGGAAGTGGTGCTCGAGGACCCGTACATCCTCATCACCACCTCGAAGATCTCCACCGTCGAGGAGATCCTGCCGGTCCTGGAGAAGGTCCTGCAGGACAGCAAGCCGCTGCTGATCATCGCGGAGGACGTCGAGGGCCAGGCGCTCGCGACGCTCGTCGTCAACGCGCTCCGGAAGACCTTCAAGGTCGCCGCGGTGAAGGCGCCTGGCTTCGGCGACCGCCGTAAGGCCATGCTGCAGGACATCGCGGTCTCCACAGGTGCGGAGCTGATCGCCCCCGAGCTCGGCTACAAGCTCGACCAGACCACGATCTCCCAGCTCGGCACCGCGCGCCGCGTGGTCGTCGACAAGGAGAACACCACGATCGTCGACGGCGGCGGCAACTCCGCCGAGGTCGCCGACCGGGTCTCCCAGATCAAGAAGGAGATCGAGGCCACCGACTCCGACTGGGACCGCGAGAAGCTCGCCGAGCGCCTCGCGAAGCTGTCCGGCGGCATCGCGGTGATCAAGGCCGGCGGCGCGACCGAGGTCGAGATGAAGGAGCGCAAGCACCGCATCGAGGACGCGATCGCTGCCACCAAGGCCGCGGTCGAGGAGGGCACCGTCCCCGGCGGCGGCGCCGCGCTGGCCCAGATCGCCACCGTGCTCGACGGCGACCTCGGCTTCACCGGCGACGAGGCCACCGGCATCAAGATCCTCCGCAAGGCGCTCGACGAGCCGCTGCGCTGGATCGCGCAGAACGCCGGCCACGACGGCTACGTGGTGGTCAACAAGGTCCGCGCCTCCGAGTGGGGCACCGGCCTGAACGCGGCCACCGACGAGTACGTCGACCTGGCCGCGGCCGGCATCATCGACCCGGTCAAGGTGACCCGCAGCGCGGTCGCCAACGCCGTCTCGATCGCCGGCCTCCTCCTCACGACCGAGACCCTGGTCGTCGAGAAGCCGGTCGAGGCCGAGCCCGCCGCCGCCGGCGGTGGACACGGCCACGGCCACGGCCACCAGCACGGCCCGGGCTTCTGACCCGTCGTTACGAAACGCCCCGGAGTCTCCACGGCTCCGGGGCTTTTTCGTATCACCGCATCAAGGTGTCGATCGTCTTCTTCAATACGGAGATCCGGTTGCCGCGACGCCGCCGGTCGAGATGGACCCACTGCTTGCCCTCCGCGGCGATTCCCTCCAGGACGTGCAGGGTGTTCGTCAGCCCGGTCGAGTCCAGCGACACCATGTCCGCGACGCGCGAGTCGGGGCGGATCTCCGGCGAGAGCAGGTCGGCCTCGGTCACCTCCACGTCGATGGGCTCGCCGTTCAGCAGTGTTAGCCGGAAGGTGGGCCGGGCGCGGTTCGCCTCCGTGACATGTACCGAGGCGACCGCTTCGTAGCGGTAGTTCGTGCGGTTCCGGCTCTCGATGTCGGCCGTGATGAAGTCAAGATCTGCGGCCATCTGCCGAACCCCGTCCTCGGTTAGCAGGAACACCAGGATCCGGTAGCGCGAGTACCGCCATGGGCCGTTCCGGAGCCTCGCGCGCTGGGCGGGCTTGCCTGCGCCGGCGATGAACGCGCTGGCGATGACGTGCCGCGGCGCCAGGTTGTAGTGCTGCATCGCCCGGTTCATAAGGATGCGGCGGTCGCAGTCCAGCCACGTCGCCATCTCCCGGTCGGTGGGCCGTCGCGCGAGTTTGGCGGCCCATCGGGCAAAAGCCTCTTCATCTGTACGAAGGCGTGCCGCGGCCTCGTCCAAGTCTGCCGCGTACCGGCGCTGCTCGATCTTGATCTTCAGCCAGCCGCCGCCGGCGATCCGAGCGGTGATCAGCATGATCAAGACGACGGCGGAGGTCTCTATCGGAGCGTGGCCGAAGGCGGCCGGAACGACCCACACGGTGCTACCGGCGAGGACGGCCGCGCTCACTATCACCAGCGCACGCTTGGCCAGCGGCATCCTGAGCTGCTCGCGATAAGCCAGCAACGTGCCGTGGTGCCACCGGGCACGTGCGTCGGAGATGCGATGACGGATCAGCCAGGCGATCTCCTCCGCCCGCACCGGTGAGTCCCGGAACGACGTGACGATCTGGTCGCGGATGGTGCGGTGCACACCCGACATCTGCGTGATCCACTCGTCCTTGTCGACGTCCCGGGGCCGGTACCGGTGCACGTAACGCCAGAAGAGCCGGTCGACGGCATCGGCAAAACCGCTTTCCGGCGTCGCCTGCGTGGGCTGCATGTATACCTGATGCTCAACATCCTTGGCCCGCAGCCGTTCGGAGCGAAAGCGCCACTCCACGCCGTCGCGGGCCATCAGAACGATGCTCGCCGCGCCCATGAGCGCGGCGAGCATCGCCGTGACGCTGCCGGACAGCACCACGAGCAAGCCGAGACAAGCGGTGGCGGCGAGGAACGCGACGCTAGCGGCCCATGCGATGGCCCAGTCCTGAGCCGTGGTGGATTCGGGCACTGGAGTCGCTGCCCGAGGGCGCCGAGGACGGGGCTGAAAATAGATCCACACGCGGTTGCTGCGGTCGCCTGCGGTCTGATCCTCCCGCGCCTGGGCCAGCGCCCGTTGCCACATCGCGTCCTGGATGTTGTCCTTGAGGAACAGTTCGAGGTGACGCAGGATCGCTTTGCGCTGGGTGTCCGGCAGTTCGTCGAACGCCTTCACGGCGGTCTGCGGATCATCCTTCGGCGTGTCCATCGCGGTAAGGAAACGCTCGATGACCCGGAGTCCCTCGACCCACTCGTCGTCGGCGTGCAGCCGTGGCCAGTCCAGTGCGCGTTGCAGCCGCGTCTCATCCTCGTCCGTGAGCTGGCTCAGGGTCCGGCCGCTCAGCATCGCGAGCACCCAGTAGAACCGGACTCGGCTGGTGCGGTGACCGGCGGCCATCGCCTCCTCGATCACCTCCTGGGCCTTCGACGGCACACCACCCGCGAGATAGCTCAAGCCGATCTCGAATCGTTCCGCGGGCGATGCGCCTGGCGGAACGTTGTAGGTGTTGTTCTCCGTGTGCACGATGTCGCCCAGCACCACGCCGGCCTGCACATCGACGGGCCCGTCAGCGCTGTTGCTGTTGGCGCCGAGGAAGCTCATGACAGCGCCTGCACGAGCGCTATGACCGCTGCCACGCCGGCGGCGAGGTCGGCCAGATCGATGACCAGGCCGCGCAACCGCTTCAGTGCGACCAGCGCAGTGCCACGGTTCTCGGCGGCGATGGTGAGCTCCGCCTCCGCGGCCTTGTAGGTCTCCTCGTCCAGCCGGTCGTCCGCCCGTGCCCGCTGCAACTGGACGCGAAGCGCATCGAGCCGGTCGGGCAGGCTGTCCGGCCCGCTGGCGCCGAACGACTGGTGGACATCGCCGTGGATGATGCCGGCCTGCACGCCGACGTGCGCGTTCCCCCTGGCGATGTTCTGGTTCGATCCCAGCATCGGCGTGCTCCTCGGGCTGTCGGTGCGTGGTTTCCGGCTGTTGCCTCCGGTCAGGCCGAGGCCGAGGCCGTCGGCGAGCGCGATCGCGAACGCCGCAGCGTTCGCCGCCGCGCGTGGCTGCCAGCGCTGCCCGTCCGTGTTCTGCTTGGTACCGTCCGCCCGGTCGCTGATGCCGCGCACCACGATGCCGGGCAGCGCGCTGTTGAGTGCCGCGGCGTGTACGACCCCGGCACCCTCCATCTCGATCGCCAGCGCGTCGTTGTAGTGGTCGCGGACCCAGCGGGCGTGTGCCGAGGTCGCCGAGTCCTGCACGACCTCGCCGGCAGCGATCGGCGCGAAGCGCACGGTGGGCACGTCCGCGCCGCGTGGGAGGTTGCGCGTCCACTCGCCGGTCCGCTCCAGGCGTTGAGCGACCTGCTCGGCCGCGTGCGGGATGTCCCAGGCGCGCGGGCGGGCCTTCATGCCGTCGTCCTCGCTGGTACCGCCGTGGTAGGCGTACACCCGGGTGGCCACCACCACGTCACCGAGTTTGACGCTGGGATAGAGCCCGCCCGCCACGCCGACGAACAGAACGGCGGACGGCGCGAACAGGGAGATCGCCCGCTCGGTGAGTACGGCGGCGGACTGGTTGCCCTTGCCGACGAGACAGAGCACGGCCCGGCCGCCGCTGGGGAGCCGGCCGATCTCGAACAGCGTGCCTGCATCGTGTGCTTGCGTCTCGATGTCGGTCAGGTGATGGCGAACCGCCTGGTACTCGAGGTTCAACGCGGTGAGGATCACGATCGGGGTGGCGCTCATTCGTCATTTCCCTTCGTGAGGGCGGGGTCGGGGGTGCGGACCATCGGTGGGTGGAGAACCTTGCGGGGGCCCGCGCGGAAGAGGCGGGCGGGGCGGCCGGTGTCGGTCTTGCGGGTGGGGCCGTCGGCGATGATGAAGCCGTCGGTGCGCTGGACCTTGCGGTAGAAGTTCCGAGGGTCGAGGCGGGTGCCCCAGACGGCCTCGTAGACCTCCTGCAGCTCGGAGATCGTGAAGGTGTCGGCACAGAAGGCGGTGGCGAGCGCGGAGTGCTCGAGCTTGGTGCGGGCGCGCTCGACGCCGTCCGTGACGATGCGGTGATGGTCGAACGCGAGCGGGAGATCGCCGGTGAGCACCGCGTTTGCGTCGCGCCAGCCGGCGTCGGCGGCGTCGGTGCCGGCGATCGGATCGGGCAGGCGCGGGGCGATCGCCAGATAGGCCACCGAGACCACCCGGCCGCGGGGGTCGCGCCCGGGTTCGCCGTAGACGCCGAGCTGCTCCAGGTGGAGTGCCTCGTCGTCGAGGCCGGCCTCCTCGGACAGCTCGCGGCGGGCGGCGGCCTCGATGTCCTCGCCGAGGTATCGAAGGAAGCCGCCGGGCAGGGCGAGTGCGCCACGGTACGGCTCGACGCCGCGCTCGATCAGCAAGATCTGCAGGCCGGTCCCGCGCAGCGTGAGGATCACCAGGTCGACGGTCAGCATGACCGCCGGTGGCTCCCAATCATCCGTCGTCATGGATGCAGGCTAGCTTATTGTCACTCTGACAGTAAGTTGTTTTCGCAGGATGGGGCCCAACTCTCGACTTTGAGCGCAACAAGGCTGGACGGGCGCCGTTCCGTTCTTGAGCCGTAATGGTTTGCGCCGTGGCCGCCGCCGGGGCGCGAGGGAGACTTGGGGGCGTGGCGATGACGACTGAGGTGCCAGTGCCGGTGACGCGCGCTGCCGGGACCGCACGGTGGGGTGCGCTGGCCGGGGTGGCGGCGGCCGCGGCCGGGCTTGGTGTGGCGGAGTTGGCGGCCGTGTTGATCGGGCCGCGGTCCGCGCCTGTGGTGGCGGTCGGCGGGGTGGTTGTCGACCACGTGCCGGCCGGCGTGAAGGACGCGGCGATCGCGGTGTTCGGCGTGCACGACAAGACCGCGCTGATCGTGGGGACCGTGGTGCTGCTGGCGCTGGCGGCCGCCGGGATCGGGGCGCTTGCGGTGCGGTCGCTCGCCTATGCCGTGGGTGGGGTGGCGCTGTTCGGGGTGATCGGGGTGGCGGCCGCGCTGACCCGCGAGGGGGCAGACGCGTCGTGGGCGCTTCCGTCGCTGGTGGCGGTGGTGGCCGCACTGGCGGCGGGCTGGTTCCTGCTGCGCCTGGTCCCCGGCCCCACGCCGACCGGTTCCGCCCCGGCCCGCTCCCCACGGACCGGTTCCGCGACGACCGACTCCACGCCGCATGACTCCACGCCGACCGACTCCACGCCGACTGACTCCACGCCGACCGCCTCCGCCACGACCGGCGCGGCCACGGCTCGCCGCCCGCGCGTGGAGACCGACCCGGACGCCCGGCGGCGCTTCCTCAAGAACGCGGGTCTGGTCGTGGCCGGGGCCGCCGTGGTCGGCTACGCCGGGCGCTGGATGTCGACGCGTCGGAGTGTGTCAGCGGTCCGGGCCGCCGTGACGCTGCCGCGACCGGCCTCACCGGCTCCCGCGCTGCCCACCGGTATCGACCCGCCGGGCGCGCCGGGTCTGTCCGCCTACACGACCTCCAACACGAACTTCTACCGGATCGACACCGCGCTGAGCGTGCCGCAGGTCGACCCGGAGACGTGGAGTCTGCGGATCCACGGACGGGTGGCGAAGCCGATCACCATCACCTGGGCCGAGTTGCTGCAGCGGCCGATGGTCGAGCGGTACGTCACGCTCGCCTGCGTCTCGAACGAGGTGGGTGCGGACCTGATCGGGAACGCGCGCTGGCTCGGCGTACCCGTGAAGGATCTGCTTGATGAGGCGCAGCCGCTGGACGGCGCGGACCAGGTGGTCAGCCGCTCGGTCGACGGCTGGACCTGTGGGACGCCGACCGGGCTCCTGCGCGACGGCCGGGACGCGCTGCTGGCGGTGGGGATGAACGGCGAGCCGCTGCCGATCGAGCACGGTTTCCCGGTGCGGATGGTGGTGCCGGGGCTGTACGGCTACGTCAGCGCCTGCAAGTGGATCACCGAGATCGAGCTGACAAGCTTCGCCGACTTCGACGCCTACTGGGTGCCGCGCGGCTGGTCGGCGCGGGGACCGATCAAGACGCAGTCCCGGATCGACACGCCGCGCCGGAACAGGGATGTCGCACCCGGCCCGGTCACGGTGGCCGGCGTCGCGTGGGCGCAGCACACAGGCGTGACGAGGGTGGAGGTCAGCGTGGACGACGGCGCCTGGTCGGACGCGACGCTTGCCGCGGGGGTCTCGGCGGACACCTGGCGGCAGTGGACGTTCCCGTGGCAGGCGACGCCGGGCGATCACACGCTGCGGGTGCGGGCCACTGATGCGACGGGCGCGGTGCAGACGGAGGAGGAGACCTCGGTGGCGCCGGACGGCGCGACGGGTTGGCACACCGTGAAGGTGCAGGTCACGGACTGACGGAAACGTGAAGGCGGCGCCCGCTGAACCATTGGGCGCCGCCGCGACGTATCCGGGGGTGTGAAGATTCACTGGGAAGTGACGGGGGGCTCAGGCCGCGGTGGGCCTCCGCTGCGCCGGAACCGTGCTGAGGTGGGGTGTGCCGAGGCGGGCCTCCAGGCGCGCCACGTCGACAGCGCCCTTCCGGCGGTCCGCGAGGTCCTCCCAGCCGACGGCGAGCAGGCGCAGCCGCTCGGACTCGCTGAAGCCGCCCCACACGCCGTAGGGCTCACGGACGGCGAGAGCGTGGGCGGCGCATTCGGCCCGGACCGGGCAGGCCCCGCAGACCTGCTTGGCCTTGGTCTCCCGGCGGTTGCGGGACGAGCCACGCTCACCGTCCGGGTGGAAGAACTGTGCGCTGTCCCGGCCGCGACAGCTGCCGAGGCGCTGCCACTCCCAGAGGTCGGATATGGGGCCGGGCAGTCTGCGTACGTTGGACATCATCAGCACCCTCCCTCGCGGCGCCGCGCGACGGCTCACATGGCTCATCTCGTTGAGCCGGATGATGGCGGCGACCACATCAGGCGCATCCGATCCGACCTGTGGCCGTTCTACCCAGGGGGAGGTGTGCTCACACGTGACAGATCGAATCGTTATTCGCAC
The DNA here is from genome assembly GCF_044454585.1 of Catenuloplanes sp. NPDC051500. NCBI lineage: Bacteria > Bacillati > Actinomycetota > Actinomycetes > Micromonosporales > Micromonosporaceae > Catenuloplanes > Catenuloplanes sp. NPDC051500. The sequence goes on from NZ_JBITDX010000015.1 coordinate 12,542, forward strand.
GCAGCTCCCCGGCGTGGCGAGCTGTCCGGAAGTTTCCTCTTCTATCCGTCGAAAGCGCGTAATACTGCCCCAGGTTCGTGGTCTCCTCCTATGAGGAGAGGAGGATCACTGTGCGTACCGTCCTCGTTTGCGTCCGGACGCCGCTGGCGGCTCAAGCCGTAGCTACCACGGCGGCCCGGCTGGGAGTGGCCGGAGCCGTCCGAACTGCGGTGACCGAGCCGGAGGCGATGCTGCGGCTGGCCGAGAGGCCTGCCGACGTGGTCCTGGCGGACACCGCCGTCACCCGGCCCGACAGTGTCGGATTTACACGGAGAGTATTGGCCAGATCCCCCGGAGCCGTCATTGTGCTCTTCGGCGCCGAAGACCCCCGTGCGGCGGCGGCCACCGTGGCCGCAGGTGCCCGAGGCGTCATCCGCGGCGCCGAGCAGGACATGGTCAGCGTGGTGGCCAAGGCGGTGCTCCTGCTCTGCCTGCCCACCAGACCACCCGCCGGAGCGCGTCCGGCCGGCGCGGGAGCGGCTCAGGCCGCCGTCGCCGGTCAGGTGCGCGCCACCGCCGGAGCGGTAGCCGAACAGGGCGCCGCGTCCGCGCTCGGCATGATGCCGGGCCGGGTACCGACCCAGGTGGTGCCGTCACAACGCGGCGACTTCGGCGACCCGGGCGACGGCCTGGGAGACCTCGGTCGCGGCTGGCGCCCGAACGAGCCCGATCTCGGGCGTGAACCGGAACCTGCCGTGCGGCGGATCGCGCTCACCGAGCGTGAGCTGCAGGTGTTGCGCGGGATGTCGGACGGGAAGAGCAACGCGGAGATCGGCCGCGAGCTGTTCGTCTCGGAGGACACCGTCAAGACCCACGCGCGGCGGCTGTTCCGCAAGTTGGGCGCGCGCGACCGCGCCCACGCGGTGGCCGCCGGCTTCCGTGCGGGTCTTGTCGACTGACATGTGACGAGTGAAGGGGGCCGGCGCGGAAGCCGGCCCCCTTCACTCGTTGTCGTCCGTGCCCTCGGTCAGCGTGTCGTGGACCCCGTCCGCGTAACCACGCGCGTACTCCCACGTGACGTAGTGGTCGGGGTCCGGGTCGTAGGCCGGCTCGTGCACCCGCGGGCGCCCGGAGCTCAGCAGATGGCGCAGATTTCCGCGCAGCAGGTCCCAGTCGAAGTAGTGCGGCTCGTGACAGTCCTCGCACTCGATCACGAGTCCGCGCACCCCGATCGGGCCCAGAAGCGCCTGGTAGATCTCGAGATCAGCCAGATCTTCCAGCACGTCCTGGCGCTCTGCCTCGGTCAGCGGATCCTGGTTGTCCCCGTCGGTGAGGTCGTCCAGGCCCGCAGACGGGTCGACAGGGTCGCCGTTGAAGGGGTCGATCGGCTCGTCGTGCACGCCTCCACCGTAGCGGCAGACACCCCTCCTTCGTCGGCCCGCCGCCCCCTGAAGGTGATCCGGGCGCCATCGACAGGGCTCAGGTGGGTGACCTGCGTCGTTCTCGGCGGCGACCGCAGGGCTCCGATCAGGGGTCTGGGTACGATGAACCATCGCGCCGCCGTCCAAGCTCAGGGGATTTCAATCGTGGACTTTTCGTCGTCCGTAGAGCAGACCGTGCCGTTGGGCCTCACCTTCGACGACGTGCTCTTGCAGCCCGGTGAGTCGGACCTGCTTCCGAGCCAGCTGCGCACCGTCACCCAGCTCACCAGGAACGTGACGCTCAACATCCCGCTGGTCTCCGCCGGGATGGACACCGTCACCGAGGCGCGCATGGCGATCGCCCTGGCCCGGCAGGGCGGCATCGGCGTGCTGCACCGCAACCTCTCCGCCGAGGAGCAGGCCAGCCAGGTCGATCTGGTCAAGCGCTCCGAGTCCGGCATGGTGACCAACCCGGTGACCTGCAGCCCGGAGGACACCTTCGCCGACGTGGACCGGCTCTGCGGCCGGTTCCGCATCTCCGGCCTCCCGGTCGCGGACGCGGACGGCAAGCTGGTCGGCATCGTGACCAACCGTGACATGCGCTTCGTCACCGACCCGGCCACGCCGGTCCGGGACATGATGACCAAGCTGCCGCTTGTCACCGCGCCGGTCGGCGTCACCAAGGAGCAGGCGCTGGAGCTGCTCAGCCGGCACAAGGTGGAGAAGCTGCCGATCGTCGACGACGCCGGCGTGCTGCGCGGCCTGATCACGGTCAAGGACTTCACCAAGTCCGAGAAGTTCCCGCACGCCACGAAGGACGACGCGGGCCGGCTGCGTGTCGCGGCCGCGATCGGCGTCGGCGAGGACGCCTACAAGCGGGCCCGCCTGCTTGTCGACGCGGGCGTCGACGTGCTGATGGTGGACACCGCCCACGGCCACAACCGCGCGGTGGCGGACATGGTCCGGCAGCTCAAGAAGGACACCACGATCGACATCGTGGGCGGTAACATCGCCACCTACGCCGGCGCGAAGTCGCTTGTCGACGCGGGGGCGGACGCGGTGAAGGTCGGCGTCGGGCCGGGCGCCATCTGCACCACCCGGATCGTGGCGGGCGTCGGCGTGCCGCAGATCACCGCCATCATGGAGGCCGCCCGCGCCTGCCGCCCGGCCGGCGTGCCGGTGATCGGCGACGGTGGCATCCAGTACTCGGGTGACATCGCGAAGGCGCTCGTCGCCGGTGCGGACACGGTGATGCTCGGCAGCCTGCTGGCCGGCTGCGAGGAGAGCCCGGGCGACCTGCTCTTCATCAACGGCAAGCAGTTCAAGACGTACCGGGGGATGGGATCGCTCGGCGCTATGAAGGGCCGCGGCCCGGAGGCCAAGTCATACTCCAAGGACCGCTACTTCCAGGCCGACGTGACAAGCGACGACAAGCTGATCCCGGAGGGCGTGGAGGGCCAGGTTCCCTACAAGGGCACTGTGGCCCAGGTGTCGCACCAGCTGGTCGGCGGTCTCCGGCAGGCGATGTTCTACGTCGGTGCGGAGAACGTGGCCGAGCTGCACCGGCGTGGCCAGCTCGTCCGGATCACCTCCGCGGGTCTCAAGGAGAGCCACCCGCACGACATCCAGATGACCGTCGAGGCCCCGAACTACCACAGTCGCTGAAAAATCTGAGCTGGAGCTGACCCGTGCGTGACGTCGTCGAGATCGGGCTGGGCAAGACCGCGCAGCGCGGTTACCACCTGTCCGACATAGCGATCGTGCCGAGCCGCCGCACCCGGGACGTCGATGACGTCTCGACGGTGTGGCAGCTCGACGCGTACCCCTTCAAGATCCCCTGTGTGGCGCACCCGTCGGACGCCACCATGAGCCCCGCCACCGCGATCGAGCTGGGTCGCCTCGGCGGCCTCGGCGTGCTCAACGTGGAGGGACTGTGGACGCGGTACGAGGACCCGACCAAGGTGCTCGCCGAGCTCGCCTCGCTGGCCGAGGACGAGTCCGCCACCCCGCGTCTCCAGGAGATCTACTCCGAGCCGATAAAGCCCGAGCTGATCGGTGAGCGCGTCCGGCAGATGCGCGAGGGCGGCGTGACAGTCGCCGTGCGCGTGTCGCCGCAGCACACGCTGCAGCTGGCGCCGGTGATCCTGGACGCGGGCGTGGACCTGCTCGTCATCCAGGGCACGCTGGTCTCCGCGGAGCACGTGTCCACCACTGACGAGCCGCTGAACCTCAAGGAGTTCATCGCCGACCTGGACCTGCCGGTCATCGTCGGCGGCTGCACTGACTACAAGACCGCGCTGCACCTGATGCGCACCGGCGCGGCCGGCGTGATCGTGGGCATCGGCGCGGACGAGTGGGCCACCACCGACACCGTGCTCGGCATCCGGGTGCCGATGGCCACCGCGATCGCCGACGCGGCCGCGGCCCGCCGCGACTACCTGGACGAGACCGGCGGCCGGTACGTCCACCTGATCGCGGACGGCGGCATCTCCACCTCCGGCGACATCGCCAAGGCGCTCGGCTGCGGTGCGGACGCGGTGATGCTCGGCGAGCCGCTCTCCCTGGCCGAGGGGGCGCCCGCCGAGGGCGCCTGGTGGCACTCCTCCGCCAGCCACCCGAACCTGCCGCGCGGCTCGTTCGGCCCGGCCAACGCGCCGCTCGGCACGCTTGAGACGCTGCTCTACGGCCCCGCCGCGGACCCGAGCGGCCAGCTGAACCTGTTCGGCGGCCTGCGCCGGGCGATGGCGAAGACCGGATACCGGGACCTCAAGGAGTTCCAGAAGGTCTCGCTGGTCCTGGACTGAGCCTCCCGGGGCCGCTTCCGATCGGGAGCGGCCCCCGGTCGGCTACCGTTTCGGCCGTGGGTGTGCGGAAGAGCATTGCGGCGCTGACGGCCGCCGGTCTACTGGTCTCGGCGTGCACGTCGCCGCTGAACCTGCCGGTCCCGGTGGTGCCAGACAGCGCGAAGTACGGCGCGGACGGCATCGGCGACCCCTACTTCCCCCGGTACGGCAACGGCGGGTATGACGTCGCGCACTACGACATCACGATTCGCTACGCGCCGGACACCGACCAGCTCACCGGCCAGGTCGTGATCACCGCGGCGGCCACCACCCCGCTGCGCCGCTTCAACCTCGACTTCACCGGCCTGCCGATCAGCCGCGCGGTCGTCGACGGCAGCCCCGCCGAGACCCGGCAGGACGGTGCGGAGCTGGTCATCACGCCCGCGCGCGAGCTCACCGGCGACTTCACTGTCGAGCTCGACTACGCCGGAGTGCCGAAGCCGATCAGCTCGATCCTCGGCGAGGGCGGCTTCCTGCACACCGACGACGGCGCCATCGCGCTCGGCCAGCCCGAGTCCGCCAGCTCCTGGTTCCCGGTCAACGACCACCCGCTGGACAAGGCCACCTACGACCTGGCGATCACCGTCCCGGAGGGCAAGGCCGCGCTCAGCAACGGCGTACCGGAGGGCTCCACCACGTCCGGCGGCTGGACGACCTGGTCCTGGGCTGAGCGCGCGCCGATGGCGGCCTACCTGACGACGGTGGTCATCGGCGACTACCGGGTCGTGTCCGGCAGCCACAACGACCGCCCGATGCTGACCGCGGTGGCCGCGAGCCTGCCCGAGGGCGGCACCGCCGACACCGCAATGGCCAGCACCGGCGAGGTCGCGGACTTCCTGGAGACGCAGTTCGGCCCGTACCCGTTCGAGTCCTACGGCGGCATCGCGGTCGCGGACAACCGGATCAACTACGCGCTCGAGACCCAGTCGCGCCCGGTCTACGGCCCGTCGTTCTTCCGCGGCGCCGACGCGTCCTGGGTGATCGCGCACGAGCTGGCCCACCAGTGGTTCGGGGACAGCGTCTCGATCGGCGGCTGGCAGCACATCTGGCTCAACGAGGGCTTCGCCACCTACGCCGAGTGGCTCTGGGAGGAGCACACCCGCCGCACGCCGGTCCAGTCCCAGTTCGACGACGTCTACCGCACCATGGACTGGACGATCCCGACCGGCGACCCCGGCCCGGCCAACATCTTCAGCGGCGCGGTCTACCGCCGTGGCTCGCTTGCGGTCCACGCGCTCCGCATGGAGGTCGGCGACGACGCGTTCTTCACGATCCTCAAGACCTGGACCGCGGAGCGCCGCAGCAACACGGCAGTCACCGCGGACTTCATCGCCCTGTCCGAGCGCGTCTCCGGAAAGTCGCTGCGCCAGTTCTTCGACGCCTGGCTCTTCGGCACCAGCCAACCCCCGGTGCCCACACCCTAGAAACCTTTCTTCCCGCTCCCGCGGTGGTCCGGCCCGCACGCTCCCGCGGGCTCCGGTCGTCGCCCGGGGGCTCCTCCCTTCCGGTCTCGTCGTGGTGAAAAGCGCCTGTGGTCCACGGGCGGCAACCGATCACGCCGTCCGGCCGTCTCTGTGTCGGGCGCTCCGCGTCCCCGACCGGCCTTCTGACAGTCGACGCCCGCCTGGCCCGGACCCGCCAGGACGGTGCCGAGCTGATGATCGCCCCGGAGAGCGAGGTAAGCGGCGCGTTCACCGTGGAGATCGACTATGCCGGCGTGCCGGAGATGGTGGCGCGCTCGCTCCTGGACCGCGGCGGCTTCCGCCACACCCGGGACGGCGCTGTGGTGATCGGCCAGCCCGAGTCCGCCGCCTCCTGGTTCCCGGTCAACGACCATCCGCTGGACAAGGCCACGTACCACCTGGAGATCTCGGTTCCGGAAGGGCTAACCGCGCTGAGCAACGGCGTTCCGGACGGCTTCACCACCGCGGGCGGCTGGACCACATGGCGGTGGGACGAGCGGGTGCCGATGGCGAGCTACCTCGCCACCATGGTCGTCGGGGAGTTCCGCGTCACCTCCGGCACCCACCGCGACCTGCCGATCGTCACCGCGGTGTCCGCGTCGATCCCGGAGGGCGGCGTCGCGGACCGTGCGCTGGCCCGCACCGGCGAGATCGCGGACTTCCTTGAGGAGCGCTTCGGGCCGTACCCGATGGCGGCCTACGGGGGTGTGGTGGTCGCGGACGCACGCATCACGTTCGCCGTGGAGAACCAGTCACGCCCGGTCTACGGACCCGACTACTTCAACCGGGGCGACGACGGCACCTGGCTGGTCGCGCACGAGCTGGCCCACCAGTGGTTCGGGAACAGCGTCTCGATCGGCGGCTGGCAGCACATCTGGCTCAACGAGGGCTTCGCCACCTACGCCCAGTGGATGTGGGACGAGCACAACCGGGGCACGCCGGTGCAGGCCGTGTTCGACTCCACCTACCAGGCCACCGACTGGACCGTTGCCACCGGCGACCCCGGCCCGGCGAACCTCTTCCAGAACGCGGTCTACCACCGGGGCGCGCTGACGCTTCATGCGCTGCGCCAGACCCTCGGTGATGAGGTCTTCTTCACAATCCTCCAGACGTGGACCGCCGAGCGCCGCAACAACACGGTCGTCACCGCCGACTTCATCGCGCTCGCCGAGCGTGTCTCCGCCAGGCCGCTCCGCCGGTTCTTCGACGCCTGGCTCTTCGGCACGACAGCCCCCAACTCCTGATCACCCACGCGCGCGTTGCATCGATGTAACGCTGCAATTCGGGATTTCTAGGATTCACGTCACTCCTGCCGATGATGTGGGCGGAAACCCAATCCCGGCGAAGGGGGCAGACGGTGGTCAGACCGTTCGACCGCGCCTGGCTGTTCCTGTCGGTGCTGCTGGCGCTGGTCGTGCTGGCCTCGTTCGACGTGGTGTGGCTGCTCACGGACGGGCCGATGTCACCGCCGGAGTTGATTTTCGCGGGGATCGTGGCCGTCGGCGGCACCTGCATCGGGCTGCTCGCGCTGCACTACTGGCGGCAACGGCGGACCGTCTCGGCGTCCACCCGGCTGGCGGCGATCGTGGAGTGGTGCGACGACGCGGTGATCGGCCTGAGCCTGGACGGCGTGATCGACAGCTGGAACCCGTCCGCCGAGCGCATCTTCGGGTACCGCGCGGAGGAGATCATCGGCCGGCACGGCAGTCTGCTGCTGCCGGAGGACGATCCCGAGCGGTCGATGGGGCTGCTGCCGCGGATCGCGGAGGGCGAGGTCTTCCAGAACCACGAGGCCACCCACGTGCGCAAGGACGGCCGGCTGGTCGAGCTGTCGCTGTCCATCTCGCCGCTGAAGGACCGGATCGGGGAGATCGTCGGCATCGCCGTGGTCGGCCGGGACATCACCGCGCAGGCCGCCGAGCAGCGCATGCTGCTGGAGCAGCGACAGCGGCTGGCCCGGATCATGGAGACCGCCGGTGACGCGCTGGTCAGCATGGACGAGGACGGCGCGATCACCGAGTGGAACGCGGCGGCGGAGCGGACCTTCGGCTGGCCGGCCGCGCAGGTGATCGGCCGCCCGCTGCGCGACGTGCTGATCCAGCCGCAGGACCGGGCCGCGCACGACACCGGGTTCGCGCGGCTGCTGCGCACCCGGGTGCCGACGCTTGCGACGGGGGAGCCGATCCGGGTGGTGGCCCGGCACCGGGACGGGCGGGACGTACCCGTGGAGATGAAGCTCTGGCTGACCGAGCACAACGGGCGGATGGAGGCGAACGCGTTCCTCCGCGACATCACCGCCCAGCAGCAGATGGAGGCGGAGCGCAGCCGGTACGAGGCCCGCCTCGCCCACATGGCCACCCACGACACGCTCACCGACCTGCCGAACCGCGCGCTGCTGATGGACCGGCTGACCATGGCGCTGAACCGCACCCGGCGCACCGGCAAGACCGTCACGCTGCTCTACCTGGACGTGGACCGGTTCAAGGAGGTCAACGACACGTTCGGGCACACGATCGGCGACCAGTTGCTGACCACCGTCGCGAGCCGGCTGCGGCAGAGCGTGCGCCCCTCGGACACGGTCGCGCGGATCGGCGGCGACGAGTTCGTGATCCTCTGTGACGACCAGGCCAAACCGGAGGACGTGTCAGTGATCGTGGCCCGGCTGACAAGCACGGTCAGCCGGCCGATCGTGCTCCCCACGTGCGTGCTGAACCCGGAGATCAGCATCGGGCATGCCAACAGCGGCGACCAGCCGACCGCGGACGAACTCGTCCAGGCCGCAGATGAGGCGATGTATCAGCACAAACGTGGCCGTCGTGCTGCCGTGCCGACGGGCTGATGGGTGACATATCTGTTACCGATCGGTAAAGATGAATGCATGCGGTATGACGTGGTGGTGATCGGCTCCGGTTTCGGCGGCAGCGTCGCGGCGTTGCGCCTGGTCGAGAAGGGTTACCGGGTCGCCGTCCTGGAGGCGGGCCGCCGGTTCGCCGACGACGAGCTCCCGGAGACCTCCTGGCGGCTGCGGCGCTTCCTCTGGGCGCCCGCGCTCGGCTGTTTCGGCCTGCAGCGCATCACGCTGCTGCGCGGCGCGCGCGGCTCCAAGGCCGGCGTGCTGGTGATGTCCGGCGCCGGTGTCGGCGGCGGCAGCCTCGTCTATGCGAACACGCTCTACGAGCCGCTGCCCGCGTTCTACGACGATCCGGCGTGGCGTGCCGTCACCGACTGGCGCGCCGAGCTGGCCCCCCACTACGACCAGGCGAAACGAATGCTCGGCGTGACCGTCTACCCCCGGGTGACCGCGGCGGACGAGGCGATGCACGCGGTCGCGGCGCGGATGGGGGTGGCGCACACAGTGCACGCCACCCCGGTCGGCGTCTTCCTCGGCGAGCCCGGCCGGACCGTGCCCGACCCGTTCTTCGGCGGCGCCGGCCCGGAACGTACCGGCTGCACCCACTGCGGCAGCTGCATGACCGGCTGCCGGGTGGGCGCGAAGAACACGCTTGTCAAGAACTATCTGCACCTGGCCGAGCGGGCGGGCGTGGAGGTGTTCCCGATGACCACGGTGGCGACTCTGCGGCAGAACCACAACCATTTCGAGATCGCCACGGTACGGACCGGAGGACGCGCCCGCCGCACGTTCGAGGCGGACCAGGTGGTGCTCGCGGCCGGCGCGCTCGGCACGCAGCGCCTGCTGCACCGCGCCCGCGCCACCGGCGCGCTCCCACACCTGTCGGCCCGGGTGGGCGCGCTGACCCGCACCAACTCCGAGTCGATCCTCGGCGCGTCAGTGCTTGGCGCGAAGCCGGACCTCGACTACACCGACGGCGTCGCGATCACCAGCTCGTTCCACCCGGACGAGCGCACCCACGTCGAGGGCGTGCGGTACGGCCGTGGCGCCAACCTGATGGGCCTGCTGCAGTCCGCGCTCACCGACGGCGGCCCCCGCCGCCCGTTGCGCTGGCTCGGCACGATGGCCCGGCATCCGCTCACCTACCTGCGCATGCTCTCGGTCCGGCGCTGGTCGCAGCGGACCATCATCACGCTTGTCATGCAGGCGGAGGACAACTCGATCACTACGACGTACCGGCGGCGGCTCGGGCGGTGGACCATGCGCGGGCGGCCGGGACACGGCGCGCCGAACCCGACCTGGCTGCCCGCGGGGAACGAGGCGGCCCGCGCGCTTGCCGACGAGATCGGCGGTGTGCCGGGCGGGGCGGTGACCGAGGCGTTCAACATCCCGATGACCGCGCACATCCTGGGCGGGGCCACGATCGGCGCGACAGCGGAGGAGGGCGTGATCGACGCGTACCACCGGGTCTTCGGGCATCCGGGCCTGCACGTCCTGGACGGCGCCGCGGTCACCGCGAACCTGGGCGTGAACCCGTCGCTGACCATCGCGGCCCAGGCGGAGCGCGCCTGCGCGTTCTGGCCGAACCGGGGCGAGCCCGACCCGCGGCCGGCGCCGGGGATGCCGTACCGCCGGATCGGTGTGGTTGTCCCGGCGCGGCCGGTGGTGCCGGTGGGCGCGTTTGCAGCCCTCCTGCACCCGAAACAGACCTGAACCTCATTGTCCGGATTTCTACCGTTCCCGGAGTCGTGTGTACCCGAGCTGGACGGTGGAATCAGTGCGCAAGCTTTCCAATCAGCGGCGGATGACCGTCGCGCTGGTGATGGCAGTCGCCTCTGGCGTCGGCATATCCGCGCCGGCGTCCGCAGCGTTCGCCGCGTCCGCTGACACCGGCAGCCCGGTCGAGCTGGTGGTCGGCCTCAACCCGGGCGTCTCCGCTGATGACGCGCTGGCCGGGACGAGTGGCGTGCGGGTCGTGGACGCGGACGCGGCCGACGAGGCCGGCGCGGTCGTGGTGGACGTGGCCGCCCGGCGTGCCGGGGCCGCTGCCGAGCTGCTGCGGCGCAACCCGGACGTGGCGTTCGTCGAGGAGAACCACGTCGCCGCGAAGGCGGACGTGACCCCGAACGACCCGTTCTACGCCGAGCAGTGGGGCCTGCGGAAGGTCAACCTGCCGGCCGCCTGGTCGATGACGACCGGCGCGGGAGTGACAGTCGCGGTGCTTGACACCGGCGTCAACGAGGTCAGCGATCTGGCCGGCCGGGTGCTGCCCGGGTACGACTTCATCAACGACGACGCCGACCCGGCCGACGACGAGGGCCACGGCACCGGCGTCGCAAGCGTGATCGCGGGCCGCGGCGACGACGGCAGCGGCATGGCAGGCGTCTGCTGGAACTGCCGGATCCTGCCGGTCAAGGTGCTGGACGCGGAGGGCTCCGGCGACTACCTCTCGATCGCCAAGGGCATCCGGTACGCGGCCGACCAGGGCGCGAAGCTGATCAACATGTCGCTTGCCGGCAGTGAGTCGTCCCCGCTGCTCAACAGCGCCGTGCAGTACGCCACGGACCGGGGTGCGCTGATCCTGGCCGCGGCCGGCAACGAGAACACCTCGGTCCGGCAGTACCCGGCCGCGATCCCGCAGGTCCTCTCGGTCGGCGGCGCGGACGACGCGGACGGCCGCTACGCGTGGTCCAACTACGGCACCAGCTGGGTCGACGTCGCGGCGCCGGGTTGCAACGTGGCGCAGGACTACCGCGGCCGCGGCTACGTCGACTTCTGCGGCACCTCGTCCGCGACCCCGCTGGTCGCCGGTGTGGCCGCGCTGATGCTGTCCCGGGCGCCGGCCGCAAGCGGCGCGTTCATCGGCTCGGTGCTGTCGCTGAGCTCCACCAAGCTCGGCTGGACCACGCACGGCCGGGTCAACGCGGGCCGTGCGGTCTGGGCGGTCGCCGACGCCGCGGCGCCGACTGTGGCGCTCACCGGGCCGCGTGCGGGCACGCTGCTGCACGGCACCGTGACAGTGGGCGCGAACGCATCTGACAACACCGGCGTGAGCCGCGTCGAGCTGGTCGTCAACGGCGCGGTCGTGGGCGTGGACCGGGCGGCGCCGTTCTCGTTCCGGTGGAACTCCGCCGCGTACCACGGCGTGGTGAAGGTGGCGGTTCGCGCGGTGGACTGGTCCGGGCGGGCCCAGACCGCGACCCGCGCCTACGAGGCGGACAACCGCGGGCCGGCACTGCGGGTGACCGCGCCGAAGAGCGGCTCGACTGTGAAGAAGGCGTTCACAGTCAAGGTCGCGGCGACGGACAAGCGCGGTGTGACCTCGGTGCAGTGGCTGGTCAACGGCAAGGTGGCCGGATCCGGCCCGAGCCTCACCATCAAGCCGGCGGCGTACGGGAAGAAGTTCACGGTCCGCGTCCGGGCCTACGACAAGCTCGGCAACGTCTCGCACTCGCCGACGTACACCTACAAGCGGTAGCCGTTCGATCCAGGGCCTCGGGCGCATCGGCGTCCGGGGCCCTCGGTATCTTTGCGGGCATGAGCACTCCGCGCCCGGTCCTTGTCGTCGACTTCGGGGCCCAGTACGCCCAGCTGATCGCCCGCCGGGTGCGCGAGGCGAACGTCTACTCCGAGATCGTCCCGCACTCGATGCCGGTCGCGGAGATGCTTGCGAAGAACCCGGCCGCGATCATCCTCTCCGGCGGCCCGGCCAGCGTCTACGAGCCCGGTGCGCCGCAGCTCGACGCGGGCGTGCTCGCCACTGACCTGCCGGTCTTCGGCATCTGCTACGGCTTCCAGGCGATGGCCCAGTCGCTCGGCGGCACGGTGGCCCACACCGGCTCCCGGGAGTACGGCCGTACCGCTCTGACCCCGGCCGCCGACCCGGGCGTGCTGCTCCGTGAGCTCCCGGCGGACCTCCCGGTCTGGATGAGCCACGGTGACTCGGTCGTCGAGGCCCCGGCCGGTTTCTCGGTCATCGCCTCGTCGCCGGGAGCGCCGGTCGCCGCGTTCGAGAACGTGGCGGCGCGCCGCGCGGGCGTGCAGTTCCACCCCGAGGTGCTGCACACCGAGCAGGGCCAGACCATGCTGACCCGGTTCCTCTACGACATCGCGGGCATCGAGCCGACCTGGACCTCGTCGAACATCATCGAGGAGCAGGTCGCGCTGATCAGGGCGCAGGTCGGCGACAAGCAGGTGATCTGCGGCCTCTCCGGCGGTGTGGACTCCGCGGTTGCGGCCGCGCTCGTGCACAAGGCCGTCGGCGACCAGCTGACCTGCATTTTCGTTGATCACGGGCTGCTGCGCTCCGGCGAGGCCGAGCAGGTGGAGAAGGACTACGTCGCCGCCACCGGCATCCGGCTGAAGGTGGTGGACGCGTCCGAGCGCTTCCTCGGCGCGCTTGACGGGGTCATCGACCCGGAGCAGAAGCGCAAGATCATCGGCCGCGAGTTCATCCGCGTCTTCGAGGCGGCCGCGCGCGAGGTCGACGCGGAGCGGGACGTGGAGTTCCTGGTGCAGGGCACGCTCTACCCGGACGTGGTCGAGTCCGGCGGCGGCAGCGGCACCGCGAACATCAAGTCCCACCACAACGTCGGCGGCCTGCCGGACGATCTGCAGTTCTCGCTGATCGAGCCGCTGCGCACGCTGTTCAAGGACGAGGTGCGTGCGCTCGGCTCGCAGCTCGGCCTGCCGGACGAGATGGTCCAGCGGCACCCGTTCCCGGGCCCGGGCCTGGCGATCCGGATCATCGGCGCCGTCTCCAAGGACCGGCTGGACCTGCTGCGCCAGGCCGATCTGATCGCCCGCGAGGAGCTGACCGCGGCCGGCCTGGACCGCGGCGTGTGGCAGTTCCCGGTGGTCCTGCTGGCGGACGTGCGAAGCGTGGGCGTGCAGGGCGACGGCCGCACCTACGGGCACCCGGTGGTGCTGCGGCCGGTCTCAAGCGAGGACGCGATGACCGCGGACTGGTCCCGCCTGCCGTACGACCTGATCGCCACGATCTCGAATCGGATCACGAACGAGGTCGCTGAGATCAACCGCGTTGTCCTGGACGTGACGAGCAAGCCGCCGGGCACCATCGAGTGGGAATAATTCATCCGCTGTCATTCGCCGGGCAAAATGGGCAATGTCCTCCGTGCGTGTGCTTTTGACCGATTCAACTGTCACCCATCCGACAGTGTTCACGGGCGGGTTACAAAGCGCGAGAACAATGTGACGGCGTGACACCCGCGCTCGAGCCGCTTCGCAGGATCGCGGCATACGCATTTTGCACAGATTCCGACGGCCGCGTGCTGCTGGTCCGGGCTAGCCCCCGGTCCGGCACGCCCGGCGCCTGGTCCCTACCCGGCGGCGCCGTCGACCACGGTGAGAACCCGAACGACACGGTGGTCCGCGAGACCGCCGCCGAGACCGGGCTCTCCGTCGCCGTCTCCGGACTGCACGACGTGGTCGCCGACATGCGCGCGCTGCCGCACAAGGGCATCACGCTCCACACGGACCGGCTGATCTACACCGTCACCATCCGGGGCGGCTCGCTTATCGACCGGGTCGGCCAGCCCACCGACCTGGCCCGCTGGTTCACCCGCGAGGAGGCGGCGGCGCTGCCACTTCGGCCGTTCGCCGCGACCGCGCTCGGGCTGACGTCCGCCTCCGTGGACCTGCGGCCGGACGAGGCGCCGGACTTCCCGTCGTTCTACGCCTACCCCGGGCCGGACGGGCTGCACCGCGCGCAGCGTTTCGCGGCGTACGCGGTCGCCACCGACCCGTCCGGCCGGGTCCTGCTCACCCGGATCTCGGCCAACTACCCCGGCGGTGGCTGCTGGCACCTGCCCGGCGGCGGCACCGACTACGGCGAGCAACCCGGCGCCGCGCTGCTCCGCGAGCTGGTCGAGGAGACCGGCCAGCCCGGCGAGATCGTCGAGCTGCTCGGCGTGGGCAGCCACCGGGACGCGGCCTCGCTGGGCCCGGAGGGCTACCCGATCGACTGGCACGGCGTGCGCGCGTTCTACCGCGTGCTTGTGGACCGGCCGAGCATGCCGACAATCCACGACGTCGGCGGCTCCACGGACGAGGTTCGCTGGTTCACGCTGTCCGAGATCGCGGCGCTCCCGGACTCGGAGCTGACCGAGGTCACCATCGAGGCCATGCGGGCAGCCAAACTCGGCTGATCCACATAACCTAGGTGGGGTGGAACAGCAGAGGCGGATCGCCGCATACGGCATATGTCGCGACGGGGACGGCCGGGTGCTGCTGGTCCGGTCGTCCGCCTTCTCCGACATGCCCGGCGTCTGGCAGCTACCGGGCGGCGGTCTCAAGCACGGTGAGCACCCGGAGTGGGCGGTGGTCCGCGAGTTCGCGGAGGCGACCGGGCTGTCCGTGCGTGTCACGGGCGTGGCCGCGATCCTCGCGGACATCGGCCCGCTTCCCTTCCGCGACGTCGAGCTGCACCACGATCGGGTGATCTTCGACGTGGTGATGGAGGGCGGCGATCTCCGGCACGAGGCCGGCGGTTCGACGGACCTGGTCCGCTGGGTCGATTCGGCCGAGCTGGCCACGTTGCCGCTGATGCCGTTCACCGCGCGGCTGCTTGGCGTGCCGCCGCGTCCTGAGCTGATCGAGGAGACGTTGCTGACCGTGCCGCGGGTGACGCTTCCGGAAACGGTCGCGGCGCCCCCCACCGGGCCCAGGGGGCAGCGGTTCGCGGCCTACGGTCTGGTGACGGATCCGGCCGGGCGGGTGCTGCTGACCCAGATCGCCGGGGCGTACCCGGGGGCCGGCCGCTGGCATCTGCCCGGCGGCGGCACCGACTTCGGTGAGCAGCCGGACGTCGGCTTCCTCCGCGAGCTGGTCGAAGAGGCAGGCCAGGAGGGCCGGATCACCGGTCTGTTGCGCGTCTCCCACCGGCGCAACCCGGCCGCGCGCGGCCCGGAGGGCGTTCCGATCGACTGGCACTCGGTGCGGGTCACCTATCTCGCCACCGTGGACCACCCGACGCCCGCGGTGGTGACCGAGGCGGCCGGCGGGTCAACGGCCGAGGCGCGCTGGTTCGATCTCGCGGAGGCGCGCATGCTGGCGCTCACCGACGTCGCGCTGGCCGCGCTGGACTGGCTCGCAGGTCAGAGCCGCACTCCACTCCCACGCTCTTAACGGCCGCGGGCCGTCCGGTAAACTGCGGGTCAGCGGGAGCGAGCTGGAAAACGGCAGATATACCCAAATTGGACATCGCTTCAATTCGGCTATTTCAGGCGTTAAGGGTCTCAAAGTTTAACTCCCGGCTATCGCCAGACGGCCGTGTCGTGTGCAATGGTGTAGGCCGCGTAACGGTCGATCCCCGCGGGATCACGGCCGTGCCTGCTTTACCGGCCACGACCCGAGGCCGGCGACCCCTTTTCGCTGGCCGCAGACGGCGTCCGGCGACAACACACGTCGGCCCGGGTGCACCTGGGCTGACCCTATCGACAAGCCGGCACGAACTGCACGAAGTGCCGGCGATGGAGGGACTTGTGCCGAGAGCCCCCTGGCGTCGGCGTCGTACTGCAGACAGCCCCCGCCCGGCCGGGCGCCGGTGGGCCGGGCTGCGCCGTAGCGGAACGTTCGCGCGGCAGGTGCTGCAGGTGCGTGCGGGCCTACGACGACCGAACCAGCGAGGAACCAGCCCGTTGGTCGTCTCCGACAGCCACCCGGTCTACCCGCTCCCCGAGGCGCTTCCCGCCTCGTCGGACGTACCGACCCTCGCCGAGCTCCGCTCGATCGCCGAGGCCACCCCGATCGCCGAGCCGGCCCCCGCCGACTCGTCCCTGCTCCCCGGCGCGCACACGCTGCGCCGCCGGATCTCCTTCGCGCTCGTCAACGCCTGCACGCTGAGCAGCATCTTCCTCGGCCTCAGCGCGATCTTCCTGGCCATGCGCGACGACGTGCGGGTCGCGGCGATCTGCCTGATCGCCTGCGTGATCTTCGACGGTCTCGACGGCGCGCTGGCCCGGAAGCTCGGCGTCTCCAGCCCGTTCGGCGCGCAGATGGACTCGCTTGCGGACATGTGCTCGTTCGGCCTGGCCGCGCCGATCGTGGTCTACGCCAGCCTGGCCGGCAGCGTCTCCACGCCGGCCGCGGGCGTCGCCTGTGCGCTCGTCGCGGGCTGCGCCGCCATCCGCCTGGCCCGCTTCAACGTCTCACCCAAGGACGGCCGCTTCTTCTGCGGCGTCCCGACCACCATGGCCGCGGCCGTCCTCGCCATCGCCGTGCTGATCGGCCTGCCGATCCCCGGCGAGTTCCAGGTGGCCGGGGTGGCGCTTCTCGCGATCGCGATGGTCTCCAGCTTCCCCTACGCCAAGCTCGCCCGACTGATCAAGCTCCCGCCGTGGCTTGTCGTGCTCCCGGTCCTCGGCCTGGTGGTCAACGCGCGCCTGACGTTCACCCTGATCGTGGTCGCCTACCTGCTCAGCGGCCCACTGCTCTGGCTCCGCCAGCGTCGCGCCCCCCAGCGCGCCGCCTGACCCACACCCGCGGACAACAAACCGGGCGCCCCCGTGAGGGAGCGCCCGGTTTCTGTTTTCGGCCGGGATCAGAGCCAGCGGGCGATGACGCTGGCGCCGCCGGAGACGCGGTCACCGACGCCGACCTGCGGCTCGACCTCGGAGGCCGGCAGGTAGACATCGGTGCGGGAGCCGAAGCGGATCAGGCCGAAACGCTCGCCGCGGGCCAGCACGGCGCCCACCGGCGCGCGCTGCACGATGCGGCGGGCGATGAGACCGGTGCGCTGGGCGACCACGACCGTGCCGCGCTCGGTGTCGAGCACCGTGTAGGCCGCGACGTTGTGCTCCGCCTCCGGCTTCATGGCGGCGGCGAAACCACCGTCCGTGACGAAGTAGTCGGCGACGCGCCCGGCAACAGGCGTGCGGTTGATGTGCACGTCAAGGATCGACAGGAAGACCGCGATGCGCAGGAACTCGGTGTCGCCGAACCGGTCGTCGCGGATCCGCTCGACGGAGAGAACCTTGCCGTCGGCCGCGGCGACGATCGCGGACGCGTCCTCCGGGACGTCCCGCTCGGGGTCACGGAAGAACGCGGCGGCCGGGGCGGCGGCCAGCGCGGGCAGCCACCACAGCTTCGACTTCGGCCGGGTGACGCGGGCGAGCGCGGCCAGCCCGAGCGCGATGCCGCCGGCCGCGACGCCGTTCGAGTCGAGGTGCATGGTCCGGGTCACCGGCACGCTTGACGGGCGGTAGGCCGGTGCCAGCCGGGCCGCGAGCGCCGGGGACGCGGGCGTGAACCGGAGCCGGTGCACGCGCAGCGGCGGGCGGTTGCGCAGCACCAGGTCGGTGCCGGCACCGAAGAGCGCGGACTGGCGGTCCAGCTCCGCACCCGCCTCGCCGGCCAGGCCGGGGAGCGCGACGGCCGCGACGCTGAGCACGCCGCCGTCCGCGAGCAGCTTGGTGAGCCCGTCGATGACCGCACGGGTCGCGACCGCGCCGCCGGTGAGCGGCTCAGCGACGATCACGATGTCGGCCGGGTCGGCCTCCTCGGGCGAGCCGGCGATCGTCACGCGGTCGGCGATCCAGGCGCCCTGCGCCTCGACGTGGTCGCGCAGATCAAGAACGGAAGAGCTCTCCGCGGGTACGAGCGTGAGCCGATCGCCCGGGAGGAGCGCGTCGAACGCGGCGGGCAGCACGGCCGAGCCGGCGTCCGCTCCGACCACCAACGCGGTCTTCGGCCCGGAGTGACGGGCCAGTTCGGCGGTGAGGGTGCGGGCGGCACGCTCTCCGACCTCGACGGACGCTGGGGACTGGGTCATGCGCGTGTGCTCCTAGCAGTGGACGACGCCGGCGGCCGGAGGGAAACCCTCCGGCCGCCAAGCATATTGCGCGGGTACGCCGTACGCGCTATCGCCGTTCGCCGTCACCCTCGGTGCGGATCTCCTTCGTCTGCGTCCCGTCGATGACCTCGGTCCGGTCCGGATCCGGGCGCCGATCGTCGCCGTCCGCCGGGGTGAGGTTCTTGGTGGCGTCCGCCTGGTCGAGGTGCCCGGTCGCGTCCGCCGGGGTGAGGTTCTCGGTGGCGTCCGCCTGGTCGAGGTGCCTGGTGGGGTCCGCCGGGGCCGGATGCTCCGCGTCGTCCGCGGGATGCGGGTGATCCGCGGCGTCCGCCGGGTCCGGGTCCGATACGGTCAGGTAGTCGGTCGCGTAGGGCGAGGCCGGCTCCGCCGACCGGATCGGCGTGAATGCCGCGGTCGGCGCCGGCGGCTCCTCCAGCCGGGTCTGGTCGATCCCCACCGGCGTCCCGGCCCGGGCCGAGCTCTCGGTCCCGCCCGAGGTGCGCTGGTTCTCCATCAGCTCCCGCACGATGTCCGCGTGCAGCCCGGCCGGCACTCCGCCGGCCGCGATCGGTGCGCCGCTGGTCGGGGCCGGCACCGCGCCCCGGCCGGAGCGGAACGCGCCGATCAGGCCGAATACGCCGAAGACGATCAGCGCGATCGCGACCATCCAGCCGACCGCGGGCAGCGCGAGCGTGACGAACTGGGCGAGCACCCACCAGACCACGATGAACAGGAAGACGGTGCCGAAGCTGAGCGAGACGCCGTCCGTGCGGTGTGTCTTCATCGGGTGACCTCCACGTCGCCGGCGCCGTTCGTGATCGTCAGCGCGAGTTTCCCGCCGCCCGGGCCGTCGGTGCCGAAGTCCTCGACCCGGTTGGTCCGGCCGACGCCGTCCGTCTCGTTGCCGAGCAGGTCGGCGGAGCCGGCGCCCAGTTCGAGGTCGATGACGACGTCCACGGTCGGGGGCAGCACGATCGAGAGCTCGCCGGCGCCCTGCTCGATGTGCAGCGCCCGGTCCTGGCCGGTGAAGTCGAGCGTGCTCAGGTCGAACGTGGTGTCGCCGAACCCGGCGCTGTAGCGCGTGGGCAGCTCACCGAGCGTTCTCGGCGCCACGACGGACGGCAGCGGGTGGTTGTCGTCGAAGCCGTCGGACGTGGCGGCCACGGAGACGCCGAGCCCGAGCGCCACGGCCAGGCCGGGCGCGATCAGGCCGCGGCCGCGGCCCCACCGGGTGCCGATCAGCATCGCGAGGCCGATGATTGTCAGCGCGACCGCGAAGTACATGGATGCGGCCGGGTTGGCGATGTTGCTCAGGTCGATGATCGCCAGCACGCCGATCGCCATCAGGATCACCGAGAACGTGGCGCCGAACAGTGGCGAGCGCTCCTTCGGCGGCTTCGGCGGCCGCTGGCGGGCCGGCGGCGGGGGCGGCGGGTTCATCGCGGTGTAAGGGCTCCGGTACGGCCCGTGCGGCGCGAACGGCGGCCGGTACCCACCGGTGGGCGGAGCCTGCCAGGGCGGCGGCGCAGCGGGCGCGTAGCCGGGCTGCTGGGGCGGGTGCTGATCGTTCGGTGGCACGGGTGGCACTCCTGGAGCTGGTTCGGGTGCGGCGGGCGGCGGCGTGGGTTGCGGAGGCGGCGGGGCCGCGGAGCCCGGCGTGGGGATCCGGCCCCGGTTGACGATCAGCGCGCCCACCACCGCGGCGCAGGAGACCAGCAGCATCGCCCGCCACGTGTCGGACATGATGTAGGCGAACGTCACGAGCGCGAGGATCGTCAGGCCGGCGACAGTGATCGGTGAGGTGCTCGACTGGCCCTTGCCGAGCACGTTCTCAAGCGGGGAGCCGGTCTCGCCCTCGGCCGGGATGATCAGCCAGGCGGCCAGGTAGATGAGCAGGCCGGTGCCGCCAAAGACCGCGAGGACGGCGAGCAGCACCCGCCAGAGCACGGGGTCGGTGTTGGTGGCCCGGCCGATGCCGGCGCAGACCCCGGCGACGTACCGGCCGGTCTGGGGCCGGACGAGCCCGAACAGTCGCGGCCCGGCGCCGGCGGTGAAGCCCTCGGAGCCCGGCGGCGGGGCGGCGGCCGGGTCGTGCTGCGTGTTCATGCTTTCGATACTCGCCCCTGGGGCGGCCCGGCTGCCTCAGGCACGAACCCTGACGGCACCCTGAGTTTGGCGCACCCTGTTTGTCCGGGTGGTAACCCGTGGCCGGCGCGCCGCACGCATGTGACGATCGATGCGGAGAGAAGCACGCGCGTACGAAGCCTGGGAGCCGACGATCGATACCGCCAGAGAGTACCGCCGCCTGTACCGGGCACGCGATCACCGCGTGGTCGCCGGTGTGGCGTCCGGCCTGGCCCGGCACCTGCGGGTGTCGCCGCTTGCCGTGCGGGCGACCTTCGTGATCCTGCTCGGCTTCAACGGCCTGGGCCTGATGCTCTACGCCGGCTTCTGGGCGGTGCTGCCCTACGAGCCGAACGGTGAGCCGAAGCGGCGGGACGTGTCGCAGCTGGTCCCGTTCATCGCGATCGGGCTCGGCCTGATCCTGCTGCAGGTGCTTGTGCTCGGCCGGAACGCGAGCGTGACAAGCACGGCCGGCTGGCTGGTCGCGATCGTGGCGGTCGGCGCCGGCATCATCTGGCACGAGTCGACGCCGGAGCGGCGCCGTCAGTGGACCGAGGCGCTGCCGAGTTTCCCCTGGCTGGGCACGTTCCTTGAGGAGAGCGACAGGCGGCTGTTCCTGTTCCGGTTCATCGGCGGCGGCCTGCTGGTCGCGGTCGGCGTGATCGGCATGGTCGCGGTCTACGCCCCGGCGGAGAACAGCGAAGCGGTGATCAACGGCGTGATGTTCGCCGGGCTCGGTCTGGCCGGCGTCGCGGTGGTCGCGGCGCCGGTGCTGTGGCGGACCGTAAGTCAGCTGCGCGCGGAGCGGGAGGGCCGGATCCGGGAGACGGAGCGGGCCGAGCTGGCCGCCATGGTGCACGACCAGGTGCTTCACACGCTGGCGCTGATCCAGCGCAACGCGGACGACGTGAAGGCGGTGCAGCGGCTGGCCCGGGGCCAGGAGCGCAGCCTGCGGAACTGGCTCTACAAGCCGACGGCGTCGCCGACCGAGCGTTTCGCGGCCGCGCTTGAGGAGGCGGCGGCCGAGGTCGAGGACACGTACGCGATAGCGGTCGAGGTCGTGGTTGTCGGCGACCGGGAGACGGACGAGCGCGTCGGCGCGCTGGTGATGGCCACCCGCGAGGCGCTTGTGAACGCGGCCCGGCACGCCGGGGTGGCGAGCGTGTCGCTCTACGCGGAGGTCGAGCCGGAGCAGCTGAGCGTCTTCGTCCGGGACCGGGGCGCGGGCTTCGACATCGACACGGTCGAGGACCTGCGGCACGGCGTGCGCGGCTCGATCCTGGGCCGGATGAGCAGGCACGGCGGCCGCGCGGAGATCCGCAGCGAGATCGGTGACGGCACCGAGGTCAGACTGTTCCTGCCGATGGAGCGGGACGCGGTGACCTCCGGTAAGGCAGCGCCAGCGGGTAAGGAAAGGTGACAGGCATGAGTCTCAGAGTCTTCCTCGTCGACGACCACGCGATGTTCCGGGCCGGTGTCCGTGCCGAGTTGGGCGCCCACGTGGACGTGGTGGGCGAGGCAAGCACAGTGGCGGAGGCGGTGAGCCGGATCGCGGCGACCGACCCGGACGTGGTGCTGCTCGACGTGCACATGCCGGACGGCGGCGGCCGCGCGGTGCTTGAGGCGATGCGCAAGTCGCATCCGCAGGTCCGGTTCCTGGCACTCTCCGTGTCGGATGCGGCGGAGGACGTGATCGGCCTGATCCGGGCCGGCGCGCGCGGCTACGTCACGAAGACGATCTCGCCGGACGAGTTGGCCGCCGCGATCAAGCGGGTGGCCGAGGGTGACGCGGTGTTCAGCCCGCGGCTGGCCGGCTTCGTGCTCGACGCGTTCGCGGCCCGCCCGGACGCGCCGGTGGCCGATCCGGAGCTCGACCAGCTCACCAACCGTGAGCGCGAGGTGCTGCGGCTGCTGGCCCGGGGGTACGCGTACAAGGAGATCGCCAAGGAGCTGTTCATCTCGATCAAGACAGTCGAGACCCATGTGTCGAACGTGCTGCGCAAGCTCCAGATGAGCAACAGGTACGAGCTGTCCCGCTGGGCTGCCGACCGACGCCTCGTCTAGCGCTCCGAATCCGGTTCGTCCGGAAAAATCCCTTGCATGTCTACATTGGATTTTGTTAATCAGGGAGTTACACCGGGCGCGGGGAACATCACAGCCGCAACCTGCGGAAACGGCGACGGTGTGCAGGCGATGCGATGAAAGACCTGATCAGATGGGACGGCTTACGGCACGAAACATGCAGGTAACAGGCCATTCCGTCCCACCTGGCAAGTATCGGCTTGATAACAGCATCTTCATTGCGCAGCCATGCGGTGTCACAGTGTTCCTCACCTCACATACCCCTCGTGAGTGCCCTGAGGAGGCTCTTCCCATGCGCGGGAAAACCGCAATAAAGATCTCGGCCGGCTTGGCCGCGACCGCCCTGCTCGTCACCGCTTGTGGTGGCGGCGGCGACGATGAGCCGACGAGCTCCAGCGCTGTTGTTTCGGTCGAGGTCGCGGAGCCGCAGTACCTGCTCCCCTCCAACACGAACGAGACCAGTGGCTCGCAGGTGCTCGCCGCCCTGTTCTCCCCGCTCGTGGACTACGACGCCGACAACAAGCCGGTCGAGGTGGCCGCGGAGTCCATCTCGACGACGGACAACATCACCTGGACCATCAAGCTGAAGAACGGCTACACCTTCCACAACGGTGAGAAGGTCACGTCGGACAGCTACATCAACGCGTGGAACTACGGCTCGTACGGCCCGAACGCGCAGAACAACTCCTACTTCTGGGAGAAGGTCGAGGGCTGGTCCGACCTGCAGTCTGAGGACCCGGACGGCAAGGACGGCCCGCAGAAGGCCCCCGACCCCAAGGCCAAGACGCTGACCGGCCTGGCGAAGGTGGACGACCTGACCTTCACGGTCAAGCTGTCCGCGGCGTTCTCCGAGTTCAAGACGATGCTCGGCTACACCGCGTTCTACCCGCTGCCGGCCGCCGCGTTCGCCTCCGAGGGTGTCATCAAGGAGGGCTTCGAAGACGCGATCATCGGCAACGGCCCCTTCAAGATGAAGGGCACGTGGCAGCACGACGCGCAGATCGAGGTCGAGGCCTACCCGGACTTCCCGGGCACCAAGCCCAAGGTCGGCGGCGTTCTCTTCCGCGTGTACCAGGCGCTGCCGGCGGCCTACGCCGACCTGCAGTCCGACAACCTGGACGTGCTCAAGACCATCCCGACGGAGAGCATCACCTCCGCCGAGTCGGACCTGGGCGACCGGTTCAAGAAGAGCCCGGCCTCCACGTTCCAGTTCGTCGCGTTCCCGACGTACCAGGCCGAGTTCAGCAAGCCTGAGGTCCGGCGCGCCATCTCGCAGGCGATCAACCGCGACGAGATCATCACCAGCGTCTTCAAGGGTTCGCAGTCCGCTGCCCGCTCGTTCGTCTCCCCGGTCGTGGCCGGCTTCCGTGACGACACCTGCGGTGAGTACTGCACGTTCGACGCCGCCAAGGCGAAGACCGAGTACGCCGCGGCCGGTGGCCCGGCGAAGATCACCATCACCTACAACGGTGACGGTGGCCACAAGGACTGGGTCGACGCGACCTGCAACCAGCTCAAGACGAACCTGGGCATCGAGTGCACCGGCGTCGCCGAGCCGAAGTTCGCCGACCTGCTGACCAAGCTGGACCAGAAGCAGCCGATCGGCATGTTCCGCATGGGCTGGGTCATGGACTACCCGTCCATGGAGAACTACCTGGGCCCGATCTACACGACTGACGGCTCGTCGAACTACTACGGCTACTCGAACCCGCAGTTCGACCAGCTGGTGAAGGACGGCGTCTCGGCCGCCACGCCGGAGGCCGCGATCGCGAAGTACCAGGCCGCCGAGGACCTGCTGGTGAAGGACATGCCGGTTGTTCCGCTCCGGTTCGGCCAGAACGTCTTCGGTCACTCCACCAAGGTGAAGAACGTCGAGATGGACCTCTTCAACCGCGTGGACCTCACCAAGATCGAAGCTGCCTGAGTCAACACCGCGTCATGACGGGGGTGGCGTCATGGGTCCAATCGGATCCGTGGCGCCACCGCCGTGTCACGCAGTCGCTGCTCACGAGGCAGTTTGCACCGCGATGAATCGCGGAGAAGGCCTGAGACATGCTTCGTTATATTCTCCGGCGCCTACTTCAGGGCGTGCTCACGTTCTTCGGAGCCACGTTCGTCGTCTACGCGCTCATGTTCGCCAACCAAGACAACCCGTTGCAGGCGCTCGCGGGTGAGCGGCCCATCTCGGAGAACGTCCGACAGGCCCTGACCGAGCGGTACCACCTCGACGAGCCGTTCATCGTGCAGTACGGCTACTACATGCGTGGCCTGTTCCAGGGCGACTTCGGCACCTCGCTGACCGGCCGCCCGATCTCCGAGATGCTTGAGCGCGCCTGGCCCGTCACGGCGCAGCTCGCGCTCATGGCCGTCGTGTTCGCCGCCCTGATCGGCGTCGTCGCCGGCGTCGTGGCCGGCATCCGCCGTGGCAGCATCTTCGACAGCACCACGCTTGTGATCACGCTGGTGCTGATCTCGATTCCGATCGTGGTCCTCGCGCCGGTCCTGCAGCTGTTCCTCGGCGTGGAGTTCAGCCTGTTCCCGCCGACCGCGGGCGCTGATCCGTCGTTCTACGCGCTGATGCTGCCCGCGATCGTGCTTGGTGCCGGCTCGCTTGCCACCTACTCCCGGCTGACGCGGACGTCGGTGGTGGAGAACCTTCGGGCGGACTACGTGCGTACCGCGAAGGCCAAGGGTTTGACCCGGAACCGGGTGATCGGTGTGCACGTGCTGCGCAACTCGCTGATCCCGGTGGTTACCTACATCGGTGTCGACCTGGGTGGCCTGATGGCCGGCGCGATCGTGACCGAGGGCGTCTTCAACGTCCCGGGCGTGGGTTCGTCCCTGTTCCGGGGGATCACCACCGAGGACGGGCCGCTTGTCGTCGGCTTCGTGAGCGTGCTGGTGATCATCTTCATCCTGGCCAACCTGATCGTCGACCTGCTCTACGCGGTCCTCGACCCGAGGATCCGGTATGAGTAGGCAGACCGCAGGACACGGACGGGGAGAAGACCGGAGCGAGGCGAAGTGTCATGAGTGATCTGCAGTCGATTGCCGCGACGGAGGTGCCGAGCGGCACTCCCGTCAAGGGCGCCGGAGGCGAGAAGGCCCGCAGCCTGGGCCAGGACGCCTGGCGGGATCTGCGGCGCAACTGGGTGTTCTGGTTCGCGTCCGCGATCGCGCTGATCGTCATCCTGATGGCGGCGTTCCCGTCGCTGTTCACCCCGAATGATCCTGCGGACTGTTCGCTGTCGCGTCAGCACGCCGGTGGCACCGGCTGGGCGCTGTTCGGGTTCGACTTCCAGGGCTGTGACATCTACGCCCGGACGGTCTACGGTGCGCGTGCCTCGATCTGGGTGGGTGTGCTGTCCACGGCGCTGGCGTCCTCGATCGGGTTGATCTTCGGCCTGACGTCGGGGTTCTTCGGCGGCTGGCTGGACGCGGTCCTGTCCCGGATCACCGACATCGTGCTCGGCATCCCGCTGCTGCTCGCCGCGATCGTGCTCGGCAAGCGTCTGGCCTCGGGGAACACCGGCGGCTCGTCCGGCCTGATGGCCGTGGTCGTGGTGCTCGGCATTCTGGGCTGGACGACCGCGGCGCGCGTGATGCGCTCGTCGGTCATCTCGGCGAAGAGTCAGGACTACGTGGCCGCCGCGCGGATGCTGGGCGCGAACAACGTGCGGATCATGTTCCGGCACATTCTGCCGAACGCGATCGCGCCGTTCATCGTCGTGTTGACGATCGCGCTTGGGCAGTTCATCGCGACCGAGGCGACGCTGTCGTTCCTGGGCATCGGCCTGAAGGGGAACGCGGTCTCGTGGGGCATCGACATCTCCACCGCGTCGAAGCATTATCGCGAGTCCGCTCCGCCGCTGGTCGCGCCGTCGATGTTTTTGGCGATGACCGTGCTGGCGTTCATCATGCTCGGCGACGCCATCCGCGACGCCTTCGACCCGAAGCTGCGGTGAGCGACGACAATGACTGACATCAAGGTTAAGAACGAGTTCCTGCCGATCGACCCCGCGGCCCCGCTCCTCGAGGTGAAAGACCTCAAGGTCGAGTTCCGTACCGCGAACGGCGTCGCCAAGGCGGTCAACGGCGCGAACTTCCGGCTGGCCGAGGGCGAGACGCTCGCCATCCTTGGCGAGTCCGGCTGCGGCAAGTCCGTCACCGCGCAGGCGATCATGGGCATCCTTGACACGCCGCCCGGGTACGTCACCGGCGGCGAGGTCCGCTACCGCGGCGTCGACCTGCTCACGCTCAAGGAGGAGCAGCGCCGCCAGGTCCGGGCCAACCGGATCGCGATGGTCTTCCAGGACGCGCTTTCCGCGCTGAACCCGGTCTTCACAGTCGGTTTCCAGCTCAGCGAGCTGTTCCGCAAGCACCGGGGCATGTCCCGCGCGGACTCGAAGAAGCGCGCGATCGAGCTGCTGGACCAGGTGAAGATCCCGGCGGCGCGGCAGCGCGTCAACGAGTACCCGCACCAGTTCTCCGGCGGCATGCGGCAGCGCGTCATGATCGCCATGGCGCTGGCGCTCGACCCCGAGGTCCTGATCGCGGACGAGCCCACCACCGCGCTCGACGTGACGGTGCAGGCGCAGATCATGAACCTGCTCGCCGAGGTCCAGCGCGAGCGGAACATGGGCCTGATCCTGATCACGCACGACATGGGCGTGGTCGCGGACGTGGCGGACCGGATCTCGGTCATGTACGCGGGCCGGGTCGTCGAGGAGGCGCCGGTCTACGACATCTACGCCCGGCCGGCGCACCCGTACACGAAGGCGCTGCTCGAATCGATCCCCCGGGTCGACCTCAAGGGCCAGCAGCTCAGCGTGATCAAGGGCCTTCCGCCCACGCTGACGAACATCCCGCCGGGCTGCCCGTTCGCCCCCCGCTGCAGGTACGCGCGGGACGTCTGCCGGCAGGACCCGGTGCCCCCGGCGTACCAGGTCACCCACAACCGCACCGCCCGGTGCCACTTCTGGAAGGAGGTCGTCGGCGTTGAGTGACATCGTGCTGCAGACGCAGGGCCTGAAGAAGCACTTCCCGATCACCCGGGGCATCGTCTTCCAGTCGAAGGTCGGCGCGGTGCAGGCGGTCGACGGCGTCGACCTGGAGCTCAAGCGCGGCGAGACGCTCGGCATCGTTGGCGAGTCAGGTTGTGGCAAGTCCACGCTTGCCCGCCTGCTGGTCGGGCTGGAGACGCCGACGGCCGGCTCGATCAACGTGCGCGGTCAGGACATGACCAAGCTCAAGGGCGGCGAGCTGCGCCGGGCCCGCCGCAACATCCAGATGGTGCTGCAGGACCCGTACACGTCGCTGAACCCGCGCATGACCGTCGGCGACATCATCGGCGAGCCGTTCGAGATCCACACGGACGTGGTGCCGAAGGGCGACCGCAAGGCCCGGGTGCGTGACCTGCTCGACCTGGTCGGCCTCAACCCCGACCACATCAACAGGTACCCGCACCAATTCTCCGGCGGCCAGCGTCAGCGCATCGGCATCGCCCGCGCGCTCGCGCTCAAGCCGGAGATCATCGTCTGCGACGAGCCGGTGTCGGCGCTCGACGTGTCCATCCAGGCCCAGGTGATCAACCTGCTGGAAGGGCTGCAGTCGGAGCTCGGACTGTCCTACATCTTCATCGCGCACGACCTGTCAGTGGTCCGGCACATCGCCGACCGCGTCTCGGTCATGTACCTCGGCCGGGTCGTCGAGACCGGCCGTGACCTGGAGATCTACGAGCAGCCGACGCACCCGTACACCCAGGCGCTGCTCTCGGCAGTGCCGGTGCCGGACCCGACGCTGCGCGGTCACCGCGACCAGATCGTGCTCGAGGGCGACGTCCCCTCACCGGCCAACCCGCCGTCGGGCTGCCGCTTCCGCACCCGCTGCTGGAAGGCACAGCAGAAGTGCGCGGATGAGGACCCGATGCTGACGCTCCGCCCGAAGTCGGGCCACCCGAGCGCCTGCCACTTCGCCGAGGTCCGCGACGTGGTCCACGCGGTGGATTGAGTTTTTGGTTGTCGCTTCCGCTCCTAAGGGCTCGACGCCACAGCCGAGGAAAGCCGGCGTCAGGCAGACGAAAGCGTGTCTGTCTGACGCCGGCTTTTCGGTCGTCCGCGCCTCACGACGTGGTCAAGTGTCGCCGGGCTCGGGGAGACTGCCACGAGCATCAGGCCTTCGGGATGTAGAGACAGATCACTTCCGCTGCGCGGTTTTTAGAAGCAGATCTTTTCCCGCTCACGGGGTGGTCCGGCCCGCACGCTCCCGCGGGCACCGGGCGGCCGCGGGCGGCCTTCCTTCCGGTTGCGCCGTGGCCGGGAGAAGGACCAGCCGTAGTTTTCGTCCTTGCCACGGCGGAACCGGCTCCGAGCGACGTGCGGAGCGCCAGCGGAGCCCGACGCGAGGTTGGCCCGCGGGAGCATGCGGGCCGCACCACGGCGTGAGCGGGAAAAGGAAGACCCGGGACTCTCCGCAGCCCTCTGCGGGATCCGGAACCGACGGGTGGGCCTGCGGAGGGACTTACAGCGGGCCGCGGCCGGCTCGGAGGATGAGCAGGGCGAGCTGGTTGCCGTCCGGGCCGAGCGCGTCGCGGAACTTCTCCATGATCTCGCGTTCGCGGCTGAGGACCAGGCGGGTGCCGCCGGAGGCCATCCGGGTCACGCCGACCTGCTGGGAGAGCGCCGCCCGCTCCTTCCAGAGCGCGATGAACGCTTCGTCGATCTCGTTGATCCGCGTTCGGATCGCCAGGATCTCGGCCGATGCCGTCGCCTCCGCGGTGCCGGTGTCCTGCGCGGGACCGCTCGCGTCCTGAGGCTGCTCCACTACCGTGGCCATCTCTCTGTCTCCTGATCGTGCGTGGTCGGTCCCCGGGACACGAAAAAGCCCCGGGCTGCCGAGCCCGGGGCTTCTCGTAGGTCTGCGTTCAGGCGTGACCCACGGCTGCCGGACTGGCGGAGCCGTAGCCATAAAATCGCGCCTGTGGGAACACGTCGTCGAGTATGCCCACGCACGGCGAGCCCGCGCAAGCATTTGCCCATCTACCGGACATGACCCGACAGTGTGTCCCGCTCAGACCGGTCATGATCAGCCCAGCCGGGTGATCCGGCCGGCGGTCCCGGGCGCCACCGGGCTGTTCGCCCCGAGGTACGTCACAAGCGCGTCGACGTCGAAGCCGGGCGCGGTGGTGCGGTCCGCGCCGAGCGTCAGGTTGGTGAAGCCGTCGCCGCCGTTGGCCAGGAAGTCGTTCGTCGTCACCCGGTAGGTGGCGGCCGGGTCGATCGGCACGCCGTTGAGCGCGAGCGCGCTCACCCGGCTGCCGGCCGCGGCCGTCGAGGTGAAGCTGTAGGTCAGGCCGGCCGACACCTGCAGCACGCGCTGCGAGGTCTGCCCGCCGAACCCGACGAACTGCTGCTCCAGCACGTCCTTCAGCTGCGCGCCGGTGAACGTCTGGGTCACCACCAGGTTGTTGAACGGCTGCACGGTGAACGCCTCGCCGTAGGTGATCTGGCCGGGCGCCTCACCACCGGTCTGCGAGTCGTAGGGGAGTGCGGCGCGGATACCACCCGGGTTCATCAGCGCGATCTGCGCCCCGTTGGCCTGGGTGTACGCCAACTGCGCGTCAGCGATCACGTCGCCGAGCGGGCTCTCCTGGTTCGCACCCACGTCACGGCTGATCGTGGCGGTGATCGAGCCGACCACCCGGTTCGCGATCGGGGCGACCGCGGCGCGGTACTTGTCCGCGATCCGCTTGGCGGCCGGGTCGACAAGCGCGGGGTTGCGCACCGGCGCGCCGGCCGGGTCGGTCTGCCAGGTGCCGTCCGCGTTCTTGATGCCGTTCTCCACGATCACGTTGCGCGCGACGATCTCGGCGAACCGGCCGGTCCGCTTGTCCAGCGAGTAGTCGATGTCCGTGATCAGCGTGCCGTTGCTGCCGGCGCTTGTCACCACGGTCTGGGCGCCGCCCGAGTTCGGCAGCGCGCAGGTGTAGTAGCGGTGGGTGTGACCGGAGACGACGAGACCGAACTCCGGGCGCAGGCCCTTGACGATGTCGACGACCGGGCCGGAGAAGTTCGCACAGTCGGAGAGCACGGGCGTGGCCGGCGGCGAGTTCTGCTGACCACCCTCGTGCAGCAGCAGGACCAGCGACTTCACGCCGAACGCGCGGAGCAGGCCACCCCACTTGTTAGCCGTCTCGACCTCGTCGAGGAAGGAGACGTCCTTGATGCCGGCCGGGTTGACGATGCCGGGCGTGCCCTCAAGCGTCATGCCGACGAAGCCGACCGGTACGCCGTCGACCAGCCGCACCTCGACCGGCGGCAGGATCGGCAGGCCGGACTTCTTGTAGACAGTGTTCGCGGCCAGGTATGTGAAGCGCGCGCCGGCGAACCCGTCGCCGTCCTGGCAGCCGTCGACCGGGTGGCAGCCACCGCGGTTGAGGCGGATCAGCTCACTGACCCCCTCGTCGAACTCGTGGTTGCCGACCGAGCTGATGTCAAGCCCGACCTCATCCATCAGCTCGATCGTCGGCTCGTCGTGGAACGCGGCGCTGACCAGCGGCGACGCACCGATTAGGTCACCCGCGCCGACAGTGATGCTGCGGCCGCGACCCTCCGCCTTCGCCTCGGCGCGGAGCTTCTTGAGCGAGGTCGCCAGGTATTCGACGCCGCCGGCCGGGACGCCGGTGATCAGCCCGCTGCTGCCGGTCGGCGGGTCGATGGCGCCGTGGAAGTCGTTGTAGCTGAGGAAGCTGCCCTTGACGGTCTTACCGCCGCCGTTGTTGTAGGTCACACTCACCGGGGTCAGCGCGCCGGGACTGCCGGCGGGTGCGCTCGAGGGAACCAGAGCTATGGCAACGGCCAGCGCCGCAGCCGGCGTGGCCAGCGTGCGCAGCACCGGCCAGAGGCGCTTGCGAGATCCATCCATGCAGACATGCTTGAGCATCTACATTCACCCCGCCAGTGGTTCAACGTGTCGTCTTGGCATCGGCGAGGTTGCCTGTCATACACAGGGCCTAGACTTGCCCGCGATGCAATCGCTCTTTGACATCCCACCGGTCCAGCCCACGCCGCCGACCCGGCCCGCGCCGCCACGGCGTGACCCGGAGGCGCTGCTCAACGGGCTCAACGGCCCCCAGCGCGATGCGGTCACGCACGCCGGCGGGCCGCTCCTCATCGTGGCCGGCGCCGGGTCGGGCAAGACCCGGGTGCTGACCAACCGCATCGCATATCTGCTGGGCATGCGCGACGTGCATCCCGGCGAGATCATGGCGATCACGTTCACCAACAAGGCCGCCGGCGAGATGAAGGAACGCGTCGCCGCGCTTGTCGGCAACCGCGCGCGGATGATGTGGGTCTCGACGTTCCACTCCGCGTGCGTGCGCATCCTGCGCGCCGAGCACGAGCACGCGGGGCTGAAGTCGACGTTCTCCATCTACGACGCTGACGACTCGCGCCGCCTGATGGCAATGGTCGCCCGCGAGCTCGATCTCGATCCGAAGCGCTACCCGCCGCGCGGCCTCGCCACCCAGGTGTCGAACCTGAAGAACGAGCTGACCGACCCGGAGGACTTCGCCGCCAAGGCCTCCGGGCCGAACGAGCGGGCGCTCGCCGAGGCGTACCAGCTGTATCAGCGCCGGCTGAAGGAGGCGCACGCGCTCGACTTCGACGACCTGATCATGGCGACCGTGCACCTGTTCCAGTCGCATCCGCTTGTCGCGGAGTCGTACCGGCGTCGCTTCCGGCATGTGCTCGTCGACGAGTACCAGGACACCAACCACGCGCAGTACACGCTGATCCGGGAGCTGGTCGGCAACGGCGTGCCCGAGGCCGGGCTGCCGCCGGCCGAGTTGTGCGTGGTCGGCGACGCGGACCAGTCGATCTACGCGTTCCGTGGCGCGACCATCCGCAACATCCTGGAGTTCGAGCGCGACTATCCGGACGCGCGGACCATCCTGCTCGAGCAGAACTACAGGTCCACCCAGACCATCCTCAACGCGGCGAACGCGGTGATCGACCGCAACACGTCCCGCAAGCCCAAGCGCCTCTGGAGCGACCAGGGCGACGGCGAGCAGATCGTCGGCTACGTCGCTGACACCGAGCACGCCGAGGCCGACTTCGTGGCCCGGGAGATAGACCGGCTCGGCGACAACGGCCTCGCCAGGCCGGGCGAGGTGGCGGTCTTCTACCGCACCAACGCGCAGTCCCGGGTGTTCGAGGAGGTGTTCATCCGCGTCGGCCTGCCCTACAAGGTCGTCGGCGGGGTGCGCTTCTACGAGCGCAAGGAGGTGCGCGACGCGCTGGGCTACCTGCGCGCCGTGGCCAACGACGACGACACCGTAAGCATCCGCCGCGTGCTTAACACGCCGAAACGCGGCATCGGCGAGCGTGCCGAGGCGTGCGTGGAGGCGCTTGCCAACCGCGAGCGCATCTCATTCGGCGCCGCGCTGCGCCGCGCGTCCGAGGCGCCGGGCATCTCCGCCCGCGCGGTGAACAGCATCAACGAGTTCGTGACGCTCCTCGCTGACGCACGCGAGCTGGCCGCCACCGCACCCCCGGAAGACGTACTGGAACTGCTGATCTCCCGCAGCGGCTACCTGCACGGCCTGGAGGAAAGCATCGACCCGCAGGACGCGGGCCGGGTGGAGAACCTTCAAGAACTGGTAAGCGTCGCCCGGGAGTACACCGAGAAGGCCGAGGTGCTGGCCGAGGACGGCGGGCCGGGCGCGTCAGTGGCCGGCTTCCTGGAGCAGGTCGCGCTGGTCGCCGACGCGGACCAGATCCCCGAGGGCGCTGACGAGGACCACCAGGGCGTGGTCACGCTGATGACACTTCACACGGCGAAGGGGCTGGAGTTCCCGGTCGTCTTCCTCACCGGCATGGAGGAGGGTGTGTTCCCGCACATGCGGGCCATGTCCGACACCAAGGAGCTGGAAGAAGAGCGCCGGCTCGCCTACGTCGGCATCACCCGGGCCCGCCAGCGGCTCTACCTGTCCCGCGCGGTCACCCGCTCGGCTTGGGGCTCGCCGCAGTACAACCCGGCCTCGCGGTTCACCGACGAGCTGCCGCCCGAGCTGGTCCGCTGGGAACGCACCGAAGGCTCCTACACGACGTGGTCCGGCTCGGCCGGCGGCGTCGGCGGACGAGCCGCCTCCAGGAACTCAAACTTCGTCGGGGGTACGACGAAGGCGCAGCAGATCGCCGGCCGGCTCGGCATCGACGCCAGCAAGCTCGCGACCGCCAGCGACCTGCGCGCTCAGGCGCCGTCCGTGTCGGCAGGCGACCGGGTCAACCACCAGCGCTACGGGCTGGGCCGGGTGCTGGCCGTGGAGGGGCAGGGCGCGGGGGCACGGGCACAGATCGACTTCGGCGACCAGAAGGTGTGGCTGGTACTCCGCCACGCCCCCCTGGAAAAGATGTAGTTGTGCTTCTGGGTTGTGCTTCTGGTCGTCGCTTCGCTCCTCCGGGCTCGACGCCACGGCCTGCGGACGGCGGTGTCAGGCAGACGAAGAGCGTGTCTGACTGACACCGACGTTCCTCGGTCGTCCGCGCTCTGCTTCTGGTCGTCGCTTCGCTCCTCCGGGCTCGACGCCACGGCCTGCGGACGGCGGTGTCAGGCAGACGAAGAGCGTGTCTGACTGACACCGACGTTCCTCGGTCGTCCGCGCCTCACGTGGGCGGTACAGAAACGCGACGGTCCGGAGAAACTGCAGACTAAAAGCAGGCGGGTCGAGTAAGCGGGTGTGTCTGACTGACACCGATGTTCCGCGGGCGTCCGCACCTCACACGACGTGCTGGCGTAGCGGGGGGCGAGGAGCTGCCAGAAGCGCGCTCGGGGTGGGGCCGCCGGTGTGTGCCTGAGGGTGTTGTTTGAGGCGGGAATATCAGGGGTGCGGAAAACGCCCTCCCCGAGGTGGTGGGGGAGGGCGTTTTTGGGTGGGTCAGTTGGTGACGGCGCCGTAGACGGCCTGCTGCTCTATCTCGAGCTGGATGTCGACGCCGCGGTCACGCAGGAAGGTGATCGGGTCGAGCGGCTCGCCGTCGATGTGGATCTCCAGGTGCAGGTGCGAGCCGTACGAGTGGCCGGTGTCGCCGACCAGCCCGAGCGTCTGGCCGGCCTCGATCTGCTGGCCGACCTTCACCATGAGCTGCGAGGAGTGGCCGTATATCGTCTCGGTGCCGTCGCCGTGGTCGACGATGACCGCGTAGCCGTAGCCGCCGTACCACCCGGCGAGCGTGACAGTGCCGCCGTGCACCGCCTTGTACTCGGTGCCCTCCTTGGCGGCGAGGTCGATGCCCGCATGGACCTTGCCCCAGCGGACGCCGTACGGCGCGCTGAACTCGTATCCGTGCAGCGGGAGCCGCCAGGCGTCCGGGGACGAGCTGAGCGAGGTGGCCAGGCCCTCCTCGGCGGACTCGGTGCGCTCGCTGTCACGCGTGGAGCGCTCGGCGCTCTCTTCGCGCTCGGCGAGGTCCTCCGCGGCGGCGGACGCGGTGTCGAGCGAGTTCTTCAGGGCGGAGGGGTCGACGCCTTTGGCGTCATCCATCGCGGCACCCGCGCCCAGGGCCACGACACCGGCGCCGACGAGCGCGGTGGTGATGACCGCTGCATAGCGGCTGCCCGGAACCGTGGGTACGCGGCGTCGACCGCGATAACGGTCAGGCTCGGATGAAAGCCGTTGACGCACGTACACCCTCCGATATCTGTTCCCCCGCGGCCGGTTCGCGCTACTGAATGTGGCGTGATGACCATCGGTGAACACTGGCTGGTTTAGGTGGCCGGTCCGGGGTATCCCGGTTGACAACCGTTGGACACGGTAGCCAAGCACCGGGCCGGTCACAAGTTCTGCGGCCGATTTGCTGACAGGGTGTGCGATGTCATGGCGAGAAATGCCGGATTTCGTCACCATTTGCACCCCCATTCGTTAGTAGCGCAGCGTAATTTTAGGTAATACTTTGCGTGATGTGAGCGACGCTACTCAGGTCGTCCTTGCGGTTGTTCTCAGACCGGCTATTGTTCCTCACCCCTTTGGGGCTGCACGATCGTTAAGGTAGCTCTGAGAGCATGTCCCGTCGCTGAAGATAGAGGTGCGGCAGCTGTGGAACCGCGAATTCGGGTCGTCGTCGCCAAGCCCGGCCTGGACGGGCATGACCGCGGGGCGAAGGTGGTGGCCAGGGCGCTGCGCGACGCGGGCATGGAGGTCGTCTACACCGGCCTGCACCAGACCCCGGAGCAGATCGTCGAGACCGCCATTCAGGAGGACGCTGACGCGGTCGGCCTGTCAGTGCTTTCCGGCGCCCACATGACGCTCTTCAAGCGCGTGGTCGAGCTGCTGGCCGAGCGCGGCGTGGACGATCTCGTGGTGTTCGGCGGCGGCATCATCCCGGAGGCTGACATTCCGGAGCTGAGCCGACTCGGGGTGGCGAAGATTTTCGGCCCCGGCGCCACCATGCAGTCCATCGTCGAGTGGGTACGGGAGAACGTCGGCGCCACTGCTACGGGATTCCCGGCGGGCAATAAATAAAAGAAATAGGGAGAGGCCGGACGCACCCCTCACACGTCCGGCCCCTCTATGCGCGATGCCCCGCCGCCACCCCTCGACCGACAGGGCATCGGCCGCTTTCTCGTCCCGCGCGCCGCGTGGTGCGCTGACATCTGACTCAACGACACCTCTGAACAGGGGTTACGGAAGCTGTCATGCGATTTTCGACGGCTTTGTCCGACCAGCACCTTTACTGCTTTCTTTTCCCGGCGGTCACGGTGTCACCGCCCGCCCCAGGAACATCCGCCGCGTCCCCCGGGACCGGAATGTGCAGTACCGCACACCATGTACCCGCATGGCGGCACGGAGTGTCCAGGTCGCTAGGGTGACGGGAAAGGCACCATTTCTCATCACCGGATGAGCGGTGCACATCCACGCTGGCAGCGGCGCCGGGGTGCCGCGGAGTGAATCGGGACGCGCAAGTGGACCTGTACGAGTACCAGGGGCGCGAGCTATTCGAGCGGCACGGTCTGCCCGTGCTGAGCGGTGGCGTCGCCACAACCCCCGAGGAGGCCCGCGCGATCGCCGACCGTCTCGGCGGCCGGGTCGTCGTCAAGGCGCAGGTGAAGGTCGGTGGCCGCGGTAAGGCCGGTGGCGTCAAGCTGGCCGAGGGCACCGAAGAGGCCGTCGCGCGCGCCACGGACATCCTCGGGATGGACATCAAGGGTCACACGGTGCACAAGGTCATGCTGACCGTCACCGCTGACATCGCCGACGAGTACTACCTCTCCTACCTGCTCGACCGGGCGAACCGCACGTTCCTGTGCATCGCCAGCGTCGCCGGCGGCGTGGAGATCGAGACGGTCGCCGACACCGACCCGGACAAGGTCGCCAAGATCGCGATCGACGCGATCCAGGGCGTGGACGAGGCGAAGGCGCGCGAGATCGCCGCCGCCGCCAAGTTCCCGGCCGAGGTCGCCGAGCAGATCGTCGACATCGCGCAGAAGCTGTGGGTGGCCTTCATCAAGGAGGACGCCACGCTTGTCGAGGTCAACCCGCTGGCCAAGACGCCGGAGGGCAAGGTCCTCTGCCTCGACGCCAAGGTGACGCTCGACGAGAACGCGCACTTCCGCCACCAGGACCAGGAGGGTTTCGTCGACGCCGCGTCGATCGACCCGCTTGAGCAGGCGGCGAAGGAGAAGAACCTCAACTACGTCAAGCTCGACGGTTCCGTCGGCATCATCGGCAACGGCGCGGGCCTGGTCATGTCCACGCTCGACGTCGTCGCGTACGCCGGTGAGAACCACGGCGGCGTGAAGCCTGCCAACTTCCTCGACATCGGCGGCGGCGCGAGCGCCCAGGTGATGGCGAACGGTCTGGAGATCGTCCTCTCCGACCCGGCCGTCAAGTCGGTGTTCGTGAACGTCTTCGGCGGCATCACCGCCTGCGACGCGGTCGCCAACGGCATCCTCCAGGCGCTGCAGCTGCTCGCCGACAAGGGTGAGCAGGTCACCAAGCCGCTCGTCGTCCGCCTGGACGGCAACAACGCGGAGGCCGGCCGCGAGATCCTCGACTCGGCCGCGAACCCGCTCGTCGAGCGGGTCGACACCATGGACGGTGCGGCCGCGCGCGCCGCCGAGCTCGCTGCTGTGGGGAACTGACAATGGCTATCTGGCTGACCAAGGACTCCAAGGTCATCGTTCAGGGCATCACCGGCTCTGAGGGCACCAAGCACACCAAGCGCATGCTTGCCGCGGGTACGAACGTGGTCGGCGGCACCAACCCGAAGAAGGCCGGCCAGAAGCTGGACTTCAACGGGACCGAGCTGCCCGTGTTCGGCACGGTCAAGGACGCGATCGCGGAGACCGGCGCGGACGTCACGGTCATCTTCGTGCCGCCGGCGTTCTCCAAGGCCGCTGTCGTCGAGGCCATCGACGCCGCCATCGGCCTGGCCATCGTGATCACCGAGGGCATCCCAGTGCACGACAGCGCCGCGTTCTGGGCGCACAACCTGGCGTCCGGCAACAAGACCCGGATCGTCGGGCCGAACTGCCCCGGCATCGCGTCGCCCGGCCAGTCGAACGCCGGCATCATCCCCGGCGACATCACCGGCGCCGGCCGGATCGGCCTGGTCTCCAAGAGCGGCACGCTTACCTACCAGCTCATGTACGAGCTGCGGGACATCGGCTTCTCGACCGCTGTCGGCATCGGCGGTGACCCGATCATCGGCACCACGCACATCGACGCGCTCGCCGCGTTCCAGGACGACCCGGACACCGACGCGATCGTCATGATCGGTGAGATCGGTGGCGACGCCGAGGAGCGTGCCGCCGACTTCATCAAGGCGAACGTGACCAAGCCGGTCGTCGGCTACATCGCGGGCTTCACCGCCCCGGTCGGCAAGACCATGGGTCACGCCGGCGCGATCATCTCCGGCTCGGCCGGCACCGCGGACGCGAAGAAGGTCGCGCTCGAAGCGGCCGGCGTCAAGGTCGGCAAGACGCCGAGCGAGACCGCGCGCCTGATGCGCGAGATCATGAGCTGACAGCGTTCTGATCACATCCCCCGTCGAGTGAGGACACTCGGCGGGGGTTTTCCTTAGCCAGACCGTGGCTGACGTGGAAAAGTAGGCACCGATGCCGAGCACCCCGGACCGTCCGGCCGCAGGCGCCCGGTCAGACGACGCGCTGACCGACGCCGAGGCCGCCTATCTGGCTGCCCGCGACACGGTCCAGATCGACGCGTCCGAGGGGCGGGACCTGCGCACCCGCGACACCGTCCGGCTCCCGCTGCAACGCGCCCGCGCCCAGGCCAGGGCCGGCCGGGCGCCGCTCGCGGTCGCGGCCACGGTCGCGGTCGGCTGGGCGTTCCTGGTGTCCTACCTGCCGGTCACGCTGGTCATGTGGCTCGCGCAGGTCGTCGAGGGCTCCGGCTCGATCGGCGGCGCCGCGATCATCGGGCTCGGCGCCTGGCTGCTCGGGCACGGCGTACACCTGGAGACCTCGATCGGCCCGGTCGGCCTCGCGCCGCTCGGCCTCGCGGTGCTTGTCGCCTGGCGGCTGGCCCGGGCCGGTGTGCACGTCTCCCGTGCGATCGGCGCCCGCGACGACGGCACGCTCACGCAGGCGTTCTCCGTCGCCGGCGGAATCGGGCTCGGCTGGGGCGGGCTCGGTCTGCTCGCCGCGCTGCTTGTCGGCGCGGGCGGCGGACCCGAGGTCAATGCGCTGGGCGCGCTCGGCACGCTCTTCGCCTTCGGCACTGTCACGTCGCTGACCGGCGCGCTGCGCACCACAGGGGCCCTCGGTGAGCTGGCGTCCCGCATGCCCCGGTTCCTGCGCGACGGGATCCGTACCGGCGTGGTCGGTGGCCTGTTGATCCTGGCCGCCGGCGCGGGGAGCACCGGGCTCGCGGTAGCACTCAACGGCGGCGACGCCAGCGAGCTGATCGGCGCCTACCGCACCGGCGTGGGCGGCCAGGCCGGGATCACGCTTGTCAGCCTCGCCTACGCGCCGAACGCGGCGAT
Source organism: Catenuloplanes sp. NPDC051500 (assembly GCF_044454585.1). Taxonomy (NCBI): domain Bacteria; kingdom Bacillati; phylum Actinomycetota; class Actinomycetes; order Micromonosporales; family Micromonosporaceae; genus Catenuloplanes; species Catenuloplanes sp. NPDC051500. The sequence goes on from NZ_JBITDX010000015.1 coordinate 52,116, forward strand.
CTGGGCGGTCGGCTACCTGCTCGGGCCCGGGTTCTCGCTCGGCACCCACACCACAGTGCAGATAACGCAGGTGAGCGTGGGGGCGCTCCCGGCCGTACCGCTGCTGGCCGCTCTTCCGTCCGGGCCCCTCGGTGGCGTCGGCGCGCTGCTCCCGTCGGTCCCGCTGGTGGCCGCGATGCTTGCCGGCTGGCTACTGCACAGGCGTCTGCGCCGGGCCGGCCGTGACCCGTCCCGGCCCCCGCGCGTCGTGCCGTGGCGCCGTCTCACCGCGGCCGCCGCCACCTCTGGCCCGGTCGCCGGCCTGGTGCTGTTCGCGGCCGCGTTCGCCTCCGGCGGCTCGCTCGGCGGCGGGCGCCTCTCCGAACTCGGCACGTCAGCGTGGCAGGTCGGCCTGATCGGCGCCGGCGTGGTCAGCGTGGGCGCGCTTGCCGGAGCGGCCGCAGCCCGCATGTTCGTCGCCGGAACAAAAACCCACAAACCCCGCGTGGGTACGCCGCCGGCGAGCTGATTCTCTCGTTGTCCCGCCCATGAGACTGTTTGGTCTCACCTGTGAGACCCGACGTCCGGGCCGCTCCGGCGCCCTCGGTAGGGTGCTGGGGTGAATCTCCCCGCGCGACTGGTGGTGTTGATCTCCGGTTCGGGCAGCAACCTCAAGGCGCTGCTCGACGCGACCGCCGACCCCGCCTACGGCGCGACAGTGGTGGCCGTCGGCGCGGACCGGGACGGCATCGCCGGCCTGGACATCGCGGCCGACGCCGGCGTGCCCACGTTCGTCGACCGGGTGAAGGACTTCGGCACCCGCGCCGAGTGGGACGCGTCGCTTACCGCGCACGTCGCCGAGCACAAGCCCGACCTGATCATCTCCGCCGGTTTCCTCAAACTTGTCAACACGGAGTTCCTGACCGCGTTCGGCGATCGCTACCTCAACACCCACAACGCGCTGCTGCCCGCGTTCCCCGGCATCCACGGGCCGCGCGACGCGCTGGAATACGGCGTGAAGGTCTCCGGCGCCACGCTGTTCTTCGTGGACGCGGGCGTGGACACCGGGCCGATCGTGGCGCAGACAGTCGTACCGGTGCTCGACGGCGACACCGAGGACGACCTCACCGAGCGCATCAAGGAAGCCGAACGCCGCCAGCTCGTCGAGCAGGTCGGGCGCCTGGTCCGCGAAGGCTGGACCATCACGGGAAGAAAGGTCACCATCCCATGACACTCACCCCTGGCGAGGCCGCCGTCGTGACGGCCGCGGTGTCCGCCACCGGTGCCGAAGGCGCCGTCACCTCGGGCGATGCCGTGGTCGCGGGCGACGCGCTGGCCACCGCGGACGCGGACCACCGCCGGCCGCTGCGCCGCGCGCTGGTAAGCGTCTACGACAAGACCGGCCTGGCCGAGCTGGCCGCCGCACTTCACGCGGCCGGCGTCGAGATCGTCTCCACCGGTTCGACCGCGTCGACGATCGCCGCCACCGGCGTGCCGGTCACCCGGGTCGAAGAGCTGACCGGCTTCCCCGAGTGCCTGGACGGGCGGGTCAAGACGCTGCACCCCAAGGTGCACGCGGGCCTGCTCGCCGACACCCGGCTCGAGTCGCACCGCACGCAGCTGGCCGACCTCGGCATCGCCGGGTTCGACCTGCTCGTCTCCAACCTGTACCCGTTCCAGGAGACTGTCGCGTCCGGGGCCGGGGTCGAGGAGACCATCGAGCAGATCGACATCGGCGGGCCGGCAATGGTCCGCGCTGCGGCGAAGAACCACGCGTCGCTGGCCGTGGTGACCGACCCCCGGGCGTACCCCCTGGTGGAGACGGCCCTGACCGAGGGCGGCTTCACGCTTCAGCAGCGCCGGGCGCTCGCGGCCCGCGCGTTCGCGGACATCGCCGAGTACGACACGGCCGTCGCCGAGTGGGTCGCGCAGGAGCTGAACCCGTCCGAGGCGTGGTGGCCGGAGTTCGCCGGGCTCGCGCTGCGCCGCACCGCAGTGCTCCGCTACGGCGAGAACCCGCACCAGCGCGCCGCGCTGTTCGCGGACCCGGCCGCACCCGCAGGCCTCGCGCAGGCCGAGCAGCTGCACGGCAAGGAGATGTCCTACAACAACTACGTCGACGCGGACGCGGCCTGGCGCTCCGCAAACGACATGGCCGACGCCGCCGTCTCGATCATCAAGCACGCGAACCCGTGCGGCATCGCGGTCTCGTTCGCGGGCGACGTCGCGGAGGCGCACCGCAAGGCGCACGCCTGCGACCCGGTCTCCGCCTACGGCGGCGTCATCGCGGTCAACCGGCCGGTCACGGTCGAGCTGGCCCGGCAGGTGGCGGAGATCTTCACCGAGGTGATCGTCGCCCCCGGCTACGAGGACGGCGCCGTCGAGGTGCTGCAGGCCAAGAAGAACCTGCGCATCCTGGTCGCACCGGCCTGGGCGCCGGCAACTGTCGAGTTCCGCCAGGTCAGCGGCGGCATCCTGGCCCAGACCCGGGACGGCATCGACGCGGCCGGCGACGCCCCGTCCGCGTGGCGCCTGGTCGCCGGCGAGGCCGCGTCCGCTGAGCTGCTTGAAGAGCTCGCGTTCGCCTGGCGCGCGGTCCGCGCCGTCAAGAGCAACGCGATCCTGCTCGCCGCGGACGGTGCCACCGTCGGCGTCGGCATGGGCCAGGTCAACCGCGTCGACTCGGCCCGCCTCGCGGTGTCCCGCGCGGGCGACGCCCGGGCCCGGGGCGCGGTTGCCGCGTCCGACGCGTTCTTCCCGTTCGCGGACGGCCTGGAGGTGCTTACCGAGGCGGGCATCCGCGCGGTGGTCCAGCCCGGCGGCTCGGTCCGCGACGAAGAGGTCATCGCGGCCGCGCAGAAGGCCGGCATCACGATGTACTTCACCGGCGCCCGGCACTTCTTCCACTGATCTCACCCGCTCGGTGACAGGCGTTGCCGCCGTTCCAGAGGCGGTGTCGCGTGCGCCCGGTCGTTACGGGCCGTGGCTTCGGCCACGGCCCGTCTCACATCGTCGACGATCTTCCGCGGCCGTATGAACACGTCATCCGCCGTGAACCGCAACGCGGCCCATCCCGCCGCTTGCAGCCGGTTGAACCGCACCACGTCCTTCCGGAACGTGGCCCGCTCCCGGTGGTGATCCCCCTCGTACTCCAGTGCGACCCTGGACTCCGGATACGCCAGATCAACCCAGCCGACGAACGTCCCGTCGGCGGCTCTGACCTCGTACTGCGCGATCGGCCGAGGCAGCCCGCCCGCCACGATCACCAGCCGCAGCCTCGTCTCCATCGGCGACGCCGCCCCCGGCTCCGCGCCACGCAGCACCTCCCCCAACCGGGCCACCCCCGGCCAGCCCGGCCGGCCGTTCGCCACACCGGCGATCTCCGCGACCGTCACCAGACGCCGGTTCAACATCGCATCGACCGCGATGCTCGCCTCGATGCGGTCCGCCCCACGCCCCAGGTCGAAGGCGGTGCGTGCCGGCGTCGTCAGCCGCAACTCCGCGAACCGCTCCACGTCGTGCCGGTTCAGGTCCGCCCGAACCACGGTCAGCCGGGTTTGAGCGCGGACGCGATGTCCGGCCGGCACGACGACTGTCACCGGGCTGTCCGGCGCCAGGAGGTCGACGCCCCAGAGGTACGCCGCGCTGAGCCCGCCGATCGCGGAGCCCGGCGGGGCCGCGAGCAACGCCGCGCGACACCACATGCGGTGATCAGCCGGTCGGTACGACGCGGCATCTATGTAGACCCCCTGGTAGAGGCGCTGCCAGGCGGGACCGTTGAGCTGCGCCGACGTGACGAGACCCGCTCCGACCGCGTCCCGCCGACGAAACGGCACACCCCTGAAGCCGCAGGGGCACGAAAAATCGGGACACGCCGCCCAGCCTCCCGCACAATCCCCCTCCCCACCGCCCCCCTCAGCCCAAACGGTCCCTGCACAGCCCGCCCGCCATCCCCCGCCACCCCGCCGCCCGCCCGCGCTGCCCTTCCCGGCTGCGCTGCCCTTCCCGGCTGCGCTGCCCTTCCCGGCTGCGCTGCCCTTCCCGGCTGCGCTGCCCTTCCCGGCTGCGCTGCCCTTCCCGGCTGCGCGCCCGCGTGGCCCTTCCCGGCTGCTTGGCCGCGTTGCCCAGCCTGGCTGCCCACCCGCGTTGCCTGGCCCGGCTGCCCACCCGCGTTGCGACCCAGATGCCTGGTCGCGTTGTCGGCGCTGGCTGCGGGCCTGCGTTGCCGTCCTAGCTGCCTGGTCGCGTTGTCGGTTCTGGCTGCCGCCCGCGTTGCCGTCCCGGCTGCCCGGCCTGCGTTTTGGCCAGGTGCACGCCGTCGCCGTCCAGGCGCCGCGCCCGTTCCGGGTGCCCGGCCGCGTTACCCGCCCCGTTGCCCAGCCCAGCCCGCCCCGCCGGCCTCGGTGTCTCGCCCCGTCACGCCCGCCTGCTGCTGCTGAGTGATCAATCAGTGGAGCGAAATGTAGATCAATAATCGGAGTTGACCTATATTTCGCTCCACTGATTGATCACTCAGCGAGGAAGCGTCCCGCAGCGCTGGTCATAAGACGAAATTTCGGGCGAGAGCGCCCGGCTGAATTCCGGCGGCGGTCGGTATGCGGGGTGGCGCCAGCATTCCGGCGGTGGCCGGCAGCATTCCGCCGGTGGCTAGCGACCGGTGGCAGGGGCGGCGGCAGCATTCCGCCGGTGATCGGTGGCCGGTGGCCGGTGGCCGGTGGCCGGTGGCTGGTGGCTGGTGGTGGGTCGGGGTGGGCGGCGGGTGGGGTGGGGTGGCGAGTGGCGGGGGTGGCGAGTGGCGGGGTGGTTATGGGGGGGGGTGGGGGGGGAGGGTGGTGAGGGTGGAGAAGGCGGTGCCGGTCGGGCGGTAGCCGAGGTGGGTGTTGACGGCCAGCATCGCGGCGTTCGCGGCATCGTTGGAGGTGTAGGCGATGGTGATGCCGGAGGCGGCGGCGCGGGCCAGCGCCTCGGACTTCGCCAGCCGGGCCAGGCCCAGGCCGCGGTGGGCCGGGAGCGTGGCGGTCATGTCGGACCAGGCGCGGTCGCCGTCACGGAGTAGTAGCGAGAAGGACACCACCTCGCCGGACGGCCCCAGCACCGCCATGCTGATCGCGCGGTCGAGGCCCGGGTCGTCCCACACGTCGTAGCGCCACGTCTCGTAGGAGACCGCGTCCGGTGCGACGTCGCCGGGTTCGTCGGCCGCGCCGGCCGCCTCGGCCGCGTAGAGCGCGGTGGCTGGCAGCGCGGAGATCGGCGTGAGCGTGTATCCCGCGGGCACCGGTGGCGGGTCAACCTGGAGGCCGGTCAGGTCGAGTTCCGAGTATCGGGCCTCGCGGCTGGGGGTGTATCCGCGCGCGGTGGCGAACGACAGCCCGTCCGGCAGTACGAATGCCCGGACCCGCCGTACGCCGATCGCGCGCAGGTGGTTCTCGGCCGCGCGGAGCAGCCCGGCGCCGTGGCCCCGGCGCCGATGGGCGGGGTCGACGTGGAGCAGTGAGATCTCGCCGGCCGCCGGGTCGGAGGTGGCGGTGTTGCGCCGGGCAGTCACGAAGCCCACCACGTCCGAGGTAGGGGACAGCGCCGTGAAGGCCGCGAGGTCGGCGCCGGGAGGCGGCGACTCCAGCTGACGCCGGGTCGCCGCCTCTCCTCGTACCAGATGGGGGTAGGTCTTCAGTCGTAATGCGACCAGGGCGGCCGCGTCATCGGGGTGGGCCGGGCGGATGGTCATGGACGATGACTGTAGACGTCACCGCACCGGGTGCCGCAGCTCCGCGAAGTGGCAGGCGGCCGGGTGTGGGTCGGCCTGGCGCAGGGTGAGCGGCGGTTCCTGGGTGGCGCAGATGTCCTGGGCCTTCCAGCAGCGGGTACGGAAGTGGCAGCCGGACGGCGGGTTGGCCGGGGAGGGTACGTCGCCGTCCAGCCGGATGATCTCGCGGTTGTCCCGGGCCCGGGGGTCGGGGACCGGTACGGCGGAGAGCAGCGCCTGCGTGTACGGGTGCGTCGGCCGCTCGTAGATCTCCGTCTCCGTGCCCACCTCGACGATCTTGCCGAGGTACATGACCGCCACCCGGTCCGCGATGTGCCGGACCACTGACAGGTCGTGCGCGATGAAGATGTAGCTGAGCCCGAATTCGTCCTGCAGCCCTTCCAGCAGGTTGATCACCTGGGCCTGGATTGACACGTCGAGCGCGGACACCGGTTCGTCGCAGACGATGACCTGCGGGCGGAGCGCGAGCGCGCGGGCGATGCCGATGCGCTGACGCTGGCCGCCGGAGAACTGGTGCGGGTACCTGTTGACGTGTTCCGGGTTCAGGCCGACGACCTCGAGCAGCTCCTGGACTTTGCGGCGGCGTTCACCGCGGGGCGCCGCGTCCGGGTGGATCTCGAACGGTTCGCCGATGATGTCGCCGACGGTCATGCGCGGGTTGAGCGAGGTGTACGGGTCCTGCATAACCATCTGCACGTTGCGGCGCAGGCGGCGGAGTTCGGCGCCGCCGAGCGAGAAGATGTCCCGCCCTTCGAGCAGTGCCTTGCCGCGGGTCGGCGTCTCCAGCCGCATGAGCAGCCGGGCGAGCGTGGACTTGCCGCAGCCGGATTCGCCGACCACGCCGAGCGTCTCGCCGCGGCGCAGCTGGAAGCTGACGCCGTCGACGGCCTGCACGGCGCCGACCTTGCGCTTGAAGACCACGCCCTGGCTGATCGGGAAGTGCTTGACCAGGTTCTGCACGTCGAGGAGCACTTCGCCGTGCCGCGGGTGGTGCTGGGTGACCGAGGACGCGAAGCCCCGGGCGGCGGGATTAGTTGCCACTGGTGACGACCTCCTGGGCGAAGTGGCAGGCGCTGTAGCGCGGCCCGAGCACGTGCTTCGCCGGTACGACCTCACGGCAGACCGGCTGGACGTACGGGCAGCGGGGGTGGAACGGGCAGCCCGGCGGGATGTTCGTCAGGTTCGGCGGCAGGCCCTTGATCGTCGTGAGCTGCTGTCCGCGCTGGTCGAGGCGGGGGATGGAGGCCAGCAGCCCCTTGGTGTACGGGTGGGCCGGTGCCTCGTAGATGTCGAAGACCGGCGCCTCCTCGATGATCCGGCCCGCGTACATGACAGCGATCCGGTCCGCCACGTCCGCGACCACGCCGAGGTCGTGGGTGATCAGGATCAGGCCCATGTTGAGGTCGCGGCGCAGGTCGCCGAGCAGGTCCATGATCTGGGCCTGCACTGTGACGTCGAGCGCGGTGGTGGGCTCGTCCGCGATCAGCACCTTCGGGTCCTGCGCCAGCGCCATGGCGATCATGACGCGTTGCCGCATGCCGCCGGAGAACTGGTGCGGGTAGTCCCCGACACGCTCGCGCGAGGCAGGGATCTTGACGAGGTCCATCAGCTCGACGGCCCGCTTGCGCGCCTCGGCCCGGGACTTGCCTTCGCGTTTGCGGAGCACCTCGCCGATCTGCCAGCCGACCGGGAAGACCGGGTTCAGTGCGGAGAGCGCGTCCTGGAAGATCATGGCGATCTCCTTGCCGCGCACCTCCCGCCGCTTGTCCTCGCTGAGTTTCAGCAGGTCGACGCCGTTGTAGAGGACCTGGCCGGACGGAATCGCCGCGGGCGGCGTCTCCAGGATGCCCATGATCGCCTGGGCGGTGACGGACTTGCCGGACCCGGACTCGCCGAGCACCGCGAGCGTCTCACCGGGATCCAGGTGGTACGAGACGCCGTTGATCACCTTGGCGACGCCGTCCCGGCTGCGGAACTCGACGAAGAGGTCCTTGACCTCGAGGAGGTGATGTTTCACAGGGACAGTCATCGGGTCACCGCAGCTTCGGGTCGAAGGCGTCGCGGATGGCGTCGCCGAGCATGATGAACGCCAGCACGGTCATCGCCAAAAACATCGACGGCGCGACCAGCGGCGGAGCGGACTCGCGATAATGCTTCGACGCGGTGGAGATGTCGATGCCCCACGAGATCGCGTTGCCCTTCAGGCCGATGCCCAGGAACGACAGCGTCGCCTCGGTCGCGATGAACTGCCCAAGCGCGATGGTGAGCACCACAATGAACGGCGCGATCGCGTTCGGCAGAATGTGCCGGAACATGATCCGCATGTTGTTCGCGCCGAGCATCCGCGCGGCCGCGACGTAGTCCTGGCTCTTGGCCGAGATCACGGACGACCGCATGACACGGGCGGCAGTGGTCCAGCCGAGGATGCCGAGCACGACCACCACGGCCATCAGGCCGGACGAGCCGCCGGTGTCACCGTTGGCGAGGCGTTTGCCGAGCACGATCGCGGCGAGCAGCAGTGGGATGCCGAGCACGATGTCGGTGATCCGGGACAGGATCGCGTCCAGCCATCCGCCGAAGAACCCGGAGGTTAGGCCGAAGATCAGCCCGATGGCCGAGGCCAGCGCCGTGGACAGCACGCCCACCCAGATCGACGCGCGGGCGCCGTAGACGGTCCGGGCGTAGATGTCGCAGCCCTGGAAGTCGAACCCGAACAGCGCCCAGCCGGTGCCCCCGGCGTGCTGACGCGACAGCGAGCAGTCGCCCGGGTCGTTGGGGGTGAACAGCGACGGGAACGCGGCCATCAGGATGACGATCAGCGCGATCGCGGACGCGAACCAGAACACCCAGTTACGCCGCAGATCCCGCCAGGCATCCTGGCCCAGGCTGCGGGACCGCTCCACCGACGGGATCTCGGTGGCGGCCATGGCCTGCATGTCACTCATAACGGATCCTCGGGTCCAGGACCGCGTAGAGCAGGTCGACGATCAGGTTGGCCAGGATGAAGACGATCACCAGGACACTCACGAAGCCGACCACGAGCGGGCCGTCCTCCGTGGTGATGCCCCGGAACAGTGCGGAGCCGACGCCCGGGACGTTGAAGACGCCCTCGGTGATGATCGCGCCGGCCATCAGGCTGCCGAGATCCACGCCGATGTAGGTCACGACCGGGATCAGTGAGTTGCGCAGCACGTGCACACCGATCACCCGGTTCCGGGTCAAACCCTTGGCCTTCGCGGTACGCACGTAGTCCGCCCGAAGGTTCTCCACCACCGACGTCCGCGTCAGCCGGGAGTAGGTGGCAAGCGAGCCGGCACCAAGCACGATCGCCGGGAGCATCAGCGCGTAGAACGACGGGCTGGAACCCGCGGTCGGTGGGAACAGGCTCAGCTGTACGCCGAGGAACAGCTGCAGGACCGGTGCGAGGACCACGATCGGGATCGAGATCAGCACCAGCGTGATCACAAGCGTGATGTTGTCGAAGATGCCGGCCCGGCGGATGCCCGCCACCACGCCGGCCACGACGCCGATGAGCGCGGCGAACACCACGGCCATGACGGCCAGCTGGGCGGTCACCGGCCAGGCCCGGTCCAGCAGGTCGGCGACCGGGCGGCCGGTCAGCGAGATGCCGAAGTCGCCCTGGAACAGGCCGCGCATGTAGTAGCCGTACTGGACGATGAACGGCTCGTTGAGGTGGTAGCGCTCGGTGAGCGCCTGGCGGACGTTGTCCGAAATCGGCCGCTCGCCGGCGAGCGCCTGCAGCGGGTCGTTCTGGTTGGCGAACATGAGCGCGTAGACCACGAACGTGGCACCGAAGAACGTGAGCACGCCTTGGAGCAGGCGTCGCACGATGTAGCGAATCACGCGAGGAAACCCCCAGGAGAGGGCGACGCGTCCCCTGGGTCAGGGGGAGGACACGCGCCTAGAGACAAAGGTGTGGCGGCGTCACCGGCCTGTTGGACCGGTGACGCCGCCACCGTCACGCCCAGCTGGTCAGCTGACCGCTTCGATCTTGAACAGATCGACCCGCTGGAACAGGTCGAGGTTCACGTTGCGCACCTTGGCCGAGGTACCGAAGTTGTTCTGGCCGAAGCGCAGCGGGATCACCGGCATGTCGGCGGCGAGGAGGTCCTCGGCTGCCTGGTACTTGGCGATTGCCGCGTTCTCGTCAGCCGCCTTGGTGCCCTCGGTGACGAGCTTGTCGAACTCCAGGTTGCTGTAGCCGTAGTAGTTCGACGAGCCCTTGGTGGTGAAGATCGGGCCCAGGTAGTTCTCCATGGACGGGTAGTCCATGACCCAGCCCATCCGGAACAGGCCGACGTTCTGCTTCTTCTCGACCTTGCTCAGCAGGTCCGCGAACTTGGCCTCGGCGACGGCGGTGCACTCCACGCCCAGGTTCGTCTTGAGCTGGTTGCAGGTCGCGTCGACCCAGTCCTTGTGGCCGCCGTCACCGTTGTACGAGATCTGGATCTTCGCCGGTCCGCCTGCCGCGGTGTACTGCGTCTTCGCGGTAGCCGCGTTGAACTGGCAGGACGCGCCGCAGGTGTCCTCGCGGTACCCGCCGACGACCGGCGACACGAAGGAACGGGCGGACTGCTGCGAGTTCTTGAAGATCGACTTGATGATCTCGTCGCGGTCGATCGCCATCGAGATCGCCTTGCGGACCTCGGGCTTCGAATACTCGGTCTGGAACGTCGGGAACGCCAGGAACTGGAACGTCGACGCCGGGCTGGTCGCGTAGCGGTCACCCAGGTCGGTCGGCGCGTTGCCCATGTTCTCGGTCGGGATCGTGACGATCACGTCGAGGTTGTCGGCAAGCACGTCCGCGTAGGCCGCGGTCAGCTGCTGGTAGATCCGGAACTCGACGCCGCCGATCTTCGGCTTGGTTGCCGGGTACGCGTCGTACGCGGTGACCTCGATCTTGGCGTCGTGCTGCCAGGTGCCGTTCATCTTGAACGGACCCTGCCCGATGACCGCCTCTTCGAAGCCGTCCGCGAGCACGCCCTCGGCGGACCAGGCCGCCGCCGGCAGCGGGTAGAACGCGGTGTAGCCGAGCATCGTCTTGAAGTCGACGTACGGCTCGGCGAGCGTCACCGTGAACGTGAGGTCGTCCACCTTGGCCAGGCCGGACAGCTTGTTGGCCTTCGGCGTTGGCGCGGCCTGCGGGCCGTCGTCGTCCGGGTCGACCGACTGCAGGTCCGCGTAGCCCTTGACCTTCTCGAAGAAGTACGAGTTGCCCTGGGCGTTCGGTGCGTAGGCGCCGTAGTTCCACGCGTTGAGGTAGCTGTCGGACGTGACCTTCTCACCGTTGTGGAAGGTGAAGCCGTCCTTGAGCTTGATCGTCCACGTGGTGTTGTCCGTGGAGCTGACCGACTCGGCGGCGTTCTCGATCGGCTTGTTGTCGGCGTCGTAGCTCACGAGCGGCGTGAACAGCGAGGCCAGCACCTGCGACCCGGCGGTCTCGTTCGTGTTCGTCGGAATCAGATGCTGCGGTTCGGCGATCTGGATCGAGACCACCGCGGTCGTGTTGCTCTCAGCCGCATCGTCGCCGCCTTGGCCGCACGCGACCAGGCCGAGGGACGTGACGACGGGGAGAGCGGCCAAGGCCGCGAATCTGCGGACCTGCATGGAGCCTCCTTGTTTCCTAACGCTGCGCAGCTTCGCCCCTGTGTGAGTAACGCTGAGCAACGCCCGGGCAAAGGTAGGGCGGGTCTGTCCCTCCAACAAATCGGTGGATTGCGGAGGCCTGCTCTGGCACGTCTCCATCGATTTGCGTTATCCCTGCTCACCCTGGTAGCAGCCGCGACAATCACCCAAGTGGTTAATAGGCATTATGCACCATTATTCGGACTAATCGGCCCGGTCTTGGCGGGTTGAACGAACGCGAGGTTGCTGCCCGGCTGACCGTTTTGTAACCACAACACAGCTCACAGTGTGGGAAGTGCCACAGTCGAGGTTACATAGCGTTAAGTGCAGGAAATCTACGCAGTGTCACCTACGGGCGGTATCCGGCGCCTTACTTAACGATCATTGGACCGCCGACGGCAGCGCGTAACCCGATTGATACGGTCGGGAAAAACCGCCTCGTCCAGAGAAGAGTGACGCGACATGGGCAAGAAGGTCACAGTCGTCGGCGCCGGGTTCTACGGTTCGACGACCGCGCTACGCCTCGCCGAGTACGACATCTTCGAGACCGTCGTCCTCACCGACATCGTCGAGGGCAAGCCGGAGGGTCTCGCGCTCGACATGAACCAGTCCCGCGCGATCGAGGGCTTCGAGACCAAGATCGTCGGCCAGGCCACCGGCAAGAACGGTGAGGGCTACGAGGCCATCGCGGGCTCCGACGTCGTCGTGATCACCGCCGGCCTGCCGCGCAAGCCCGGCATGAGCCGGATGGACCTGCTGGAGGTCAACGCCGGCATCGTCCGCGGCGTCGCCGAGCAGGTGAAGAAGCACGCCCCCAACGCCGTCGTGATCGTGGTCTCCAACCCGCTCGACGAGATGACCGCGCTGGCCCAGATCGCCACCGAGTTCCCGAAGAACCGGGTGCTCGGCCAGGCCGGCATGCTCGACACCGCGCGCTTCACCAACAACGTGGCCGAGGAGCTCGGCGTCAAGGTGAGCAGCGTCAAGACGCTCACGCTCGGCTCGCACGGCGACACCATGGTCCCGGTCCCGTCCCGCTGCACAGTCGACGGCAAGCCGCTCGCCGACCTGCTCCCGGCCGAGAAGATCGAGGAACTGGTCGTCCGCACCCGCAACGGCGGCGCCGAGGTGGTCGCGCTGCTCAAGACCGGTTCGGCCTACTACGCGCCGTCCGCCGCCGCCGCCCGCATGGCCAAGGCCGTCGCGGAGGACTCCGGCGAGGTGCTGCCGGTCTGCGCCTGGGTCGACGGCGAATACGGCATCTCCGGCGTCTACCTGGGCGTCGAGGCCGAGATCGGCGCCGAGGGCGTCAAGAAGGTCGTCGAGACCGCGCTCACCGACGCGGAGCTGGCTGACCTCAAGGCCGCGGCCGAGGCCGTCCGCACCAAGCAGGCGGACGTCGCCACGCTCTAGCCGACACGCTCCAGTCGCCACGCGAATGCCGGGTCTCGATCACCGAGGCCCGGCATCGCTGTTCCCCCGCCCAGACGGAAGCCACCTCCCGTGACCCGGCCAGGGCACTTCCCGTGTCCAGGTCACAGGCACGATCGTGTCCAGGTCCAAGGCACGATCAAGCGCCAGATCACGATCAAGATCTGGCTTTCCCGCTTCCGGCGTGGTGCGACCCGCATGCTCCCGCGGGCACCGGTCGGCCCCCAGGGGGCCTCCCTTCCGGTTCCGCCGCTGGTCGCCACAACCCCAGCTGGTCCCCGCCCCGGCCGGCTCCCGGTCGCCCCCGCCGACCGGCCCGCTGATCCGCCCCGGCTGGCTGCGGGTCGTCCCCGCCGGCCGGGCCGCTGGTCCGCCTCGGCTGGCTGCGGGTCGTCCCCGCCGGCCGGGCCGCTGGTCCGCCCCGGCTGGCTGCCGGTCGTCCCTGTCGACGGGGCGGCTGGTCCGCAGCGGCTGGGATCCCGGCGGCTCGGCCGTTCTGCTCCGTCTGATCGGCTGACCTGCCCGCGGCGGATCAGGCGCGGAGGGGGAACGCGTCCTGGTCGTCGTGGACGTCGTAGATCGGGCCGGCGTAGGGCGTGGATCGTGCGAGTGGCCGCGCCTCCTGAGAAGCCACCTGGACGCCCGGCCGTCCCGCCTCCGTGACGAACTCGGCCGCCGTGTGGATCGCGGCGTCGTCGGTCCAGACGCTGTCCACCACGCGCAGGTGGGAGAGCAGGCGCTCGGCGGTCACGTCGCACACGACGTACCCCCGGCGGTTGTCGATGTATTTCCAGTGTGGGCTGTCCGCCATGATCGGGTCGTAGGTGGCGTGGAAGCCCGCGATGTCCGGGTTGCCGCCGGAGGTGATCGAGGTGCCGGTCAGTTCCGCGCCGACCACCGGCGACGCGGGATCGTCGAAGTCGGTCCGCAGGTCGCACACCCAGGTGCAGTGCCGGTCGCCGGTGAGCACTACCGGATTCTGCACGCGCCCGGAGCCGAAGTAGTCAAGGAGTCGACGCCGCTGTACGCGGTAGCCGTCCCAGTTGTCGAAGCTGAAGACCGCCTCCGGCCCAGCCCGGCGATCATTTTGCGCCCACATCACCTGGTTCGCCAGCAGGTTCCATCGGGTGCCGGAGGTGCCGAGCCCGTGGACCAGCCACTCCTCCTGATGCGGGCCGGTCATGGTCCGCGCCGGGTCCTGCGCGGCCTCCAGGCTGCCCGGCTGGTCGCTGCGGTACTGCCGGGTGTCAAGCACGTGCACGCTGGCCAGGTCGCCGAACCGCAGCCGCCGGTATACCTGCATGTCCAGCCCTTGCGGCAGCGCGGAACGGCGGAGCGGCATGTGCTCGTAGTACGCCTGGAACGCCGCGACCCGCCGCGCCCGGAACGCCTCAGGTGTCTGCAGCGCCGGGTCCCGCGGCACCTCGTCCGCCCAGTTGTTGTCGATCTCGTGGTCGTCGAGCGTGACGATCCACGGGTACGCCGCGTGCGCCGCCCGCAGGTCCGGGTCGCTCTTGTAGCGCGCATGCCGGTTCCGGTAGTCGGCGAGCGTGTACGGCTCGCCCACGCCGTCGTGCCTGCGGAACGCGTTCGGGTTCGGCGCACCCTCGTAGATGTAGTCGCCGAGGAACGCCACGAAGTCCAGCTCCTCGTCCACCAGGTGCCGGTACGCGGTGTACTGCCCTGCCTGGTAGTCCTGGCAGCTGGCGAACGCGAACCGCAGCCGCTCCGGTTGCGCGTGCACGTCCGGGGCGGTCCGGGTGCGCCCGGCCGGCGAGATCTCCGCGCCGGCCCGGAAACGGTAGTGGTAGTACGCGCCCGCACGCAGTCCGCGCACGTCCACGTGCACGGAGTGGCCGAGCGCCGGGTCGGCGATCGCGACGCCCCGGCGGCGTACCTGCCGGAAGCCGTCGTCCTCCGCGACCTCCCACTCGACCTGCACGGGCCGGTCGGGCATTCCGCCGCCGCGCAGCGGGTCCGGCGCGAGCCGGGTCCAGAGGACCACGCCGTCCGGAAGTGGGTCGCCGGATGCCACGCCGAGTGTGAACAGCCCGGCCGGGAGGGGTTCCTGCACACCCGCTCTGACGTGTGTGAAGCCTCCTTCGGGGCGCAGGAGCAGCAGGCCGGCGGCGGCGCTCGCGACCAGGCGGCGCCGGCGGACGGGAAACGCGAAAGGTGGCGACATGCCTCGATGCCTTCGGTCGTGGGTTATGGCAGCTCCAATACCGTCCGTCAGAACGGGGGGACAGTAGGCGACAATTCGGGAAAGTCCGATTTGCCCATCGGGCGTGTCGCGCACGGTGCTTGACTGATGGGGGTCCGAGGGGACGCGCACAGTCGTTGCAGTACGCTCGTACTGCTTGAGAGTCCACAGTTCGCGAAAGGGCACAGCCCCCGAGAGGAGCGCCGGCGGATGGCGAAGATCAAGGTAAACAAGCCGGTCGTGGAGCTCGACGGCGACGAGATGACCCGGATCATCTGGAAGCAGATCCGTGAGCAGCTGATCCTGCCGTACCTCGACGTCGAGCTCGAGTACTACGACCTGTCGGTCGAGAAGCGTGACGAGACGAACGACCAGATCACGATCGACGCGGCCAACGCCATCAAGACGCACGGCGTCGGCGTCAAGTGCGCCACGATCACGCCGGACGAGGCGCGGGTCGAGGAGTTCGGCCTGAAGAAGATGTGGCGCTCGCCGAACGGCACGATCCGCAACATCCTCGGCGGCGTCGTGTTCCGCGAGCCGATCATCATGTCGAACGTGCCGCGGCTCGTCCCGGGCTGGACCAAGCCGATCATCATCGGCCGTCACGCCCACGGTGACCAGTACAAGGCCACCGACTTCGTGGCGCCCGGACCGGGCACGATGACCGTCACGTTCACGCCGGACGACGGCTCCGCGCCGATGGAGTTCGAGGTCGCCAAGTTCCCCGGCGGCGGCGTCGGCATGGCGATGTACAACTACGACGACTCGATCCGGGACTTCGCGCGGGCCTCGTTCCGCTACGGCCTGGACCGCAACTACCCGGTCTACCTGTCGACCAAGAACACGATCCTGAAGGCGTACGACGGCCGGTTCAAGGACCTGTTCGCCGAGATCTTCGAGGCCGAGTTCAAGGACGACTTCGCGAAGGCCGGCATCACCTACGAGCACCGCCTGATCGACGACATGGTCGCGGCGGCGATGAAGTGGGAGGGTGGCTTCGTCTGGGCCGCCAAGAACTACGACGGTGACGTGCAGTCCGACACCGTCGCGCAGGGCTTCGGCTCGCTCGGCCTGATGACCTCCGTGCTGATGACGCCGGACGGCCAGACCGTCGAGGCCGAGGCCGCGCACGGCACTGTCACCCGGCACTACCGGCAGTGGCAGAAGGGCGAGAAGACGAGCACCAACCCGATCGCCTCGATCTTCGCCTGGACCCGGGGCCTGGCGCACCGCGGCAAGCTGGACGGCACGCCGGCCGTGACCGAGTTCGCGGACACGCTCGAGCAGGTCGTCATCGACACCGTCCAGGGCGGTCAGATGACCAAGGACCTGGCCGCGCTGATCGGCCGCGACGCGCCGTGGCAGACCACCGACGAGTTCATGGCCACGCTCGACCAGAACCTGGCCAAGCGCCTCGGCTGAGCCTGTGGCAGTACAGAAGCCCGTACCTGTTGGTACGGGCTTCTGTGCGTATTCGGGATAAAAGTGCGTTTATTGGCGTAACTGTGAGGTATTGCCCGTCGTTTCTGTACATAGACGATGCACGGTCACACTCCGAGCCGTCCCTTCCCTCGTGCGGGAGGCCCTGTCCCGGGCCTCCCGCACACCCCCTTACAGCGCCACCTCGCGCAGTGCGGTGGCTGCCTGCTCCGGCGTCACGTCGTTGATGAAGACGCCCATCGCGGACTCGGACCCGGCCAGATACTTCAACTTGCCGGGCGCACGCCGGATGCTGAACAGCTGCAGGTGCAGGTAGCCCAGCTCGCGGCCCTCGTTCACAGGTGCCTGGTGCCACGCGGAGATGTACGGCATCGGCCCGTCGAACAGCCCGTCGAAGCGCTTCAGAATCTCCAGGTAGATGGTGGCGAACGCGTCCCGCTCGTCCGAGGACAGCTCCGGGATGTCCGCGACCCGCCGGTTCGGCGCCAGGTGCACCTCGAACGGCCAGCGGGCGGCCGCCGGCACGTACGCGGTCCAGAACTCGTTCGACGCCACGATCCGGTCCCCGGCCGTGATCTCGGCGGCCAGCACGTCCGCGTAGAGGTTCCGCCCGGTCTTCTCGTGGTGCCGGCGGGACGCCGCCTGCATGGCCACCGTCTTCGGCGGCAGGAACGGGTACGCGTAGATCTGCCCGTGCGGGTGGTGCAGCGTCACACCGATCTCCACGCCCCGGTTCTCGAAGCAGAAGACCTGCTCGATGCCGGGCGTCGCGGACAGCACCGCGGTACGGTCCGCCCACGCGTCGACGACCAGGCGCACCCGGGACGGCGGCAGCGCGGTGAACGCGGTGTTGTGGTCCGAGGTGAAGCAGACCACCTCGCAGCGCCCGAAGCCCGGCTTGATCGGCACCAGGTCGGTGATGGTGTCCCCGGGAGAGTCCACGGTCCGCGCGCTGAACGACGGGAACCGGTTCTCGAACACGGCCACGTCGTAGTCGCCCGGGATCTCGGTCAGGAACTCGTCGGTCGACGGGTCGAGCGGGCACTCGTTCGCAGGCGGCAGGAACGTGCGCGTCTGCCGGTGCGCCGCGACCGCCACCCACTCGTCGGTCAGCGGGTCGTACCGCAGCTGGGACGCGGCCGGCGGCGGGGGCAGTTCGCGCCGGTCCACAGTCTCCCGGACCGCATCGTCGTTCTCGTCGAAGTAGATCAGCTCGCGGCCGTCCGCAAGCGTGATCGGGGTGCGCTTCATGGTTCCACCACTCGTAGGTCCGAAACGTAATCTGCAAGTACCGCCCGCGCCGGGTCGGGCAGACCGGCGTCGGAGATCAGGGTGTGGGCCTCGCCGAGCGCGGCGAAGGACGAGATGCCGACCGTGTCCCACTTGGTGCCGTCGGCAAGCACCACAAGCCGCTCGGCCGCCTCGACAAGCGCCCGGTTGGTCTCGGACTCCTGCAGGTTCGGCGTGGTGAAGCCGGCGCGCTCGCTCATCCCGTGCACGCCGAGGAAGACCAGGTCCAGGTGGAGCGAGCGGATCGCGGCCACGGCCACCGGCCCGACAAGCGCGTCCGACGGCGTGCGGACGCCGCCGGTAAGCACCACCGTCGAGTCCGGGCGCCCGGCCCGGTAGAACACGTCCGCGACCGGGATCGAGTTCGTCACCACAGTCAGCGACGGGACGTCGATCAGGCGGCCGGCCAGCTCGACAGTGGTGGTGCCTGCGGACAGCGCTATCGCGGTGCCGGGCCCGACAAGCGTGGCCGCCTCCGCCGCGATCGCGGTCTTCTCCGGGCGCTGCTGTGCGGACTTGGCCGCGAAGCCGGGCTCGTGCGCGGAGCCGGGCAGCCCCGGCGTGGCGCCGCCGTGCACCTTGGCCAGCAGGCCACGGTCGGAGAGCAGGTCCAGGTCGCGGCGGATGGTCATGTCGGAGACGCCGAACTCCGCGGCCAGCTCGCTGACCCGGGCGCCGCCTGCCGACCTGACCCGCTCCAGGATCGCCGCCTGCCGTTGCTGAGCGAGCATCACGCCTCCCGGAGCACGACGACGCCGCGACCCGGCACCTCGGCCGGGCCGGTCCAGGCCGTGCCGGTCAGCAGATCGGTGCCGCGCGCGTCGACCACGGCCGGGCCGTCGCCGTGGTTGAGCAGGAAGAGGTAGGAGTTACCGCCGTCGTGTCGCCGCCGCACGGCCTCGACCTGCGCCGGGACCCGGTGCGTGACAGGCGCGCCGGTGGCGGAGGCGAGCAGGGCGGTGAGCGCGTCGTCGGAGAGCCGGGTGCCGAGGTACCACGTCTCGCCGAAGCGGGTGATCGCCGGCTCGCCCGCGACCGGGCCGTCCAGGTAGGACGCGAGCACTGTGGCCTCGGTGACTGACAGCTGCTCGGTCCAGACCGCGGCCGTGGAGCCGTCGTCAAGCGCCACGCTCGCGGCCTCCGGAAGCGGGAAGAGCTCCTCCACCCGTACCCCCAAGAGCTTGTGGAATGCTCCTGGCAGCGGCGCGGTGCGGAGGTGGTCGTTGCGGTCCACGAGCCCGCTGTACGGCCCCATGATCAGGGTGCCGCCGGACGCGGTGTAGTCGGTGATGTTCGCGATCGCGTCGTCGTCGGCCAGGTAGAGCGAGGGCGCCAGCACCGCCACGTAACGGCTCAGGTCCGCGGCCGGGTGCACGAGGTCGGCCGCGATGCCGGCCCGCCAGAGCGCCGCGTGCCAGCGCTTGATCTCGTCGAACGCGCCAAGGTCGGTGCTCGGCTGGTTCGGCGCCTCCTGGGCCCAGCCGGACGGGTAGTCAAGCAGGATCGCCACGTGCGCGACCACCCGCGCGCCCTCGACCTCGGCGAGCCGGCGCAGCGCGCCGCCGAGCGCGACGACCTCGCGCCACACCTTCGACGCGGTGCCGGCGTGCGGAAGCATCGCGGAGTGCCACTTCTCCGAGCCGGCCCGGCTGGCCCGCCACTGGAAGAACATCGCGCCCTCGGAGCCGCGCGCCACGTGGCCCAGGCTCTCCCGGAGCAGCGCGCCGGGCGCCTTCGCCAGGTTGCGCGGCTGCCAGTTGACAGCGCTCGTGGAGTGCTCCATGAGCAGCCAGGACCCGCCGCCGGCCAGGCCACGGGTGGCGTCCGCCGCGTAGGCGGTCTGCGCGGCCGGTGGCGTCGGTGCCTCGGCGAGCACGTAGTGGTCGTTGGAGATCACCGGTAGCTCCCGCGCCCACTGCCAGTAGTCGAGCGCGTAGCAGCTGGCGGCCATCAGGTTCGTGGTGATCGGCACGCCGGGCGAGACGCGCGTGAGCACGTCGCGCTCAGCCGTGAAGTTCGCCAGGTGCGCGTCCGAGGAGAAGCGGCGGAAGTCGAGCAGCTGCGTCGGGTTCGACGAGGTGACTGTGGCACGCGGCGGCTGTACCTGCGCCCAGTCCGTGTAGGTCTGCGACCAGAACGCGGTGCCCCACGCTGCGTTCAGCCCGTCGAGGTCGGTGTACCGGGCCTGCAGCCAGGCCCGGAACGCGTCCGCGGAGATCTCGCAGTAGCAGTGCGCGTTGTGGCACGCGTACTCGTTGTGCACGTGCCACATGGCCAGCGCAGGGTGCTCCCGATAGCGCTCGGCCAGCCGCTCAACAAGATCAAGCGCCTTTCGCCGGTACGCCGGGGAGCTTGGGCAGAACGCCTGGCGACTACCGTAGGTGAGCGTCCGGCCGTCCGGGTCCACAGGCAGCGACTCCGGGTGCGCGACCGAGAACCAGGCCGGTGGCGACGCGGTGGCCGTGGCCAGGTCGACTGCGACGCCGCCGGCGTGCAGGATGTCCATCAGACGGTCGAGCCTGTCGAACTCGTACCGGCCGTCGGCGGGCTCGAGCCACGCCCAGGCGAAGATGCCCAGGCTGACCACGGTGACGCCGGCCTCGCGCATCAGCGCGACGTCCTCCGCCCAGACGCTTTCCGGCCACTGCTCGGGGTTGTAGTCCCCGCCGTAGCTGAGGCCTTTCACTCTGGGTGCCAGCCGCTCGGACACTCAACCTCCCGGGGTGGGTCAACGCTTCCGCACTAAAACCAACAGAAACGAACATACCCTGGCCCGGTGGCGAACGAGAAGAGCCTTCTCCTTTAAATACCCCGGCCGTGTCGGTGCAGCGTGGCCAGCACGTTCTCGACCTTGACCGCGCCGGTCATCGCGGCGAGCGCGATCGCGGTCCGGGGCTCCCGCCAGTTCGCGCGGACCGCCTCCTTTGTCCAGCGCCAGGCGTCCGGGCGGTTGCCGGTCGCGGCGGACCAGCAGGCCAGCTGGCCGTAGACGCGGGCCGCGCCCGGTGCACAGCCGGAGATCTCCGGGTGCCGCGACATCATCCAGCGCAACGACGAGATCTTGGTGCCGTACTCGTAGGCGTAGTGCGAGCTGCGCCCCCACAGCACCCGGACCAGCGGCTCGTCCACATGCACGATCGGCGAACGGCGGGCCGCGCGCAGCAGCAGGTCCCAGTCCTCGTTCTGGCTGCCCGGCGCGTCCTCCGCGACCAGGCCGAACCCGTGCTTGCCGAGCAGTGCCTCGCGCCGGATCAGGAAGCTCGACGAGTGAAGCATCGCCATCCGCGAGCGGGCCAGCTCCTGCACCGTCACCCGGTCCTGGCCGGCCAGCCGTGCGGTGCGCCGCCCGTCGAACTCCACCTCCATGCCGCACGTGACGAACTCCGCCTGCGGCTCGGTGAGCAGCGCCGCGACCTGCTTGCGCAGCTTCGCCGGCGTCCACTGGTCGTCGTCGTCCAGGAACGCCACCAGCTCGGTGTCGAGCGCGGTGATGCCGGTGTTGCGGGTGCCGGCCAGCCCGGGGGTACGCCAGTTCGCGAGCATCAGCACCGGCGGGCCGTCCGGCGCGGCAAGCGAGAAGTCCGGCTCGGTGCCGTCGAACACCACGATGATCCGGATCTTGCCCGGGTAGTCCTGGGCGCGGACCGAATCGACGGCCTTGCGCACCAGCTCGGGTCGACTGCGGGTCGGGATCACCACGCCGACCGTGGGCCAGCTGGTCACGAGATCTCCTTATAGCCGTATTTATGGAGCATGGGCGCGCACACCGCACCGACAAGCGCGCGCTGGCGGGGCGGGAGCGCCTGCCGCCACGCATCGTCCCGGCGCAGCGGCACCCGGCCGACGGTGAACCGCATCGGGTTTCCCGCGGCGCTGTGCCCGGTGCGCAGCTGGGCCGCGTCAGTGCTGACGAACGCGAGGTCCTCGTCGCGTACCGGCAGGTCCGCGTGGGTGGCGAGCCTTCTCAACTCCGCGTGCGGGTCTTCGAGTAAGTGCTCGTATCGGAGCCGGACCGTGGGCACACCCCGGCGGGCCAGCAGGCCGAACGCGGCGTTGTGGCCGGTCCAGAGCAGCGCCGACCGTCCGGCCGAATAGCGCGTCATCTGCTCGGCGCCGTCCGTCTCCGGCCGGTCCACCGACTTCGTCCACGAGTACGCGACGCCGCGCGGGTCCCGGACCACGTGCGCCACCCGCAGGTCAAGCGCCGGCGCCCAGCGCAGGCAGTGCGCAAGCGCGCTGTGCTTGGAGGAGTCGACGATCACCCGGGCCCCGGAGACGAGCGCCGCAGCCTCGTAGACCGCGGTGTAGAACGACGTGTACTCGACGACGGCCTCGCGCAGCCCGCTCGGAAGCGTCTTCCCGGCCAGGCGGGGAATGTGCCGGGTCCGCTCCACGGTGGCCCGCAGCCGGGTGATCCGGTCCACGTCGACGTGGCCCCAGCCGCCGAACGCGGCCTCGCCGATCTCCTGCCAGAACTCGCATACGGAGAAGCGCAGGCCGCAGCCGCAGCGCTCGTCGTCCCGGAGGTCTCGTTGCCAGAGGTGCACCACCTCGCCGAGCGCACAGATCCCCGGCAGTTCACCGAGGAGGCGTTCTACGAGGGTTGTACCACTTCGCCCTAAACCACCGAGAAAGAGTACCCGTGCCACTTTCACCACTTTCGGTCGTTTCGTTAAGTAACGAGTGATCGAGCGTGGGGGAGTGCTTACGGTGCGCGTCGTCCTTGACGGGACGGGCTTCGACCCGGTCACCGAGTCGCAGGTGGTCACGCATGTCCGCCACGCCCTGGAACGGGGCGAGGGCGGCCGGATCGTCACCCCGAACGTCGACATCCTCCGCCAGGCCCGCACCTCACCCGAGGTGCGCGACCTGCTGTCCGTCGCGGAGCTGGTGGTCGCGGACGGCATGCCGCTGGTCTGGGCCAGCCGGCTCGCCCGCACGCCGGTCCCGGAGCGCGTCGCCGGCTCCAGCCTGATCTGGTCGCTCTCCTCCGGCGCCGGTGACGACGGCCGCTCGGTGTTCCTGATCGGCGGCGCCCCGGACAACGCCTCCAACGGGGCCGAACGCGCCGCATCCCGCCTCGCCGCCGCCTGCCCCGGCCTGCGCATCGCCGGCTGTGCGAGCCCGGGCTTCGGCTTCGAGCGCCGCCCGGCCGAGCTGGCGGCGATCTGCCGCGAGGTGGTCGAAGCCAAGCCGGACCTGGTCTACGTGGGACTCGGCTTCCCCAAACAGGAGTGGGTGATCTCCGCGCTCACCGACTACCTGCCGTTCACCTGGTTCCTTGGCTGCGGCGCCGCGATCAACTTCGTCGCCGGGGACGCGCGCCGGGCGCCGGGCTGGATGCAGCGCTCCGGCCTGGAATGGGTGCACCGGCTGGCCGGCGAGCCCGGCCGGATGGCCCGGCGCTACCTCGGCCACGACGCGCCCTACGCGATGCGGCTGCTTGTCGGCGCGATGGTGGGGCGGGTCCGTTAGGTCCTCTGCCGTCGCGGCGCCGCGGGCTGGTTGAACCACGGGTCGCGGGTCAGCTCAGCGAACGCGTCGAACGCGGGCGGGTCGCCGGTCAGCTGGAACTGCTTGCGCGGCCCGTTCCCGTCCGGGTTCGACTCAAAGTAGCAGACGCCCTTGATCTGCGGATTCGCCTTGAACAGCCGGGTGGCGTCGCGCAGCCACGCGGCGCGCGCCTGCGATCCCCACGCGGCGGCCACGCCGTACTCCCCGATCAGAATTGGTTTCGGGCGTTCCGCCGCCCAGCGCAGGAACGGGTCGAGCAGATCGCCGAGCGACCTGAAGTCCTCGCCGGCGTAGACGTCCACGCACGTCCAGTCGACCGCGTCGTCGCCCGGGTAGAAGGCCGGTGCCTCGCCGTTCTCGAAGCCCTCCGACGTCGGGCACCACACCCAGGACGCGTTCCGGGCGCCCTGCGCGTCGAAGATCCGCCGGACGTGCCGCCAGGCCGCGATGTAGTCGTCGCCGGACCACATGGACGGCCGCAGATTCGCCCGGTCCATCTCCCAGCGGAACCGCAGCAGCACCGGGCGCTTCACCTTCGCCACCCGGCGGGCCTGCGCCTGGATCAGCTCGTCGTGCTCGCCGGACGTGATCGACCGGGTGTCGCCTGATGCCCAGCTCAGCATGACCGTCGCGCCGGAGTCGATGAACTCCAGATCCGACCGGGTCCCGAAAGCCTCATCCCATTTCCGGTACGTGTGGACGATGTCGAGATCCCGGTCCAGCCGCGTCTCCAGGCCGTCGATCGCCTCCAGCCGGCCGGGCTGGCTGATCACGGCCGGCTTCACCCACGCGCCGAGGTAGGCGCCGAGCGACGGCACCCTGATCGGGCCGGCATCGTAGGGGCCGGCGTTCACCGCGATGGCCGGGGGCGGGCCGTCCAGATCCGGGGACGGCGCCGGCGCGGGTGCGGGGCCGTCCGCGTGGGTGCACCCGGCGACGCCGAGCGAGACCACGAGCAGCAGCGATGCGACGACGGCGAGGCCGCGGGCCGCCCCGCGCGCCGGGCCGCGGGTCGTGACATGCGCCGGGCCGCGGGTCGTCACGCGCGCTGGGCCACGGGTCGTCACGCGCGCCGGGCCGCGGGTCGTGACATGCGCCGGGCCGCGGGTCGTCACGTGCGCCGGGCCACGTAGAGGACGTTCACCGCGACTCCGGACAGGAACGGGAGCCGGGACGCGACCCGGTCCGCCAGCCGGGCGAGCGACCGTGCGCCGCGCCGGGCGTAGACCGACTGCGGGAATAGGCTGAAGCCGCGCCGCTCCACAAGTGTGAAGCCGTGCCGGGCGAACAGCGCGGAGACCTCCGCGTGGGACAGCTCCGCGAACCACCGCTTGCCGGAGCGCCGGCGGGCCGCGAGGTGACGCAGCGAGTGGCGGTTGCCGTGGTTCTCCACCACGAGCAGGCCGGCCTCCGGTGTGGGCAGCGCCGCCGCCGCGAACTCAAGCAGCCGGTCGCGGACCGACTCGTCCACGTTGAGCAGCAGGCGGAACGAGGTGACGAGCACCGGGCCGTCCTCGAGCACGGGCGCCGGCACCGGCCCGTCCTCGGTGATCCGGTGCAGCCGGGCCGCGGTGCCGACGGTGGCGGCCTTGGCCAGCATCTCGGCTGACGTGTCGTAGCCGTGTGCGCCGCGGACCATGCCGTGCAGCAGCCGGATCGCCCGGCCGGTCCCGCAGGCGAAATCGTGCTGGATCGGGCGGCGTACCGGGAAGGAGCGCTTGATCAGATCCCGGAGGTACGCGCGCTGCCGCTCGTTGATCGCCGATCCGTAGCTGTCCGGCGCGTAGGTGACTGTCTCGTACTTCTCGACCGCATCCGCGTTCTGGAACACTGAAGCGTAATTTGTCGACATAAATCCTCCAAAGGGGGTTAGGAACGGCGGAGACGGGCGAAGTCGGAGAGGCCGAGCAGCTCGCGAAGCCGATGGACGCCAAGCGCGTACAGGCCGCCACCGATCACGACCGCCGCGGTCAGGCCCGGCACTGTCGCGCCAAGTGAGGCCACCGAGAGCGCTGCCACGCCCCCGAAGCAGACGACCGCCAGCCCGCCCGCCACCATCGTGCCGCGCCCGAACGGATGCAGCCCGAGCGAGAGCCCCACCTGCAACAACGGCACCAGGTTGTTGATCAGCACGGCCACGGCCAGCCCGATCGCCGCGCCCAGCGCGCCAAGCGGCGGGATCAGCAGCAGGTCGAGCGAGATCGTGACGACAAGCGCGAGCACCACGTTCCACAGGTTCCAGGTGGTACGGCCGGCCATGGTCAGCACCGAGTCGACCATGCCGCACCCGGTGGAGAAGAGCATCGCGCTGCCCAGCACCACCACGATCGCGCCCCCGGTCCGGTAGTCGTCGCCGAACGCACCCAGGTAGACCGGCGCGAACATGATGACAAGCAGGTACAGCGGCCAGGTGGCGAGCACCAGCCAGCCGGTCGCGGCCTGGTAGAGCGCGTTCGCCCGGCCCCGGTCGCCTGTTGCCAGCGCCTCCGCCAGCCGTGGCTGCACGGCCTGCCCGATGCCCTGGTTCGCGAACTGGCCGAGCACCACGAACCGCCCGGCTACCGCGTAGAGCGCGGCGGCGGCCAGCCCGCCAAACGCGGCGACAAGCAGCACGTCAAGGCGTTGCAGCGCGAGCTGGGCCACGCTCGCCACCGCGCGCGGGCCGGTGAAGCGCCAGAAACGGCGGCGCAGCAACCGGCGGGCCCGCGAGGTCGGCTCCGCGGCCGGTTCCCGGGCGGTCAGGTAGACGCGGCGCAGCGCGTACCCGCCGAGCAGCGCCACCGGCAGGTAGGGGCCGGCCCAGGCGAGCGCGTACCAGCTCGGGGGCAGCGCCACCCAGGCCGTGGCCAGCGCCAGGCCGCCGATCCCGGCCAGCTGCAGACCCGGCCGGATGATGCGCTCCAGCATGATCGTCGGCCGCAGCATCCGGTAGCCGCGGGTCGCGGTGAGCACCGCGTCCGCGACCGCGGCCAGCGGCAGGAAGACCGCGAGCACGCGCAACTGGCCCGCGTGGTCCACCACCAGGTCCGGCGTGGAGTGCGGCGCGGTGAGCCGGGCCAGTACGGGCGCGCAGGTCCACAGCACGCCGGCCATCACCAGCGCGACCGCGCCGACCGGCGTCAGCCCGGTCCGCAGGCACTCGCCGAGCAGGTTCGTGTGGCCCCGCGCGCGCAACCGGGCCGGCCAGTAGACCAGCCCGGTCTGGGTGCCGAGCCGGGCCAGCCCGACCGCGAGCGCGAACAGCGCGGTCGCGGCGAAGAACGCGCCCGCGTGGTCGGTGCCCAGCCCACGCGCGACAAGCCAGGTCACGGCCAGCCCGGTCAGCCCGGTGAAGCCCACGCCGATCAGGTTCGCCAGCCCGCCGCGGGCGGCCCCGCCGACGCCGGTCCGGGCCGCCGGCTGCCGCAGCGTGTCGTGTGCGCAGAACATGCCCGGCACGCTGCTGCACATGGAGTGGTCGACGGTGCGGGGCAGGGCGCGCGCCGACGCCCCCATCAGGCGCGCCAGACCGGAGTGTGCCCGAGCCATGACGCCAGCGCGCGGTCGTGCGGTGCGAAGTGGGCGGTCAGGTCCGCGCGGACCTCGGCCTCCATCGGCGCGCCGCGCGGCCGGGCGTTGTGCTTCTCGAACGGCGGCCGTTCCAGGTGCGGCAGCTCCAGGAAGTCGAGCACCCGGTCGTAGACCTGCTCCGGGTCGGCGAAGAAGCGCTCGCTCTCCACCACGAGGATCTGTTCGCGCGGGATGTGGCAGGCGACCTGGTCGAGGTAGCGGGCGTACTCGCCGCGGGCCCGGTAGGCGTGGTGCTGGTGCGAGAACGAGTAGTACTCCGGGTCCTCGGCCAGCCGCTGCTCCTCGCGGTGCAGCCGGGACGGCTCCAGCGCCAGCGCCCTGCCGAACGACGGCTCCTGCTCGAAGCCGCGGGCCAGCTCGTGCGCGTGCTGCGAATAGGCGCGCTCGACCGGGTCGCGGACCAGCGCGATGAGTCGTACCCCCGGAAGATCTTGAGCGATCCTGGAGGCGGCCTGCGGATGGTAGAGGTAGTAGGGGCTCGACTCGAACGTCTGAGCCGGTGCGCCGTAGCGCTCGGTGACCCGCCGGCCCGCGCTCTGCCGGGGGAAGTGCCCGCGGTACCAGTTCAGCCCGCGGTCGTACGACGTGTCGAAGTAGTGCACGCCCTTGTGCAGGACGGCCTTCAGCACGGCCGGGTGCTCGGCGAGCGCCCGGTAGAGAGACGTGGTCCCGCACCGCTGGCCGCCCGCGATCAGGAACGACGGCAGCATGCGCGAACCCGAGGTGAGCCGCCCGTAGGACCGGGACCCGAGGTGCACGATGTGCTTCACCGCACCCGGAACCCGCGACGATGTGATCATTTCTGGTTGCCCTCCACACGACGGATGAGTACCGGCAGCAGCCAGCTGCCGAGGACGCCGAGCCGCGCGCCGGCCTCGGCCTGCCGGTCGATCAGATAGCGGGCGGCCAGGTCGACCAGGTAGAGCAGCGCGGTCAGCTCCCGCGCGCCCGGCGCCACCTCGAACGGGTGCAGCAGCTCGCCGGCCCGCTGCATGGTCTCCTCGAGCGCGGCGGTCGCGTCCGGCGTGGACTGCACCCGGCGCTGCAGCTCGTGGTGGATCGCGTCGAACCCGGCCGGCACACCGGCGGTGAACCGCTCCCAGTCCCAGAGCAGGATCGTGTCGTCGAGGCAGGCCATGTTCCACGGCGCCCAGTCGCCGTGCCAGGCGCCGTACCGCAGGCTGATCCCGCCGGCCCGGTCCGCGAGCAGCCGGGCCGCGCGGCCGAGCTGCGCGCCCTCCGGCCGGTCCGCGATCTCGGCCAGCCGGCTGGTCAGCGTGGCCCAGTACGGGCTGGAGGTCAGCGGCGCATACGTGTATCCGAGGCACCCGGCCACGTCCCGCATCGCGGTGGCCAGCCGCCGCGGTGAGAGCGAAGCCCGGGACCGCCACACCGGCAGTGCGGACTGCACAAGCACCTGATGCGCGCCCCACCGCCCGGCGTGCAGCACCCGCGGCACGCTCAGGTGCGGCAGCGGCGCGTCGGCGAGCGTGGTCAGCGCGACAGTCTCCGCCTGCACCAGGTCGCGGGTCAGCGGCCCGGTGCCGAGCTTCACGAACCCGCGGGTGGCGCCGTCGTCGTCGAGCAGCTGAAGCACCGGCTTGCGGTTGGCCCGCGCCGGGCCGATGTGGACGCTCATCGCCATCCGGGCGCCGAGCGCACGCTCCAGGTATGCGTCGATCGAAGCGTCCCGCGGCCCGCCGATCCGGATCCGGTCGCGCAGCAGCAGGCCGGACGCGCCGGTCTGCAACGCGGCGACCACGGCCTCACGTTTGAGCTTCGCGCCCCGGGACTGCGGCTCGGCATAGCGGCGGACCGCGGCAGCCGCGATCCGGCGCGGGCTGGACGGGACCAGCAGCCGGGCACGGGCGCGGTCCGGGACGACCACGAACTCGAACAGGCCGGGCCCCTCCGTGGTGAACATGGGTGGCGGGTAGAGCACCGCCAGCACCTCGTCCAGGTACTGCGCCCGCAGCGCGGCGTCGTCCGCCGTGAGGCGTACCGGCGCGGTTTTGACCGTCACGTGGGGTCTCCCTCGAGTGTTTCGTTTCGCCATAGCAGGGCGTAGGCGAGGAACATGAACGCCAGAGGGGTGACCAGCGCGTTGTACCAGAGCGTGGCCGAGAACGACGCGACGATCGCGCAGCTCGCGGCCAGCCCGGACGGGGTGCGGTCGCGGCGGAACCGCCACAGGCCGTAGC
Source organism: Catenuloplanes sp. NPDC051500 (assembly GCF_044454585.1). Classification (NCBI taxonomy): domain Bacteria; kingdom Bacillati; phylum Actinomycetota; class Actinomycetes; order Micromonosporales; family Micromonosporaceae; genus Catenuloplanes; species Catenuloplanes sp. NPDC051500. The sequence continues at coordinate 81,157 of NZ_JBITDX010000015.1, forward strand.
CGAAGAATCCGAAGTAGGCGATCGTGCCGGTCAGCCCGTGCGCGTAGAGCAGCTGCCAGAGCTGGCCGTTGCCGCCGACAGTGAAGTTGCCGCAGCGCTCGCAGGCGGAGCTCTCGCCGACCGCGATCGAGTTCCGGCCGCCGATCGTGGTGCGGGTGGAGCCGTACCCGATGATCGGGGAGTGCACCGCGCCCTCAAGCGCCAGCCCGACAAGGAACGAGCGCACACCGTCCGACTTGCCGTTGTCCAGCCGCGCGCTGACAGTGGCGCCGAGCGGGCTGACCAGGATCACAAGGACCAGCAGCGCGCTCGCGCCGACCACGCCGAGCAGCGGCAGGATCCGGCCGGACCGCAGCGCCAGGTAGAGCACCGAGACGCCGAGCCCGATCCACAGCCCGCGGTTGAGCGACTCGACCACCGGGACCAGCGAGACCAGCAGGCACAGCGCGGCGAGCACCCGGTGCCGCCGCGCCGCGACCAGGAAGAAGCCGGCCAGCAGGCAGAAGTTGTTGCCCCAGGTGTTGGTGTAGCCCCACGGCGCGGCCGGGCGCGGGCGGCTCTCACCCACCACGTCCATGATCTGCGCCGCGTACGGATGCACCATCGACTGCACGAAACCCCGGCTCCGGACGCCGTGCGGCAGGATCATCTCGACCGGCGAGGTGAACGCGAAATGCCCGGCGAACACGCCCAGCAGCCCGCCGGCCACTGTCACCACGAACAGCCAGCCGAGCAGGTTGATCAGCCGGCGGCGCGGCAGCTCACGCTCGGTGAGGTTGCCGGCGTAGACAAGCAGCACGGTCAGCGACAGGTACTGCGCCAGCCGGAACGCGACGCCCACCACGCGCGCGCCGGCCCGCTCCGGCACCGTACCGGCCGGGTCCGCGCCGAGCGCGCCCACGCTGATCACCACGACCGCGAGGAAGACCAGCCACCACGCGAAGCCGGGCGGCATCTGCACCGGGCGCCCGCGCGCGGCGCCGCGGATCAGCAGCACGACCATCGGCGCCGCCATGATCGGGAAGATCAGCACGCCAAGGCCGAGCGCCCACCACAGCGGATAGAGCAGCAGCAACCCGGCGAGCGGCCACGCGGGGAGCGCGGTCTCACCACCTTCCCGGGTGTACGCCGCCGCCCGTGCCGCGAGGTGGGCCGAGCTCACCGGCCCGATCCGTCGCGGTCCGGGCGCTTACCGGCGGCCGGCTCGTCCCGTCCGGTCGCTGCCGCGGCGGCGTCACGCCCGGCGGCGGCGTCACGCCCGGCCGCGGCCACGGCGGCGACGTCGATGATCCGGGTGTCCGCGTCCGACTCACCGAGCCAGGCCGGGATCTTGGGCTCGGACTTCTCCTTGGCCGCGTTCTTCGCCGCGGTCCCCGTCCCGTACGTGCGCGGCGTCGGCTTCTTCGGCTGCGGCTGCGGCTTCGGCTGCGGCGGCGCGAGCGTGGGCCTCGGCGGCGGCAGCTCCTCCGCGGCCTTCGGCTCGATCCGCGGCAGCACCACGGCGCCGAGCAGCGGCGTCCCGACCCGGCGCAGCTGCTCCGCCGCGTCTGCCACCTCCGGGCGGCGGGCCCGGCGCATCTCGACCGCGAGGATCGCCGCGTCCGCGAGGCTGGCCAGGCTCTGCGCGTCCGCGCTGCTTGACGTGGACGGCGCCTCGATCACCACGAACGCGGCCTGCCGGCGCAGCGTGGCAAGCATGTCGGAGAGCGCCTGCGACTGCATCAGCCCGCCCGCGGCGGCGGTCCCGCCGGTGGTCACCACGCGAAGCGACGGCACGCGTGGTGCCTGCTGGACCGCGTCGGCAAGCGGCGCGCGACCGGCAAGCACCTCGGACAGGCCGGGCTTGGCCGCGATGCCGAAGATCCGGGCGATCGGCGCGATCTCCACCATGCTCTCCGGCAGGTGCGCGCCGATCAGCACCACCTCGTTGCCGGTACGGGCGAGCGCGGTGGCCAGGTTCGCCGCGACAAGCGTGGTGGCGGAGCCGCGACTGGCGCCGGTGACCACCACGATCTGGTCGTCCCGGTCCAGGCTGGCCAGCACCTCGTTGCGCAGCCTGTTGAACGTGCGGCCGCCCGGGCCGTACGGCTGCAGCACGTCGTCGAACCGGGGCGCGCTGCGGCCGTTGAGCACGGCGAGCACCGGCACACCTGCCTGTGTCACGTCGGACGCGGATCGCACCCGCCGGTCCAGCCGCTCCCACAGCACCGCGATCAGCAGGCCGGCGAGCAGTCCGATCATGCCGCCGGTGGCCAGGTTGAGCATGGTGTTCGGGCTGCTCGGCCTGGACGGCAGCCGGGCGTCGCTGATGATCGAGCCGACGCTGACGGTGGTGGTGGTCAGCTCGTTGAGCTTGCCGTTCAGCGAGTTCAGCTGGTTCTGCGTGGTCTGCCGCTGGCTCTCCAGGTTCGGCCGCTGCGGGCTGTCCCGGTCCACCCGGGCCAGCTGGTTGTTGACGTCCGTGAGCGTGGAGCTGAGCTGCTTCACCTTGTCGGCGAGCGCCTTGATCGCCGCCTCGGTGCTTGCCGTGGCGGTCCGCTCCCGGTTGCGCAGGTACGCCTCGGCGAACGCGTGCGACCCGGCCTGCGCCGCGGCCGGCTCGGTCGCGGAGTACGTGATGACAAGCACGGACGTGTTCGCGGGCACCTCGACGCGGAGGCTCTTCGCCAGCTCGTCCGGGGGCAGCGGGCTGCGCAGGAGTTCGGCCGCGCCGGTCGCGACCGCTGTGGAGCGGACCAGCTGCGCCTCGGTGTCGAGGTTGACCTCGCCCTTGGTCCGCCCGCCGGACACGTTGGTGTCCTGGCCGGCCGGGGTGACGAGCACGCTCGTCGAGCTGTCGTAGGTTTTCGGCATCTGGGAGGTGACGCCGGCTGCGATACCCAGTCCGAGTAGCGACAGGACCGCGAATACCCACCAGTGTCGCCGGAGTATCCCGAAATAGTGGGACATGTCATGGGACACCGGAGGAGACGCGTCCATGGGTGAGGCGGCCCTTTCCACGGGGTGCCGACCGTACCGGTCGTAGGCGGGGCCGCCGGGAAAACACCACAAAGCGGCCGAGAGCGGCGAATCGCCCCCACAGGGGTTCAACGCCCGTCTCTCGGCTACGTAACTATCAAGCTGTCGACCCGATCGAGTCGTGTGCTCGGGAGCAGGCCCGAGGGCTCGCTCAGCGGCGCGGCTCGGACCAGCCGTGCTCGGTCAGGAACTCAAGGATCGTCTTCACCGACTCGGCAAGCGACAACTCACTGGTGTCGATTGTCAGCTCAGCGTCCGTGGGCGTCTCGTACGGGTCGTCGATGCCTGTCATCCCGGTCAGCTCGCCGGCCCGCGCCTTCGCGTACAGCCCCTTGCGGTCGCGCTGCTCGCAGACCTCGAGCGGCGTCGACACGTGCACCAGGACGAACCCGGCACCGGCCTGCGTCGCCCTCCTCCGCGCGTCGGCACGCGCCTCCGCGTACGGCGCGATCGGGCAGCAGATCACCAGACCACGGTGCCGGGCCACCTCGGCCGCGACCCAGCCGATCCGGCGCACGTTCAGATCCCGGTCCGCCTTGCTGAACGTCAGGCCGGCCGACAGCTCCCGGCGCACCACGTCGCCGTCGAGAAGCGTCACCGTCCGCTCGCCGGCCTCCCGCACGGTGTCCGCCACCTGGCGCGCCACCGTGGACTTGCCCGAACCGGACAGCCCGGTCAGGAACACCACAAGACCCCGCTGGCGGCGCGGCGGACGCGCCCTCACCAGCTCCTTCGCCACGGCCGGCGGCGTGTGCCACTCCGGAAGCGGGAAGCCGCGGTCAAGCAGATCGTTTATCTCCAGCTGGGAGAGCGCCAGCTTGCGGCTGGGGGGCGGAATGTCGTCCCGCCAGCGCCACTGGCCGTCCCGGTTGTCGTAGGCCAGCTCGCGCGGCACAAGCACGCGCAGCCCGCCACCGGAGAGTGAATCGCCTGTCGAGAGCAGGTGGGTAACGCCGTACGCCGCGGCCACCCGGGCCCGCAACAACGCGTCCGCGATCTCCTGGCCACGCCGGATCAGCGACACCGCGACAAGCGTCGCCGAGGGAAGACGGTCCCGCGCGGCGAAGATCGACCGGACCAGCGCCTCGGGCGGCAACCCGTCCGGGCTCGCCTCCGCGGTCGGGATCATCACCAGCACGTGCGCGCTCAACTGCTTCGCCGCGTGCGCGATCTGGGCGAGCTGCGGGCGGTGCAGCGGCTTGTCCGCGATCACACCGAGGACCCTGCCTGCCGGCAGAAGAGCCTTGATCTCCTCGGGGGTACGCCGCAGCCGCTGGAACGGGCCGTGCGTGCCGTCACCGAGCCGGCGCACGTCGCCGCCGACGCCGTACATGCCGTTCTTCGTCGGCCAGGAGTCGGAGACCTCCATCGCCGCGACCGGTGCGCCCTCCAGATCGGTGAGGACGATCGCGCGGCCGAGCGGGCTCGCCAGATCGAGCTGCTCCGCGATCGAGGCCGGGATCTCCAGCGTCACCGCCGCCGGCCACGAGCGATCGTCCGCGAGCCGTCCGCGGCGCGTCAGGCTCGCCAGGTCCTCGCGGCCGAGGAAGCCGGTCAGCGGGGCATAGGCGCCGGAGAGCAGCAGCTCAAGGTCGGCAAGCTCGTACGCCCGGGGCGTATAAGCCGGCGCGTCCCGCAGCACATCCTCAGGCAGCAACCAACCACCGCTGTTCATCCCACCCCCAAGACCAAGTAAGGCAGACAGTCTCTCAGCAGAACGCCCGATCGTGAAAGTCGGAGGGGGTCGGAGCGACAAAAGCTTTCGCGGGTCGTTGTGCGGTGGAGGTAGTTCGGCGGCACGTCTGGAGGATCTTCGGTATGCGCGGCCGGTCCCGCCTCATCCTGGCACTGATCGTGATCGCCGTCCTGGTCGCGGGGTTCGGCCTGCTCTGGGCGGGACGACGGGACGGCGGCGGGCTTCCACCGTCCGCACCCGGGACGGTCCCGCCGCCGCGTGCGGGCGCCGAGCCGACAGTGGCGCCGCCGCCGGGTGGGCCGTCCGCCTCGGCCGGCCTGGGTGTCGCGCCCACGCCGTCGACCTCGTCCTCCGCGGGGAAGGACTGCCGGGCCGGGGCGAAGCTCGTGCCGACCTGCAACGTCCTCTGGGGAGCGGCGCCCGGGGCGTTCACCGAGGAACGGGGCGCGCCGGCACTTGCCGAGTACGAGGAGAAGACCGGGCGGACGCAGACGGTCTACCACGCGTACCACCGGGGCATGAACGGTCTTTTCCCGACCGAGGAGGAAGTGGCGATCGCCGGTGATCCGGCGCGGCCGCGGGTGCTCTTCCTGAACTGGAAGCCGTGGGACGCGAGCTGGGCGGAGATCGCGTCCGGTGCGGCTGACGACTATCTGGATCGGCTCGCGGAGCACATCAACGCCTCCTACGACGCACAGTTCTTCTTCACCGTGCACCACGAGCCGGAGGAGGAGGTGCGGGAACGGGCGGGGTCGGGCTACACCGCGCGGGACTACCGCGAGATGTTCCGGCATGTGGTGGACCGGCTGCGGGGGCGGGGCGTGGACAACCTCGTCACAGTGGTGGTGCACATGGCGTATGTGCCGTATGTGAGCGAGCCCTGGTTCGAGGATCTGTATCCGGGCGACGACGTGGTGGACTGGGTCGCCTGGGATACGTACGCGTACAGCGAGCAGGGGCAGTACGGGCACGGTGACTTCGCGGAACTGATGAACCGGACGTCGGATGCGTCGCCGAGCTGGCCCGGGTTCTACAACTGGGCGGCGGAGCGTCATCCGTCGAAGCCGCTGATGGTGGCGGAGTGGGGGGTCTGGGCCAGCGCGGAGAATCCGGGTCATCAGGCGGATTTCTACCGGAGTGTGGCGCGGCAGATAACCGACTTTCCGCGGATCAAGGCGCTTGTCCATTTTGATACGCCGAGCGATCAGCGCGGGCGGGACTCACGGCCGGAGCGGACGTCTGATGGTCTGGCGGCGTACCGCGAGCTGGGGCAGATGCCGATCTTCCAGGTGAAGGTGCGGTAGTGCGGTTCTGCCGCCGAGCTTCACACCCGGCCGGTGCCCGCGAAAGCGCGAGCACCGGCACGTCAGAGGTGAATTCCTCAGCTCGTCTCGGAAGCTGCGGTGAACGACCGGAGGCGGAAGACCGCGTAGATCAGGCAGAGCACGGTGATGATGATGCTCATGGAGATCGCGACGGGCAGGGAGACGTTCGCGTCGAGGAACTCGGACGGCGCGATGCGATCCGCGTAGCTCAGGGTGTACTGCTCGACGGAGAGGACGCGGGTGCCGCTGACCAGGTTGCCGAGCAGGCCTTCCCAGATCAGCACGTAGAGCAGGCCGACCAGGACGGGGCGGCGGCTGAGCAGGCTGAGCAGGAGGAAGATGGCGGAGTAGACGACGGCGCCGATCGCTGCGGCGGCGGCCAGGCCGAGGCCGAAGCGGACGCTTTCGATCAGGACGCCGACGACGTAGAGCGGGATGGCCGCGGTCAGGGCGGTGACGCCGGAGGCGACAAGGAACTTGGCCCAGACGATCTCGGCGCGGGACAGCGGCTTGGTGAGGATGTGGACGATGGTGCCGTCGTCGATCTCGGAGCCGAGGACGCCGGTGCCGACGATGAGCGCGATGACCGGCAGCAGCACGGCGAAGCCGAGGCCGTTGACGACCGGCTGGGCCCAGTCGCCGGTGTTGATGCCTGTGACACGGGCGAAGACGGCCAGGGCGATCAGCATCAGCGGCAGGGGCAGCAGCAGGAGGAAACGGCGGCGGCCGAAGAGGCCGCGTGCGGTCATCCAGGCGATGGTGGTGTTGATGGGCATGGTCAGGCCTCCACCAGGTAGGAGAAGACGCTCTCCAGGGACTCGTCCGAGGGGGTGAGCCGGCTGACCCGGATGCCCTCCTTGAGTGCGATCTTGGGTAGGGACCGGGTGAAGCCGCCGTAGTCGCTGGCGCGGACGGTCAGGCCGCCGGTGGCCAGTTCGACGCCGGCGACCGACGGCTGTGCCATCAGGGCGACGGCGAGGCGGCGGTCGTCTGTGGAGGAGACCGCGAAGACGTGCGGGCGGTTCGACATCAGGCGGCGGATCTCGCGGTAGTCACCTGAGGCGGCGAGCCGGCCGGAGACCATGACCTGCACGGTGCCGGAGAGCTGCTCGACCTCCTCAAGGATGTGCGAGCTGAACAGGATGGTGCGGCCCTCGCCGCCGAGGCGGTGGAGAAGCTCCATCATGTGCATGCGCTGCCGCGGGTCCATGCCGTTGAACGGCTCGTCGAGCAGCAGTACCTGGGGGTTGTGGACCAGCGCGGCGGCCACCCGGGTGCGCTGCCGCATGCCCTTGGAGTAGGTGGCGATGCGCCGGTCCTTGAACTGTGTCATCTCGACCAGGTCGAGCGCTGCCGCCGCCGCTGCCGCGGGGTCGGGGAGTTTGTGCAGGCGCGCACTGGCCAGGACGAACTCGTCGGCGCTGAGGAAGCTGTGCACCGCCTCCCGCTCGCTGACCAGGCCCAGGTGGCGGTAGACGGCCGGGTTGCGCCAGGCGGGCTGGTCGCCGACCGTGACGGTGCCGCGGGACGGCGACAGGAAGCCGGCCATCATGTGCAGCAGCGTGGTCTTGCCTGCGCCGTTCGGCCCGAGCAGGCCTGTAACGCCCGGCTCAAGCGTCATGGTCACGTCGTTGACGGCCACCACGTTCCCGAACCAGCGGGACACGCCGTCCATGGTCACCGTGGTCACGAGGCCACCTTCCGGTATCGGACGAGCAGGAGCGAGACGCAGAGAACGATGAGGCCGAGCGTCACCGCGCCGTAGAGCGGGCCGAACCCGCCGATGCCGAGCTCCTCGGGCATGCCCTCCGGCCTGCCGAAGATCCACAGGCCGACGCCGCCGACAAGCGTTGCCGGGCTGGCCAGCTGGGCGAGCTGCTGACCCGTCGTGGTGGTGGCGAACGCGAGCACGCCGACCACCGGTGCGGTCACCAGGAACACCGCGACAGTGGCGCCGGCCGCGACCGCGCGCCGGGCGACGAACGAGGAGACAAGCAGCGCGATCGAGCTGTAGACGAGCGCGAACAGCAGCGCGTACGCCAGGCCGGGCGCGAACTCCTTGGCCTCGTCCCAGACCGCGCCGATCCCGTCGCCGCTGAACGCTGCGGTCAAGAACATGATCAGCATGGGTACGGCCATCACGGCGAACGCCGAGGTGATCATCGCGGCGAGCTTGGCCAGCGGGTAGTCCGCGCGGCTCAGCGGCCGGGAGAAGTAGAGCGGGAGCACGCCGCTGCGCAGGTCACGGGAGACCAGTTCGGGCGCGACCACGGCACAGAAGAGGATGAGCAGCATGCTCATCTGGTCCGGGTACGTCTCGTAGGTGAGCAGCTCCAGGTTGGTCTGCGACTTGACCGCGGCCGCGACCACGCCGACGACGAGCATGATGCCTGCCACCGACCACGGGAAGATCTTAGCCTTGAACGTCCGGCCCAGCCCGAACGCGGCCCGCATGCCGTGCACGTAGAGCGAGGCGAAGACCGACCCCCGGCCGAGCCGTGGCCCCTGGTACCGGCGATAGCCGATGTCGTGGATGACGGACATCAGGCGTCCTCCCTCGCGGCGAAGAGCTCGGCCACCCGGTGCCGGCGCTGTTCCAGGCGGTGCAGCGGCAGGTCCAGGTCGGCGACCGCGGCAAGAATCGTGTCGTATGCGGCATCAGGTGCGGAACCCAGCGGCACCAGCAGCAGCCGTCCCTCGCGGGTCGGCGGCAGTCCGGCCGCGGCGAGCCGCTCGCCCAGCTCGTCCGTGCCCTCGCTGACCTCCACCGCGAGCAGGTCGGTGGCGGTCGTCATCGTGGAGAGCTCGGCGGACCGCAGCAGCTTGCCGCCGTCGATGGCGATAAGCGAGTCGCAGATCCGCTCGACCTCGCCGAGCAGGTGCGAGCAGACCACCACGGAGATGCCGAACTCGGAGCCGATCCGCGCGATCAGGTTGAGCATCGCGTCGCGGCCGGCCGGGTCGAGGCCGTTCGTCGGCTCGTCGAGCAGCAGCAGGTCGGGGTCGTGGACAAGCGCCTGCGCCAGCTTCACCCGCTGCTTCATGCCTGTCGAGTAGCCGCCGATCTGCCGGTAGCGCTCCTCGTACAGCCCGACGTGGCGCAGCGCCTCGGAGGCGCGCTCCCGGGCGGCGGTGCGCGGAAGTCCGCTTATCCGGCCGAGGTGGGTCACGAACTCGGCCGCGGACAGCTCCGGCGGCAGGCAGTCGTTCTCCGGCATGTATCCGACGCGCTTACGCACGTCGGCAGCCTGGGTCGTCGGGTCCATCCCCAGCACGCGCAGGGAGCCGCTTGTCGGCGGCATCAACCCCAGCAGCAGCTTGATGAGGGTGGACTTGCCGGCCCCGTTCGCGCCGACCAGGCCCACAACGCCCGGCCCCACGCTCAGCGTCAGGTCCGACAGCGCGGTGACGCGTCCGCCGTAGACCTTCGTCAGGGATTGGGTCGCGATCAATGTCACGGGGTTGAGCCTAGGCGGCGCGCGCATCCGGGGCCTCAGGAATCAACCCTGCAAAAACAAGATCAAAACCCTGAGACCCCATCAGGGGTACGGTCCGGTGCCTGCCGGACCGTACCGCCGCCGAAACGCTCAGCCCGTGTTGCGCATGCCGGCCGCGATGCCGTTGACAGTGGTCAGCAGCGCCCGCTCAAGCGCAGTCGCATCGCTGTAGCCGCGCCGGGCGCCCGGCTTGGTGACGACCGTCTGGCTGGCGCCGCTGTCGCGGTACTGCCGGAGCAGCGCGACCTGCAGGTGGTGCAGCGGCTCCAGGTAGGTGTCCCGGACGCCGAGCGTGCGGGACAGCACCGGGTGCGCCTTCAGCAGGCCTGACTCGCCGGTGATCGCAAGGACCTCGCGCACGGTCCGCGCGTACTCCTCCTCGATCGTGCCGAAGATCGGCTGCAGCTCGTCCGGGACCAGCGTCTCGACGTACCGGCGGGCGATCGACAGGTCGGTCTTGGTGAGCATCATCTCGACGTTGGACAGGAACGTCCGGAAGAAGTGCCAGTCCTTCCACATCTCGTCGAGCACGTGGCCGAGGCCGGCCTCGCGGGCGGCGGCCAGGCCGGTGCCGACGCCGAACCAGCCGGGCACGATCTGGCGGCTCTGCGTCCAGCCGAACACCCACGGGATGGCGCGCAGGCCGCCGAGCCCGGCGTCCGCGTTGGGGCGCTTGGCCGGGCGGGAGCCGATGTTGAGCGCGCCGAGCAGCTCGGTCGGCGTGGACGCCCAGAAGTACGCGGGCAGGTCCGGGTTCTCCACAAGCCGCCGGTACGCCCCGAACGCCGCCTCGGACGCGGTGTCCATCGCGCCGTCCCAGCGCTCCAGGTTCTCGTCGGAGACGCGCGGCTCGGTGTGCAGCAGCGTGGCCTGAAGCACCGCGGCCACCGTCAGCTCCAGGTTCTCCCGGGCCAGCGCGGGCAGCGTGTACTTGTCGGAGATGACCTCGCCCTGCTCGGTGACCTTGATCGCGCCGTCCAGCGTGCCGTACGGCTGGGCCAGGATCGCCTCGTGGGTGGGGCCGCCACCGCGCCCGACAGTGCCGCCACGGCCGTGGAAGAGCCGCAGCCGGACGCCGTGCCGGGCGGCCACGTCCCGCAGCGAGCGCTGGGCCTTGTGGATCTCCCACTGCGAGGTGGTGATCCCACCCTCCTTGTTGGAGTCCGAGTAGCCGAGCATGATCTCCTGCACGTCGCCGCGCGCCTTGACGATCGCCCGGTACGCCGGCAGCGACAGCAGCTCGTCCAGCATCTTCCCGCCGGTGCTCAGCTCCGCGGGCGTCTCCAGCAGCGGCACGATGTTGATCCGCGCGCGCCGGGAGTGCACGTCGATCAGGCCGGCCTCGCGGGCCAGCACGGCGGCGGCGAGCACGTCGTCCGCCCCGAGCGTCATCGAGATGATGTAGGTCTCGACCACGTCGTCGCCGAAGCGCTCCTGCGCCTGCCGGATCGTGCCGAACACGTCGAACGTCTTGCGGGCCGCGTCGGTAAGCGGCGTGTCCGCGCTTGACAGCGGGCGGCGGCCAGTCAGCTCCGCGGCAAGCAGCGCGGTGCGTTCCACCCGGGTAAGCGTGTCGTAGTCGCCGACCTCGCCGAGCTGCCCGTACATCTGGGCGAGCACCGCGTGGTGCGCCTCCGCGTGCTCGCGCACGTCGAGCGTGGCCAGGTGCAGGCCGAACGCGGAGACGGCGCGGATCGTGGACGACAGCCGGCCGACCGCGGTGAGCTGCCCGGAGTTGCGGGCCAGCGACGCGCGCATCAGCTCCAGGTCCGCGATCAGTTCCTCGGTGCCGAGGTAGTCGCGGCCGGGCACGTGCGGCGTGCTCTGCGACAGGCGGGTGCGCGTGTTCGCCAGCTTCGCCTTGATGCAGCGGATCTTCAGCCGGTACGGCTCCTCCGCGTTGACCCGGCGGAAGCGTGCCGCCACCTCGGGCAGCGCGTCCAGGTCCTTGGCCAGGCTCGCGGAGAGGTCGAGCGAGACGCCGCGCAGCCGGCGGGACACCGAGATCTCGGTGATCAGCGAGTCCATCGCGGCCTCGGTGGCCTGGATGCCGTGCTCGTGCTGGATGATCAGCACGTCCCGGGTGACGGCAGGCGTGACGAACGGGTTGCCGTCCCGGTCGCCGCCGATCCAGGTGCCGAACGTGATCGGCCGCGCGGTCGGCGAGGTCTCCACGCCGAGCGAGCGGAGCGTCTCGGCGAGGTCGTCGAGTACCTGCGGCGCCGCGTCCGCGTAGAGCTCCCTGAGGTAGAAGACCGCGTTGCGCGCCTCGTCCGTCGGGTCCGGCCGGTCCAGGCGCAGCTCGTCGGTCTGCCAGATCAGGTCGATCAGCTCGGCGAGGCGGCGGGTCGCGGGGGCGTCGTCCCGCGCGCCGTAGAGCACCGCGGCTGCGGTCTCCGCGTCGAGCTGGTCGGCGACCGCGCGCAGCTTGGTGAGCACGGACCGGCGGGACGCCTCGGTCGGGTGCGCGGTGAAGACCGGGCGGATCGCGAGCCGGCGGGCCGCGGTGGCCACCTCGTCGGCCGGTACGCCGGCCTCCGCGATGAGCTTGGCGGCCTGGTCGAGCCAGCCGCCCTGGGTGGCCCGCTGGCGGCGCAGGTCCCGCGCCCGGTGCACCTGCTCGGTGATGTTCGCCAGGTGGAAGTAGGTGGAGAACGCGCGGGCCAGCTGGGTGCCGGTGCCGACCTCCATCGCGGTCAGACGAGCCGCGGCGGCGCCCGGGTCCGAACGGACCTGCGCACGGATCTCCTCGACCAGGTCGAGGAGCGGCTTGCCCTCCTGCCGCGCGAGCGTCTGCCCCAGCAGCGTGCCCAGCCTGCGGATGTCAGCGCGAAGTGCTGCGTCAGGACCGTCGTGGTCGCTGTGCTCGGTCACAGAAAGCGCTCCTTCCATGCGAACGAAGGACAGCGCTGTCCGACTTGTGCGCGATCGTATCGGCGAAGCGTAGCGCCGGGGTCACGGTGGTGAGCCTTGTCTCAAGCTGTGGTCCCGGCTACACCCTATGACGCGCTGACGGTCCGGTCGTGGCGTTCCTGTGCCTCGACCAGCGCCTCCGTGTTGCTGCCGAACCAGATCATCATCGCGGTCAGCGGCTCCGCCAGGCTCTCGCCGAGCGCGGTCAGGCTGTAGGTGACCTGCGGCGGGATCGTCGGCTCCACCGCGCGGGCGACCAGTCCGTTCCGCACCAGCGCCTTGAGGTTCTGGGAGAGCATCTTCTGGCTGATGCCGCCGATCTTCTGGTGCAGCGCGGAGAACCGGTGCGGGCCGGTGATCAGCGCCGCGATGATCAGCGTGCCCCACCTGGTGGTGACCTGATCCATGATCGGCCGCGACGGGCACCTGCTGTCGAAGGTGTCACCCGCGAGCAGGCGGTGTGCGGACTTGAGCTGCTCACTCACTGTCATAGCAGCAGCTTACAAAAAGGTACGTACTTCCCGCTGGTAATCAACTCTCCTAACGTCACCGGCCATGGACATCTCTCTGCAGGACCGCACCGCCATCGTCACCGGCGCCTCCAAGGGCATCGGCGCCCGGATCGCCGCGGACCTCGCGTCGGCCGGCGCCGCGGTCGTCGTCACCTACCACTCGGACGAGGCCGGCGCGGACCGGGTCGTCAAGGAGATCACCGCGGCGGGCGGCCGGGCGCTCGCGGCCCGGGCCGACGTCGGGCGCCGCGCGGACGTGACAGCGCTGTTCGAGACCGCCCGGGACGCGTTCGGCACGGTGGACGTACTCGTCAACAACGCGGGGATCAGCGTCTTCGCCCCGATCGAGGCGATCACCGACGAGGACTACCGCCGGCACGTGGACACCAACCTGTGGGGCACGCTGCTCACCACACAGGCGCTGATCGGCCAGCCCGGCCTCGACCGCGCCTCGATCATCAACGTGTCGACCGCGGGCACCACGTTCCACCCGGCCTACAGCGCGCTCTACATCGCAACGAAGGCGGCCGTGAACGCGGCGACGCTTGTCGCGGCCAAGGAACTGGGCCCGCGCGGCATCCGGGTCAACGCGATGCTGCCCGGCTACTCGGACACCGAGGGCACCCGCGCGATGGGCTTCGTCGGCTCGCCCGCCGCCGACCAGGCCGTGGCAGGCGTGCCACTCGGCCGCCTCGGCGTCCCGGACGACTACGGCTCCCTCGCGGTCTTCCTCGCCTCCGACGCGGCCCGCTTCATCACCGGCGCACTCATCCACGCCAGCGGCGGCGTGCGCTGACCCTCAGATCCACAACCATGTTCTTCCGCTCTGCTCATCGAAGCCGGGAGTTCCGCAGGACGCGGGCCGGTCGCGGCACTTCGGCAGGCGCTGGGCGGAGGCGAGGCGAAACACCCAAATCCGATATGTTCCGTCACGGCCTACGCTCACCACCCGCCGTGCTGAACTTTCGAAGCCAAGGTCTGGCGCCGAGGCTGCGGCACCGTCGAGGACATCGACTGCCAGGTGCTGCGCAGCCGAACTTCGGTATTCACCGACCTTCCGCAGTCAGGTTGAGCGCGCGTCACAGGCACCTATATAACGAAATTTCGGGCACGGAGTGCCCGATTGGGTGAGGACCTCGCGGTCGCGCAGGCCGCGAGCCCGCACCCCGACGGCGAAGCCTCGGGATCACCCAAGCGCGGCCCGTGCCCTGCCCCGGAAGATCAGTAAGGCCGAATCAAGATCCTTGCGGCTCTGGTGGCCCCTACCAGGCCTTGATATGGGCCACCAGAGCCGCAAGGATCTTGCTACCCGCAGGGTGCGGCACTCTTCGCGATCTGTTGTCCCGGCCGCCGCGCGCCCCTGGGTTGTGCCCTTGCGCGCACGGCACGTGCAGAGAGGCCCCTTGGGGCCGACCGGTGCCCGCGGGAGCTCGCGAGGCTGGACCTCGGCGGAGCTGGGACAGCGATCTAGATCTTCGGCTTCTGCTCCGCACCGCCGTCGCCTTCTGCACCGCGGCCTGCTTCTGTGGCGCGGCCCGCCTCTGTGGTGCGGCCCGCCTCTGCGGTGCGGTCCGCCTCTGCGGCGCGGACGGCCTCGGCGTGGGTCAGGGCGGCGCGGCGCAGGGCGGCTTCGGCGTCGAGGTCGGCCGCGTGGGCTTCGGCGACCTTGTGCAGCAGCTCAGAGCCAAGGTCAAGGGCTTCTGGCAGGGGTACGGTGATGCCTGCGCGCGCGGCCCGCTGGAGGATCTTGGCGGTCAGGGAGAGGGCGGGCTGGGCGAGTGCGATGCCGTCCATCGAGGAGCCGCGGGCCTTTTCCGCACGCTTGATCTGCTCCCAGTTGGTGATGATCTCGTCGATGCCGCTGACCTCGGTGTCCGCGAAGACGTGCGGGTTGCGGCGGATCATCTTGTCGACAAGCGTGCCGGCCACGTCGTCGACGTTCCACCGCTCGTCCTCGGGCAGTTCCTCGGCCAGGCGTGCGTGCAGCACCACCTGGAGCAGCACGTCGCCCAGTTCTTCGCGGAGCGTGTCAAGGTCGCCGGCGTCGATCGCGTCGATCGCCTCGTAGCTCTCCTCGAGCAGGTACTGCGCGAGTGTGGCGTGGGTCTGCTCCCGCTTCCACGGGTCGCCGCCGGGGGAGGCCAGCCGGTCGATCACGGTCACCGCGTCGAGCAGGCGCGCGCCCGGCGGGTCCCAGGAGCCGTAGCGCAGCTCCAGCTCGGCCAGGCCTGGCTCGCGGGCCAGGCGCAGGCCGAGCGCGCGGGCCATGTCCTGGTCGCCGGTCGGGCCGGCCAGCCAGACCACTGTGTCGTGGGCGGCCGCGGCGGCCAGCACCGGCGCGGGATCGGGTTCGACGACTGTCACGTCCGCGCCGGCGGCCCGCAGCGCGGCGGCCTGCGGGCTCTCCTCGGAGGCGAGCACCGGGTGCCTGCGGACCAGGTCCCAGGCGTCGGCGGTCAGCAGGCCCGCGGGCAGGCGCGGCGAGGTGACGAGCAGGACGATCTGCGGCATGCGGACCAGCATGCCGCAGCGGGTCAGCGGGTCGCGACGACGGTCCCGTCCTGGAGGTACGGCATCCGGTACGCGAACGACCTGTCGTTCGCCGAGGCGATCATGGGTGCGGCGGCCGGCAGGTACTTCGGGTTGACCACGGCGCCGGCCTTCTCCGCCTGGGCGTGCAGCGCGTCCGAGATGGCCAGCGGCCCGCCCGCGAAACCGCCGTTGCCGAACTGCTCGCGCACCACAGGCACGGACAGGCCGTCATCGATCGCGTCCGCCTCGACAAGCGCCTGGTAGACGGTCATCAGGCCGTCGTCGGAGACCTGGGCCGGCGCGATGCCGTCCTGGAGCGCGCCGTAGACCTGGTACCAGTCCTGGTAGAGCGACACGTACCGGGTGGCGGCGGGCACGCCGAGCACGGACTCGACCAGCTCGGCCGGCACGCGCTCGCCGGTGACCGGCAGGTTCCGCTCGGCGGCGGCGCGGCGGCCGAGGTCCAGCGTGAGCAGCAGGTCGACCACGTGACGCCGGGTGATCGGCACGCTCGGCCGCTCCGGCCCGCCGCCCGGCGCGTTCTCGGCGGCAAGCTTCTTCTGCTTGTCGTCGAAGGCGTCCCGCGCCTCGTCGAAGATCGCGTCGACTGTGTGCTGCGTGTAGGTCACGTCGCCGACGTATGCGGCGACGGCCGGACTCTGCTTGGCACAGCCGGAGAGGGCAAGCGCGGCCACGGCCACAAATGCCGCATAACGGGCGGATCGCATAGAGATCACTCTATCACGCCGGTAGGTGACCACTCAGCGACCCGCCGCCACCGGCTCGCCAAGCACGTCCTTCAGCAGCTGCGCGCACCACTCCAGCAGCGCCTGGTCACGCACCGGCTCGCCGCCGACCCGGCGGGTCATCGGCCGTGGCACGCTCACCTGCTCAGTCGCCGGCTTGTAGACCGAGTCCGGGTGGTAGCGCTTGAGCCGCATCTGCTTCGAGTCCGGCAGCGGCAGCGGGCCCAGCCGCACGTGCTTACCCTGCAACGTCACCTCGGTCAGGCCGTACGCCTTCGCCACCAGCCGGAACCGTGCCACCGCCAGCAGGTTCGCCACCGGGGCCGGCGGCTCGCCGTAGCGGTCGGTCATCTCGGCCACGATCTCCTTGAGCGCGACCTCGTCCCGCGCCTCGGCCAGCTTCCGGTACATCTCCAGGCGCAGCCGCTCCACGCCGATGTAGTCGTGCGGCAGGTGCGCGTCCACCGGAAGGTCGATCTTGACCTCCTGGACCTCGTCCGGCCGCTCGCCCTTGAACTGCGACACCGCCTCGCCGACCATCCGCACGTAGAGGTCGAAGCCGACGCCCTCGATGTGGCCGGACTGCTCGCCGCCGAGCAGGTTGCCGGCGCCGCGGATCTCCAGGTCCTTCATGGCCACGTACATGCCGGCGCCCAGCTCGGTGTGCTGCGCGATGGTGGCCAGCCGCTCGTGCGCGTGCTCGGTAAGCGGCTTCTCCCGCGGGTAGAGGAAGTACGCGTACGCCCGCTCGCGGCCACGCCCGACCCGGCCGCGGATCTGGTGCAGCTGGGCCAGGCCGAGCAGGTCGGCGCGCTCGACGATGAGCGTGTTCGCGTTCGGGATGTCGATGCCGGACTCGACGATCGTGGTGCAGACCAGGACGTCGAACTCCTTCTCCCAGAACCCGACCATCACCTTCTCGAGCGCCTCCTCGGACATCTGCCCGTGCGCCACCGCCACCCGCGCCTCCGGCACCAGCTCGCGCAGCTTCCGCGCGGCCCGGTCGATCGACTCGACGCGGTTGTGCAGGTAGAAGACCTGGCCGTCGCGGAGCAGCTCGCGGTGGATGGTCGCGGCGATCTGCTTGTCCTCGGACGGGCCGACGAAGGTGAGCACCGGGTGCCGCTCCTCCGGCGGCGTGGCGATCGTGGACATCTCCCGGATGCCGGTGATCGCCATCTCAAGCGTGCGCGGGATCGGCGTGGCGGACATGGTCAGCACGTCCACGCTGGCCCGCAGCGTCTTCAGATGCTCCTTGTGCTCGACGCCGAACCGCTGCTCCTCGTCCACGATCACGAGCCCGAGCTGCTTGAACCGGGCCGCGGCGGAGAGCAGCCGGTGCGTGCCGATCACGATGTCGGTCGTGCCCTCGCCGGCCATCTTCAGCGTCTGCTCCGCCTCCTTCGGCGTCTGGAAGCGGGACAGCTGCCGGATCTCCACCGGGAACTGGCCCATCCGCTCGGTGAACGTGTTGAAGTGCTGCTGGGCCAGGAGCGTGGTCGGCACCAGCACCGCGACCTGCTTGCCGTCCTGCACCGCCTTGAACGCGGCCCGCACCGCGATCTCGGTCTTGCCGTAGCCCACGTCGCCGCAGATCAGCCGGTCCATCGGGACCTGCTGCATCATGTCGTGCTTGACCTCTTCGATCGCGGACAGCTGGTCGGGCGTCTCGGTGTAGGGGAACGCGTCCTCCAGCTCGCGCTGCCACGGCGTGTCCGGGCCGAACGCGTGACCCTTCTGCGCCTGGCGGGCCGCGTAGAGCTGGATCAGCGAGGCGGCGATCTCCCGGACCGCCTTCTTCGCGCGCGCCTTCGCCTTCTGCCACTCGCTGCCGCCCATCTTGTGCAGCGTGGGCGTCTCACCGCCGACGTAGCGCGACAGCTGGTCGAGCTGATCAGTGGGGACGAACAGGCGGTCGCCGGGCTGGTTCTTCTTCGCGGCCGCGTACTCGATCACCAGGTACTCGCGGTCGGCGCCGTTGACCTTGCGCTGCACCAGCTCGACGTACCGGCCGATGCCGTGCTGCTCGTGCACCACGTGGTCGCCGGTCTTGAGCTCAAGCGGGTCGATCGTGTTACGCCGCCGGGACGGCATCTTGCCCATCGCCTTGGCGGTCGAGCCACGCCCACCGGTCACGTCGTTGCCGGTCACCACCGCGAGCCGGGAGCGCTCGTCCACGAAACCGTGGTTCAGCCCGCCGCAGACGATGGTGATCTGCCCGGCGGGCGGTGCCTTCTCGATCGTCTCGGTCGTGATCGTGCCCAGGCCGGCGTCGCGCAGCACCTCGGCCGCGCGGTTCGCCGGGCCCTTCGCCTCGAAGACCAGCACCACCGACCAGCCGTCGCCGGCCCAGCGCTTCAGGTCGTCGACAAGCCGCCCGGTCTCACCGTGGTAGAGCGGCGCAGCCTGTGCCGCGAGCGTGATGTCGTCCCCCGCGTCCGGCGTGACCTGGGTCTGCACGGAGTCCTCCCAGGGCGGGGTCTCCGTCTCCCCGGTGTCCAGCCCGAACGGTGACACCGACCACCATGCCTGGCCCAGCCGGCCCGCCTCCGCGCGCACCTCCGACAGGCTGCGGAACGCGGCCGCGCCCACGTCGATCGGGGCCTCGCCGCCGACCGCCGCCGCGGCCCAGCTGGCCTGCAAGAACTCCTCGCTGGTACGCACCAGGTCGTGCGCCCTGGTGCGGATGCGCTCCGGGTCGCACAGCAGCACGTGCGTGTCTCGCGGCATGCAGTCCAGCAGCAGTTCCATGCTGTCAGTGCCGTCCAGCAGCGCCGGGGCCAGCGACTCCATGCCCTCGACCGGGATGCCCTCGGCCAGCTTGGTCAGGATTTCGCCCAGCTCCGGGTGGGCGGCGGCCAGCGCGGCGGCCCGCTCCCGCACCTGCGGCGTGAGCAGCAGCTCCCGGCACGGCGGCGCGAACAGCTCGGCCGCCGGCTCGATGGTCCGCTGGTCCGCCACCGCGAACGTGCGGATCTCCTCGACCTCGTCGCCCCAGAACTCCACGCGAAGCGGGTGCTCCTCGGTGGGCGGGAACACGTCCAGGATGCCGCCGCGCACCGCGAACTCGCCGCGCTTCGTCACCAGGTCGACCCGCCCGTAGGCCAGCGCGACAAGCCGCTCGACCGTCTCCTCCAGGCCCGCCTCGACCTTCGGGCGCAGCACCACCGGCTCCAGGTCGCCGAGGCCCTTGAGCTGCGGCTGCAACACCGACCGGACCGGCGCCACCACGACCCGCACCGGGCCGGACTCGCCCGGGTGCGCCAGCCGCCGCAGCACGGCCAGCCGGCGGCCCACCGTGTCGGACCGGGGGGAGAGGCGCTCGTGCGGCAGCGTCTCCCACGCCGGGAACGCCACCACCTGCTCGGCCGGGATCAGGCAGCCCAGCGCGTCGACCAGGTCGTCCGCCTCGCGGGAGGTGGCGGTCACCGCGAGCACCGGACGGCCCGCGCCGCCTGATGCCGCCGCGGCCGCCACGGACGCGACGATGAACGGCCGCAGCGGCGCCGGTGCGGTCAGACCCAGCTCAGCGGCCTCCGGCCCACCGGCGCGGGCGAGGTCGCGGGCACGGGCCAGGCCGCCGTCGGCGAGCGCGGCGGGAAGGAGGCCGGCGAGCTTCATGAATCCCCCGTAGGACGGCACGGTGTTCTACCCCGCGCCCAGCATGGACGGGGGGTACGACAAACCAGCCTACGCCGGTCGGGCGGCCGTCCCGTGGATCAGCTGTGGGTCGGCCGTCCGATCCGGTCCGGCGATCGGCTGAATCCGAACGTGGCGGGCTTCCCGCCGTCGCACCGGGAGTGCGACCGCCCAGCTCGGAGCGCTTGCAAGGTCGTGCGGCCGGGCTTTGACGATCTTTTCCACACCATCACGCGAGGAGGACCACACGGTGCGGGTACTACTGCTCGTCTCCGCCTTCAACGGACTCAGCCAGCGTGTCTGGTGCACGCTCCGGGAGGCGGGACACGAGGTCGGTGTGCTGCTCGCGACCGGCGAACGGGACATGGTCGAGGGGGTCCGAGCCGCGCGCCCGGACCTGATCCTGTGCCCGTTCCTGACCCACCGGGTCCCGGCCGAGGTGTGGGCCAACTGGCGCACGATCATCATCCACCCGGGACCGGTCGGCGACCGTGGGCCGTCCTCGCTCGACTGGGCGATCACCGAGGCGGAGCCGTACTGGGGTGTCACCGCGCTTCAGGCCGAGCAGGAGATGGACGCCGGCCCGGTCTGGGCCACCCGCATCTTCCGGCTCTCCAGCACCGCGCCGCGTAAGTCCGCGCTCTACAACGGCCCGGTCGCGGACGCGGCGATCGCCTGCGTGCGGGAGGTGCTGGCGAAGGCGGCCGACCCGTCGTTCGCGCCGGTCCCGGCCGCGCGCATGCCGCACGAGGTCCCGAACGCGCGGTTGCGACCGCCGATGCGCCAGGCGGACCGCGCGTTCGGCTGGGAGGAGCACAGCGAGCGGATCATCCGGCGGATCCGGGCCGCGGACGGTGCGCCAGGCGTGCGTACCGAGGTCCTCGGCATGCAGGTCTTCGCCTACGACGCGCACCCGGGCGCGATCTACAGCGGCGCGAAGCCGGGCACCGTGCTGTGCCGCCGGCAGGGCGCGATCCTGGTCGCGACCGGGGACGGCAGCGTCTGGATCGGTCACCTGCGCGCCGCCGAGCCGGAGACTGTCGCGTCCGGCGGCGAGGGCCCGGCCGGCACCTGGCCCCGGGGCGTCAAGCTGCCCGCCGCGGTGGTGCTGGGGAAGCGGCTGCACGGCGTACCCCATGCGCCGTTGCCGTTGGGTTCCGAGGCCGAGGTGCCGGGCGCCTACCGGCAGATCAGGTACCGGCGGACCGCGGACGTCGGCTGGCTCACGTTCGACTTCTACAACGGCGCGATGTCGGCCGGGCAGTGCCGCCGGCTGCTCGCGGCGCTCCGGCACGCCGCCGCGCAGGACACCCGGGTGCTTGTACTGCGCGGCAGCACTGAGGCGTTCAGCAACGGCATCCACCTGAACCAGATCACTGCCGCGACCGACCCGGCCGGCGCGGCGTGGGCCGCGATCAACGCGATCAACGCGGTCTGCACGGAGATCATCGAGTGCACGCGGCAGGTGGTGATCGCGGCGTTGCCCGGCAACGCCGGCGCGGGCGGCGTGATGCTCGGCCTCGGCGCCGATCTCGTGGTCGGCCGCGAGGACATCATCCTCAACCCCTACTACGACATGGGGTTGTACGGTTCCGAGCTGCACACCTACACGCTGCCCCGGCGGGTCGGCGCGCTCTGCGCGGAGCGGCTGCTGGGCGAGAAGCTGCCCGTCGACGCCGCGCACGCGCGCACGATCGGGCTGCTGGACGAGGTCGGGCCGCGCCACCCGGACGCGTTCGCGGACTGGCTGGCGGACCTCGCGGCCCGGCACACCGAACCGGTGCTCAACCGGCGGATGCGTACCCGTAAGACGCGCATGCTGTCGTCCGGCATGCCGCTCGCCGTGCATGAGGTGCGGGAACTTGCCGAGATGAGCCAGGACATCTTCGACGACCGGTCCGGGTTCGCGGCGGCGCGGCACGCGTTCGTCCACAAGGTGCGGCCGACCTCGACGCCGGCCCGGCTGCTGCTGAGCACGCCGTCCGAGGCGTTCCTGCCCGGCATCAAGCGGCCCGCGCCCCCGCCGCCCGGCGCGCAGAACCAGGGCAAGAACCGGCAGCACGTACGCCCGCGGCCGGCCCCCTCCTCGGACGGGCCGCAGCCGGTGCGCCCGGCTGTGCCCGTGCAGGCGGGCTGAACGGACCTTGAGGCCGGTCGACCGGTCACGACCGGCCTTTCTGGCGGGCCCCGTCGGGCGGGTGGTGCGCCGCGACGGGGCCCGCTCCCCATGTCTGCGCCCGGTGGGCAGCCGACCGGGCGGCCCAGCTCAGATCCGGACCCCGGGCGGAGTCCCGGGCCGGCTCCCGGCCGACTCCCCGGCGGGCTCCCGGGCCGTCATCGCGCCGCAGACCACGGCCACCGCGGCCAGCACCAGGCGCCCGGCCGGGCGGCGGCCGGCGAGCAGCGGGCCGAGCAGCGGGCCGAGCAGCGCGAGCCCGAGCGGCGCCGCGCCGATCATCGTGCCGACCACGGCCGGGTCCGCGTGCCGCAGCGCCAGCAGCACGCACGCGTTGAATCCGGCGAGCCCGCGCCGGACGTGGTGGCGCACACCGGCTCGGCGAGCAAGGCGCTCGCGCCCGGCCTGCGGATCGGCTGGCTCGTCGTCCCCCCGGAGTGGTCTGGATCTGTTCTTGCCGCGAAGGAGGCGGCGGACCTGGGCGGCCCGGTGCTGGAGCAGCTGGCGTTCGCGGAGTTGATCGCGGGCGGCGGGTACGACCGGCATCTGCGCGCGGCCCGGCGGGAGCACCGGCGCCGGCGGGACGCGTTGCTCGACGCGCTCACCCGGCACCTGCCGCGGGCGCGCGTCACAGGCATCGCGGCCGGGCTGCATCTGGTGGTGGAGCTGCCGCCCGGCACTGACGACCGGCGGATCGCGGAGGACGCGGCGCGGGCCGGGATCGCGCCGATCGCGCTCAGCACGCTGAGGCTGGACGCGCCCGGGCCGCCGGGGCTCGTGCTCGGGTACGCCCGTGACTCACCGTCCGTGCTTCACGCCGCAGTGTTCACCCTGGCCGGGGTTCTCCGGTTAGATTGATCGCCATGTCGGATTTCGAGCCCGTGGCCGAGCGCATCGTCGACGCGATTCTCGCGAGCGAGCCGGTCACCGCCTTCTTCGCCGGTGACCACAGCCAGGACCGGCACCTGCCGGACTACTCCGCCGGCGCTGTCGCCGAGCGCACCGCCATGCTCCGGGACGCGGGAAACGCGCTGGCCCAGCTCGACGCGGACGCGCTCGACCCGCAGGACCAGGTGGATCACGCGATCCTCACCACGATCGTCGAGCAGCGGCTGCTGGAGGCGACCGAGATCCGCGAGCACGAGTGGAACCCGCTTGTGCACAATCCGGGACCGCTGCTGCACGGCCTGATGTCCCGGACGTTCGCGCCGCTCGGGGAGCGGCTGGAGTCGCTGGCCGCCCGGCTCGACGCGGTGCCGGACGCGGTCGCCACCGCGCGCGAGGTGCTCCGCGACTGCCCGCGGGTGCATGTGGAGACCGCGACCGGGCAGTTCGCGGGCGCGGCCGCGCTGATCCGCGACGAGCTGCCCGCGCTGCTGGCCCAGGAGCCGTCGCTTGCGGGCCGCCTCGCAGCGCCGGCCGCCCGCGCCGTCGCCGAGCTGGACGGGTTCGCGGACCACCTGAGGACGCTTGACCAGGACGGCAGGTCGCCGCGGCTGGGTCGGCGACTCTGGGAGGCGCGGCTCTGGCACACGCTCGACACCGAGCTGTCCGCGGCCGAGGTGCTGCGCCGCGCGGAGGCGAACCTGGAGCAGGTCACCGAGCGCATCCGTGGGGCCGCGGCGGAGCTGACCGGCGGGCCGGCCACTGACGACACCGTGCGCCGTGCGCTCGCCACGCTTGCCGAGGAGCGGCCGGACAACGACTCGATCGTGGACCTGGCCAAGGCCACGCTTGCCGAGACGACCGACTTCGTCCGTGAGCACGGGATCGTCACGGTCCCCGGCGACGAGTGCGTCATCGAGCTGATGCCGGAGTTCGCACGCGGCATCAGCGTCGCCTACTGCGACCCGCCCGGCCCGCTGGAGACCGCGGACGTGCCCACGTTCTACTGCATCGCGCCGGCGCCGTCGGACTGGACGCCGGAGCGGGTGGACTCGCTCTACCGCGAGTACAACAACCACATGGTCCGTAACCTCACCGTCCACGAGGCGATGCCGGGCCACTTCGTCCAGCTCGCGCACGCCCGCCGCTACCGGGGGAACACCCGGGTCCGCTCGCTCGGCTGGTCCGACCCGTTCGTCGAGGGCTGGGCCGTGCACGCGGAGGAGTCCATGGCGGACCACGGCTACGGCGGCCTGCCGGTACGCCTGCAACAGCTGAAGATGCAGCTCCGGATGACGATGAACGCGATCCTGGACCAGCTCACCCACTGCGAGGAGCTGTCCGAGGCGGACGCGATGGCGATGATGACCGGCCGTGCGTTCCAGGAGGAGGGCGAGGCGGCCGGCAAGTGGCGGCGCGCGCTGCTCACGTCGACGCAGCTCTCCACCTACTTCGTCGGCTACACCGAGGTGTCGGCGATAGCGGCCGCCCGCCCGTCCGGCACCCCGGTCGGAGCCTGGCACGACGCGATGTTGTCGCACGGCTCGCCGGCGCCACGCCACCTCCGCACGCTGCTTGACGTCTAACGGTCCTTCGCGCGGGCCCGGGCGAGACGCTGCAGGTTCATCACGTGGCGGCGGATCGCCTGGGCCTGGCGCTCGTCCGCGTCAAGCATCAGGACGATCTGGATCTCGGACGTGGCGGCCTGGTCGACGACGCGGTAGACCTTGCCCTGCAGCGTCATCTGCTCGTCCTCGAGCATCAGGCGCAGCGAGACCTCGGTGCCCGCCGCGATGTCCAGGCGTTTGAACACGGCCTTGACGCTTCGTTCGCTGACGTCGATCGCCTCGCCGCGGTGCGTCTCGCCGCCCTCGCCGACTGTCAGCTCCACCGGTTCGCCGCCGCCACCGCGTACGTATTCGCGGTTCTGCTCGATCTCCGGCGTCGAGGTGATCTCCACGACCCAGGTGCTGACATGGCTGTGCACGACGCGGTTGATCACGGCGTCGGCGGCGTACCTGCCGCGTTCGCCCGCGATCCAGCGCACGGTCAGCTCCAGGCCGGCGTCCGGGACGTCGGTGACCAGGAGGTCGAGCGGCGCGGCCAGGGAGAGCAGCGCGCCGTCCACGTCTTCCACGCGGGAGCGGTAGGTGCCACCGCGCCTCACCGTGATCTCGACGCGTTCGTTGATGCCGGGGGACGTAAAACTCACGTACACCCATCGGTCGTCCGCGCGTCGCTTCTGAGGGTTTTCCCCAGCAGCGCACCGAGGGTCTTTGTGCGGGGCCCGCGCTCGGCTGGATAGGCTCAGCATCGTGGTCGGCCGCAGGGTGGCGGCGATCCGGGGTTCGGCTCATGGCCTGCCACGCGGGCCGGCGAAACACACATCAAGGAGCGACACGACAAAATGGCCACCATCGAGGGAATTGTCGCCAGGGAGATTCTCGACTCGCGGGGTAACCCGACGGTCGAGGTCGAGGTCGGCCTGGACGACGGCACCATCGCGCGCGCCGCTGTCCCGTCCGGCGCCTCCACCGGCGCTTTCGAGGCGATCGAGCTCCGCGACGGGGACTCGGGCCGCTACCTGGGCAAGGGCGTCGAGAAGGCGGTCGCCAACATCGAGGACCGCATCGTCGACCAGCTGCTCGGCTACGAAGCCAGCGAGCAGCGCCTGATCGACCAGAAGATGCTCGACATCGACGGCACCGCGGACAAGTCCGAGCTGGGTGCGAACGCGATTCTGGGCGTGTCGCTTGCGGTCGCCAAGGCCGCCGCCGCCTCCGCCGAGCTGAGCCTGTTCCGCTACCTCGGCGGGCCGAACGCGCACCTGCTGCCGGTGCCGATGATGAACATCCTCAACGGCGGCGCCCACGCGGACTCGAACGTCGACGTCCAGGAGTTCATGATCGCGCCGATCGGCGCCTCCACGTTCCGTGAGGCGCTGCGCTCGGGCGCGGAGGTCTACCACGCGCTCAAGTCCGTGCTGAAGAAGAAGGGCCTGGCGACCGGCCTGGGCGACGAGGGCGGCTTCGCGCCGAGCCTGCCGACCAACGCCGCCGCGCTGGACCTGATCGCCGAGGCGATCGAGAAGGCCGGTTACACGCTCGGCACCGACTTCGGCCTGGCGCTGGACGTGGCCGCGACCGAGTTCTACAAGGACGGCGCGTACACCTTCGAGGGCGGCTCCAAGTCGTCCGAGGAGATGATCAACTACTACGCGAAGCTGGTCGAGACGTACCCGATCGTCTCCATCGAGGACCCGCTGAACGAGGAGGACTGGGCCGGCTGGACCGCGATGACCGCGGCGCTCGGCGACAAGATCCAGATCGTCGGCGACGACCTGTTCGTGACGAACCCGGTCCGCCTGGGCCGCGGTGTGGTCGAGAAGGCCGCCAACGCGCTCCTGGTCAAGGTGAACCAGATCGGCTCGCTGACCGAGACGTTCGACGCGGTCGAGTTGGCACACCGCAACGGCTTCAAGTCGATGATGAGCCACCGGTCCGGCGAGACCGAGGACACCACCATCGCGGACCTGGCCGTCGCGGTCGGCTCCGGCCAGATCAAGACCGGCGCACCGGCACGGTCCGAGCGCGTCGCGAAGTACAACCAGCTGCTGCGTATCGAGGAGGAGCTGGCGGACGCCGCGCGCTACGCCGGTGCCTCCGCCTTCCCGCGATACAAGGCCGCAAAGTAACCCAGAGTCACCTAACACCCACGTAGGTCGCTTGGGCCGAGGGCACTTTCCGCATGGGTTTGCAGTATCTGATCAAAAAACCCGTGGATTTGCCCTCGGCCCCCGCGCCCGTCATGGTTGCTTAGCGTGAGACTGGGTACGGCGGGGGCAAGGGGGTGGGTGTCGTGACGCAACGGCGTACGCCCGGCGGTCAGGGACCCGCCCGGAGCGGACACGGAACGCGACCGACCCGCAGGGCCGGTGCCGCCTCGCGGGGCGCCCGGGGTGCCCGAACCGCGATCCGCGACTCGAGCATCGTCCGCGAACCCCGCCCCACCGAGGCCGGCCGTTCCGCGAGCCGTCCCGCGGCCGCACGACGCGCCGCGGCCGCCGGCGCCGCGAAGCGGACCACCGCCACCCAGCCCCGCCGCTACACAGGCCGGGCCGCGGTGCTGATCGTGGTGCTGATCGCGCTCGCCCTGGCCTACACCTATCCGGTCCGCCTCTACCTGTCGCAGGAAGCGGACATCGCCGCCATGGAACAGTCCCAGGCGGAGCAGCGGGAGCGCATCCGGCAGCTCACCGAACTCGTCGACAAATGGCAGGACGACGAGTACGTCCGCACCCAGGTGCGCAATCGTTTCTACTACGCACACCCCGACGAGACGCTGCTCATCGTGATGAACCAGGATGCCGTGGCCGCTCAGGACGCGGGCGGCCTCACCGCCGCGCCGGCCGAGAGCCCCGACAAGTGGTACGACACGTTGTGGTCAAGCATCGAGGAAGCCAACAAATAAGTGACTGAGACGTCCCCCCACGAGCCCGCCACCGAGGCCGATCTCGCCGCCGTCGCCGCCCAGCTCGGCCGCACCCCGCGTGGCACCCGCGCGGTCGCCTACCGCTGCCCCTGTGGCAACCCGGCGGTCGTCGAGACCACCCCGCGGCTCGCCGACGGCACGCCGTTCCCCACGCTCTTCTACCTGACCTGCCCGCGCGCGACAAGCGCCTGCAGCCGTCTCGAGTCGGGCGGGCTGATGAAGGAGATGACCGCCCGCCTGGCCGACGACGAGGACCTGGCCGCGCGCTACCGGGCCGCCCACGAGGACTATCTGGCCCGCCGCAAGGCGATCGGCGACGTCCCGGAGATCGACGGCGTCTCCGCCGGCGGCATGCCGGGCCGCGTGAAGTGCCTGCACGTCCACCTCGGCCACGCACTCGGCGCCGGCCCCGGCGTCAACCCGTTCGGCGACGAAACCGCGGAACTGGTCGGCGAGTGGTGGGCCGACGGCCCTTGCGTCGCACCCGAGTGACGCCCTGACCCGAGGGCCGGTCGCCTCCGGCCGGCCCCGGGCGAAAGATCAAGATCCCGAAATCCGTCTCCCGCCTCCGCGGTGGCCCGGTTCCGCGAGCTCCCGCGGCCGTCAGATCCGTGGATGGCCGGGAAACCCCACCGCGGGTTCCCGCCCGTGCCACGGCGGAACCGGCTCCGGAGCGACGTGCGAAGCGACGTGCGGAGCGCCAGCGGAGCCCGGCGCTCCGGTTTGCCCGCGGGAGCGAGTCTGTTGCCCATTCGCGTCCGGCCGCCTGGGGATCCAGGATCGCGGGCTGGGGCGTGGTGAGTGGCTTCGCCTGTTCGTTGCGATTTGCGGAGGTCGAGAGCAGCACGCCGTCGTCTCGGCGACTGCGGACCGAGGCGACTGCGGACCGAGGCGACTGCGGACCCAGACGACTGCGGACCCAGACGACTGCCGACCCAGACGACTGCGGACCGAGGTAACTGCGGACCGCGGTAACTGCGGCGTGGGTGGGCGCAAGGGCCGGCATCGAGGCCGCGAGTTCCGCAGGTGTGCGGGTCTGTCGCGGCACTTCGGCAGGTCTCAGGGCCAGGCATGAACGCGGAGCTACACCGGATCCGCATATGTCAGGACACAGCCCGCGCTCGCGACCCGCGTCAGGTGGAGATCCGCGATAAGTGCCCAAAGGTTCGCGCGCTACGCGCCGGACATTTCCTTATTTGAGTGCCTCCCTGTGCGTTCTTCCTGACGTCGAAGGGTCAGGAAAGGCCCACGTCAAGATCCTTGCGGTTCTGGTGGCCCTTATCCGCGCGCAATAAGGGCCACCAGAACCGCAAGGATCTTGCATCCCGCCAGATGGACGCGAGATCCCACACAACGAACCCAGCTCGGCGCGGAGCGCCCGAGCTGCCGTTGCCCTGGCGCGGCGACACGCGAGAGCCAAGATCGACTGACGTTTCAGCAAGCTCTCGGCTTCGGTGCTGGCCTTTGCGACAGCTCAGGTCGAGCCCAACCGCCCTCCCGCAAGCCCCGGCACCGGTGCTGGCCTTTGCGACAGCTCAGGTCGAGCCCAACCGCCCTCCCGCAAGCCCCGGCACCGGTGCTGGCCTTTGCGACAGCTCAGGTCGAGATCAACTGACTTCCCGGCCGCATCGTTCTCTCGGTGCCGGTCCTTGCGACAGCTCAGGTCGAGATCAACCGACTTCCCGTCGACATCGTTCTCTCGGTGCTGGCCCTTGCGACCGCCCAGGCCGCGGCCGCCCAGATCAGCCACCGCTTAGACGATGACCGCGCTGCCCCCGCGTGCAGCGAGACCGCCGACCAGCCGGAACGGCCCGTCAGACTCCTGGCCTCGATGCCAGCCTTCGATCGTGAGGCCCCAGACCACCGCATGCGAATGGGCAACAGAGTCGGGAGTGTGCGGGCCGGGACCACCGCGGGAGCGGGAAACCGCACCGGATCTTGATCTGGCCCGGCCACGCCGCCGCGCAGGCAGTGGAGGCGGCAGGAGCGCGCTAGGCCACCAGCGAGGACGAGTCCGCCGACTCGGACAGCCGCGTCAGCTCAAGCGTGGTCTCGCCGTCGCCGCGGAAGGAGGCCAGGATGCCGTTGTCAGTGACACAGACCGTGAAATCGGACATGCTCTGCACGTCGGCGCAGAGTGCTTCCTCGCCGGCGAACGATTCGGTGGACAGGGCCACGTCCGCGCCGGGGGTGTGGGCGGCGGCGGTCACCATCGCGCGGACCTGCTCGGGAGTAACTATCCCGGTCGCGCCCGGTGGGTCGTCGGCGCCGGGCGGGCGGGAGCAGGTGCCGTCCTCGCAGGCGATCACGCCCTCCGGGCCGATCAGCAGCCGGTCGTCGCCGCTTATCGTCGCGGTACGCGGCGGCGCGCTCACCACTGTCGCCATCTCGCCGGTGCCGAGCGCGTAGACCGCGGTGTAGGTCTGCGAGGCGGCCCGCCCGAGCCGGTCGGTCAGCTCCGCCAGGCGCGTGCCGGCGTCCATCGTGTCCCGGCCGTCGTCGGCCGAGGCGCAGCCGGTAAGCGTGAGGCAGCCGGTCAGCGCGATCGCGGCGGCGAACGCGGGCAGGCGCGGGGGCACGCGGGTCATGTCTACGAGGATGCGCCACGGATGCCGCTTTCCGGCTCCTGCGGTCGGGGACAGTAGGGTTGGCCGTATGGAGGTTGTGGTTCGCCGCGCCCGGACCGCCGACGTGCGCCGCATTCGTGCGCTGATCGACACGTACAGCGGTGAGCGGCGTCTGCTGAGCAAGGCCACTGTCACGTTGTTCGAGGACGTGCAGGAGTTCTGGGTCGCGGAACGCCTTGCCGACGGCGCGATCGTGGGCTGTGGCGCGCTGCACGTGATGTGGGAGGACCTGGCCGAGATCCGCACGCTCGCGGTCGACCCCGCCTGCCGCGGGCAGAAGATCGGCCACCGGATCGTCACCGAACTGCTCAACAACGCGCGGGATCTCGGTATCGCCCGGGTCTTCTGCCTCACGTTCGAGACCGGGTTCTTCGCCTCGTTCGGGTTCGTGCCGATCGACGGTGCGCCGGTGCCCGGCCCGGTCTATGAGCAGCTGCTGCGGTCGTACGACGAGGGTGTCGCGGAGTTCCTCGGCCTGGAGCGCGTCAAGCCGAACACGTTGGGGAACACCCGGATGCTCGTGCATCTCAAGTCCGCGGACGTAGGCTGACCGGCATGGCACGAGTTGCGGCGATCGACTGCGGCACCAACAGCATCCGTCTGCTGGTCGCCGACCTTCCGGCCTCCTACGCGGGCCCCGGCGCCCAGCTGCTCGACGTCACCCGGCGGATGGAGATCGTCCGGCTCGGTGAGGGTGTGGACCGGACCGGCCGCCTCGCACCGGCCGCGATCGAGCGCACCCGGGTCGCGCTGGCCGGGTACGCGGAGGCGATCTCCGAACTCGGCGCGGACCGGATCCGGATGGTCGCCACGTCCGCCACCCGCGACGCGGAGAACGCGGACGACTTCCGCGCCATGGTCACCGAGACGCTCGGCGTGCCGCCCGAGGTGGTGACCGGCGACGAGGAGGCGCGGCTCTCCTTCACGGGCAGCGTGCACGGCCTGCCGCCCGGCACCCATGCGCCGTACCTGGTGGTCGACATCGGCGGCGGCTCCACCGAGTTCGTGCTCGGCGGTACGCACGTGGACGCCGCGATCTCGGTGGACATCGGCTGTGTCCGGATGACCGAGCGCCACCTGCACAGCGATCCGCCCACGATCGAGGAGATCGACGCGGCCCGGGCGGACATCACGGCCGAGGTCGACCGCGCGCTCGCCGCCGTTCCCGGGCGGGAGGCGCAGACGCTTGTCGGGCTGGCCGGCTCGGTCACCACTGTGGTCGCGATCGCGCGTGGGCTCACCACGTACGACCCGTCCCGCATCCACCACGCGCGCCTGAGCTACAGCGAGGTCGCGAAGGTCACCGACGACCTGCTCGCGGCGACCCGGGCCGAGCGGCTGGCGATCCCGGTCATGCACCCGGGCCGGGCCGACGTGATCGGTGCGGGCGCGCTTGTGCTGCGCACGATCATGGAGCGCGCGGAGCTGTCCGCGGTCGTGGCGAGCGAGCACGACATCCTCGACGGCATCGCCTGGAGTCTGCGCTGATCGGTGCTCGGATCACCCCGTCACCGTCCGATTCCTGAGAGTGGCCTGAGCGGTCGCTGTACGACTTTCAGTCATGGGATCCTGCCCCTTCGGCCGTCACCCTCGTCCGGTCGAAGGGCGGGTCGGAGTTGCCTCGACCGATTACCGTGTCGAGGCACTTCCATGTGAGCCGGCCCGGCCGGTATCCGTGAATGATTGAAACGGGGATTACGACAGTGACCGATCAGCCCGCCGGCTTCCCGCCGCCGCAGCACAACTCCGGTTTCGGCGCACCCGGCGCGCCTCAGTACGGCCAGCCGCAGCAGGGCCAGCCGCAGTTCGGCCAGCCGCAGCAGGGCCAGCCGCAGTACGGTCAGCCGCAGCAGGGATTCGGCGCGGCGCCGCAGGACCAGGCGGGCTTCGGCGCGGCCCCCGGCCAGCCGGTCTCCGGCGTTCCGGGTCAGCCAGCGTACGGCGCTCCGGGCCAGCCGGCCTTCGGCGCCCCCGGTCAGCAGGCGTACGGCGCTCCCGCCTTCGGTGCCCCCGGCCAGCCGCCAGCGTTCGGCGCCCCGGGCAGCTACACCCCGGATGAGCCGAAGAAGGGCGGCAAGGGCAGGCTCGCCGGCATCCTCGGTGTCGTGGGCGTGGTCGGCATCGGCATCCTGATCAAGGTGGTGATCGGCCTCGGCATCGGTGCCGGTGCGGCCGCCGCCGGGCTGTACGACGACCCGACCGCGAACGCGAAGGTCGGCGACTGCCTCGACGACACCCCCGAGCTCAAGGAGGGCCAGGAGGGTAGCGCCAACAACGTCGGCCTGGTGGCCTGCACCGACGCGGACGCGACAAGCGTGATCATCGGCCGGGTGGACAACCTGACCCTGATCCAGGCCCAGGACGAGGAGCAGTGCTACAGCTTCGTCCAGGAGGGCGAGTCCTTCACCATGCTGTGGCCGACTCAGGCGGACGCGAACAAGTACTACGTCCTCTGCCTCAAGGACAAGTAACCGGATCTTCGCCGACGGCGCCGTCCCGCACCCGCGGGGTGGCGCCGTTCGTGCCTCTTCCCCCGCAGTCGGCATCGTGGCAGGCTACGCGCACGCACATCACTCATATGTGTGAATTGGTAACTCTGTGCGACCAGCCAACGATGACTGATTGAACAGGAGGCGGCCATGGGCTCGATGGTGAGCTACCGCAGCAACGGGGGAACGAGCGAGGGATACCTCGCGAAACCCGCGTCCGGCACCGGCCCGGGTGTGATCGTGATCCAGGAGTGGTGGGGGCTCGTCGAGCACATCACCGCGCTCGCGGACCGTTTCGCGGAGGCCGGGTTCGTCGCGCTGGCCCCGGATCTCTATCACGGCCGGCAGACCACGTACCCGGACGAGGCCGTCAAGCTGCTCATGGGCCTGGCCATCGACCAGGCCGCCAAGGACATCGCCGGTGCCGCGGACTACGTGGCCGAGTTGCCGGAGACCAGCGGGAAGATCGGCGCGGTCGGCTTCTGCATGGGCGGCAGCCTGGCGCTCTGGTCCGCCACGCTCTCCGCCCGGATCGTCGCCACGTCCGGTTTCTACCCGGCGGTGCCGTGGGAGCGGATGGCCCCCAAATGGGACAACTACGCCGGTAAGGCCGCGATCGTGCACTGCGCCGAGGAGGACGGGCTCTCCGCGGCCGAGGGGCCGCAGGCGGCGAAGGCGGGCATCGAGTCGGCCGGCGGCGAGATCACGCTGCACGACTACCCGGGCACCGCGCACGCGTTCTTCAACGACGACCATCCGGGCACCTACGACCGGCCGGCCTCCGCCACCGCGTGGGCGCGCACGCTTGAACTGTTCCGGACCCGGCTGTAGAGCGTGGCCGTCCGCCGTGATCTGCTACAGATCATGGCGGACGCCCTGCACAGGCTCGACGACGAGATCAGTGACTGCTTCGCCTGCCCGCGCCTGGTCGCCTGGCGGGAAGAGGTGGCAGTGGTGAAGCGCGCGGCGTTCCGGGACCAGACCTACTGGGGGCGCCCGGTGCCCGGCTTCGGCCCGGGTGACGCGCGGATCGGGATCCTCGGGCTGGCCCCGGCCGCGCACGGCGGCAACCGGACCGGCCGGATCTTCACCGGCGACCGCTCCGGCGACGTGTTGTTCGCCGCGATGCACCGGGCCGGCCTGGCGAACCAGCCGACGAGCGTGTCCGCCGACGACGGGCTGACGATCAACAACACCAGGATCTTCGCGGCGGTACGCTGCGCGCCTCCCGACAACAAGCCCACGCCCGAGGAACGGGACCGCTGCGCGCCGTTCCTGCACCGCGAGCTGACGTTGATCCGGCCCACGCTGCGGGTGGTGATCGCTCTCGGCGCGTTCGCCTGGGCCGCGTGGTGGCCAGCGATGCGCGCGGTCTACGGCGTGCGCCCGCCCAGTCCCCGGCCCGCGTTCGGCCACGGTGCACAGTGGACGGCGGAGAACGTACCGACGCTGCTCGGTTGTTATCACGTCAGCCAGCAGAACACCTTTACCGGGCGGCTCACACCCGCGATGCTTGACGACGTGTTCGCCCGAGCCCGGTCGCTGGCCGCATGAGCCTCGCATCGCTGCGCCGGTGGTGGCCGGTCGCCGCCGCCGTCCTGATGGTCGTGCTGATCGCGGTCGCGGCGGAGAACTCGTCGATGGGCCTGCGTGACGCGCCGCCGCTGGGCCAGCAGCAGTTGCCGACCGACCTTCCAGAGCTTGAGGAGCCTCCGCCGGCGGCCGGCGGCGGAGGTCCCCCGCTTCCGGAGAACGACGCCGGTTTCACGTTGCCGTCGTGGCTGAAGACCGCGGCGATCGTGCTCGCGATCGTGGCGCTCGCGGCCGTGCTTGCGACAGCGGTGGTGGTCGCGGTCCGGGACCAGTTGCGCAGGCGGGCCGACGCCCGGCCGGCGCGCCGCCGGGGTACCTCCACCGAGGAGATGGTGGCCGCGCTCGATGCCGGGCTCCAGGAGCTGGCCACCGACCGGGACCCGCGCGGCGCGGTGATCACCTGCTGGGTCCGGCTGGAGCAGGCCGCCGCGGACGCCGGGACCCCGCGCCGGCCCGGCGACACCCCGGGTGAGCTGGTCACCCGGCTGCTGCGCGAGCACGCGGTCGACGCGAGCGTGCTGGCCGGGTTCGCGGAGGTCTACCGGCAGGCGCGCTATGCGACGCACGTGGTGGACGAGCGCATGCGCGCGGAGGCGGTGGCCGCGCTGCACCGCGTCCGCGACGATCTGACCGCGGTGGAGACGGCATGAGGGTGGCGGCGCCACGGCGTACCGGCGAAGGGGGCCGGTGTGGGGATTGAGGATCTTTTCTCGTACAGCGACGAGCGGCCGGTCCAGGTCCGCACCCGCCGTCCCCGGGTGCGCTGGTTCACGTCGGTGCTTGCCGCCGCGGCCGGCACCGCCATCACCTACTTCCTGCTTCGCGCGTCGGAGCTGACCGCCTCGCTGCCGGTCCTGTTCGCCTCGTTCCTCGCGCTCGCGGTGCTGTATCGCGTGGTCACGTCGGTCGGCATCCCCCGGCGGCCGGAACGCTCCGGCGGGCCGGCCGGCGGCGAGGAGCCCGGCCACTACAACTGGACCGGCGGCGACGGCCTGCGGCGCGCGGTCGGCCGCTGGGAACGCGTGCTGACCTGGAGCACCGAGGACGCGAAGCGGTTCCACCGGCTGACCGTCCCGGCGCTGCGTGAGCTGGCCGACGAGCGGCTGAGGCAACGACACAACGTCACCATCGCGTCTGACGAGCAGCGGGCCCGTGAGCTGCTCGGCGACCAGCTGTGGACCCTGTTGACCACGCCGCCCAAGCGCGCACCGAAAGCACGACAGTTTGCGTCGCTTGTCACCCGCCTGGAGGAACTATGACGGAGATGCCGCTGCTGCCCCACGAGGTGGGCACGCTCGCGCGGGCGGTGCTTGACGCGGTCGGCACGGTCGTGGTCGGCAAGCGGGAGCCGCTGGAGCTGGTGCTGGCCGGCATCCTGGCCGGCGGGCACGTGCTGCTTGAGGATCTGCCGGGTCTGGGCAAGACGCTTGCGGCCCGCAGCTTCGCCCAGGCGCTCGGGCTCGACTTCCGGCGGCTGCAGTTCACGCCGGACCTGATGCCTGCGGACGTGACCGGCTCGTTCCTCTATGACCAGAGCCGCCACGACTTCACCTTCCGGGCCGGCCCGATCTTCACGAACCTGCTGCTCGCCGATGAGATCAACCGCACGCCGCCGAAGACGCAGGCCGCGCTGCTGGAGGCGATGCAGGAGAAGCAGGTGTCGGTGGAGGGTGTCACGTACCGGCTGGACGCGCCGTTCCACGTGCTCGCCACCGCGAATCCGATCGAGTACGAGGGCACCTACCCGCTCCCCGAGGCGCAACTGGACCGGTTCCTGCTGCGCGTCTCGTTCGGCTACCCGAGCCACGAGGAGGAGTGGGAGGTGCTGCGCCGCCGGATCGCCCGCCGCCGCGAGGAGGCGGAGATCGCGCCGGTGGTGGACGCGGAGACGCTGTTGCGCATGCAGGCCGGTCTGGAGCGGGTCGCGGTCGAGGACTCGATCGGCCGGTACATAGTCTCGCTCGCGGCCGCCACCCGGGAGCACCCGTCAGTGCTTGTCGGCGCGTCCCCGCGCGGCTCGCTGGCGTTGCTGCTGCTCTCCCGCGCGCGGGCCGCGATGGCCGGCCGGGACTTCGTGATCCCGGAGGACGTCAAGGACGTCGCGATCCCCGCGCTTACCCACCGGATCACGCTGCGCCCGGAGATGTGGCTGCGCCGGGTCGACCCCGCGTTCGTGGTGACCGAGGT
This sequence comes from Catenuloplanes sp. NPDC051500, assembly GCF_044454585.1. Lineage (NCBI taxonomy): Bacteria > Bacillati > Actinomycetota > Actinomycetes > Micromonosporales > Micromonosporaceae > Catenuloplanes > Catenuloplanes sp. NPDC051500. Next base: position 117,483 of record NZ_JBITDX010000015.1, read on the forward strand.
GCTGGACGCGACGCCCGCCCCGGCCAGCGGCGCGATGCCCAGCTACGCGGGCGCCGGCGGGCACGCGCAATGAGTTCGCTGCGGCCGGCGGTGCCGCCGTCAGCCGCCGCCGGGCCGCTCGCACCGCAGCCCGGCGCGGACGGCGCGCCCGCCTGGCGGCCGACCCGTGCGCTCGGGCGTGCGGTGCTGGTCTCCGGGCTGCTCCTGATCATCGGGGTGGTGCTTGGCCGGACCGACGTGGTGCTGCTGGCCACGCCGTTCCTGATCGGGACCGCGTACTCGCTTCGCGTCCGGCCTGTCGTCCCGCCGGATCTGGCGATCACGATCGAGGCGATCAACCGGGTCGAGGGCGGCGAGGTGGTCGCGGAGCTGGAAGTGATCAACGCGGATCGGGTGCGCTACGACCTGGTGCTGGTCCGGGTACGCCGGTCCAGCTGGCTGCGGGTGGACGCGGCGGATCGCGCGCACGGGCTGGCGGTCGAGGCCGGCACCGGCGGCGTGATCATGCTGGAGGGCGAGGCGATGCGCTGGGGCCGGCACGACCTGGGCCCGGTGGCGGCGGCCGCGGCGGCCTGCGACGGCCTGTTCGCGTCCGCGCCGGTGGTGCTGCGCGCGGCACGGATCGCTGTCTACCCGCGCACCGAGCCGTTCCAGGCCGTCGACGCGATGCCGAACGCGGCCGGTCTGGTCGGCGGCCACCGTTCCCGGCGCCCCGGGCAGAGCGGCGAGTTGGCGGGCGTCCGCGTGTTCGGGCCCGGCGACCGGCTGCGGCGCATCGACTGGCGGACGTCGCTGCGCACCGGTCAGCTGCACGTGGCCGCCACGCTCTCCGACCGGGACGCGGAGGTGGCGCTGCTGCTTGACGTGACGGCCGAGACCGGCAATTCCGGCGGCGTGCACGGCGGCGCGTCAGTGCTCGACACCACGGTCCGGGCCGCGGCCGCGATCGCCGAGCACTACCTGCACCGCGGCGACCGGGTCTCGCTGCTCGAGTACGGCCCGGCCGCCCGCCGGTTGCGCGCCGCGGCCGGCCGCCGTCAGTACCTGACCGTGCTGGAGTGGCTGCTTGAGGTGCGCCAGCAGGGCAGCGTCGACGGCGGTGACCCGGTCGCCGCCCACCTGGTCTCGTCGAATGCGCTCGTGGTGGTGCTGACGCCGCTGCTCGACCCGGGCGCGGCGGAGATGCTGGCCCGGCTCGCCAGGTCCGGCCGGTACGTGGTCGCTGTGGACACGCTGCCCACCTCCGGCCTGACGGTGCCGGCCGGCGGCCCCTGGACGGAGATGGCGCTGCGACTGTGGCGGATGGAGCGGGAGAACACGCTGGGCCGGTTGCGTGAGCACGGTGTGCCGGTGGTGAGCTGGGCCGGAGCGGGCAGCCTGGACCTGGTGCTGCGGGACATCGCGCGGTTCGCGGGCGCACCCCGGCCGGGCATCCGATGATCATCGTCGACCGTTACCGGCGTCTGGAGGCCCGGGTTCGGCGCACCACTGCCGTACCGCTGATGGTTCGGCTCGGTCTGCTCGTCGCCTCGGTGACCGCGCTGCTTGTGGCGCTGCCGCTGCCGTTCCTGGACCTGCGCGCGTGCGGGGTGCTGGTCGTGGTGGCGCTGCTCCCGGCGGTGCGGCCGGACAGCGCCCTGCCCACTGTCGTGTCAGTGGCCGCGATCGGGCTGTACCTGGTCGCCACGGCCGGGTACGGCGAGCGGATCACGATCTGGCGGGTGCTGGCGCTCGCCTGCCTGCTCTACGCCGTGCACAGCCTGGCCTCGCTTGCGGCATGTCTGCCCTACGACGCGGAGGTCCGCACCGAGGCCGTCACCGGATGGGTGATTCGGCTGCTCGGCGTGCTGCTCGGATCGGCGGCCGTACTCGTCCTGGCGCTGGCAGCGGTCGGCCGGTTAACGCTCGGCGGTTACGCAGCGTTCTCGATCGGTGGCTTGGTGGCAGCGGTCGGCGCGACCTGGCTGTTGGCCCGGATCTCTCGATAAACGCCGCTGACCTGCACTTATGCTGGCGTAACACGGTGTTAACCTGGCCCGGGACGCGTCGTGGATCACAGAACTGGCCATCCCCCGCACAAGGTCAAGAGGTTAGGAGAAAGATAACCCTCGTGAGTCCTCAGCGGATCCTTGTGGTTGGAGCGGGGCACGTCGGCCTTTTCGCCGCACTGCGCCTCTCCAAGAAGCTCAGCGCGCGCGAGGCAGAGGTAATCGTCGTCGATCCTCAGCCACACATGACCTATCAGCCGTTCCTCCCCGAGGCGTCGGCCGGCAACATCTCCCCGCGGCACGCCGTTGTGCCGCTGCGACGGGAGCTGCGCCGCTGCACGATCATCTCCGGTGAGGTCACTCGCATCGACCACGCGAACAAGAAGGTCCTGGTCGAGACCATCTCCGGGCCCGCCCGCGAGGTCGAGTACGACCACATCCTGGTCGCGCCCGGCTCCGTGTCCCGCACGCTGCCCATCCCGGGGCTCCGTGAGCAGGGCATCGGCTTCAAGACCATCGGCGAGGCCATCTACCTGAGGAACCACTTCCTCGACCGGCTGGACGTCGCCGCCACCACCACCGACGCCGAGACCAAGAAGCGGGCGCTCACGTTCTGCTTCGTCGGCGGCGGGTACGCGGGCATCGAGGCTCTGGCCGAGATGGAGGACATGGTCCGCGCCGCGCTCAAGTACTACCCGGAGCTCAAGCAGGACGAGGTCCGGTTCGTGCTTGTCGAGGCGACCCAGCGCATCCTGCCGGAGATCGGCCCGGACATGGGGGCGTACGCGGCCCGTCAGCTGCGCAAGCGCGGCATCGACATGCGACTCGGCACGTTCCTCGAGTCCTGCGTCGGCGGCCACGTGAAGCTCTCCGACGGCGAGTCGTTCGTGACCGACACCGTGGTCTGGACCGCCGGCGTGAAGCCGTCCCCGATGCTTGCCAACACCGACCTCCCGCTCGGCCCGCGCGGCCACGTCAACTGCCTGCCCACGCTGCAGGTGGCGGACGGCGAGACGGTCGTCGAGGGTGCCTGGTCCGCCGGTGACTGCTCGCAGGTCCCGGACCTGACCGGCGGCGTCGGCGCCTGGTGCTCGCCGAGCGCCCAGCACGCGGTCCGGCAGGCGGTCGTGGTGGCCGACAACATCGCGCGGACCATCCACGGCCGCGAGCCGAAGACCTACCGTCACAAGTACCTGGGCTCCGTCGCGGGCCTCGGCCTCTACAAGGGCGCCGCGAAGGTCTACGGCGTGAAGGTCCCGGGCTTCCCGGCGTGGCTGATGCACCGCTTCTACCACGTCAGCCAGATCCCGTCGTTCAACCGCAAGGTGCGGGTCGTGGCGGACTGGACGCTCGCGTTCTTCCTCAAGCGTGAGGTGGTCGCGCTCGGCCAGCTGCACGCGCCTCGCGAGGAGTTCACCGAGGTCACCCCGCCGCTGGAGCCGAAGCCGGCCGAGACCGCCAAGCCGGTCGAGACCGCGGAAGCACCAAAGGTCGAGGCGACCGCCTGATCGTCGTCGAAAGGGGCAGGCCCGAACGGGTCTGCCCCTTTCTCATGCCCGCCAGTACACGACGTCGGCCGATCGGGTTCCCGGCACGCCGAGCAGCGTCTCCATCGTGGCCCGCAGCGCCGGCGCGTTAGGCGTCGAGTCCGCCACCACCACGCACGACGCGCTCCAGTACTCCAGATCCAGCCGTACGTTCGCGCGCTTCTGATCATCGATCGTCGCCGGCTGCCCGGTCTGCAGCACCTCGGTGGCGATCACCGACAGCGTCCGCCGGTACGTGCCCATCGCGGGTGTCCCCTCCGCGCCGTAGGGCCCGATGAAGAAGCCCTCCGGCAGCCCGAACTCCGCGTCCGCCGCCGCGGCCCAGCGCATCGGCCACGGTTCCTGCGGCGTCGGCAGCGGCAGCGGCACCAGCACGCCGCCGGGCGGCACGCACTCCCGCCAGTGGCCGTCCGCGATGAAGACCGGCAGCGGGGGCCGGTCGCCTGTCGCAAGCGGCACCGGTGTCAGCGGCAGGAGCGCCACGGCCACAAGCGCGGGCGCGACGTAGCGGGCGGGACCGGCGAGCGTCAGACCGTGCCGGACGCCGCGCACGATCACCACCGCGATCACCGGGATCAGCGGCAGCGCGAACCGCATCGGCAGCGCCGCGTCCACCACCGGCACGTCCTCCAGCAGTGCGAACGGCCCCGGGATGTCAAGGTTCTCGCGGTTGAGGACGAGCGACGGCCCGAGCGACAGCGCAGCCATGGCCAGCCCGGCGAACGCGGCGGCAAGCACCGCCCGATCCCGCCGCAGCCACACCGCAAAGCCGGCGAAGAGCAGCAGCACCGGCCAGCCGAAGAAGGTGTTGTACTCGCTCGGCCCGGTGGTCAGGTCCGCCGCCTCCGGCCCACCGCCGACCGTCAGCGGCGAGAACGCGGCGAAGCTCGCCAGGTCCGTGACGAAGAACCCGGGCGCGAACAGCACCCCGCTCACCCCGTGCGAACCCGAGAACTGCACCCACAGGGGGTACGCCAGCAGCGCGCCCGCCACCACCGCGGTGATCGACATCCCGGCCAGGAACGGGCCGCCCACCCGCCGTGCCTCGCCCGGGAGCAGCACCGCGTAGCCGGCCGTGAGCAGGGCAAGCGTGCACGCGGTGAGGAAGAGCACCTCCTCGCCGATGAAGACCTGTGCGACCACGGCAGCGGCCAGCCCCAGCGCGGAGGTGATCACCCGGCGGCGGTGGCGCTCCCCGGCGGCCCGGTACAACCGCACCACAAGCCACACCATCACCGGGACCAGCCACTGCGCGGTCATGTGCAGGTGGCTCACCGACTGGGAGACCATGCCCGGCGCGAAGCCGGCGAACAGGCCGCCCAGCCCGGCCGCGAGCGGCGAGGCGTCAAGCACCCGGCGGAACAGCACGTGCCAGGCGATCGCGGTGCCGGCCAGGTTCAGCGCGACAAGCAGCGCGAACGTCACCGGCACGCCGAACGCCAGCGTCACCGGCGTCAGCAGCACGCCGAGCAGGATCACCGAGGTGTTGGCGAGCAGGTTCACCCCGTCCGGCACGTTCAGACGATCAGTGATCAACGTGACATCGCCGGTGGCTATCCGGGTGTCGTACGCCAGGAACCACTCGTAGAGCGTCTGATCGGCTGGATTCAGCGCCAGTACCCGTGCGGCCGGGTCAGGCCACAGCCCGGCCGTCAGCCAGCCCGCCAGGAACAGGTAGAAGGCGCAGAAACCCAGGTCAACAGGGTCGAGCCGGGACCACCATCGGCCGGTCGCCGGGTCGCCGGAAGCGTCCGTCCCGGTGGGTGTGGGGCTCGTCACGGGAACGACAGTAGTGTGCCGGAGGGCTGCCGACGCGCCCGGCGGGCTCGCAACCACTACCGTGGCATCTGCGACGCACACCCGGCCCGGGTGGTGGAATGGCATACACGGCCGCCTTAAAAGCGGCTGCCGAAAGGCATGCGGGTTCGACCCCCGCCCCGGGCACTCTCCTTTACTCCCTCGGTGTCCGCTCCCACAAGATGTAGGTCCACCTGTTCAGGAATCTCACAGGTCTGCGGGTCCTCCTTCCTGGTGACCACCCCTTACTCTTGGCAGGAGTGTCATTACTGGCAGGAGGCCATAGACGTGAAGACAAGCAACCCGGTGCTGAGCCAGCTCGGCCGGGCTGCCGAGCGCGAGCGGGCCGGCGCGTACGGCGCCTACGGCCCGGGCGGCGCGCCCGGCTACGGTCCGGCGGGGTACGACCAGCCTTACCCGTCCCAGGCGTACCCGGCGGCACCCCCCGCCGTCCGCCCGATGACCGTCGATGACGTCGTCGTCCGCACGGTCGCACTGCTCGCGATCACGGCGCTCTCCGCCGCGGCCGCCTGGGTCCTCGTGCCGAACGGGCTTGCGTTCCCGCTTCTGATCGGCGCCGCGCTCGTCGGCATGGTGCTCGGTTTCGTCATCTCGTTCATGCGGATGGCCAACCCGGTCCTGGTCAGCGTCTACGCGGTCGTCGAGGGCGCGTTCCTCGGCTTGGTCAGCAAGGCGTTCGAAAGCTTCTACGACGGCATCGTCCTGCAGGCCACCACGGCCACGTTCGGCGTGTTCTTCCTGATGGCGATCCTCTACCGGGCCCGCGTCATCCGCGCGACCCCGAAGTTCGCCCGCATCATGATCGCGGTCATGACCGGCCTGTTCGCCGTCATGATGATCAACCTGGTGCTCTCGCTCTTCGGCGTCAACACCGGCCTGCGTGACGGCGGCGCGCTGGCGATCGGCTTCAGCCTGGTCTGCATCGTCGTCGCGTCGCTGAGCTTCGTGCTCAACTTCGGCGAGATCGAGGAGAGCGTGCGGATGGGCCTGCCCCAGAAGTACGCATGGACCGCGGCCTTCGGCATCCTGGTCGGCCTCATCTGGCTCTACCTGGAGATCCTGCGCCTGCTGAGCTTCCTCCAGGACGATTAGCCGCAGGACCCACATGAACGAGAAGCCCGCCCGAGCCCTCCCCGGCCCGGGCGGGCTTTTCCATTCCTACCCCACGCCGGCGATCCGACACGACCGAGGGGCACCGGTAACCTCGGCGTGTGAGCACCGCGACCCTCGATCAGGCCCTGGAGCGTTTCGTCCGGCAGACCGGCCACTGGGAGGCCCCGCGCTGGGCCCTTCCGCTCGACGGCACCCCCGGCACCCGCGCGGACGCGCTCCACGCCCTGATCACCTGGGTGGCGGACGCCGCCGCCGACGCCGACGGCGAGCCCCACCGCCCGGTCCCGCGCCTGCCCCACGACCCGGCCCTGATCGATCAGCTGCGGGTGGTCACCGCCGACCTCCGGGCCGCCACCCCACCCGACGCGATCCTCACCGAAGCCGCCGGCCGCCTGACCGCGCTGCGCAGCCGGCTCTGAACAAAGGCGGCAGATGCGGAGGTGCCCACTCACGTCGTGGGCACGCCCGTTTGCTCCCGCGGGCAACCTGCCCCGCGTCACCCGGTCAAGATCAGCTCAGCCGCTCGATGACCATGGCCATGCCCTGGCCGCCGCCGACGCACATGGTCTCCAGGCCGATCGTCTTGTCGTGCCAGGAGAGCGAGTTGAGCAGCGTGCCGGTGATGCGGGCGCCGCTCATGCCGAACGGATGGCCCACCGCGATCGCGCCGCCGTTCACGTTCAGCTTGTCGATCGGGACGCCGAGCTGCTGGTAGGACGGGATGACCTGGGCCGCGAACGCCTCGTTGATCTCGACCAGGTCGACGTCGTCGATTGTCATGCCGGCCCGGGCCAGGGCCTGGCGGGACGCCTCGACCGGGCCGAGTCCCATGATCTCGGGGGAGAGCGCGGTGACACCGGTGGAGACGATCCGGGCCAGCGGCGTGATGCCGAGCTCGCGGGCGCGCACGTCGCTCATCACGATGACCGCGGCCGCGCCGTCGTTGAGCGGGCAGCAGTTGCCGGCGGTGATCTTTCCATCGGGGCGGAAGACCGGCTTGAGGCCGGAGACGCCCTCAAGCGTGACGCCGGGCCGCGGGCCGTCGTCCGCGCTGACCACGGTGCCGTCCGGCGTGGTGACAGGCGTGATCTCGCGGGCCCAGAAACCGTTCGCGATGGCCTTCTCCGCGAGGTTCTGACTGCGGACGCCGAACTCGTCCATCTCCTCGCGGGAGACGTCGTAGAGTCCCGCCAGGTTCTCCGCGGTCTGTCCCATCGTGAGGTAGATGTCCGGCAGGTCGCCGTCGGCGCGCGGGTCGTGCCACACCGGGGCGCCGCCCTTCGCGCGGTCGGCGTTGCGGGCGACCGCGTCGGCGAAGCGCGGGTTCTCCCACCCACCGCCGACAAGCGCCTGCGCGGCCGAGGGGAGGCCGTCGGAGCTGCCCCGGGCGTACCGGGAGACGGTCTCGACGCCGGCCGAGATGAAGACGTCGCCCTCGCCGGCCTTGATCGCGTGCATCGCCATCCGGGTGGTCTGGAGCGAGGAGGCGCAGTAGCGGGTCAGCGTGGCGCCGGGCAGGCCGTCCAGGCCGAGCAGCGTGGCGACCACCCGGGCCATGTTGAAGCCCTGCTCGCCGCCGGGCAGGCCGCACCCGAGGTAGAGGTCCTCGACCGTGGCCGGGTCGAGTTGGGGCACCTTGTCGAGCGCCGCCTGCACGATTGTGGCGGCCAGATCATCGGGGCGCAGGTCACGCAGGGAGCCCTTGGCAGCGCGTCCGATGGGGGAGCGGGCAGTGGCAACGATGACAGCTTCCGGCATGAACGAACGTTAACTCACCGGTAACATCATGTCACTGGGTACGGCGATTTGTCATCGATGCCGCATGCGCCACGGACGGCAGCAGCGCGTGCGCCCACACCCGATACCCGTCCGCGGACGGGTGGTACCCGTCGTAGCAGAGCGTCCCCGCGTCGGCCCGGAACACGGCGCCGGTCTCGACGGCCAGGTCCACCACCGTGCCGCCCGCCTCCCGCACGGCTCTGGCCTGCGCGTTCGCGATCTGGCGGCCGAGCACGCCGACGAGCTGCCGCAGCGGCTGGGCCAGCGCGCGTGCCGCCCCCAGGTCCGGGCAGGTGCCGACCACGACCTCGACGCCCGCGTCGCGAAGCCGGCGCACGGCCGCGCTCAGGTGCGCGCCGGCCTCGGCGGGGCGGCGCAGCGAGGTGGCGTCGTTCGCCCCGATCAGGATGACTGCGACGTCCGGCCGCTCACCGAGCAGCGCGCGGGCCACCTGGGTGGCCAGGTCCGTCGAGCGGGAGCCGGAGACGCCGACGCTTGACAGGTGCACGTGCCGCTCGCCGTGCCCGGCCGTGCCCTCGGAGAGCAGCCGGGCCAGGTGCCCGCCGACCGTGTCGGCAAGGAACTCGACGCCCACGCCGAGCGCGCCGGAGTCGCCGAGCAGCACCAGACGCAGCGGCGTGGCACTGGCCGGGCCCATCGAGGTGCGCAGGCCGAGGCCCATGGAGGGCTTGGCGTAGCGGCGGCTGCGCGCAGCGATGATCTCGCCGGCGAGCAGTGCGGCACCGCTCACGGTGCCGGCGAGCGCCGTCATGGCCGCCGCGCGGCCGATCTGGCGAGCCTCCCGACTCATGCTCATCACCGTCCTCCTCCATGCGTAGCTGACATCACATCATGCCTTCGATGCGCCGGGCCGGTCCGGCAAGGGGACGACCGGAGATCAATCCTCGTGGCTCAGACCGTCCTCCGACAATCGGCTGCTTTTCCCTGTTTCCGACAAAACCCCTCCCAAGGGTACGACCGGCGTCTCCCCGTCGTGGGCCTGCTGACGCGGCACCACGGCCAGCCGCCGCAGCCGCACCCAGCGGCCCAGCGGACCCCTGTCGTGCCCGGCCACCCGCTCGGCCGACACCTCAGTGCCCGCATGCTTGACCGCCACCTGCGCGGCGTCGGACAGCGAGTGGACGCCCTGGTCCAGGCGCAGCGCGGACGCCGGTGTGCCGCCCGGCGCGCCGAGCGCGGACACCACTGTCGGGAGCATTGCGGCGGCCGCCAGTGCGTACCCGTCGGCGGAGGGGTGGAAGTGGTCCCAGGCGAACATCCGGGTCGGCTCCGCGAAGAAGCGCGGGCCGAGCAGGTCGCCGAGCGACACGGTGCGCCCGCCGGCCTCGATCACCGCGATCGTCTGCGCGGTCGCCAGGTCCCGGCTCCACTTGCGGGCCAGCCAGCGCAGCGGCGGCTTGACCGACCGGATCGTGCTCAGGTCGGGGCAGGTGCCGACGACCACCTCGGCGCCGACGCCGCGCAGTGCGCGCACGGTGTCGGCCAGCTGGCGGGACGCGACCGCGACAGGCGTCCGCTTGGTGACGTCGTTCGCCCCGATCAGGATCACCGCGACGTCGGGACGCGCCTCCAGCGCGTCGACAAGCTGGTGCTTCAGCCCGTCAGTGATCGCGCCGACCACGGCGAACCGGTGCAGCCGGACCGGCCGGCGCAGGCGCCGGGAGAGCCCGTTGGCCAGCAGTGCGCCAGGCGTCTCCCGGGTGCGCAACACGCCGTAACCGGCCGCGGTGGAGTCCCCGAGCACGGCCATGACAAGTGGCTTTCCGGCGAACTTGGCGCCGAAGACACCGTCCGCGCGCGGCGGCGGCCCCTCGGCGAGTGGGATGGTGCGGCGGGCGTGCTCGGCCTGTGAGGCAAGCAGGCCCACCGATGCGATCGTCGCGCCGGTCAATGCGCCGGCCGACAGCACCGCGGCCTTGGCGATGCGTCGTGCGGTCCGCCCGTTCATCAGCGCCCCTCGACGGTGTGTTGCTGTCCGCGCCCGTGGTGTGGGCGGCGGAGTTCGAGATTAACGCGATCGTGCGAGCGGCACCCGGTGCACCCGGGGTGCTTTCCGGTTCGTTCTCGCACAGTTCAGCAATCAGGTGCTGTGGATCACCGGGGTGGGTACACAGGGGTTGCCGGGGACGGTCACCATTGAGGGGCGTAAGCGAGGAGCTGGGGAGAGATGGCGAACAATCTGCGGCGGGTAGCGGCATTCAAGGCTCTGTGGGGCGCGTTCACCGCGAGTCGGCGCGGTGGCCCGTCCGTCGGACAGCGGCTCGCGGCGCTCCCGCGAATGATCAAGGCAGTCGTCAAGGGCGAGTACGACGGCGGCAAGTCGCTGCTGCTGATGGCAGGCGCGCTTGCCTACCTGGTGTCCCCGATCGACGTGGTACCGGAGGCGTTCCTGCTCCTGGTCGGGCTGGTGGACGACGCGGTGATGATCACCTGGCTGGCCGGGTCCGTGCTGTCCGAGACCGACCGGTTCATCGAGTGGGAGAAGGACCGTGATCGCATTCTGATCGGGAAGCCGCACTAACTTCCCGAACTCCGGGACGTAGGCTGTGGGCGTGCGCTACTACGACACCGTCGTCGACCTGATCGGCAACACGCCCCTCGTCCGCCTCAACCGGGTCACCGAGGGCATCGAGGCCACCGTGCTGGCCAAGGTGGAGTACGTCAACCCCGGTGGCTCGGTCAAGGACCGGATCGCCCTCCGGATGGTCGACGATGCGGAGGCGGCCGGGCTTCTCAAGCCCGGCGGCACCATCGTCGAACCGACAAGTGGCAACACCGGCGTCGGCCTGGCCCTGGTGGCGCAGCAGCGCGGCTACCGGTGCGTCTTCGTCTGCCCGGACAAGGTGAGCGAGGACAAGCGCAACGTCCTTCGCGCCTACGGTGCGGAGGTCGTCGTCTGCCCGACCGCTGTCGCACCCGAGGACCCTCGCTCCTACTACAACGTGTCGAACCGGCTGGCCACCGAGATCCCCGGCGCGTGGAAGCCGGACCAGTACTCCAACCCGGCCAACCCGCGCTCGCACTACGAGACCACCGGCCCTGAGCTGTGGGAGCAGACCGACGGCCGGCTCACACACTTCGTGACAGGCGTCGGCACCGGCGGCACAATCTCCGGCACCGGCCGCTACCTGAAGGACGCGTCCGCCGGCCGGGTCAAGGTCATCGGCGCGGACCCGGAGGGCTCGGTCTACTCCGGCGGCACCGGGCGTCCCTACCTGGTCGAGGGCGTCGGCGAGGACTTCTGGCCGGACTGCTACGACCGTACCGTCGCGGACGAGATCGTCGAGGTCACTGACAAGGCGTCGTTCGCGATGACCCGCCGCCTGGCCCGCGAGGAGGGCCTGCTGGTCGGCGGCTCCTGCGGGATGGCCGTGGTCGCCGCGCTCGAGGTCGCCCGCCGCGCCGAGCCGGACGACGTGATCGTGGTGCTCCTCCCGGACAGCGGCCGCGGCTACCTCTCCAAGATCTTCAACGACGACTGGATGGCCCGCTACGGCTTCCTGGAGACGTCTGGCACCGAGGCCACGGTCGCGGAGGCGCTGGCCACCAAGGGCGGCGGCATCCCGCCCATGGTCCACCTGCACCCCACCGAGACCGTCCGCGACGCGATCGACTACATGCGCGAGTACGGCGTCAGCCAGCTCCCGGTCCTCAAGGCCGAGCCGCCCGTGGTCACCGGCGAGGTCGCCGGCGCCGTCGCCGAGCGCGAACTCCTCGACGCGCTCTTCTCCGGCCACGCCCACCTGCACGACACCATCGAGCGCCACATGGCCGAGCCACTCCCCATGATCGGCGGCGGCCAGCCCGTCAGCGAGGCCGTCAAGCTGCTCGAACAGTCCGACGCCGCAATGGTCCTGATCGACGGCAAGCCCGCCGGCGTCCTCACCCGCCAGGACCTGCTCGCCCACCTGTCACCCACAACCTAGAAACAGCAACCCCAACCCAGGAACAGCCAACCCGTTTTCCCGCTCCCGCGGTGATGCGGCCCGCCTGCTCCCGACTCTGTCGCCCATCCGCGTGCGGCGGTCTGGGGCCCGGCGATCGAAGGCTGGCATCGAGGCCGGGAGTGTGGCGGTTTGCTCCGGCTGATCGACGGTCTCGCGGCACGCGGGGGCGGCAGGGCCATCATCTAAGCGGCGGCCGGTCCGGGCGATCGCGGCCAGGGCGGCTGCGGTCAGGGCGGCTGTGGTCAGGGCGGTCGCGGTCTGGGCGGCTGCGGTCTGGGTGGTCGCAAGGGCCTGCACCGAGGGAGCGATGTGGCCGGGAGGATAGGTTGATCTTGGGCTGGGTGGTTGCAAGGACTGGCACCGAAGCCGAGAGCTTGCCGAAGGCAAGTCGATCTTGGCTCTCGCGTGTCGCCGCGCCAGGGCCACGGCAGGTCGGGCGCTCCGCGCCGAGATGGGTTCGTTGTGCGGGATTTCGCGTCCATCTGGCGGGATGCAAGATCCTTGCGGCTCTGGTGGCCCTTATCGCGCTCGGATAGGGGCCACCAGAGCCGCAAGGATCTTGACGTGGGCCTTCATGCGCCTTCGGCGTCAGGAGGAACGCACAGGCAGGCACTCATATAACGACATGTCGGGCGCGTAGCGCTCGGACCTGGGCATTGGCCGCGGGGCCTCCACCTGACGCGGGTCGTGAGCGCGGGCTGCGTCCTGACATATGCGGATCCGGTGTGGTTTTGCGTTCATGCCCGGCCCTGAGGCCTGCTGAAGTGCCACGACCGACCCGCACGCCTGCGGAACCCCCGGCCTCGGTGCCGGCCCTTGTGCCCGCCCAAGCCGCGGCTGCCTCGGTTCGCGGCTGCAAGAGCGGTTTGTGGCCGTCGCGCTCGTGAATGTCGCGTCGGCGGACAGCGAGGTATCGCCTCCACGCCCGAGGGCTGGGGTGTCGGGCCTTTGTTCTCGGGCGGGGGTGAGCGGCGGGAAACGCGCCGGGTTTGCCCCGGCCCGCGCGGGACCGGCTCCGATGGGGTGGGGAAAGCGGAGCGCCAGCGGAGTCTTTGCCCGCCCCGAGGTTTGCCCGCGGGAGCATGCGGGCTGGACCACCCGCAGAGCGGGAACCCGAATTAAGCGTTGTGGGGTGTTCGGGCTATGAGAGTTCGGCTGGGATGGTGACCACGTCGACCATGGCCTGACGGCGGTAGAGCGTCAGTGGGAGCCGGGTGCCGATGGCCGGGCCGAGCATCAGCTTGAGCAGCGTCTGGACGTCCTGGGTGGGGCGGCCGCCGGCGGAGACGATGACGTCGTCGAGGAAGATGCCGGCCACGCCCGCCGGGGAGCCCGGGACCACCTCCACGACGCGCAGGCCGTGACGCTGGCCGAGACGGGTGGCGAGCGGCGGCGGGAGCGGCACCGGGACGCTGGCGACGCCGAGCCAGGCGCGGCGCACGCGGCCGGCGGAGACCAGCTCGTCGATGATCTGCCGGGTGGTGGCGTTGATCGGGACGGCGAGGCCGAGGCCGTAACCGGCCACCGCGGTGTTGACGCCGACCACCGTGCCGTTCGAGGTGGCGAGCGCGCCGCCGGAGTTGCCCGGGTTGAGTGCGGCGTCGGTCTGGATCACGTCGTCGATCGGGCGGACCCGGCGGCCGTCCCGGGCCGGGATGGAGCGGCCGAGTCCGGAGACCACGCCCGCGGTGACGGAGCCGGCCAGGCCCATCGGGTTGCCGACCGCGACCACGAGCTGGCCGATCCTCAGCAGGTCGGCGTCGCCGAGCGGGGCCGGTGGGACGTGGCCGCCGGTCCGGGTGCGGAGTACGGCCAGGTCGGAGAGCGGGTCCGCGCCGACCACGTCGAACCGGGACTGTGAGCCGTCGGCGAACGAGGCGGTCCCGGAGCGGGCGCCGGCCACCACGTGCGCGCTGGTGAGCAGCAGTCCGTCGGCGGCGAACGCGACCGCGGAACCGGCGCCGGCGCCCCGGTCGGTGCGGACCGCGAGCGCGGCCACGCTGGGCAGGATGCCGGCCGCCACCCGGCTCACCACCTGGCTGTATGCGTCGAGGGCTTCGCTGTCTGCATCGCGCTTGTCGGCGTCCATGTCAGCGGCAACGCCGGGGGTGGGCAGCTGAATGCCTTGCTTCGCCGAAGGCGAACAGGGCCCTCTGTGCCGAAGGCGGGCAGGGGGCTCTGTGCCGAAGGGGAACAGGGGGCTCTGTGGCGGAGGTGGACAGAGGGCTCTGTGCCCAACGTGAACAAGGGCTCTCCGCGTCGACGGCGAATGGAATTTCCGCGGGACAAGATTTCGAAATATTGAGATGGACAGAGGAAAAGCTGTCATCTGCGCGCGAATTCGTGAGTGAATAGATGAGCGCGAGTAATGCACGATATCGATCACGCATATCCGCAGCTCAGCGCCATCTATCCGCAATGCGAAGAGTAACCGTCCACATCGCGCAATCGCACACGGTGTCCGGCGTTCGAACGCTCGCCGACGGTTGACTTCGTCGTACGGAGGTTCCGAAACCTCGGTGGATTACCTCCGGTACAGGAGGGAAAGACTAAGGGGGAGGAATGGTCGTCGTTGACCATGCCGAGCCGCCCGACATCATGGATCGTCTGCTGTGGCGGGACGCCCAGGTCATGCTCGGACGGCACGCGGGACCGGATCAGGACGGCGGCGGTTGTGTGTGGTGCGGGTGGCCCTGGCCATGCCCGCCGCGCCAGCTGGCCGAGCGTGCGGCCGCGGTCTCACGCGAGGCGTGGCATGAGGGCCGGCACACGGCCCCACCCTTTCCGTAGTCGACACGGCCACCGACAACCGCGGCCACGAACAACACACGGCCACTAACAACACAGCGACTTACAACGGGATGCCACGCCAGAGCTTGACCGTCCCCCGGCGAGCAAAGACAAGTGGCATCCTCCCGCGGTTGACACCTCGTCGCCCCGCCAGCTTCGAGGCGTCCCGCACAGAACCCATCGAGTCCCGGCGACCGGCAGGCCTCCGCCGATCGTCGAACGCCTCCGGCCAGGCGTTCGATTCCGGGCGTGATGGGAACGGCGGGCGAGGGTGCGTGGGTAACCGGTTCCCCCGCAACGAACGGTCACGTGCCCTCGCCCCTGCCTGACCGCGCTCCGCCGATGATGGAGTTATCTCCCGCTAACCGGCCGTTATCGGGGGATAACTCCATGATCGACGGAGCGGCTGTACCGCACCTGCGGCACCATCGCGGTGCCGATCGGGCCGACCCGGGTGGTTCCGTCCAGGCGCCAGCCGTGGTGCTCGTAGAAGCCGCGGGCGCGGGCGTTCGCCTCAAGCACCCACAGCGTGGCCCGCGTCCACCCGGGGTGGGCGCGGAACCAGGTCTCCACGTCGGCGAGCAGCGACCGGCCGAGCCCGGACCCGATCCGGCCCGGCGTCACGTGGATCGCGTGCAGGACCGCGGCGTCCGGCTCCTCGTCCGGGCCCGCGTAGGTGAAGCCGATGATCGTGCCGCCGTCGTCCGCGACCATGAACCGGTGGTCGTCCCGCTCCCAGCGCCACCGCTCGCGCCACCACTCGGCCATCGCGGCAGGTGTGGTGTCGTCAAGCTCGCCGGCGGGAATGATCCCCGCGTAGGCCGTCACGCGGGACGCAAGATGCAGCGCGCCGACCGCCTCCATGTCCGAATCGGACGCCTCGCGGATCACGGTGGTCATGCGTCGATCTTCACACGCGGCGGCAGGTCCACCCGCATGAGATCCTCGGCGAGCACGATGTCGCCGTCGAACTCCGCCCGCGCCTCCGCCAGGTAGCGGCCGTCCGGGCCGAACTCCTCCGGGCCGTACCGCTGGGAGAAGTGGGTGAGTACCAGACGGCGTACCCCGGACTCCCGCGCCACGCGTGCGGCCTGCGCGGCGGTGAGGTGCCCGGCCTCGGCGGCGAGCGCGGCGTCCGAGTTGAGGAACGTGGCCTCGATGACAAGCAGGTCCGCGCGTTCGGCCAGCGCGAACACGTTGTCGCACAGGCCGGTGTCCATCACGAACGCGAACCGCTGACCGGGCCGTGGCGCGCTGACCTGGTCGAGCGTGACCGCACCGAGGCGGCCGGTGCGCTGCAGCTCGCCGATGCCGGGACCCGTGATGCCGTGCGCGGCCAGCAGTTCCGGCACCATCCGGCGCGAGTCCGGCTCGGCCAGCGCATATCCGCAGGCCTCGACGGAGTGGGCGAGCCGGCGCGCGGTAAGCGTGAACGCGCCGAGGTCGGCCGTCCAGCCGTCGGTCACCGGTGCCGCGGTCATGGTGGCGGTCTCGTAGAACGAGCTGGCCTGCCGGAGACGTGCGAAGTACTCATCGCCACCGGCGGGAAAGTGGACCGGCACCTCGTGCGTCACCCGGTCGAGTGACAGGCGCTGCACGATGCCGGGCAGGCCGAGACAGTGGTCGCCGTGGAAGTGGGTGATGCACACGCCCGTGATGTCGCCGGCCGCGACGCCGGCGCTCTGCATCTGCCGCTGGGTGCCCTCACCGGGGTCGAAGAGGAGCCCGTGCAGGCCGTCCCACCGGAGCAGGTAGCCGTTGTGGTTCCGCCGCCGGGTCGGCACCTGGCTGGCCGTGCCGAGGATGACCAGTTCACGCGCGCTCACGATGACGACCCCTGAGAAGTAGCAACCCCCGGGGCTTCTGCGCGAACGCAGACCGGCTGGACTGGGCCGGAACCCCGGGGGTCGGATGGCTGCCTGGTATTCGCCGCACCGCTGCCACACGGTCTCGACGTCAATCAACTGTCAAGGACAGCGGCTAGCGGACAGCCACCTCACGAGTCCGATTGCTACACAAAGCTAGGACCACCTCCTCTCACGTGTACCGCCACGGTAACCACTCCTGCGGAGATCGGCAACGGTTTTCCTGGAGAGCTGAAGAACACTCCTGACCAGGGAATATTCAGCGGAGCCAGGAGCGTGCGCGGGACTTTGCGGCACGGCGGCGCGCCTTCGGCAGGCCGGTGAGTGCGCGTACCCCCGCGTCGGCCTGGCGGGCGTGCAGCAGGCCGTAGGTGAATGTCTCCTCGCCCCGTTTGGCGGCGGCGCCGGCCGCGTCGAGCAGCACCGCACCGGTGATCACCGAGTCCTGGTGGGCGCCGAGCACATCCTGCAACGCGCTGAGCCGCTTCGCCAGCCGGCGGGCCGGGCGGCCGGCGGCGGGGCGGGTGACCTCCACGGCGTACCGTGCGCGCTTGTAGGCCTTGCGGGCCTCGTGGAGGCGTGCGTCCGCCTCCGGGGCCTTCCGGTCGCGGACCGCTGTGGAAAGCATCTTGTCGGCCCGGCGGACCGCCTTGCGGGTGCGCTTGCGCAGCCAGGACGAGGAGCTGCCGTCCGTGGCAAGCACCAGCCGGTTGAGCCGCTCCAGCAGCACCCGGTAGCGCTCGCCGTCCAGCGCGCTGCGCAGGCCGGCCCTGCCCGCCGCGATGCGGTCACCGAGGCCGTCCCGCAGGCTCTCCGCGACCGGGCCGCGAACCAGCTCGGCCGGCTCCGCCTCGATCGCGCCGGCCAGCCGCTCGGCCATCACCTGGCCGTCGCGGACCGGTCCCAGCTGGTCGGCGATCCACTTCAGCTCGATGCGCAGCCACTCGGCGCGCTCGGTGTCCCACAGACCGCGGAACGTGCGAAGCGTGCTGCGCAGCCGCCGGATCGCCACCCGCATGTCGTGGACCGCCTCGGCGTCGCCACGGCGGGCGCCGGCTTCGGTCCACCGGATCGTGTCCCGCTGGGCGCGGACGTACTGCAGCACGAGGTTCGTCGGCATGCGGTCATCGTCCGACGGGGCGACAGGCGACGCCGGCAACGGCGAGTCGGCCACGGCCGCGGTATCGATGACCTCGAACTTGCGCCGGAAACGCGTCGCGGTGACCATTTCTCTGTGCTACCCCCGCAGGACGCCACTCATGTGAACGAGTGGCGAACTTTCACTCGATGGTTTGCCGAACAGCTCTGACGGGGTGGGCGAAACTGCGCTGACGGGTGAGCCGGACAGCACTAACGGGGTGGGTCGAGCCATCGCTCGTCCGGCCCGGCGCCGCGATCGCCGTCCACGAGATCTTCCTCGGGGGCCTCACACCACACCAACCCGGAACCCTTGCAGGCCATGCACGGGAGGCGGTTGCGGTCCCCGGTGCCGTGGCACGAGAGACAGGTGCGCAGGACGGGGGAAAAGTCCGACATCGCCACACCGTCCCTTGTCACCGAGCTGATCGCGCCTACCGTAGTACACGCCCGGCGACCGTGCTCAACGGCGGGTTCAGATCATCAAGATCAATACCTCGTGGGTACGCCCGGGAGGCGGAACGCATGGTCCACATGAGGGATGCCGCCGTGGCACGAGGTCGATACCGTGACAGGGACTTCGTACCGTTTCCGCCCTGGAGGCCGGTTTGCCGACGCCTGACCGGAAGTGCTTCGTCGCGATGCCCATCAGCACTCCCGCAGAGCGCGTAGCCGCCTACGGAGGTGACGCCGACCATTTCGGGCACATGCTGGAGTACCTCATCATGCCGGCGCTGAAGGAGGCCGGTTACGAGGCGATCCCGCCGGCCGCGTCCGGCTCTACGCTGATCTTGTCCGACATCGTGCGAAATCTGGAGGACGCGGACCTGGTGCTCTGCGACATGTCCACGCTCAACGCGAACGTCATGCTCGAACTCGGCATCCGGATCGCGCTGGACCGCCCGATCTGCCTAATTCGCGACGACCAGACGCCCATGCTGCCGTTCGACACCTCGGTGATCAACACGTACATGTACGACAGCACCAGCCTGCTCCCGTGGAAGACACGCGAGCAGCAGCGTGCGCTCGCCGCACACATCCTTGCCACCCGCAACAAGTCGGACGGCCGCAACCAGCTGTGGAAGGTTTTCGGTCTGACCCAGCGTGCCCAGTCCCCGGTCGAGAAGATCGACGAGACGGACCCGCGGCAGGCTCGGATCGAGCTGCTCGAGCAGCAGGTGGCAGTGCTCATCAAGCAGTTGCAGTCGGGCAGCGGCACCGCGGCCCAGGCCGTCCCCGACTCGGTCACGCCCGAGCAGTCCGCCCAGGAGGAGCTTGCCTTCCCCGACGCCCCGCCCGCGGTCCGCGACCTGCTCCGCGAGGCCTCCCGCATCGCCGGTGAGGTCAATGCCCGCGTCACCCCCGTCGAGATCAACGGCGACGAGGTCGTCCTCGACCTCGGCGTCTACGTCCTCGGCCTCTCCCGCCGCGAGGACATCATCAACTCCGGCCACCGCCTGGGCCTCCGCGTCCGCTTCCTCGGCGGCCAGAGCCCCGACTCCCCGGCCGGCTGATCACCGGTTCGCCAACTCCCGCCGCCAACTGGCGAACACCGAGCGCACCAGCGCGATGACCTGCTCACTTACCCCGTAGGCCGCGAAGGTCTTCGCGCTGATGTGATCGGCTACGCCAAGCGCTTGGGCGAATATCGCCCGGTCGAAGCCGGAATCGGCGTTCTCGGCCAGGGCCAGTAGCCGCTCGCGGGTGTAGCGACCGCTGTCCAGGATCGCGTAGACATCGAGAAAATCGCGTGCGACTGCCCCCGTCCGTAGAGCGCGGCCATTTTGTTGGCGACGGCGTCGTCCGGATGCAGTACCGATCCGACATCCAGCCGCACGGGCGGATGGGAGCGCCAGTCCGCCGCTATTTCCACCTTGTCGAACCGGTCGCCGGAATCGTCGGCGTGCGCGACGAGAAGACGTGCGAAAGTTTCTGCCCGTATGTCGATGGTCACGGTGAATCCCGCACGCCGCAGCGACTCGACGACGAGATCCACCGCGCCCGGAAAGTCGGCACGTCGCTGCCAGTCGGTAAAGAGGTCGACGTCGGCGCTGGGGCGTTCCCCCATGCCGTGTGCCTGTACCGCATAGCCGCCGGCCAGCGCGAGCCCGTGTTCTTCGCCCGCGGCAGCGAGCGCGATCTCGGCGAGACGCCGATGCCGGGGATCCATGAGCCGGATGCTACGCAGCGGCGCGAGTGCCGTCCGACCGGGGCAATTCTGGAAACTGCTGCTCCCAGGTGCTGCGCAGCTCCGGTGGCAGCCAGAGTGACGGCCAAAGCCGGATCAATGTCGCTCTATCGAGGTACGTATGAAGGTCGGACGGCTTGGTCGCCTCGATCAAGACTGTGCGGTAGTAGTCGACCTGCCGCGCCGGATCGTCTAGGTCATATTCCGGGGAACCGGACCAGTCGAGGTGAATCGGAAGGCTGATCGAGCCGGCGGACGGTCCATGCAGCTCGTCCAGGCTGTCGGCAGTCACGATCGGCTTGGCGTAGCGGCGCATGCATCCACCCCCTCCCGCCCAAGGATACGGCCGCCGCCGAGATGGCGACGGCCGCAATGGCACTTCGGCGGGTCAGCGGGTGCCCGGGGCCTCGATGGAGGTCTGGGCGGGCATGTTGCCGATGCCGATGGGGCAGCTCAGGCCGTTGGGGCCGTGGTTGCAGTAGCCGTTCGGGTTCTTGGCGTCCGAGAGGTACTGCTGGTGGTAGTCCTCGGCGAAGTAGTAGTGCTTGAGCGGCCCGATCTCCGTGGTGATGGTGCCGAGGCCGGCCTGGGAGACGACCGGGGCGAAGGCCTCGCGGGACGCCTCGGCGGTCGCCCGCTGCGCGTCGGTGGTGGTGTAGATGGCGGAGCGGTACTGGGTGCCGACGTCGTTGCCCTGGCGCATGCCCTGGGTCGGGTCGTGGTTCTCCCAGAAGGCCTTCAGGATGGTCTCGAAGGCGATCTTCGCGGGGTCGTAGACGACCTGGACGACCTCGGTGTGGCCGGTCTGCCCGGAGCAGACCTCCTCGTACGTGGGGTTTTCGGTGAAGCCTCCGGCGTAGCCCGCGGACGTCGAGATGACGCCGGGGAGTCGCCAGAAGATGCGCTCGGCGCCCCAGAAACAGCCCATGCCGAAGACCGCTACTTCGGCGCCGTCCGGCCAGGGTCCGGTGAGCGAGGTGCCCAGGACGGTGTGGCGGTCGGCCACCGGCATCGACACCGACCGG
This sequence comes from Catenuloplanes sp. NPDC051500, assembly GCF_044454585.1. Taxonomy (NCBI): domain Bacteria; kingdom Bacillati; phylum Actinomycetota; class Actinomycetes; order Micromonosporales; family Micromonosporaceae; genus Catenuloplanes; species Catenuloplanes sp. NPDC051500. The sequence goes on from NZ_JBITDX010000015.1 coordinate 138,701, forward strand.
CCGGGGATCGCCTGCGCCTCGGTGACCAGGTCCAGCTTCTTGAACCGCAAGAACACGGTGAGCTCCTCTCGTGCTTCCACAAGCATCCAACACCGGCGGGCGCACGATCCTTACCCCGGGCGATTTGTCACGACATATCCGTACCCTCGAGGGCGTTTGTGATCTGTGAGGTGAAGGTGCGGGCCTCGTCGTCGGAGGAGTAGCGGGTGCGGGGCCAGAAGAAGCCCCGCAGGCCGTCGCCCTTGGTGCGCGGCACCACGTGCGCGTGCAGGTGCGGCACCGACTGGGAGACCCGGTTGTTCATCGCCACGAACGTGCCGCCGGCGCCCAGTCCGGTCTCGACCGCGGCCGCCAGCCGCCGCACAAGCGTGAAGAACGGCCCCACAGCATCAAGATCAAGATCAGTCAGCGTGGGTACGTGCGCCCGCGGCACGACCAGCACATGACCCTTGAACACCGGCCGGGTGTCCAGGAACGCGACCCCGGCGGGTGTGTCGGTCACCACGAACGCGGGCGTGGTGCCCGCCACGATCGCACAGAAGACACAGTCCGCCACCCCGGCAGACTAGCGTTAGCCGCATGACGCACGGCTTCGAAACGCTCGCGATCCACGCGGGCCAGGACCCGGAGGCACGCACCGGTGCGGTGGTGCCCCCGATCTTCCAGACCAGCACGTATGCACAGGATGCGGTCGGCGCTCCACGGCTGGGTTACGAGTACTCCCGGTCCGGTAATCCGACCCGCGACGCGCTGCAGGAGTGCCTGGCCGCGATCGAGGGCGGGCGCCGGGCGTTCGCGTTCGCAAGCGGGCTCGCGGCGGAGGACACGCTGCTCCGCGCGGTGCTCCAGCCCGGTGACCACGTGATCATCCCGGATGACGCGTACGGCGGCACGTTCCGCCTGTTCGCCAAGGTCGCGGAGCGGTGGGGGGTGAGCTGGTCCGCCGTGGACATCACCGATGTGGACGTGGTCCGCGCCGCGATGTCGCCGCACACCCGGATGATCTGGGTGGAGACGCCGACGAACCCGCTGCTGTCCATCGCGGACATCGCCACGCTCGCGGGCGTCGCGCACGAGCGGGAGGCGCTGCTTGTGGTGGACAACACGTTCGCCTCGCCGTACCTGCAGCAGCCGCTGGCGCTCGGCGCGGACGTGGTGGTCCACTCGACCACGAAGTACCTCGGCGGGCACTCCGACGTGGTCGGCGGCGCGCTCGTGGTCACCGACCCGGAGCTGGCCGACCAGATCGGCTTCCATCAGAACGCGATGGGCGCGATCAACGGCCCGTTCGACGCGTGGCTGACCATGCGCGGCATCCGGACGCTCGGCGTACGGATGGACCGGCACTGCGACAACGCGGAGAAGATCGCCGAGTACCTGACCCGGCAGTCCACCGTCTCCCAGGTCATCTACCCGGGGCTGGACTCGCACCCGGGCCGGGACGTGGCGGCGAAGCAGATGCGCCGGTTCGGCGGCATGATCTCGTTCCGCGCGGCCGGCGGGCCGGAGGCGGCGGAGCGCATCTGCAACAGCACCAAGCTGTTCATTCTCGCCGAGTCGCTCGGTGGCGTGGAGTCGCTGATCGAGCACCCCGGCCGGATGACCCACGCGAGCACAGCCGGATCGCCGCTTGAAGTTCCCGCCGATCTCGTGCGACTGTCGGTCGGCATCGAAACCGTCGATGATCTCATCGCGGATCTCGACCAGGCGTTGCGCTGATCTATCTCGGGGCCCTCTGACCGGAGGGCCCCATACACAGGCGGAGGGGTCATGACGGAGCCGGTGCCCAACTGGGTGGGTGCCACGGCGAAGCAGATCGCCCGGGGAGTGCGCCGTGGAGACACGTCCGCCACGCAGGTCGTCGCCGACCACCTCGAGCACATCGCCTCCCGTGACCCACTGCTCGGCGCGCTCCGCATCGTCCGCGGCGGCGAGGCCGCGACCGAGGCGGAGAAGGTCGACGAGCAGCAGGACCTCACCCGTCTCCCGCTGGCCGGCGTGCCGGTCGCGGTGAAGGAGAACACCGCGATCGCGGGCCTGCCCACCTGGAACGGCTCGGCGGCGGCCCGCGGCCCGATCGCGGAGGAGGACCACGAGGTGGTCCGCCGGCTCCGCGGCGCGGGCGCGGTCGTGGTCGCCACCTCCCGCATGCCGGAGCTGGGCATGTGGGCGACGACCGACTGCGACGAGGTGCCGACGCGCAACCCGTGGGACCTGACCCGCACGCCGGGCGGCTCCTCGGGTGGCGCCGCCGCGGCGGTCGCGGCAGGTCTGGTGCCGATCGCGCACGGCAACGACGGGTTCGGCTCGATCCGCATCCCGGCCGCGTGCTGCGGGCTTGTGGGCCTGAAGCCGGGCCGGGGCGTGGTGCCCCCGCCGCCGGTCGCGGACTCCTTCTTCGGGATGACCGAGCACGGCGTGCTGGCCACCACCGTGGCGGACGCGGCGATCGGGTTCGCGGTGCTGGCCGGCCGCGACTCGGCGAAGCTGACCGAGCCGTCCCAGCTGAAGATCGCTGTCTCCACCCGCTCGCCCGCGCCCGGCATCCGCGTCGACGCGCCGAACCGTGATGCGGTCGCCGCCGCGTCCCGCCTGCTGCTGGCCGCCGGGCACACCGCTGTCGCGCGCGATCCGGCGTACCCGGTCTCGCTCGGCGTCCGGGGCATCGCCACCTGGCTCGGCGCCGCCTGGGAGAAGGTCGAGCAGGAGGGCCTGCCGGTCGCGTCGTTGCAGCGCCGCACCCGCCGCCACGCACGACTCGGCAAGATCACAATCCAGCGGGGGTACGTCCGGGAGCGCGACCGGGAGGACTGGCGCGACCGTTCGATCGCGTTCTTCGCCGACAACGGATTCGACCTGCTCATCACGCCGGCGCTGGCCGCCACCCCGCCGGTGGCCGACGGCTGGGCGACGAAGTCCTGGTCGGCGAACATGCTGGCCTGCATGCGGTACGCCCCGTTCGCCGCACCGTGGAACCTGGCCGGCCTGCCCGCGCTCGTGGTGCCGGTCGGCGTGCGCCCGGACGGCCTGCCGCTCGCAGTGCAGCTGGTCGGCCCGCCCGGCGCGGAGACGACGTTGCTTGCAGTGGCCGGTCAGTTCGAGATGGCGGCGCCCTGGCAGCGGCACGCCCCCACGGTCTTCCCGGCGCTGCGGTAGAGCCTGTGTCATAGGTATGACGGGCTCGTGCCTCGCACCGGCCGCGATACCCCGGGCTTGCCACCGCCTCCCCGGGTGCGACGATCGGGGGATGGGTGATCTCGTCTCGCTGCCTGACGTCGAGGCGGCCCGGAAGCTGATCGCCGGGGTGGTCCGCACGACGCCGCTGGAACCGTCCCGCCCGCTCTCCGCGCTGCTCGGCGTGCCGGTCTGGCTCAAGTGCGAGAACCTGCAGCGGGCCGGGTCCTACAAGGTCCGCGGCGCGTACGTGCGCATCTCCCGCCTCTCCGCGCCGGAGCGGGCCCGCGGTGTGGTCGCGGCCAGCGCCGGGAACCACGCGCAGGGCGTCGCGCTCGCGGCCGGCCTGCTCGGCATCTCGTCGACCGTGTTCATGCCGGTCGGCGCGCCACTGCCGAAGGTCGCGGCCACCCGGGGGTACGGCGCCGCCGTCGAGTTCCGTGGCGACACCGTGGACGAGGCGCTCGTGGCCGCGCGCGAGTTCGCGGACCGGACCGGTGCGATGTTCATCCACCCGTTCGACCACCCGGACGTGATCGCCGGGCAGGGCACGGTGGCGCTTGAGATCCTGGAGCAGTGCCCGGAGGTCCGCACCATCGTCACCGGCGTGGGCGGCGGCGGCCTGGTCTCCGGCCTGGCCGTCGCCGTGAAGGCGCTGCGCCCGGACGTGCGGGTGATCGGTGTGCAGGCGTCCGGCGCGGCCGCGTTCCCGCCGTCCCTGGCCGCGGGCGCGCCGGTGCGGCTTACCGGCTTCGGCACGATCGCGGACGGCATCGCGGTCGGCTGCCCCGGTGACGTGACGTTCCAGCACGTGTCCGAGCTGGTCGACGACGTGGTCACGGTGTCCGACGAGGACATCTCCCGGGCGCTTGTGACGTTGCTCGAGCGCGGCAAGCTGGTGGTGGAGCCGGCCGGGGCGGTCGGGGTGGCCGCGCTGCTGGCCGGCGCGATCGAGGTCGACGGCCCGGTGGTGGCCGTGCTGTCCGGCGGGAACATCGACCCGCTGCTGCTGGTCCGGCTGATCGAGCACGGCCTGGCCGCGGCCGGGCGGTACCTGCGCTTCGCGGTGCGCTGCGGCGACCGGCCGGGGCAGCTGGCCACGCTGCTGACCAGGATCGCCGAGCTGCAGGCGAACGTCGTGGACGTCGAGCACCTGCGGCACAATCCGCTGCTGCGGATCGGCGAGGTCGAGGTGGCGCTCTCGGTCGAGACGCGCGGTGCCGACCACAGCGAGGTGCTGCTCAGCACGCTGCGCGGGGCGGGTTATTCGGTGCGGCTCGCGCCGGCCGGCGTACCCCCGCGTGGTTGAGGTGGTGATTTTCCGCAGGCGGAGGTCAGCCGCCTGCGGAAACGGCGGCTAACCGGAGAAGGGCTCGAATTTTACGACAGTGACCTTTATGTCGGCGCCGCTCGGGGCCGTGTAGGTGCAGGTCTGGCCGCCGGAGGCGCCGAGGATCGACTTGCCAATCGCGGACTCCGGGCTGTAGACGGTGTAGTCCGTCGTCGCGGAGATCTCGCGCGAACCGAGCAGGAACGTCTCGGTGTCGTCCTTGTCGTCGTCGAAGTAGATGGTGACGACCATGCCGGGGGCGACCTTGTCGGCGGTCGGCGCGTCACCGACCGCGGCGTCGCGGAGCAGCTCCTTCAGGTACAGGATGCGGTGCTCCTGCTTGGCCTGCTCCTCGCGGGCGGCGTGGTAACCGCCGTTCTCCCGCAGGTCACCCTCCTCCCGCCGCGCGTTGATCTCCGCTGCGATGACGGGGCGCGCCGCGATCAGCTGGTCGAGCTCGGCCTGCAGCCGGTCGTACGCGTCCTGGGAAAGCCAGGTCGTGGACACAGACGATCTCCTTTGATTTACCGGCATGAGCAGTACTTTCGACGAACAGAAACGGCTTACGGCGAACAGGGTTGAACTACCAACTTACCAGCGGTGCCCAACCCATTTCACTACCGAGTTTTACCGGCAGTGATGGCGTGGGCGCTCAGGAGTTAGCGCGGCAGCGCAGAACCTCGCCGATGAAGGGCCGTTCGGTGGTGACCAGGCGGTGATCGACGGTTACCGGATCGCCGCCCGGGATGCCGCTCACCGGGACCTCCGCGGACCCGACCGTGGCGCCGGCCCGGTTGCGGGCACGGACCGCGCAGGTGGCGCCGCCGTTCTCCGGCACGTTCACCCGGAAGTGCACGACGATCCCGATGTCGGAGATGTCCGTATAGCTGATCACCTGGGCGTCATAGGCCGGGTCGCCGTACTTCTGCCACTCGGAGTAAGCGATCATGACACCGGCTGCCAGCACCACCGCGACCGCGAGCGCGACCACCCACGGGCGGCGTCTGCGCTGCTCGCGTCGGCGGCCGTAACGACCCGGGGGGAACACCGGGGTCGCCGCGGGCGTTGTCGCGGGCGTCTCGGTCACCGGAGCCACACTCCTGCGGTTGGGTACGTCGGAGGCCGGTCGGCCAGAATGAGTCCGGTTCATTCTCGCAGCAGGTGGGAAGGAACGAACCGGCAGGTCACGAGGGAGAGTCAGCGTTGTCCGAGCAGTTGCGTCTCATGGCGGTGCACGCCCACCCCGACGACGAGTCGAGCAAGGGCGCCGCGTCGAGCGCGAAGTACGTCGCGGAAGGCGTCTCCGTGCTGGTGGTCACCTGTACGGGCGGGGAGCGCGGCAGCGTGCTGAACCCGAAGCTGGACCGGCCGGAGATCTGGGCCGACATCGCGAACATCCGCCGTAAGGAGATGGACACGGCGCGGGAGATCCTCGGCGTCGACCAGGCCTGGCTCGGGTTCGTCGACTCCGGTCTTCCGGAGGGCGACCCGCTGCCCCCGCTCCCGGAGGGCTGTTTCGGCCTGATGGACCCGGAGGTGGCCGCGGAGCCGCTGGTCAAGCTGATCCGCGAGTTCCGTCCGCACGTGATCACCACATACGACGAGAACGGCGGATATCCGCACCCGGACCACATCATGACCCACAAGGTGGCGGTGGCGGCCTTCGACGCGGCCGGCGACCCGGACCGGTTCCCGCAGGCCGGCGAGGTGTGGCAGCCGCTGAAGCTGTACTACAACTCCGGTTTCTCCAAGGACCGGGTGCTGGCGCTGCACGAGGCGATGCTTGCGGCGGGCCTGAAGTCGCCGTACGAGGAATGGATCGCCCGCTGGGACGCCAGCCGGGACCGGGGCGAAAAGATCACCACGCGGGTGGAGTGCGGTGAGTACTTCACCGTGCGGGACGACGCGCTGCGGGCACACGCCACCCAGGTCGACCCGGACGGCTTCTGGTTCCACGTGCCGATGGAACTGCAGCTGAAGGTGTGGCCGACCGAGGACTTCGAGCTGGCCAGGTCGCTGGTCGACAGCCAGGTGCCGGAGACGGACCTGTTCGCGGGGATCCGAGACTCGGTGACCGCGCGCTGATCGGGCGGGCGTACGGTGGGCGGGAAGAACGAGGAGGTGGCGCGATGGGCTTGGACGTGCTGGCGCAGAACAACTTCGGTGACACGCGTACGGGCGGTCTGACCGGCCCGATGGGAGCGCTCGTCATCGTGCTGCTGGCGATCGCGACGGTGTTCCTGATCCGGAGCATGAACAAGCGCCTGCGCCGGCTGCCGGAATCGTTCGATCCGCCCACCGCGCCGAAGTCCGAAGAGTCTGATGGCGAGCGGAAAGTCCTTGATCCGACAGAGTCTGAGGGCGACGCCACGGCGAAGGAAGAGAGCGGGAGCGCTCCCAAGAATTGAGCGTCCGCCGCTGACCAGCCATTGTGGCTGGACCGGCACTGAGGCAGGGCCGTCAACCCCTGTTGCGCGCTGCACGATTGGCCTAGCCTTCCGCCGGGGGGTGTAATTACCCCTGGACCCTGCGCGGAAAGGGGCGGTCGCCGATGCCTACGATGAGTGATCGTCCGGCTGCCGGCGGTGTCTCCACTGTGCTTATTGGCTCGGGGTTCAGCAGCTCTGGGTTCAACGGCTCTGGGTTCAACGGCTCTGGGTTCAACGGCTCGGGGTTTTTCGGGGACTCGGGCGGCCCGGGATGACGCGCGCGGTCCGCACCCTGCACGCCTCGGTCCTCGCCGTCGCGCTGACGTCGGCGCTTGTCGGCCTCTTGCTGCCGGTCTCCGGTCCGTCCACGGCGGACGGCCTGCCCACCTGGCTCCGCTGGATCGTCGTGGCTGGCCTGGTCGCCTGTGGACAGCTGGCCCGGGTCCGGGTCCAGGTCGCCACCGGCTCGGTAAGCGTCACCTGGGGCGAGGCCGCGCTGCTCGTCGGCCTGCACCTGCTGCCCGCCCAGTGGCTGCCCGCGGCCACCGCGGCCGGTGCGGTACTGGCCTGGACCGTCCTCTCCGCCGGCCGGGTGCACCGTGCGACCGCCGAGGCCGTGCACGCCGGATCGTCCCTGGTGGCCGGCGCGACCGCGGCCTCCGTGCTGGCGCTGGCGATCGGGCTCACGCCGGGCACTGCGCTGACCTTCGCCGGTGCGCTGCAGCTCACCGCCGCCGCGCTGGCGTACCTCGTGGTCTCGGTGGGCCTGGCCGTGATCACGCTCGCGCTGCGGCACGAGCTGCCGATCGCGGTGCTCAGCTGGCCCGCGCTGCGCGTCAAGCTGCCGCTCTTCGCGGGAAACGTGCTTGTCGGCCTCGCGTCCATCGCGGTGATCGAGGTGGATGCGCGCTGGCTGGTCTTCATCCTGCCGACGCTCTGGTTCGTCCACAACGCGTACGGCCACCGGCTGCGCGACGAGGAGAACAAGCGGACCTGGATCACGTTCGCGGCGGCGACCGGTGCACTTGACGGGCCGGACCAGCAGGCCGTGGCGACCGCGGGCGCGGAGGGCGCGCTTGACCTGTTCGGCGCGGAGCGGGTCGAGGTGGACGTGGTCACGGCCGGCGGTACGAACCGGTACACGGCGGACCGCAACGGCCTGGTGGTCGCCGCTCCTCCGGTCACCGAACCCTCCGATCCCGACAGTGTGCTGTTCGCGCGCTCGCTTATCGCCGCCGAGCGCGACCTCGGCGAGATCCGCGTGCACTTCCCGGCGTCCACCGGGGCTGCCTTCCGGAACGAGGCAGTGCTCTCCGCGTACGGTGACGCACTCGCCCTCGCTCTTGGTAACGCGGCGATCAGCGGGCAGGTTCACGATCTCACCGAACAGGCGGTCTACCAGGCCGCCCACGATCCGCTCACCGAGCTGACCAACCGGGTGGCGCTGCTGGCCGAGGGCGACCAGGCGCTCGGCGAGCTGGACCGGGACGCGCCCGCCGCGCTGCTGCTGTTCGACGTGGACCGGCTCAAGCGGGTAAACGAGGCGATGGGCCACGCGGCCGGTGACGTGCTGCTGCGTGGCCTGGCCGAGCGGCTGCTGGCGCTGGCCCGGCCCGGCGAGCTGCTGGCCCGGCTGGACGGCGACGCGTTCGCACTGCTGCTGACCGCGGCGGACGGGCCGCGCGCGTCCCGGGCGACGCCGCCTCCCCGGCCGATGATCGCGGTCGCGCCCGAGAGGCCGCAGGAGGCGCCGCCGGCCCCGGCCGAGCCGCCGATCCTGCGCCGCGCCCGGCAGATCGCGCAGCGCCTGTCCGAGCCGCTCGACGTCTGTGACGTGCCGATGTCCGTAGAGGTCACGGTCGGTGTCGCGGTGAGTCCGGCCGCCGCGGCGGACATGGCCGAGCGGGTGCGCCAGGCGGAGCACGCGATGTACCGGGCGAAGTCCGCGAACATCCGGATCGCCGCGTACGACGGCGCCGCCGACTCCACCACCGTCGACCACCTGTCGCTGCTGGCCGAGATGCGTACCGCGCTCGTCGCCGACGACCAGCTGGTGCTTGACCTGCAGCCGGCCGTGGACCTGGCGACCGGCGCGCCGACCGGCGTGGAGGCGCTGATCCGCTGGGAGCACCCGCGCCGCGGCCTGCTCACGCCTGTCGACTTCGTCCGGGCGGTGGAGGAGAGCGAGCTGCTGGCCCGCTTCACCGGATATGTGCTCGACCAGGCGCTGTCCACGGCCGGCGAGTGGCGCGTGCAGGGCCTGGACGTGCCGATCTCGGTGAACCTGTCCGCCCGCAACCTGCTCGACCCGCGCCTGCCCGGCGAGGTCGGCGCGCTGCTTCGCCGCCACCACGTGCCCGCGCACCTGCTGGTCCTGGAGATCACCGAAACCGTGGCGATGAGCCGCACCGACGTGGTCGACGAGGTGATCGACGGCCTGCGCGACCTGGGCGTGCAGCTCTCGCTCGACGACTTCGGCACCGGCTTCTCGTCGCTGAGCTTCGTCACCCGCATCCCGGTCGACGAGCTGAAGGTGGACCGCTCGTTCGTCCGGGACATGGCCGACTCCGCGCGCGCCACAGCGGTCATCCGCGCCACTGTCGAACTCGGGCGCCGCCTCAACGCGCGGGTGGTCGCGGAGGGTGTGGAGACGGCGGATCAGCGGGCCGCGCTTGTCAGCCTCGGCTGCGACTCCGGTCAGGGCTACCACTTCTGCAGGCCGGTCCGGCGCGACAAGATCATCATGCTGCTGCGGACGCTTCGCGACTCCGCGGCGCGCGCCACAGTGGTCCCGCTGCGCGCGGCTGACGACGCTTCCTGACCGGGCGCGGACGACGCTTCCTGACTCGATAAATGCATTGCCCGCGGTGATTGCTTACCGCACAGTTGAGGCAGAGACATCGCAGGTTAGCCGGATTTATCGGCCTTTCGTGGACAGGTGACTGTCTCTGGTGGCTTGCCGTGATGAGTCACCATTCGAAGTGATCGGGACGAGGTGCCGGGCGGTGCGCGCGACCGCCCGGACAGGGCCCGGTCCGTCCGCCACGGCCGCCGGAAAATGTCGTACGGCGACCGTAGAATAGAACAAACGTTCGAGATCGAGGGGGCCGTCATGGTGCGCAAGGTTCTGTCCCAGCACAACGGCAGCGAGTGGTCGTAACAACGACCAACGGGGCCGCACATCCCTGAATTGAGCACTTTTCAACCTGGCGAGCGGGCAACGCCACGCTGAGGTCGACGGGCCGGGCGTGCACGGGTTGGACCAGGTTGCAAAAGGCTCAATAATCGGGCGGCGGGGCCTTGGCCTCGCCGCCCTCGTCGTGCCGCTACAGGCGGTCGAGGTCGTAGACGTCCCCGTCGGTGAGCTGATCCGGCGGGCACGGGCGGGAGAAGATCCAGCCCTGGCCGTAATCCGCGCCCAGATCGCGGAGGATGCGCAGCTCGCCCGGCGTCTCCACGCCTTCCGCGATCACCTTCGAGCCGCTGCCCTGGGCGAACGAGATCAGCGCCCGGCTCAGCGCCTGCCTGATCTCGTCGCCCTCGATGCCGCGGACCAGGCCGATGTCCAGCTTGATGATGTCCGGGCGCAGCTGCACCACCCGGTTCAGGCCGGCGTACCCGGCGCCCACGTCGTCGATCGCCACCCGCAGTCCCAGCTCCCGCAGTGGCGCGAGCGCGGCGCGCACGTCGGTGAGGTCGTCCATCTTCTCCTGCTCGGTCAGCTCGACCACGAACCGGTCCAGCGGCAGGCCGGCGAAGAGCTCAAGCGTGCCGGGCGCAAGGATCGTGGTGGGGGAGAGGTTCACCGACATGAAGCCCGGCGTGACCCGGCTGGCGGCAAGCGCGTTGCGGATCGCGGACCGCTCCAGCGCGATTCCCTCGCCGACCCGGGTCGCCTCCTCGAACCAGGTAAGCGGCGAGCCGGTCGGAAAGCGGCTCAGCGCCTCCGCCCCGGCGAGTTTGCCGCTTGTCAGGTCCACGATCGGCTGGACCACCACCACCGGGCCGCCGCCGCGCTCCAGCTCGGCCAGGCCGTCCCGGATCCGGGCGTGCTCGCGCCGGCTCGCATCCGCCGCGCTGAGCGTGACCGTGACGATCTCCGCCACGTCGTTGAGGTAGTCCAGGTCGCGGGCGTTGAGCGTGCGGTCCGGTGCGGAGGAGAAGCAGCACAGCGTCCCGTAGATCTCACCGCTGCTCAGCCGCAGCGGCGTGCCGATGTAGTTGCCGATCTGCAGCGCCCGGGTGACGTCCAGCGCCTGGGTGACCGGGTTCTCGGACGTGTCCGGCACGATCCCGGCCAGCCGGCCGTCCACCACGCGCTGGCAGTAGGACTCCTCAAGCGGGTCGCCGAGGCCGGGACTCAGGCCGGAGATCGGCTCCTCCGCGTCGACCCAGCGGAAGACGCGCCGGTCGCCGACGAACTCGGAGATGAACGCGACGTCCATGCCGAGGCGGCGGCGGACCACCTGCAGCACCTGCTGCAGCGCATCCGTGACGGCGGCCGTGGGGGGCTGGCCGTGCAGCGCGAGCAGCGGAGTGAGGGGCATGTCCCCAGTTATCGGCAGCTGTCACGCCGGTCCGAGAGATCCGTGGGAAGGAGAAACAGGGACTCCCGGCGTACCCGCGGAGGGTTTTGATGGTGTGTAAGGGTTGGGGTATGAATCGGCTCGCGGATGCCACCTCGCCCTACCTGCTTCAGCACAAGGACAACCCGGTCGACTGGTGGCCGTGGGGCGAGGAGGCGTTCGCGGAGGCGCGGCGGCGCGAGGTCCCGGTGCTGATCTCGGTGGGTTACGCGAGTTGCCACTGGTGTCACGTGATGGCGCACGAATCGTTCGAGAACGACGAGATCGCCGCGCTGATCAACGAGGGGTTCGTAGCGATCAAGGTCGACCGGGAGGAGCGGCCGGACGTCGACGCGGTGTACATGACCGCGACGCAGGCGATGAGCGGGCAGGGCGGCTGGCCGATGACCGTCTTCGCCACGCCGTCGGGTGAGCCGTTCTTCTGCGGCACCTACTACCCCCGGCCCACCTTCGCCGGGCTGCTGCGATCGGTGACCAAGGCCTGGTCGGAGCAGCGCGACGAGGTGATCAAGCAGGGCGCGGCAGTGGTCACCGCGATCGGTGGCGCGCAGCTGGCCGGCGGGCCGACCGCGCCGATCTCCGCGGAGCTGCTCGACACGGCCGCGACCCGGCTGGCGGCGGAGCACGACGAGCGGCACGGCGGCTTCGGGGGCGCGCCGAAGTTCCCGCCGCACATGAATCTGAGCTTCCTGCTGCGGCACTGGCAGCGGACGGGCGGCGCGCGGTCGCTTGAGATCGTTCGGCACACCGCCGAGGCGATGGCCCGCGGCGGGATCTACGACCAGCTGGCGGGCGGGTTCGCGCGCTACTCGGTCGACGCGCACTGGACAGTGCCGCACTTCGAGAAGATGTTGTACGACAACGCGCTGCTGCTGCGGGTCTACGCGGAGCTGTGGCGGCTGACCGGCGACCCGCTGTCCCGGCGGGTGGCGGGCGAGATCGTGGAGTTCCTGACCACTGTCGAGGGCGGTTCCGGCGGCTTCGCCTCCGCGCTTGACGCGGACACGGACGGCGTGGAGGGGCTGACCTACGCCTGGACGCCGGACCAGCTGCGCGAGACGCTCGGCGAGCAGGACGGCGACTGGGCCGCCGATCTCTTCGCGGTGACCACCGAGGGCACGTTCGAGCACGGTACGAGCGTGCTGCGCCTGGCCCGGGACATCGACGACGCGGACCCGGCGATCGTCGCGAGGTGGCGGGACGTGCGGACGCGGCTGCTCACCGCGCGGGCCGGGCGCCCGCAGCCGGCGGTGGACGACAAGGTCGTGGCCGCCTGGAACGGGATGACGGTGACCGCGCTCGCGCACTACGCCATGCTGCTGGACGCGGCCGAGCGCGCGGTTCCCGCGGACCTGGCCGTGCGTGCTGCCGAACTGCTCGCGTCCGTGCACCTGGTGGGCGGGCGGCTGCGGCGCGTCTCCCGGGACGGCGTGGCGGGCTCCCCGGCCGGCGTGCTCGAGGACTACGGCTGCGTGGCCGAGGCGTTCTGCGCCGTGCACCAGTTGACCGGCGACGGCGTCTGGCTGGAGCGGGCCGGAATGCTGCTCGACACCGCGCTTGAGCGGTTCGGGAACGGGGCCGGAGGCTTCTTCGACACCGCGGACGACGCGGAGAAGCTGGTCACCCGCCCGGCGGATCCGACGGACAACGCCACCCCGTCCGGCATGTCGTCGATGGCGAACGCGTTGATCGCCTACTCCGCGCTGACCGGCGAGACCCGCTACCGGGACGCGGCCGAGGCGGCGCTGCGCACGATCGCGCCGATCGCGGACAAGCACCCGCGCTTCACAGGCAATTCGCTTGCCGCGGCGGAGGCGCTTGTCTCCGGCCCGTTCGAGATCGCGGTCGTGACCGAGAACCCGGACACGGACCCGCTGGTCGCGGCCGCACGACGCCTCGCCCCGCCCGGCGCGGTGGTGGTCGCGGGCCGCCCGGACCAGCCCGGCGTGCCGCTGCTCGCGGACCGGCCGATGATCGGCGGAACGGCGACCGCCTATGTGTGCCGCGGCTTCGTCTGCGACCGCCCGGTCACCTCGGAGGAGGAGCTGGCGGCCACGCTACGCTGATCGACGAGATGGATACCCGAACCGGTCTGCCCGTTGTCGGCATGGTGGGCGGTGGCCAGCTGGCCCGGATGACCCACCAGGCCGCTATCGCTCTCGGTCAGTCACTGAGAGTGCTGGCCCAGTCTCCCGACGACGGCGCCGCGCTTGTCGCCGCGGACGTCCAGATCGGTGAGCACACCGACCTGGACGCGTTGCGCGAGTTCGCGAAGTCGTGCGACGTGGTCACGTTCGACCACGAGCACGTCCCGTCCGCGTACATCCAGGCCCTGGCCGCCGAGGGGTTCACGGTGCACCCGGGCGCGGAGGCGCTGCAGTTCGCTCAGGACAAGCTCCTGATGCGGACGCGGCTGACCGAGCTGGGCTTTCCGGCGCCGCGCTGGCGTACCGTCGAAGGCCTTGATGATCTGGTGAACTTCGGCGACGAGGCCGGCTGGCCGGTGATCGCCAAAGCCACCCGCGGGGGGTACGACGGCCGTGGCGTCTTCCCGCTCGCGGACGCGGACGCGGCCGCCGCGCTTGTCGCAACCGGCACGCCGCTGATCGTCGAGGAGCGGGTGCGGCTGGTCCGGGAGCTTGCCGTGCTTGTCGCCCGGTCGCCGTTCGGGCAGGTCGGGGCGTACCCGGTGGTCGAGACAGTGCAGCGGGACGGCATCTGTGTGGAGGTGCTGGCCCCCGCGCCGGACCTCGACGAGGAGCTGGCCGTCGCCGCGCAGGAGCTCGCGATCGGCGTCGCACAGCAGCTCGGCGTGGTCGGGCTGCTTGCGGTCGAGCTGTTCCAGACCGCTGATGGCCTGCTTGTGAACGAGCTGGCCATGCGCCCGCACAACTCAGGCCACTGGACCATCGAGGGCGCGCGCACGTCGCAGTTCGAGCAGCATCTGCGTGCGGTGCTCGACTATCCGCTCGGCGAGACCGCGCTGGCCGCGCCCGCGGTCGCGATGGCGAACCTGCTCGGCGGCGAGCCCGGCGACATGAGCCTCGACGAGCGGCTGCACCACCTGTTCGCGGAGGACCCGGGCATCAAGGTCCACCTGTACGGCAAGCAGGTCCGCCCCGGCCGCAAGATCGGGCACGTGACCGCGCTGGGAACTGACATGACGTCGGTACGGGCGCGGGCCGCCCGGGCCGCGAGATGGCTTCGAGAGGGACAGTGGTGACGGTTTCCGTTGGCGTGATCATGGGGTCGGACTCGGACTGGCCGGTCATGAGGGCGGCGGCCGAGGCGCTCGACGAGTTCGGCGTCGCGCACGAGGTCCGGGTGATCTCCGCGCACCGCACGCCGCAGGGCATGCTCGACTACGCCACCGGCGCGGCCGGGTGGGGACTCAAGGTGATCATCGCGGGTGCGGGCGGCGCGGCCCACCTGCCGGGCATGGTCGCGTCCGCGACGCCGCTGCCGGTGATCGGGGTGCCGGTGCCGCTGAAGTACCTCGACGGCATGGACTCGCTGATGTCCATCGTGCAGATGCCGGCCGGGATCCCGGTCGCCACCGTGTCGATCGCGGGCGCGCGTAACGCCGGGTTGCTTGCGGTCCGCATCCTGGCCGCCTCGGACGCGTCGTTGCAGGCCAAGGTCATTTCGTTCCAGGAGTCGCTCACCGCGATGGTGGCCGAGAAGGACGCGAAGCTGCGCGCTCCGCTCTAGGTGCGCGCCCCTCTGTCGGGGGGCTTCTGTGCACGGTAGCTTTTCCGTGTCGAGTACATGCGGAAAGGCACGTGATGGATCAGGCTGATCGGCAGTTCGAGGAACTGCTCCTCCACCTGAAGGAGGCGCGCGGCTTCGACTTCACCGGGTACAAGCGTTCCAGCCTGGTGCGACGGGTCGGGCGGCGGATGGCCGTGTTCCAGATCACCGACTACACCGATTACCTGGATTACCTGCAGGTCCATCCGGACGAGTTCACCGCGCTGTTCAACACGATTCTGATCAACGTGACCTCCTTCTTCCGGGACCCGGAGGCGTGGGAGAGCCTGCGCCGGTCGGTCCTGGAGCCGATGGTGGCGGCCAAGCCCACGGACGCGCCGATCCGGTTCTGGAGTGCCGGGTGTGCGTCCGGCGAGGAGGCGTACACGCTGGCGATGCTGCTCGGCGAGATCCTCGGGACGGACGGGCTGCGGGACCGCGTCAAGATCTACGCTACGGATGTCGACGACGAGCAACTCGCCGAGGCGCGGCATGCGACGTACGACCGGTCGGCGATCGCCGCTGTCCCACCGGAGTTGGCCGCGAAGTACTTCGAGGAGACCGGCGGGCGTTTCCAGTTCCGGCAGGACCTGCGCCGCTCGGTCATCTTCGGCCGAAATGACCTTGTGCAAGACGCCCCTATCTCCCGAATCGACCTGCTTACCTGCCGGAACACGCTGATGTACTTCACCCCGGAGACGCAGGCGCGCATTCTTGCGCGCTTTCATTTCGCGCTCGGGGACGGGGGTGCGCTCTTTCTCGGCAGGGCTGAGACGCTGCGCCACCACAGCGGCCTGTTCCTGCCGGCCGACATCAAGCACCGCATCTTCCGGCGGACCGCACGCGCGGCCGGCTACCCGGCGACGACCGTGAGCTGGCAGCACGCCGTGCGTACCGGCGACGACTCGCTCGGCGTGGATCAGATGCGCCTCGCCGCGCTGCTGGCCGGCCCGGTCGCGCAGATCGTGGTCAGCTCGGACGGGCTGGTCGTGATCAGCAATCAGCAGGCGGAGCGGCTGTTCGGCGTCTCCTTCCGAGACGTGGGACGGCCGTTCCAGGACCTGGACGTGTCATTCCGGCCGGTGGAGCTGCGGACCTACATCGAGAAGGCCTTGGCGGAGCGCCGCACCGTGTATCTGAAGGACGTGCGGCACCACGCGACGTTCCTGGAGGTGCAGGTCACGCCGCTTCAGGAACGCGAGGGGGACCCGCTCGGCGTGGCGCTGGTGTTCCAGGACGTCACCGCGGCCCGGCGGCTGCGCGATGATCTGGAGACGGCGAACCGCGAGCTGGAGGCCGCGTACGAGGAGCTTCAGTCGACGAACGAGGAGATGGAGACCACGAACGAGGAACTTCAGTCTACGGTCGAGGAGTTGGAGACCACGAATGAGGAGCTCCAGTCCACGAACGAGGAGCTGGAGACCACGAACGGGGAACTTCAGTCCACCAACGACGAGCTGCAGAACAGCAACGAGCGCCTGCGCCGTAAGACCGCGGAGCTGGACGGTGCGAACGCGTTCATGGACGCGATCCTGTCCAATCTGCAGGCCGGCATCCTGGTGGTGGACCCGAGCCTGAAGATCCGCTCCTGGAACCGTCAGGCGGAGAACATGTGGGGCCTGCGCTCGAGCGAGGCCGTCGGCAGGCACCTGCTCAACCTGGACATCGGACTTCCTGTCGACCAGCTGCGCCCGGTGATCCGGCAGGCGCTCGGCGGCGAGCCGGAGCCGGGTGAGCTGGAACTTCAGGCGGTCAACCGGCTCGGGCGGCAGATCACGGTCCGGATCGCGTGTAGTCCCATGCTCGACGAGGGCGTGCCGGTCGGCGCCATCCTCGTGATGGAGGAGTAGCACTTTTGGATGCCGCCGGGTCGGGTACCCATCCCCCGGAACCCGAGGAAGGGGCCACGGTGCTGACCTGGACCGTTGAATCGCGTGACGACCGTGTGACGGTCTCGGTGCGTGGCGACCTGGCCGTCTCCGACACCACGGGCCTGCGGGTCGCATTGCTGAAGTGTCTGGCGGATCAGCCGGAGGCACTCCTGATCGACCTGTCGGAGATGCGGGTACGGGAACCGCACGCATTGAGCGTGTTCACGCTTGTGGTCCGGCAGGCGGCCATGTGGCCGGGCACGCCGGTCGTGCTCTGCGCGCCGCCGCCCGAGACGGCGGAACTGCTGACCGGTGGCGGCTTCGGTGCGCAGCACATCGTGTCCGGGCTGGCCGAGGCGCGCGCGCAACTGGACAGGGGCCACTCCGGCATGTTGACGGTGAGTGATGAGCTGTTGCCGGTGCGTGGCGCATCCCGGCACGCCCGGGACGTGGTCACGGATGCCTGCGCACGCTGGTCGCTGCCGCACCTGGTCGGGCCGGCGTCGGTGATCGCCGGCGAGATGGTGGCGAACGTGATCGATCACGTCGGCACGATGATGACGCTGCGTGTGTCCCTGCGGCGGCGGCACCTGCACGTGACGGTTCGGGACGGCTCGCCGGAGCCGCCCGTGCCGCTGCAGCCGCCGTTCCGCCCCGGGTCCGGGCTGTCCCTGATCGACGCGTCCGCGACGCACTGGGGGTGGATGCCGGCCACGGACGGCAAGGTGGTGTGGGCAGCCCTAGGGCTGAAGGAGGAAGCCTAGGCCGGTCGTGCTGATCAGCCGGGCCAGGTGCGGTGCCACGCCGGTGATGGTCAGCTCCACGTCGCGGCCCTGGGCGGCGGTGTGCACCGCGACCAGCGAGGCCAGGCCGGCGGCGTCCATCCACGGCACGCGGTGCAGGTCCACCACCAGCCGTCGAGGCTGGGCGGCGCAGAGCGCGGCGAGCAGACGGGCGCGCAGCTGGGCCGCGCTGTCCCGGTCGACCTCGCCGTAGACGTACGCGCGGCGGGTCCGGTTGGGGCCGGCGCGCAGCTCCACCCGCACCTCCGGCTCACCGGTCGTGCCCGGCCAGGGCGGCACGACGTCGCTGAGCAGCGTGATCCGCAGCCAGGAGAGGGACCGGGCGAGCAGCCGGGAGATCTGCATCTGCGAGACGCCGAACTGCTCGGCGATCTCCGCCTGGGTGAAGTTTCCCCAGAAGCGCAGCGCCAGCATGCGCCGGTCCCGCTGCGGCATGCGCTCAAGCAGGCGCCTCATCGCGGCGCGGTCGTCGACCGCGGCAAGTGACGGGTCGGGCGCGCCGAGCAGGTCGCCGAGTTCGGTGTCCTCCTCCTCGGTGACCTGGCGGTTGAGCGACAACGGCAGGTAGGCGGCGAGGGACGCCCGGGCCGCCCGTACGTCGGCGTCGCCGACACCGAGGAAGTCGGCCAGTTCAGCGTCGGTGGGCGTCCGCGCGTACCGGGAGGAGAGCGTGCCCGTGGCACG
Source organism: Catenuloplanes sp. NPDC051500 (assembly GCF_044454585.1). Lineage (NCBI taxonomy): Bacteria > Bacillati > Actinomycetota > Actinomycetes > Micromonosporales > Micromonosporaceae > Catenuloplanes > Catenuloplanes sp. NPDC051500. The sequence continues at coordinate 157,328 of NZ_JBITDX010000015.1, forward strand.
GTTCAGGTCGAGGCCGAGATCCTGCATGCGGCGTGGGACGTGGACGCCCCAGGTGTGGTCGCGGAAGTGACGCCGCAACTCGCCCCGGATGGTCACCACGGCGAACGCGGTGAACGAGCCGCGGTGCTCCTCGTACCTGTCGATCGTCTTCAGCAGGCCGAGCCGGGCGACCTGGTCCAGATCCTCCGGCGGCTCACCCCGCCCGTAGTACCGGCTGGCCAGCCGCCCGGCGAACGGGAGCGCGACGTAGACGAACTCCTCCCGCAGCCGGCCCCGCTCGGCGTCGGCGGCGGTGGCTCGGGCCCGGACATATCGCCCCGCGCAGACGTCGAGGTCCGGGTCCGGGCTGTTCTGCTCGAACATCACGCCTCATCTCTTCGCGCTTGACGCTCGCGCGACAGGGGACCATCCGAAATCTAATGCCGCGTCGCGCGCGACGTCGTCGAATCCTCCATCGATCTGTCCCCCCGATGAAGATTTCCCCCGTGCAGGTGTCATCTACCGCATCGTTCCGCCACCCGCACCCTCATCGTGCGGCCTGCGCGGCGTCAGGGGAGCGGAAGCACACGAGGGTGGCGTTATGTGCGCAACCACCCACCGTGGGTTACCGCATGCGGCCGATGTTGCCGCGGAACGCCATCGCCCGCCGCCGGTTCTCGTTGTTGGCGCCGAGCAGGAGCAGCACGCCGCCGACCGGCAGCAGCACCCACCAGGCGCTGACCATGGTGACGATGAAGTGAAGCGTCGCGATCGTGGTGACGACCGCGCCGATGACCAGCGGCGCCTGCTGCTGCCAGCGTGAGCCGATGATCAGGCAGACCAGCGCGCCGAGCAGCAGCGCGATCTGCCGGACGCCTGTGGTCTCGCGCGAGATGACCAGTACCAGCGTGGGCAGGAACGCGGCGATAAGCGCCGGGCCGTACGCGTACCAGCTGTTCAGCTCCTCGCGGTAACGCGACTCCAGCCAGCCGATGAGCAGCGCGAGCGCGGCGAACGGCAACGTGTACGCCTCCGGCAGCGCGACGTCCGCCACAAGCATGAGCAGCAGCCACGCGCCGACCTCCAGGCCGACCGAGATCCAGAACAGCATGCGCCGCTCCGACTCGGGGCGGCCGGGCCGGCTGGACGCGAGGCCGAGCACCGCGCCCCACGCGGCCAGCAGCGCGGCGACGTGCCGGGCCGAGTCGAACGCGAGCGCCAGCGCCAGCAGCGCGGCCGCGTAACCGGCCCACTCGACCGCGTAGGCCTCGCGGACTGTGCGCGGGTCGCGCAGCCGGGGCAGCATCGAGCTGGCGATCAGCAGCGCGGCCCCGACCGCGAGCACGGCGAACGCGGCCCAGTAGCGGTCCCGGCCCGCGGTGAGCAGCAGCGTCACCACGAACAGCTGCGCCATCACCGCGGCGAACAGCCAGCCGAGGATCCGGGCGATCTCGACGCGCCCGGCGAGCGCCGCGACCATGCCCACGCCGACCGCCGCGGCAAGCGTGAAGAGCGTGAGCGGGCGGGTGGCGAGCGCGCCGGTCAGCCCGGCGCCGCCGGCCATCAGGCCGATCACGAACACCAGGCTGCGGGAGGCGCGCAACGGCCTCGCCGCGGCGGTGTGCAATGTGGGCGTGAGCGCCAGGCCGAGCATGGCGATCGTGAAGACGGCGAGCGCGGCAAGCGTCGACGCCGGCCAGTTGTAGTCGAGCGCGACCGGCATGATCAGGATGGTGACCGCCAGGCCGGGCAGGATCACCGGCACGGACAACAACGGCCGGTCCCCGCTGAAGCCGAGCGCGGCGAGCGTGGCCACGCCGGTGAGCAGCAGCGCGGCAAGCACGCTGGTGCCGTCCAGCGGGCGGTCCGGCAGCGGGTCAAGCAGCGCGTCGACCGGGCCACCCCAGATCAACTGCAGCTGCTGGTACGGCGTGACAAGCGACGCCACCAGGTACGGCAGGATCAGCACGACCGCGATGATCGCCGGGATCGCGCCCGCGTAGAGCGCGCCCATCGCCGGGCTGACCGTCCACCGCCGGCTGACCGTCACCGCGCGGGAGAAGAAGTCCTGGAAGCGGCCGCTCGCGGTCGGCGACCACGTCTGCGTCGTGGTGACCACCCGGGTCGGCGGGCTGGTGCTGCCGCGTAGCAACTCGGCGAGCACGCCCAGCAGCGCTGCAGCGGCGGCGTAGAGCGCGGCCGGATGGTCGGTCGGCAGTGAGGCCAGCGCCGTGACTGTGGCGCCGCCGGTGACGCCGATCGTGGTGTACGGCAGGTACTGCGGAATGTTCCGCCCGACCACGGCCAGCACGGCCAGCCCGAGCGCGGACCCGGCCAGCGCGGAGAGCAGCACCACGTCGACGCCGCGGCCGAGGTGCGCGGCCACGCCCGCGAACACGCCGGGCAGTGCCAGCAGCGCGCCACCGGCCGCGAAACCGCCGATGACGGAGAGATGCCGGGGCAGCTCGATCTGCGCGGCCTCCAGGTCGCCACGGGTGGCGCGGGCGGCCCGCACCCGGCGCGCGATCGGCCCCTGGTCGCCGGCGAGCGCCGCGACAAGCACGCCGATGGCGGCGATCATGGCGAGCGCGGCCGAGGTGGTCCACGGACGCACCAGGCTGGCGGCCGCGGCGTGCAGCGAGACCGCGATCGCGGCCGCGACCCGGGCGTACCCGGCGGACGGCACGATTGTCATCACGGCCAGGACACCGCAGACGGCCGCGACGAGGCAACCGACCACGATCGGCGACCACCAGGGCCAGCCGAGCGCGGCCGGCGCGGAGACTGTGGCGAGCGCGACGCAGGCGGCGGCCGCGTTGTAGGCGAGCGGCCGGTTCAGCGCGAGCACTGCGGCACCGGCCAGCATGAGCAGCGCGAGCGGCACCTCGGCGCCGCCGGTGGCCGGGGACGTGGTCCAGGAGTTGAGATCCGCGTCCCAGAGCGAGCCGGAGATGGCGAGCGCGCGCAGGCCGGCGCCGATCGCGAGGTACCCGGCGATCGCGACGACGACCGCGCCGGCCACTGTGACGCCGGTGGTCGGCCCGCGCCGCCAGTCGGCCGGCAGCAGCCAGGCGCCGGCCGCGACAAGCAGCACCATCAGTGCGGCCACGCCGAGCTGGGCGTCCGGAAAGACGATCGCGCCGACCCGGGCAAGCGCGCCGATGACCGCGACCGTGGCCGCGGCCGCGGCCACGTCCGCGCCGTCGAGCACCCGGTCCGAGCGGCGGCCGGAGTCTATCTGCGGGGTCAGGAACAGCAGCACGGCCGCGACAAGCATCAACGCGCCGACCAGCGCGTCCGCGGCCGAGGCCCGATCGGCGCCGAACGATGCGGCGGTCACCGCGAGCGCGCCCAACCCGGCGCCGACCGTGACCGGCATGCTTACCGCGCGGTGCGCGACCTGGCTGATCGCGGCGTAGCCGAGCGTCACCGAGACGGCCAGGAACGCGGCGGCCAGGATCGGCAGCGTGGCACCCTGGTCGCCGGGGGTGGAGATGGCCGCGACTGCGGCGGCGACCGCGCCTGGGAACGCGAAGGCGGCGCCGCCCTTGGCCCAGTCGCCGATCACCCAGGCGAACAGCCGCTCGCGCGGGATCAGCTGCGAACCGACCGCGATCATGACGCCCGCACCGGCCAGCGCGGTGAGCACGGCCGCGGTCAGCCAAGGGCGGGACACGGCCGCACCCGCACCGGCCAGCCCGACCACGGCGGCCGCGATGACGTGCGCGTACGCCGCGTTCCTGGTGCGGGCCGCGAGCCCGGCCAGGCCGATGCCGATCGCGCCGACCACGAGCGGCCACGGCGCCTCCGACCAGAGCAGGCCGAGTGACGCGGGCACGGTCAGCGCGGTGACCGCGACGCCGGCGACCGCGCTCTCGTAGCGGACCTCGCCGGGCAGCGCCAGCGCGGCCGCGATCGTGACAAGCAGCGCGCTCAGTGCCAGCTGCCAGCCTGGCTCTCCGGCGAACTCCGCCATCCGGGCCGCGTGGGTGGACAGATCGGTGCCCCAGGGCGGGAGCGCGGCGCGGATCGGGGCGATCGAGGCCGGGATCGCCTGGAGCGCGATGACAAGTGTCAGCACGGTCAGCGCGACAGCGGCCGCCAATTGAGGGCCGCGGCGCAGGTAGGCCGGGAGCAGCCGGATGCCGACGCCGGTCAGCGCGGCCGCCGCGGCGATGGTGACGAGCGCGCGGCCGGGTACGGCGACAGACGCTATCCGGGCGATCGCGCCGATCACGGCGAGCGTCATCGCGCCGGCCGCGAGGTCGCGCAGCCCGGGGCGGCGCAGCAGCATGGCCCCGGCCAGCCCGGCGCCGGCCGCGAGCAGCAGAACCAGCGCGGAACGGTACGCCGCAGGCGGTGTGCCGGCCCGGAGCACCGCGATGGTGGCGAAGAACAGCGCGGTCGCGACCGCCACGCCGAACAGCGCCCAGATGAGCTCCGTCAGGTACCGGCCGGACGGGGCTCTGCGCTCCGTGGTGTTGTTCAGCACCGCGTCCGGCTCTTCGTCGTAGCCCTCGGGACGCTGCTCGGCGCCCCTCCGCTGCGGCGGCACCGTGACGGTGCGGCCGCCCGGCCAGGACGGCGCGAGCGTGCCGAAGCGAAGCAGCACCCGGGTGAGCGCCAGGTCCAGCACCGCGACAAGCGTGAGGATCAGCGCCCAGGCGGTGGCGCTGTTACCGGCGGCCCGGCTGAGCAGCAGCGGCAGCACCGGCTGCAGCGCCAGCACCATCGCGTAGCGCGGCGTGGCCAGCGAGGTCACGCCCGCATAGGCCGCGGCGATGCCCGCGGTCACCGCGAACGTCACGCCGAGGAAGATCTCGTCGGAGGCGGTGCTGACGACCTCGTGGATCGCGTAGCCGCCCAGCGGCACCAGCACGATCCCGATCGCGGAGATGGTCTCCGCGGTGGAACTGAGCCCGCGCCGCTCCACCACCGGCGCGAGTGCCAGCGCGGCGACCGCCGCGACCAGAAGCACGCCGACACGGGCGACGGAGTCGACGTTGCCGATCGCGACCGCGGCGAACACCACCGCGGCGGTACCGAGCACAAGCCAGGCGAGCCCGAGGATGAGGTTCTGCACCGAGCGGGACGAGGTCTCGGCGTGCTCCGGCAGCGGCTCCTCGGACATCGGCTGCACCCGTGGCCGCCGGGGCGGGGGCGGCGGCTCATCCATGATCACCGTGGTGGTGCCGGCTTCCGCGGTGGGGCGCGGGGACGCGGCGGGACGCACGGTGCGGCGGCGGGTGCGGCGGGTCTGGGTGCGCGCCTTCTCCTGCGCCTTCTCCCGGACGGTGTTGGCGGCGCGGAGCGTGTCGCGCTGGAAGATGGCGGTGTTCAGATCGGCCGCGAGCTGGGCGCGCTCCTTGGCGAGCTTCATGTCCTTCTGCTTCAGCTCGGCCATGGCCGCGTCGATGCGCGAGATCTCGTCCTGGAACGTGTTGACCGTGCCGCAGTAGGGACACCGGACGGCCGGATTGATCATCCGGCCGCAGGAAGCGCAGGGATAGGTTGCCATGCGTCACCCTCCACGTTCGCTTCCGCTACTGCCCTCATAGGAAGCATGCCGAAGCGCACGGCCGGTGGGTAGTCCTGGCGATCAATTTCCACACAAGCGGGCACGGAAACGGCCGGGACCCGATGGGATCCCGGCCGTGTCGTTCCTGAGTGTTACGGGCGGCCCATGCCGCGGTACTCCCAGCCGGCGCCGGTCCACAGCGTGCTGTCCAGGCAGTTCCGGCCGTCGATGACCTTCTTGCCCCGGGCGATCTCGCCGAGCGAGGTCGGGTCGGCGTTGCGGAACTCGGCCCACTCGGTGAGCACGCAGACCAGGTCCGCGTCCTGCACGGCGGCCTTCATGGTGTCCTCGTAGGTCACCGTGGGCAGCGCGCGGGCGGCGTTCTCGTTGCCCTGCGGGTCGTAGGTGTGCACGTCCGCGCCGGCCTTGCGCAGCAGCGCCGCGACCGCGAGCGCCGGGGCGTCGCGGACGTCGTCGGAGTTCGGCTTGAACGTGGCGCCGAGCACCGCGATCTTGGTGCCGGACAGGTCCGGGCCGGCCGGGCCGAAGCGGCGGCCGAGCAGATCCGCGGCGACCTGCAGCACCTTGGTACGGCGGCGCAGGTTGATCAGGTCGACCTCGTGCAGGAACCGCAGCGCCTCACCGGCGCCCAGCTCCTGCGCGCGGGCCTGGAACGCGCGGATGTCCTTCGGCAGGCAGCCGCCGCCGAAGCCGATGCCGGCCTGGAGGAAGCGGTTGCCGATGCGCGGGTCGTACCCGATCGCCTTGGAGAGCTGGGTGACGTCCGCGCCGGCGACCTCACAGACCTCGGCCATCGCGTTGATGAAGGAGATCTTGGTGGCCAGGAACGCGTTCGCCGCGACCTTGACCAGCTCGGCGGTGGCGAAGTCGGTGACCACCATCGGCACCTCGCGGTCCTCGGTGGCGGCGAGGTCGAAGACACCCTTGTGCGCGGCGAAGAGCATGCTGTTCGCCCACTCGCTCTTGATGCCGACCACGATGCGGTTCGGCCGGAGCACGTCCTCGACCGCGAAGCCCTCCTGGAGGAACTCGGGGCTCCAGGCGACCTCGATGCCCAGGTCCGGGTCGGCGTGCTTGCCGACCAGCTGCTCGATCCACTCGGCGGTGCCCACCGGGACTGTGGACTTGCCGACGATCAGCGCCTTGCGGGTCAGGTGCTGGGAGAGGCCGCTCACCGCCGCCTCGACGTAGGAGAGATCGGCGCCCTGGCTCTCGGCGCGCTGCGGCGTACCCACGCAGATGAAGTGCACGTCGCCGTGCTGCGCGGTCTCGGCGTAGTCGGTGGTGAACCGCAGTCGGCCGGAGGCGAGGTTACGCCGCAGCAGCTCGTCCAGACCGGGCTCGTGGAAGGGCACGGAGCCGGCGGACAACTTGGCGATCTTGGCCTCGTCCACGTCGAAACCCACCACCTCGTAGCCCAGCTCCGCGAAGCAGATCGCGTAGGTGGCCCCGAGGTAGCCAGTGCCGAGGAACGTCAACCTCGGCCGCGCAGCGCCGGACGGCGGGGTCACCGGGGCGATCGCTTGCACGGACTGGCTGGTGGGGTAAGGGATCGTCACGCCTTTTCTCCGCTCACAGCATGTTTCGGCCTTGGGCGCAGGCGACAATAGTCAGAGTTCCTACGCGTCGGTAACAAGGATCTGAATGACGGTCGGTATCCTCGCACCCGCGCAGGTTGCTAGCAAAGGGAAGGGCCGCAATGTCGACAATCCCATCATTCGATGCCTATCGAATTCCAGAAGATCATGATGCGGTGCGTGAAGCGGTTCGCGCAGTGTGTGACGCCAAGGTAGCTCCAAATGCCGCGGAAGCGGACGAAAAGGCAGAATTCCCCATCGCCTCCTACGATGCGCTGCGCGCTGCGGATTTTCACGCACCTCACATCCCGGAACGCTTCGGCGGCGCCGGCGCGGACGCACTCGCCACCGCAATCGTGATCGAGGAAGTGGCCCGCGCGTGCGCCTCCTCCTCGCTCATCCCCGCGGTCAACAAGCTCGGCACCATGCCGTTGCTGCTGGCCGGGAGCGAGGAGCTGATGGAACGCTACCTACGCCCGGTCGCGGCCGGCGAGGCCATGTTCAGCTACTGCCTCTCCGAGCCCGAGGCCGGCAGCGACGCCGCCTCCATGACCACCCGCGCCGAACGTGACGGTGACCACTACGTGCTCAACGGCGCCAAGCGCTGGATCACAAACGCGGGCGTCTCCGACTTCTACACCGTCTTCGCCGTCACCGACCCCGCCGCCCGCTCCCGCGGCATCTCCGCGTTCGTCGTGGAAAAATCGGACGACGGCGTGAGCTTCGGCGCACCGGAGAAGAAGCTCGGCATCAAAGGCTCGCCCACGCGCGAGGTCTACTTCGACAACGTGCGCATCCCCGCCGACCGCATGATCGGCGAGCCCGGCACCGGCTTCGGGACCGCCATGCGCACGCTCGACCACACCCGCGTCACCATCGCGGCCCAGGCCGTCGGCATCGCACAGGGGGCGCTCGACTTCGCACTCGGGTACGTCAAGGAACGCCGCCAGTTCGGCAAGGCCCTCGCCGACTTCCAAGGCCTGCAATTCATGCTCGCCGACATGGGCATGAAGCTCGAAGCGGCCCGCCAGCTGACCTACGTCGCCGCCGGCAAATCCGAACGCGGCGACGCCGACCTCACCTACTTCGGCGCAGCGGCCAAGTGCTTCGCCTCCGACGCCGCCATGGACATCACCACAGACGCGGTCCAACTGCTCGGCGGCTACGGCTACACCCACGACTACCCCGTCGAACGCATGATGCGAGACGCCAAAATCACCCAGATTTACGAGGGTACGAACCAGGTCCAGCGAATCGTCATGTCGAGGCAGCTGCTCAAGGGCTGATCTCCGAGTTTTAGCAGTTCAAGGCCCTATTTGAATGTCGCTGCATCGAAGTTTGAAGATTAAAGGTGCCTGAATGGCAGTGATCTACGAGTTGCGCCTGGGGCAACTGGCGAGATTGGCGTTTCTGTACGTCAAGAGGGGTGCGTTGGGCTGCGGTCCTGCCTGGTTCTCTGGGGAATGCTGGGCGAATCCTGACCTAGGCGTTCGCTGCATGTCGATGTGGCGATGGATGTGAGGCACCTTGTCCGGCGCATGGCTTCGTTGTGCCATGGCTGGACACGGTGCTTCCTGGCCTCGGGCGTCCGTGCCGTCCCGGGGCCGGGTGCTCGTCTCCTCGAGGGTACCGTTCGGTGTTCGGTATTGACCGAACACCGAACGGCGGTGATTATGGGGCTTGTGGCTGTCGAGGCTTTGCTGACCGACGCCTTCGCTCAGCTTGGGATCGTTGCTCGTGCACCGACCGTGACGCCGGACGAGGGCCTGGAGCTCGATCTCGATGTCAACGGTGTACAGCTGGCGATTTACGTTAAGCGTCGAGCTCTTGTCGATGGCACCGTTGCGGAACGTGCCCTCAAGGAACCTGGTCCATCCGACGCCACCCTTCTGATCGTTGGCGACCGGGTGACCGAGGACGCCAGAGGAATCCTGACTGCCGGAGGTGCCGGTTATTACGACCTGCGGGGCCGACTCGCGTTGCGCGCCCGCGGTCTGGTGGTGGATGCCGAGGTGACTCCGCTTCGTGAACGCCCTCAACGGGCGGGCGCCCTGCGTGGCAAAGCTGGATTAGAAGTCGCCTGCGCCCTGCTGCTGCGGCCCGGGCAGGGAACTGCGGTCCGTGAGCTGGCTCGTCGACTGCGGCGTTCCGCCAGCACCGTCTCCGAAATCCTGTCTGCGCTTCGCAACGACGGGCTGGTGGACGAGATGAACGCCGTAACGGATTCTCGCCTGTTCTGGCAGCTGGTCGACCACTGGGCGACGCCGCGCGTCCACCTCTCGCAGCTACCGCCGCCGGGTGATATCTCGCTGGCTCGGGCGTTGCGACTGGGCCTGGAGGAAGCGGAGTCGGGAACCGGATGGGCCTTGACGGCCTCGGCGGCTGCGGCTGCTTATGGTGCGCCGGTGGCTTTTCGGTCGGGACAGATCCTTGACTTCTATGTCCCTGACCAAGCCGTGCTACGTCGCGCCATGACATTGCTTGGCGTAGCGCCCACATCGGCCCTGGCCCACGCCACCATCTGCGTAGCCCCTGCTCCTGTTGTCGTACAGTCCCGCCTGAGCCCTGCCGCCAATCCGTTGGAATGGCCCCTCGCGCATCCCCTGTTTGTCGCGCTCGACTTGGCGCAAGACCCCGGTCGCGGCCGGGAGATCCTGGACGCATGGACACCTACCGGCGGGTGGCCTCGTGTCTGGTAACCACGTCGTCTTCCTTGGAGACGCCATGGCCATCGTGATTCAGGGCATCATCGAGGTCCAGAAGCTGCTTCGACAACCCCCGGTCATTGTCGGAGGTAGCTGTACTTTCACGGCTGTCGAACCCCTATCGCGCCACCGTGGACCTCGACGTGGTCGACCGCCTGCACGGCGACGTACCCCACCTCGAGGTTCTGAGATCCGCCCTCGGTGCCGAGCCGGCCCTGCCAGCCGTGGTCCTGCTGCCGACGCCCTACGGTCAGGTTAAAGTCGATGTCCTGGAGGTCCCGCAGATCGAACTCGATGAGCCCAGCGACGATGCCGGCGACCGGCTTCATGCGTCGTCACATGCGTGGGCCAACGACACCGCAACTGAAATGACCCTTGGCGTCAGTCAATCCAACGGCGAGAGTATCGAAGCCACCACCCTTGTAGCCGAGCCGGGACCGCTGGTAGCCATGAAGTTGCAAGCAGTCATGAATCGTTCGACTGCAAAGCAGGGCACCGATTTCCTCGATATCACCAGGATCATGCTCGACAGGGCTACCCGACCCGCGGCGATCGAGCAGATCGGCAACGTCGAGGTGTCCGTCGCGAGCGACATCGCGCTGCACGTCGATCTCTGGCTCGTAAGCCGCCAGGCGCAGGCGTTACGGCTCATCAACGCAGTCGGCGGTGCCGACATCACCTCGGACGACATCGCCCTGGTCTCGGAGTTTCTTATCGACGCATGCGAGCGCTGATAGCCCGGCGGATTCAAACTCGCAGTTAACTTCGTACATGACAAGCCGACTGGGAAGTTGGTGTTAAGTCGGCAACCTGGTCCGCGCGTTGCCGCCTGGTAAGCAGGAGCCCGCGGCGATGCTGGGAAATGCTGGACAGGCCGACCGGGAGTCGAGTTTCGTCAGCTCCGCGACGTCCCAGCTCCATCGGCTGGTGAAGTCCTCTGTCACTCCCAGCGCTCGTACGACTCGTACTCGCCGTACTCGTCCTCGACCCAGCCCAGATCGCGCCAGGTGCCGCTGCCGTCCAGGCGGCCGTCGAGTTCCAGCTCGATGTAGCTGCCGTCGTGCTCCGCCAGCCGGATCCGTTCGCCACGGCTGTAGAAGAACATCGACACACTGATGTGCGGCTGTCCGTCGATGATCTGCATGCCGAACACACCGTTCCATGCCAGGCCGAAACCGGTCGGGGAGGCCGCCGGGCCGCGCACCGACACGGAGAACGCCTCCGCCATCTCGGTGGCGCGGAGCACCTCCACCCGTTGCCGGAGATGCTGGGACAGCGAGTCGGCGATCGCGGCGATCTCCTGACGCCACCGGCCGGTGTAGTCCTGTGTCTCTCGGGCGTCGCTCATCAGGGCCAATCCTGTTCTTCCCAGCGCTGGCGGTTCGGGTAAATTACCGTATTCGCCGGGCTCGGCTGGACCTCGACGTAGGCGGCGTCATCGGCCCATTTCTCCGGCTTGACGGGCTTCGGGTTCGCGTGCGTAGTGTCGGCCTTGCCGTAGGCGGTGATAACCGAGTCCTTCTTCCCGGCCTCGGTGATGGCGACCGAGCCGTCCTTGTAGTAGATGTCCACCTCGCGGCCGTTCTTGTTGTAACCGGTGAACGTCCGCTCGGGGTTGTTCAGGATGTCGGCCTGTGCCGCCCGGTCGACACCGTGCTTCGAGTCCGCGTGACCGGCGGGTCGGCCCGTAGCGGACGGTGGCGCGCCGCGAAGCTCGTTGGGTTCCACCCGGCGCCGGAAGTTGTCGAAGCGGTCCTGGACGAGGTCGCGCTTCGGGTCGCCGGAGCGGTGCGGCCACGGCGATGGCGTGTCGCGGCCACCCGGTCCGCGCGACGAGGAGTGGCCGCCGCCTCGCTTGCCGTCCTTGAAGACGTTATCGAGCGGTTTCAGGATGCCCTTGGCGACGGCGCCGGCGGCCTTGCGCTTGCCGGACGAGTTGTCGTTCGACCTCCCGGACGAGGAGCCTCCCGACGAGGAGTTGCCACCTCTAGCCATTTAGCACCGCGTCGATCGCCATGCTGAGCAACTGGTCGAGGATCAACTGCGTCGCGATCTTGAAGAACGGGATCTCCAGCAGCGACGCGCCGAACGTGGCCACCGCGGTCGCGATGGCCTGGGCTATCTCGATGGCCAGGATCGTCAGCTGCACGATCACGTTGATCTTCAGGGCGAGAACCACGCCCGCCATCACCATCAGGCCCGCGCCCATGATCTGCGCCCCGGTCTGCGCGTCGGCCAGCTGCGCGGTTGGGCCGTCCGCCGCCGCCCACGCGGTCTGGAACGCGGTGATCGCCTCACCGCGGTTGCCCTGCCAGGCCCCGGCCGCCGCGGCGTCCGCCGCGGACACGTGACCGCCGATCATGCCGGCTGCGTTCATCCAGGACTGGCCCAGCTCGAACAGCCGTTCCTCGTCGGCCTCTGGCCAGGTGAAGCCCAGCAAGCCGAGTACCTCGATCAGTTCAGCGGGCAACTGCAGACCCACTCCATGCCTCCCCCGTGTGCCGTGCGCCGCCGGGCTAGCCCAGCGCCGATCCGATCCGGCCCATCTGCTGCGCGATCTCCTCCTCGACCGCGTCGTACGCGTCGGCCGCGACCGCCAGCTGGTAGCTGTAGTCGCCCATCGTGTCCAGGTTGGAGTAGAGGCAGTTGAACGCCATCGCGTACGCGCCCTGGTAGACCTCGCCGATGAGCTTGCCCAGGTCGTCGCCGCCCCACGGCGCGTCCTCCGCGGCGGTCTCGGCATCGAGGCGCTCGAAGTCGGCGAGCGCGGCCTGGAAGACGGATCCGATCCGATCGTCGGTGGCGCGCATTGACTCGGGGTTGACCTCGAAGCCGCTCATCGGCGCGTCTGCTGTTCGATCTGCCGCATCGCGTCGCGCAGGCCCTCGGTGATCCGGTTCATCGACCGCATCCCCTGCTCCTGGACCTCCGCCAGCCGGGCCGCCAGCTGCGCCGGATCCGCAGCGGATACGGACGCCTCCGCCGCGTTCGCGCCGCGCAGCGACGCCCAGGCCGCATTCACCGCCTCGATGATCTCCTGTTGCAGTTCGTTCCGGGACATCGACGCGGTACGGTCGTCCAGCAGCAGCCCGACAAGTCGCCCGTCCGCGGCCATCTGCGCCCGTACCTGCCCGTCCGCCGCCAGCCCGACCCCCACCGCATGCGGATCGTCCAGCATCGACGGCGGCTTCGGCGGCGCGGCGGCCGAGACTTGGGCCCGGGCGCGTTCCAGCAACTCAGCAAGATCGATCCCCGCACGGTCTACGCTCATCCCGTCCCCCTCGTCTCCAGCCGCGCCATCGTAGATGCATGCCGCAAACAGTTTCGCTGGTTGAGCATGTCTGGCAGCCCGGACCAGGCCCGGTTGGGCGGGTAACCGGCCGCCCGGCGTGGCACGCCTTGTGCGACGGGCTGTGTGACGGCTGATGCGATGCCAGGTGGGACTCGTATGACGCCGGGGGTGAGAGGCCTGCGGTGGCCCCTCACCCGCGGTGTTCAGGCGAACGATTTGAACTGGCGCCAGTCGGCCTCGATGATGTTGCCGATCGGGATGCCGATGGCGGTGCTGCTGGGGTGGTAGAGCTGGAGGTATCCGGTGCTGCCGTTGCGTACCCACAGGTCTGGGATCTTGTCGCCGTTGGTGTCCGGGATCCCGATGATGGCGCTGGCCGCGGCTGTGGTGAAGCCGGTGCCGACGGTCACGTCGGAGGAGGCCGGGACGAGTGATTCCAGGGTGACGCTGCCGGTGGCCGGGCCGGGTCTGCCAGGGCGGAGTGAGACGACGCCGCTGGACGGGTCGCGCCAGAGGAGGTCGGGCGTGCCGTCGAGGTTGATGTCGGCGATGTTGAGGATCTCGCGTCGGTCCCAGGCGTTCTTGTCGAGTTCGACGGCCTGGGTGAAGCTGGCGCCGGTGTAGCCGGTCAGTGCCCACAGCGAGGTGCCGGTGCGCAGGAACAGGTCGGGGTGCTTGTCGCCCGTGACGTCGCCGACGGCTTTGATCTGGGTCCAGGACGAGGGGGCGGGTGCGTTCGCCGGGAGCAGGATCCGGAGGCGTTTGCCGACGTCGAAGCTGCCGTATCCGTCGCCGGGATAGACCCAGAAACCGCCGTCGGGGGTACGGGCGAACAGGTCCGTGACGCCGTCGCCGGGGTAGACGTCGGAGTGTTTGGTGATCAGCGCGGGTGTGCTGCTGCCCCAGTCGTACCAGTGGCCCTCGGGGTTGGGTGTGCCGTCGGCGGTGTAGGAGGCGGCCAGCGACTGATCGAGTTCCCCGCCGACATCGCCGGGATAGGTGCGCAGCTGGGCGTTGTGGTTGATGGCGATCAGGTCCGGCAGCCCGTCACCGGTCACGTCGCCGGGTCCGTCCGCGCTGGACCGTGGGGCGACCCAGAACGTGTAGGTGGTCGCCTCGCTGCGGTTGCCGGCCGCGTCGTAGGAGCGGACCACGATCGTGGTCGGTCCGGAGTGCCGTGGCTTGAGGTCCGGGATGGTGACGGTGCCGTTGGACGCCGCGACGGTGACCGGGTTGATGCTGTCCAGCGCGTAGGTGAACGAGGCCGCGCCGGCCGCGGTGAACGTGAACCGGCCGCCGGTGCCGAACGGGACCTTGGACCAGACCCGCCCGTCGATGGTCGCCTCCGGGAAGTCTTCGCTTGTGACGACGGGTGCCGGGGGAGCGGTGGCGTCGATGGTGATCCGGCAGGCCCAGTCGGTGCTGGGCGGGTAGTTCGTCGAGTAGGCGCCCATCTGGTCCTCGCTTGTCACCTCCCAGTTGTAGGTGGCCTTGTCCTCGAGCATGGTGCTCGGGATGGTCACGCTGACCCGCTGGCCGTTCGACGCCGGGATCTCGGTGCCGTTCGGCCAGCCCTCGCCGACCTTCCAGAAGCGGAAGCGCAGGCCGCGGAGGTTCTCGTCCGGGTCGTAGCCGACCGCGCTGAGCACGATGTTCGTCTTGGCGACGGTGACGGTGCGGTCCGGGCCGGGCACGCAGGGGCCGCCGGGCGTGGAGATGCCGTCGGTCGGCTCCTGGGGCGCGCGGTTGTAGACGGTGGTCAGCACGGCGGTGTTGGCCTGGAAGAGCCGCCAGGTCTCGGTGTCGGACTCGTTGGTGGCGCGCATGCCGACCGTGATGTCGGACCAGCCGCCGTTCGCCGCGCTCTGGGTGAGGGCCTGGAGGTTGAAGGAGACGTAGTCGTCGTTACAGGCGGTGCCGTACCCGCGTGCGAAGCTTTTCCGTTCCTGCTGACTGTTCCAGATGGGCTGGTTGTTCCAGGTGGTGGCCGTGCCGATGGCGCCGGTCCACCAGAGTTGCATCTCCCGGGGCGAGCAGGACCAGGAGTGGGTGTTGAGGACCTTGAACGTGGCGGAGGCGATCGCCGCACCGCGCATCTGGCCGGTGAAGCCCATCTTCCAGAACGCGCGCCCGGTGTTGCCCTGCTGCGACTCGTAGCCGACCCGGGTCAGCGACGTGGTGCTGCCCGCGAAGTTCGTGCCGTTCATGAAGTTCTGGGCCGGGTTCTTCTTGTACGCGAACGTCCAGCCCACCTGAGCGGTGATGAACGTCGGGTCAAGGAACAGCGGGTAGACGGCCGCGTCGTCGGACAGCAGGCCGGTGGCGTCCGCGTCGAGGTGAATGCGGGCCGTGCCGGTGGTGTCGCCGTCCACCCGCAGCGGCATGGCCGCCTGGCGTGCGTGCGTCTCGATGTAGCCGAGTCCGGCGAGGTTCAGCACGTCCGCGGCCGTGGCGGTGGACGTGCTGCCGCCGCCGGAGGAGTCCCAGGCGTAGGGCGTGGGGACGGTGGAGATCTCCTTGCCGGTCTGGTCGCGGACGGTGACGCCGCCGGTCTCCGCCTGGTGGTGGAAGGTGGCGGTCTCGGAGAACAGCCCGAAGTCCGGGTGCCGCACGCGGTCCTGGGCCGCGGCTTCACGGGTCTTGATGATCAGCATCTGCCCGAAGCCGCCCTCGGGCCGGACCACAAGCAGCAGGTCGACGCCGGGCAGCACCTCGGGGTAGAGCGCGCGGGCGCCGTCGACCACCGGCGTCGGCAGCGGGCCGGGCCAGGTGTAGGAGATCGTGTGGCCCTCGACGTCCACTTCGGCCAGGGTGGACGTGACGCCGGTGCCGCCACCGGTCCCGCCGCTCTCCGGCTTCGATGTGTCGCCGGCGTGGAAACGCACCGGCGTGACCGCGTTGACCGGCTGCAGTGTCCCGGCGCTCTGATCGAGGGTCAGCGTGGTGTCGATCGGCGCCCACTCGCCGGCCGCGTTCTTCGCGCGCTGCACCACCGGGTGGGTCTCCGTGCGCAGCTGCCCGTCCGGCAGTGCCCAGGTCTGCTCGTGCGCGTTCGTCGCGGTCTCGACCAGAACGTCGGTGCCGGTGGCGATCGCCTCGGCGCGCGCGGCGGCCTCGGTGCGAGGTCCCGGTGCGGTGGCGGCCGGTGGTGCGGCCGCGGTGTCACGCGCCAGCCATAGTGGAAGGAGGCCGGCGATCAGCGCGACGGCCAGCAGGCCGACGGTGCAGGCCAGCCGAGTACGCGTGCGTACGAACGGGCTGAGGATGCGAGCCACGGTCTACTCCCGGGGGCCAGACGTCGATAAACGCGCATACGATCGCACGTCGAATCGGGTGACCGAGTGTTACCAGTCCGTTATGTACGGCCTTCATTACCGAGGGTGACGCCTGGCTCATTGCCGTCTGCCCGGTTTGGCAGGCTGTGGATCTCCGACACTCCGGCCTGGCTGTTAAACCTCTGGGCGACTTCTGTGGGCTGATTCGCATTTGTCGCTCTGTCATCACTCGATGTGATCTTGATTCCGCCTGCCTCATCGCGCACAGTGCCCGAGCGCGCGCCGTCTGTGGCGTGTCTCTTGTGGTGCCTACCGGCGGGAGTCGACACCAATGCGTTCCTCAGGTCGTGGGCGGCGTCGCGCCCGCGCCGTGCTCATCGGGATTCTGGTCACCACGCTGGTCGTGACCGGCGCCGCCTCGCAGGGGCTGGCGCTCCCGCCGGACAACCCGACGCGCGGTCAGAGTGCCGTCACGCTTCCGGAGCTGCCGACGACCGCGCCGATCGCCGAGGACGCGACGGCGCAGAAGAACCTCACCACCAGGCCCGAGGACGAGGTCAACCCGTACGTTCCCTCCGCGGTCACCCCGTGGTCGGAGGGCAGCGGATCCGTCGACCTGACTAATGTGGCCGCCGGCGCCTCGGTGAAGGTCGCCAACCTGCCCGTCTCGCTCGGCGTACCCGAGGACGGCAACCCGGCCGGCCTGGCGGGCAGCTGGCGGGTCGACCTTGCCGCGCCCGAGGCCTCCCAGGACGCCGGCGTCTCCGGTCTGATCATGAAGGTCACGCCACCCGGCACCGCTGATCCGGAGGCGTCGGTCGCGCTGAGCGTCGACTACACCACCTTCGCCGACCTGTACGGGCCGCAGGCCGCCGACCGCTTCGGCCTGACGCTGCTGCCGGACTGTGTCTACGACGCTCCCGCCGAGGGCGACTGCGCACCCGAGCCGGCCCCCGAGGTCCAGAGCGAGGTCGAGGTCATCCCCGCCCCGGCCAACGCGCGCAGCGCCGGCGGTGAGCGTCGCATCGTCACCGGCACCGTGCCGTTGTCCGGGCTGCTGACGCCCGCCGCCGCCAACGCCCGGGCCGCCGCCGGCGGGTCCGGTGTGGTCGGTGCGCTCGACACCGGTGCGTCCTCGTCCGGCGACTTCACCGCCACGCCGCTGCTGTCCTCCGGCTCGTGGGCGGCGGGACAGTCGTCCGGCGCGTTCACGTACTCGTACCAGGTGCACGTGCCGGAGACCGCGGGTGGCCTGAACCCGAAGGTGGCGCTGGGCTACTCGTCGCAGACCGTCGACGGGCGCACGTCCGCGTCGAACAACCAGGCGTCGTGGATCGGTGACGGCTGGGACTACAGCGCCGGATCGATCACCCGCACCTACACCAGCTGCGCACAGGACTCGAAGACCGGAACGCCCAACAACAAGGACCACCGGTCCGGCGACATGTGCTGGGGCTCGGACAACGCGACGCTCTCGCTCGGCGGATCAACGACCGAGCTGGTCTGGGCGGGTGGCAAGTGGACCACCGCGAACGGCGACGGCTCCCGGATCGACCTGGTCAAGGACACCAACAAGGCCAACGGTGACGCGGACGGCGAGTACTGGGTCGTCACCACCCGGGACGGCACCAGGTACCACTTCGGTATGAATCGGCTGCCCGGCTGGACCACCGGCAAGCCGGTGACCAACTCGGTGCTGACCGTGCCGGTCTTCGGCAACCACGCGGGCGAGCCGTGCTACCAGGCCACGTTCGCGGCCTCGTCCTGCTACCAGGGCTGGCGCTGGTCGCTCGACTACGTCGAGGACGTGCACGGCAACGCGATGAGCTTCTGGTGGGAGAAGGAACAGGGCTATTACGCCCGCAACTTCGGCTGGAACAAGCCGGTCGTCTACGACCGAGGCGGCTACCTGTCCCGCATCGACTACGGCCAGCGCAAGGACACGCTGTTCTCCGCGCCGGTCATCGCCAGCGTCGCCTTCGCCGTGGCCGAGCGGTGTTTCGCCGAAGGCGGCCTGACCTGCTCCGATGAGAACTTCGCCGCGAAAGACCCGGGAAAATACCGCATCTGGTACGACACACCCGCCGACCTGAACTGTGTCGCAGGTAAGCAGTGCTGGAACGCGAACCCGTCCTTCTACAGCCGCAAGCGCCTCGACAAGATCACCACCTCTGCGCAGCGGTACGAGCACTCCACGGCACGGCAGACGGTCGACGAGTACCAGCTCAAGCAGTCCTTCCCGGTGCTGAAGACCGGGCCGAACACGGCGCTGTGGCTGGAGTAGATCCTGCGCACCGGTTACGACCGGGCCGGCGCTGCCGGGCAGAAGATCACGCTGAACCCGGTCCGGTTCGAGCCCAACGCCGAAGACATGCCGAACCGGGTCAGGAACGACCACCGGCCCGGCTTCTCCCGGCTCCGGATCGCGCGTGTGATCAACGAGTACGGCGGCGAGACCGTGGTGCGGTATGCGGCGCCGACCGGCCAGTGCGCGACCGGCCAGGGCCTACCCGGCAAGAACGACACCGCGGCGTTGAAGGCCAACAACCGGCTCTGTTACCCGTCGTACTGGCATCCGGATCCGGCGGCCGAGGACATCGACTGGTTCCACAAGTACGTGGTCGAGTCCGTCCAGGAGCTGCCGAACGTTCTCGGCGCGTTCCCGACCGTGACCAGCTATGCCTACTCCGGTGCGGCGTGGCGGCTCGCGGAGGCGGAGTTCAGCAAGAAGTCGACACGGACGTATTCGCAGTTCGCCGGCGTCGCGCAGACGACGGTGCTGTCCGGTTCGGAGAACGCGAGCATCGGCAGCCGCCGGACCAAGTCGGTCACCCGCTACTTCCAGGGACTCGGCGACGACGTCTCGGTCAAGGACAGCGCGGGGCAGGAGATCGCGAAGGATCGTGAGCCGTTCGCCGGGCGGGTGGCGGAGGATCTGACCTATGCCTCCGCTTCGGACACCGACTGGCTGACCCGGTCCGTGACGTACCCGCAGGCGATTGAACTTGCTTCTCGCTCGCGGGGCGATGACCTGCCGCCGTTGCGAGCCTGGCGGATCCTCGAGCCGCGGCAGAAGTCGTGGACCCGGTCGTCGGGCACCGGCGACGACACCCGGACGATGCGGTCGGTCGAAACCAGGACGACCTTCGACCCGGTGTACGGGCTTCCGACCTTCATCGAGTCGCTCGGCGACGACGGCAAGACCGGCGATGAGTCGTGTACCAGCACGACCTACTACCACCAGACCGACCGGAACATGATCGGTCTGACCAGGGAGATGCTGGCCAGTCCGACGCTGTGCGCGGATGCGACCTGGTCGAATCTGGCGTCGCTGGCCGGTGGCGGGCGCACGTCGTATGACGGGCAGGCGTTCGGTGTCGCCCCCGGGAACACGTCGCGTGGCCTGGTGACCGAGACGTTCTCGCTGAAGGCGGACGGCACCGGTTTTCAGTCCGGCGGGACCACCGCGTTCGACGCGATCGGCCGGGTCGTCTCCAGCACGGACGTGGACGGCAAGAAGTCCGAGATCTCCTACACGCCGGATACCGGGCAGGCGTTCCGGACAACGTCGAAGAACTCGCTCGGGCATTCGCAGACCCAGGAGGTCGAGCCGGGTCGTGCGGTGACGCTGAAGACCACGGACCTGAACGGTCAGGTCAGTGAGGCGCGGTTCGATGCGCTGGGCCGGCTGATCGAGGCCTGGTCGCCGGGCCGGACACCGACCGCGACGACGCTTCCGGACTTCAAGGCCGTGTACACAACGCCGGCCGGGTTGCCGCCGTACGTCACGACCTACGCGCGTGGGCACGAGAACAAGACACAGGTGTCGGTCACGCTGTACGACGGTCTCGGCCGTGAGCGGCAGTCGCAGGAGGAGGCGGTCGGCGGCGGCCGGCTGATCACCGACACGCTGTACAACAGCTCGGGCGAGGTGTGGCAGTCGAACAACGCCTACTTCGCGACCGGGAAGCCGTCGTCGGAGCTTTTCACGCCGCTTGCGGACACGGCGATCCCGAACATGACCCGGTACACGTATGACGGCATGGGCCGGGTGCTGACCGAGCTGCCCGTTCTCAACGGCGTCGACAAGCCGGAGCGGGCCACCCGGTACGAGTACGGCCTGGACAACTCCACCGTGATCAACCCGGCCGGGTCCAGCTCGTATCGGATCTGGTCGGACGCGAACGGCCGTTCGACGCGGATCGACACGTTCACGAACGCGGCGCGGACACAGTTCACAAGCATGCGGTACGAGTTCGACTCGCGTGGTCAGATGGTGAAGGCGCGGCATTCGGAGGATCCGGATCGGCCGTGGTCCTGGGGCTTCGACCAGCGCGGCCGGATGATCGTTTCGACGGATCCGGACACCGGCACGTCGACGACGACTTACGACCACCGTGACCGTCCGGTGACCAGTACGAACGCGCGTGGTGTGACGACCTGGACCGGGTATGACGAGTTGTCTCGCCCGGTCGCGCAGCGGCTCGGGTCGAGTACGGGTGCGTTGCTGGCGGGGTACACGTATGACACGGCGCCGGGCGGTGTGGGCTTGCCGGCGTCGGTGACCCGCTACACCGGGGGCGAGGCGTACACGCAGACGGTCGGCGGGTACACCAACGACTATCAGCCGACGTCGACGACGCTGTCCTTGCCGCAGTCGGTGGCGGACACGTGGGGTTTCAAGACCTCGTACACGTATTCGTACTCCTACACGGACACGGGTCTGCCGGAGACGTCGGTGCTTCCCGCGGTCGGCAGCCTCCCCAGCGAGAAGCTGCTGGTGCGGTACTCCAACGACGGGCTGCCGCTGTCGGTGTCGGGTCAGGACTGGTACGGCACGGAGACGGTCTATTCGCCTTATGGGCAGGTGGTTCGGTCGACGCTCGGCTCCCAGCCGTACCGTGTCTGGGCTCTGGCCGACTATGACGAGGCCAGCGGTGAGCTGAAGCAGAGCCAGGTCTATCGCGAGCAGACCGGCAACAAGCTGCTGGTCTCTGGGAACCTTGTTTCGCAGCGCAGCTACGCCTATGACGCGGTCGGGAACATCACCGATATTCGCGAGCACAGCCTCGGCATCGATGAGCGGCAGTGTTTTTCGTATGACGCGCGTGGTCAGCTGACCGAGGCGTGGACGCCGCAGACTCAGGACCGGTGTACGCCGGCGCCGACCACGGCCTATGCCGGTGTGGACAAGACCGGCTACTGGCAGCAGTACTCGTATGACCTGCTCGGTAACCGTACGAAGTTGGTCGAGAAGGACCTGGCCGGGAATGCGGCGAAGGACGCGACGTCGACGTACAGCTACGGTGCGGCGGACGGTTCGCAGCCGCGGACGCTGACGAAGGTCGGGAAGGCGTACACGACTCCCGCGGGTGCGTCGGTGACGGCGGAGGCAACGCGGCTGTACGAGTTGACCGGTGAGACGAAGTCGGTCACGTCAATCCAGAACGGCGACAAGCAGGAGCTGACCTGGACGTACGACGGCCAGATCGAGACGATCACCGGTCAGGGCGGCACCGGCAAGACCGAATACGTCGGTCTGGCCGGTAAGTGCCTCGATCTGAAGGCCGGCGTACCGGCCGCTGGTGTGCCGTTGCAGTACACGGCGTGTAACGGCACCCTGGCTCAAAAGTTCACGTTCAGCCCGGTCCCGGGCCAGTCGAACCCGAACCTGGGGACGCTGTCGATCTTCCAGGACTGGTGCGTGGTCCCGGCCGGTTCGGCCGCCGGGTCCGCGGTGCAGGTCCAGAAGTGTGACGGCTCCGCTAACCAGCAGGTGACGCGCGACGCTTCGGGCCGGCTGAGCCACCCAGCTTCTGGCCTGTGTATCGCGGTGCAGAACACGACCGGTGCGAACGGCATCCCGATCGAGCTGGCTGCCTGCGGTACGGGCGGCGAGCAGAAGTGGGAGGCGCAGAACCAGACCCGGCACATCTACGGGCCTGGTGGCGGGCGTCTGATCACGGTGCAGGGCCGTCAGGCGACGCTGATGCTGGGCGAGACCACGCTGACCGTGCAGACCGGCGGCGTGCAGGTGTCGGTGCAGCGCAGCTACGCCGCACCTGGTGGTGCGGTCATGCGCTACACCAACGCTTCCGGCTCTGGACTGGTTGCGGTGGCCGCCGACCCGCAAGGCACGCCGTCAGCGGAGATCGTGCTGGCGGATGGGATGGAGACGCGGATCCGTAAGCAGGATCCGTTCGGCAACCAGCGTGGTGTGGCGACGCTGGGCTCCAAGATGGAGACGAAGGCCGGCTATCTCGGCGCGACCCCGGATGACGCTTCTGGCTATGTGCCGTTGGGTGCGCGACTGTATGACCCGGTCGCAGGCCGATTCCTGTCCGCGGACCCGCTGCTGGATCTGGCGGATCCGGTGCAGAACAACGGCTACTCCTACGCCCACAACAACCCGATGACCCTGTCGGACCCGTCGGGCTTGTCGGTGTCCGGTCTGTCAGCGTCGGAGACGGCTGCCGCCTATGCCGGTGCGGGTCTGTCGCCTGCACAGGTGGCGCAGGCGCAGGCGGCGATGAACAGCTCGTTGGTCTCGGTCATCCTCGGTGCCGCGTGGAACATCCTGGCCGAGTTCCTGGGCATCAATGATGCGATCAACTGCTTCGGCGGTGACATGTGGGCGTGCGGCAGCTTGATCATCGGTGCGGTTCCCTGGGGCAAGATTGCCAAGATCCCGAAGATCGCGAAGGCCATCGACCTGACGATCTCTGCGATTAAGGCGTGGCAGACTGCCCGGAAGATCGCTGAGCGGGTGATGTCCGCTGCCAAGGCCGCGGAGGCTGCGTTCCTGGCGGCGAAGAAGCTGGCCGCGGAGAAGGCAAAGAAGGCCGCGCAGGCTGCGGCGAAGAAGGCCGCTGATCTGGCGAAGACCGTCAGCGCGAAGGCGACCGATCTGACCAAGAAGACGGGCGCCCCGGTCCAGAAGCAGGCCCAGGCCAAAGCCAACCCGGGCGGGTCGTCTGCCGCCAGCAACGGTGGTGGGAAGAAACAGGCGCCTACCAAGGCCGACAACGCTGGCGGTGGTGGCCGCAGCGATGGTGGCAGCAGCGGTGGCGGGTCCTGTTCCACAGCCGGCAACAGCTTTGTCCCGGGCACCCGGGTGCTGATGGCGGACGGCACGTCCAAGCCGATCGAGGACGTGAAGACCGGCGACGCCGTCCAGGCCAGCGACGCTGAGACCGGTGAGACTGAGTCGAAGACGGTCACCGCGACCATCGCCGGCCAGGGTGTCAAACACCTGGTCGAGATCGTCATCGACACCGACGGCGAGCACGGCACGGACACCGCAGCGGTCACCGCGACTGACGGTCACCCGTTCTGGGTCCCTGAGCTGGGCGAGTGGCTGGACGCCACCGACCTCCAGCCCGGCCAATGGCTACAGACGAGCACCGGAACCTGGGTCCAGATCACCGCGGTCGACCGCTGGACCACCCAGTCCGCCACCGTCCACAACCTCACCATCAGCGACATCCACACCTACTATGTGGTTGCCAGCAATCATCCGGTTCTAGTTCACAATTGCAAGGCCGGCACGGCGGGAGGCAACGACACTGTCGAGGACGCAGGTTGTACTCACGTGTGCCTCGGAGTGAATGGTAGGAATGGATCCGATGCTCTGGCTGCCGAACTTGGTGCGCACACCTTCAACGGCGATCCTTGGGGGAGCATGAATACCGCATCTGGCTCTCCGCTATGGATGGAAGGTGTCAGTCGGGTGGCGCGAAATGGTGACATAAAGCTGTCGATAACGTTGGACGGTCTTTATGGGGCGGATGGCAGGAGTCTGGCTTCCTCCGCTCAGGAGGCCCTTGAGGCGAATTATGGGCGGGCAGCAGGAAAGGGCAGAGGTTGGGGTTCGCTGACTGGCAATCAGACTGCCTGGGAGCTTGGCGAGGTTGGTAAGGCCGTGCGATTTGGGCTCCGAGAGTGGAATACCGTCGACTGGTACTGGGGTGGAAATAAAGTAGAAGGCATGATAAATCCGTTTGGTGGGTAAGGTCGTAATTTATTTGTATCGAGGGTGTAAATAGAATTCTTAGTGGCTGATGTACGGAGTGCGTAGGGGAGAGCGTGTCTGTATCGCTTGTCGATGAGCTGCTGCGGATTGCGGCGGAGGTCGATGATTCGCTAAATGGTATTACTGCTGGCAGGGATCGGTTCGGCCCTGCTGATGCACTTCTGTCAACGGTCAGCGGACATGTCTCTGTGCGGTCGGGTTGTGCCGGTGGCTACGAGTTGGCGATCTGGGCGCGAGATGAAATTGTCGCCGAAGGGCAAACAAATTCTCTGCCCGGCCTGGTGGACGTGATGGTCAGCTTGCGGAGGGGGGTGCCGATGGAGGAATTGTGTCGGCGGCACACCTTTCTCAGGGTTGTTGATTCCGGGATGGCTAATGAGCCATTATGGCATCTCTTGCTTGCGCACAGCGAGGCGAAGATTCGCGTGGTGGCCGCCGCGGTCGGCGCTAACCCGGTGCTGCGGAGTCTGCGACCATGGGTCAGTCATGGAACTCTGCATCTGATTCATTCCATGGATCGGGTCGATTCGGCGCGATATGGCTTGGCCTTTCACCCAGCTGAGGATGGGATGTTCCGGCTTAACGTCTATGGCGAAGGGGCGGGGTCCTCTGAGTCGCTTGAGTCTTGCATTTTGAGGGCTGCGGCTGTGGTTGTGGGTTGGCGCTCATCGTCGAAAGCGCACGGTGAGTGATTGCCGCGATGGCTGATTGTGCCTTAGTGCTGCTATGGCGTCAGTGGGCGCGACGTATTGATGATCGATTCGTGGAATCAGTAGTGATGGACGTTGGTGTGATCGATTGGACGGTAGAGTCGAACCGGTGCATGGCCGGTTCGCTCATCGTTTTACGCGGTCCGAGCCTTGGCTGCGGGCCGCTTTGGGATCGAGCGACGGATGCGGCAATTGTTCTGACTGATCTACTTTTTCATGTCGATGTTATTACTGGAGATAAATTGCGGGTTTGAAGGCAAGTATTCCGCAACTCGTCGCAGGCGCCAAAGTTGGTTATGATAGTAATTTCATAGACCGACGGTGCAGAAGCAGAGCCGAAAGCTGCTGATGGACGGCGTTCCGGACCAGGGGATAGCGCACTCCGCGAGGATTACGCGGGTTCGGGACCAGGCCCACCGCGGCCAAGAGCCCTCCGCGTTCACCATCGGTGACCGGCGGCGGCGCGTCGAGGCTGGGGGTTGTCACGGTCAGTACGAAGATCAGAGATGATGCCATCGGCGGGTGGGGTCCTCGGTGGTCATGCAGCGTGAAGAACTCCTTGATTACCTTGAGGGCTTCACGCGCTACATCCGCCTTCATGTAGGCCGATCACTCGACATCATCCCAGCTCAGAGCATCCGTTCAGGAGAACGCAACGGCCCTGGGCGGGTGCCGTGCTGCTGGCGCTGGCCGACCGGGTTGGCATTCGGACAGGCGGCTGTCGGCGGCGCTGCTCGGCCGAGGCGAGTGGTGGATGCGCACCCCCGCGGCTCGCGGCGCCCGGGCATAATCGACTCGACTTCGCACATGCCGGCCTTGCTGGAAAGTTGCTGCCAAGTCCCGCTGTCCGGCTCATACACCGCGCCTGCGGCGTGAAAGACCAGCGCATTCCGGCGGCGACGTTGGCGAAATGCCGGGCAGTCAATCGAGCGGCGAGTTTTCCCAGCTCAGAGGAGATTTGCTCGTCGTCCACCCAGATCTACGCGGGTACGAGTCAGGTGCGGCGAAGCGTGATGTCGAGGCAGCGCTGAAGGGCTCCAGCGCGATGTAGCCGGTGGTTTCCTCACCCGCAGCGCGATGCGCAACAGAACTCCCGGATCTCGGTGCGAAACGCCGTGGATCCGGGAGTTCCGGGGGAGGCTGCTCAGAAGGTGAGTTCGGCGTTGCACATCGCCAGCAGGCCGGGGGTCGAGTCTTCCAGCTGTTTGCCGTCCAGGCCGATCGCGCAGGACAGCGCCGGTACGGTGAGCGGGTTGGTGCCGGCCGTGCTTCCGGTGATGGACATTCGCTGCTGGTTGCGTTCAGGCACCACGAACTCGAGGGTGAACGTCGTCTGCACGTTCTGGCCGTCGACTTTCTCGCCCACGTCCTTCTTCTCGACGAGTTCACCGGTGATCGGGTCGAGGTAGGTGACGTTAATCTTGGGTAGGTTGCCCTCGACCGCGAGCTTGACCTTGTGCGACTCGCCGGCCTGGTTCTTCCCGAGGTTCGGTATGCGCTCGTAGACGGTTTTGACCAGGCCGGTGAGCAGTTCCTTCGGCTCCTTGGCCTTGCCCTCGTCGGCCTGGTCGTTCTTGTTGTACTCGATCGAGATCAGCAGGCCCTGCCGGACGGCGTGCAGTTCGTAGACGTCGTCGTCGATCCAGCCGTGGTCGAACCAGCTTGCGTCCGCGCCGTCGAGCACGTTCTCCTCGAGCGCTGACTCCCGGTGCTCCGACGTCATCTGCCGACTGTGCTCGTGGAGGTCCTGCTGGTACGCGGCGGTGCCGGACTCCGCGTTCGGCTGGAGCTCGACCGACAGCTTGTCGCCGAGCGTCCAGGTGCAGGAGACGCCGTTCGCGCCGGTGTACGCCTCGCCGGGGTCCGGCTCCTCAGAGTACAAGGTGTGGCCGTACTGCTCCCAGTCCGCGGCGGTCAGCAGCGCGCACAGGTCGGCGGAGATCTTCCCGTCCGTGGCCTGCGGCCATCCGCCCGCCGGCGGTGTGGGCACGTCGTTGTCGTCGCCTCCGCCGCCGCACGCCGTAGCGCTCAGAAGCAGGGCCAGCCCGGCCGCGGTGGTCGCGGCCCAGCGTCGTACCGTCATTGACACTCCCCGTGTTGACGGGCGTCCATGCGTCCGGCGGTAGTCAACCAGGCAGCGTCTCTTGCCGATGTGGACCTCCGGGTCACCCGAACCGCAACCTGATCATGCGCACGAGTGCGGAACGTCCCGTTCGCCGGTGCGTGTGACGGCATCGAGGTTGCCGAGGTCCCAGCCGTAGGCGGGCGCGGGAGACGGCAGTGCGCCGATGCTGCGGTACGGCAGGTTGGGGGTGCCGAGCCGGGTTACACGTTGTTCGCCGCGGACGACCGAGACGATGTCGAGCCCCCACTCATAGGTGCCGGCGCACGCCTCGGCCCGGATCTCGACCATGGCCGGGTCGTCACGGGTGACGTGGAACGTCGCACCGAGTTCGCCGTCGGCGGGCGGGGGTTCTTCGGTGTCGCGCATCTCCTCGGTGCCTTGCACGCCCATGTCCTGAAGCGACGGCTCGTCGAGGTCGAGGCGGAAGACGCGGTTGTACGAGTCGCCGCAGCCGCCCTCGGGGGCCCAGATCCACATCGGCTGTGCGGTGGTGCGCCGGAAGATGACCGGCCGCAGGTTGACGATCTCCACGGTCGAGTCGTCGGTGACCGTGAGGCTGAAGCGCAGGAACCCGCGCCCGAAGACCGCGCCGCCCTCCTGCGTCAGCCGGATCCGGAGGTCCTCGCCGCTGACCAGCCGTATCGTCTGCGGGTCCGGGCCGTCGGAGAAGACCGCGACGGAGGTGGCCGAGTCGCAGCCGTGCTCGGTCGGCCAGGTCGCGTTGACGGCGAGCGGGTCCAGCGGCGCGGAAGGGCTCGGCTCGGCCTGCTGGATCTGGCAGTTGACGCAGTTGTTGCTGCCGTCATGGATGCCGACGTTGCCGGTACCGCTCTGCTGGAACGCCGGTGGCGGCTCGTCCGTCTGGCGTTGGGCGTAGACGACGGTCAGCCCGACCGCGACGACACCGGCGATCGCGCCGACACCCTGAATCCAGGCCGAGCGGAGCAGGCGGCCGACCGGGTGTTCGGGTTCTGCTGGTGGCTGGTCCATGCCGCATCATTCTTCGAGCCCACGAGGCGGCATGCATCGCTCGTCCGGTCGCGCCAGGGTCGGCAGTGGAGCAGACCTGGCGGCTGATCGAGGACGGCCGGCGCCCGAACGGCGGGCACCCTGAGGGGACGAACCGGCAGGCAGGTCTTGCGGAGGCGGGCGCCTCCTGTGCTAGATTCTTCTCGTTGCAGTTTTGATTTCCGTAGACGTTTCCAGCGCCTGATGGGTTAATCCAAAACCCGTACAGGCGCTTTTTCGTTGTTCGTGTCGGTTTCGGCGCGGGTAATCAACGCGGCGGCGCAAGGGGTTCGCATACCGCGACCCACAGCCTGCGAAGGAGCAGACATGGCTACAGGTACCGTGAAGTGGTTCAACGGCGACAAGGGCTTCGGCTTCATCACCCCGGATGGTGGCGGCGCCGACGTCTTCGCCCACTTCTCCGCGATCTCGGCGAGCGGCTTCCGTAGCCTCGACGAGAACCAGCGGGTGGAGTTCGAGATCACCCAGGGCCAGAAGGGCCCGCAGGCGGAGAACATCCGCGTGATCTGAACCACAGCTCTACCGAACGGCGGCCCGGCTTTTCAGCGGGCCGCCGTTCGGCGTTTCCGCCAGGCATCGGGACACCGCCCGGCTTTGTCATTACACACGTCGCACGCCGCGGGCCATCCTTTCGATCAAGGCCTGAACCCCCAGATCACCACCCCGCGTGGGTACGCCCGGGGAGCGGCAAACCGTGCTGCCGAGGCAGTCGCTCCGGGTGTGGATGACCGGCCGTTCCGGTCCGGCCGGCGCTGGTGATCCGCAACCGTGTCGACTAGCGTCGTTCCGTGCGCCAGCCCGGCATCGAACGTGACGAACGCAACGCGGGCAGCCGCATACCCATGACCCCGGCGGCTCGTTCCAGCCGGGAGCCGGGAGCCGGGAGCCGGGAGCCGGGAGCCGGGAGCCGGGAGCCGGGAGCCGGGAGCCGGGAGCCGGGAGCCGGGAGCCGGGAGCCGGGAGCCG
>NZ_JBITDX010000015.1:186653-227069 GCF_044454585.1 Catenuloplanes sp. NPDC051500
CCGGGAGCGTTCCGATCGGGGCGGGTGCGGGGCGGTGGGTGACCGTGGCGGCGGAGCGGACGCTTCTCGCGGTGGCGCGGACCGTCACCTCGACCGGGCGGGTGCTCGATGCGGTGCAGCTGCTCCGGGACGATCCGCGGGTGCAGGTGGTGTTCACGGTCAATGACACCTCGCCGTTCAGCGCGGGGGTGTCCGAGCTGCTCCAGCGCGCCGGCGCCCGGGTGATCCCGTGGAACCGGCTGTCGGAGTCGCGGTTCGACGCCGCCGTGACCGCGAGCGAGAACACCGAGCTTCAGGCGATCGAAGCCCCGGTCCTGGTGCTGCAGCACGGCGTCGGCTTCCACAAGGATCTGCCGAACTCGCGCGGGGACGGCCGCCGGCTCGCGGGCACGGTACGCGCGGCCGACCTGCGCGGACGCCGGGTGCTCATCGCGGTAACGCATCCGCAGCAGGCGGCGCAGCTTGCCGAGGCCGATCCGGAGGTGTCGGCGAACGCGGTCCTCATCGCGGATCCGATGGTCGACCGGATGCGGGCCGCCCGCCTGCTCCGGCGCCGATACCGGGCGGCGCTCGGCCTCGGTGACCGGCGACTCGTGGTGGTGAGCTCCACCTGGGGCCGGCAGTCGCTGATCGGGCGCTGGCCGGACCTGCCGGCCCGCCTGCTGGCAGCGCTGAACGCGGACACCCACCGGGTCGCCACGGTTCTGCATCCGAACGTCACGGCCGGGCACGGCGGGCTTCAACTGCGTCTATGGCTTGCGGCGGCTCGGGACGGCGGCCTGCTCATGGTGCCGCCGGACGCGGGCTGGCAGGCGATGCTCGCGGCGGCCGACTGCGTGGTCGGGGACCACTCGTCGATGAGCCTGCTGGCCGCGGCCGCGGGTGTGCCGCTGCTGCTGGCGCCGCTGGCCGACGAGGTGGTGCCCGGCACGCCGATGACGTCGCTGAGCCGGTCGGCCCGGCGGCTGGACGTCAGGTTGCCGCTTGCCGCGCAGGTCGAGGAGGCGATCTCCACCTACCGGCCGGGCCGGTACGCCGAGGCGGTGGAGGGCACGTTCGCCGCGGCGCGTCCACTTCGCGGGGTGCTCTACGAGCTGCTCGGCCTGCCGGAGCCGGACGAGCCCGCGCCGCTCGTCGCGTGGCCCCCACCCGTACCCACGAGGGTTGAGGTGTGTTCTTTTGTGGTGCGCACCCGGGTGCGGGACGACGGGGTCGAGGTGTCGAGGTTCCCCGCGGCAGTGCGCCGTCACGTGGCGGCGCCGGCGGACGGCTGGACCGGCCATCTCAGCGTGGGCGACGACGAGTGGGACCTGCGGATGCTGCAGAACGCCGAGGTGCTGACGCGGGCCGCCACCTCTGCCGAATCCGAGGCCTGGGAGTGGACGTCGACCGTGCTGCGGGAGTTCGCCGGCAGCACGATGGCCTGCGCGGGCACGGTGAACGGGTGCGTCGCCACGTTCCGGGACGGCCGGCGGGTCACCGCGGAGTCCGACAGCCCGGACGTGGTCACGCTTGCGGCCTGCCTCCATGCCCTCGCTCGCGGGCGGCGCCTCGCCAACGGGGACTGGCGGGTGCGCACCGCGCGTGGCGAGGCCCGCGTCGTGGTGCGGCTACGTGGTGAGGCCTGACAGGCGCTGGAGTTCGGCCGCCCGCTCGGTGTGCTGGGCCACCGCGGCCCGGTCGCCGAGCGCGGTCGCGGCGAGGATGAGGCTCTCGCGGACGTCGAGTTCGTAGCGCCACAGTTCGGCCACCGCGAAGTAGGCGGCCGCGGCGGCGAGTTCCTGGTACGCCCGCTGGAAGTGCCCGAGTCGCAGGTGGACCGTGCCGATGGCGGCGTCGGCTCGGGTGGCGTTCCGGTCGTCGCCGGCCGCGTTCAGTCCGGTGCGGGCCTGGTCGAGCTGGTGCAGCGCGTCGTCGGCCCGGCCGGCGGCGTCGAGGAAGATCCCGTAGTAGAGGCGGCCGAGCGCGACGCCGCGGTCCAGGCCCACCGCGAGGTACGTGTTGATCGTCGTGGCGAACGCGGCCTCCGCCTCATCGCGGGCGGCCTGCTGCTCCGCCTCCGGCGCGATCCGGGCGGCCCGGTCGAGGAGCCGGGCGTGGAACTCCCAGACGGTGCCGGCGAGCGTGGGATCGTTCGCGGCCGGGAGCAGCGCGAACGCGGCCTGGATCTCGGCGCGTGCCCGGGGAGGATCACCGGCGTGGGCGCCGGCGAGCGTGCAGCGGATCTGGATCTCGATGTCGTGCCGTCCGAGCCGCCGTGCCGCGGTGATCGCCAGGTCGGACATGGCGATCCAGTCGGCGAGGTGTGGATGGTTGAAGTACAGCGACTGGGCGGCGGTGGCGATGCGGACCACCTGCTCGTCTGCCCCGAGCGCCAGCCCGATCCGCGCGACCCGGAGCAGGTCCTCCCGGCTGTTCTCAAGCGCCTGCAACGCCGCTGCCCGCTGGTTCGGCCCGGCGAACGGGCCGTCGGCTCCGAACGGGCCGTCGGCTCCGGCCGGGCCGCCGATCAGCCTGCGCCGCTCGCCCATGATCGCCCGGTCGGCCGACTCGGCGAGGTCGCAGAGGTACTCGACGGTGTCCGCGACGACCCGCTCGGCCCGGACCGGCCCGTTCTCCTTCGCGAGCTGCGCGCCGTGCGCCCGGATGAGCGGGTGCAGCGTGTACCTGCCGCGGCCGGCGCGTTCCAGCAGCTTGAGACCCAGCAGTTGCTCGATCGCGGCCCGGTGGGCGCGGCGGTCCGACCAGCCGAGGCGGTCCAGGAGCGCGCCGGAGATCTCCGCCACCGGTATCGCACCGAGGTCGCGGTAGAGAAGGCGGCCGTCCTCGGACAGGTGCCGGTAGACGTTGTTGAACAGTGGCTCGACGGCCTGCCCGGGGAGGGCCAGCGCGTCGAGCAGGTAGGGCTCGCCGGCGAGTTCATCGGCGAGCTCGGCGACGGTAAGCGTGCCGTCCAGCCGGAGCCGGCCGCCGACGACGCGCAGCGCGAGCGGGAGATGCCCGCACAGCGCGACAAGTCGCCGGGTCGCGGCCGGGTCGGCGTCGATCCGCTCCGCGCCGCACGCCGCGATCAGCAGTTCCCGCGCGGCCTCGTCGTCGAGCTGCGCGACGTCGATGAAGTGGGCGCCGTCCATCGCCAGACCCCTCACGTCGTGTTGGGTGCTCACCAGCAGCACGCTGCCGGGCGCGGTGGGGATCAGCGGGCTGATCTGCGCAGGCAGCGTGGCGCCGCGGATCAGAACCAGGACCGGCTGTTCCGCGGTACGCGTCCGGTACAGCGCCAGCCGGCCGGCGGCCGTGTCCGGAAGCAGACCGCTCGGCACGCCCAGGGCCAGCAGGAACGCGGTCACGATCGCGTCGGGCGACTCGGGGCCGCCGAGCGCCGGGCCGGGCAGCTCGCGCACGTCGGCGTAGAGCTGGCCGCCGCCGAACCAGTCCTGCCGCCTGTGGCCCCAGCGCAGCGCGAGCGCGGTCTTGCCGGACCCGGGTGCCCCGCGGATGACCACGACGGGCGTCGCCCCGGCCGTGCCGTCGCCCCGGATTCGGTCGAGCACGGCCAGCGGCCCGACCTGGTTGACGAAATCGGGCGGCCCGGCCGGCAGCGACCGCACGGCCGCGCGCGCCGGAAGCGCCGGACTGGGAACTGTCAGCTCGGCCGTGGTCAGCTCCCGCCGGGCCAGTGACTGCATGCGGGCGGCGAACGCCGGGTCCTCGTCCAGGAGGCCGCGGAGCGCCTGCTCCAGCGCGTCCCGGTCACCCGCGTCGATCAGCGCGGCCTTCGGCCCCAGCCGGCCCCGGAGCCGGTCGGTCATCAGCGTCCAGGTGGACTGCGCGGCCAGGCCGATGTCGTCGCCGGCCCGCGTCACCACAGCGGTCATGATGGCGGCGACAAGCGCTTCCCACATGCGTCCCCCACAGTCCAACAACGACGATCGACGGCCGTCAGAGTAACGGTTCGCAGCGGTACGCGCCGCCACCGTGACGGTCCTGGCCTGCGATCAGGGCTCCGGTGCGCTGCGGCGACCGGAGCGGCCTTCGGCGAGGTCGCGACCCGTCCGCCGGGCCGGGTACCGCGGGTGCGCGGCCGCGTTTGTACCGGTCCGGGACGGGTACCCGCGAATTTCCGCGTGGAGGAAGGAGTGTGCACAGTGCAGGACCGGGAGAAGACCAGTGGCTGAGTCGCGCCGCGCGCCGCCACCGCCTGTCGTCAGGGTTCTCCTCCCGGTTTCGGGCGCCGCCCGGTCCGCGCGGGACGTCGTCACCGAGACCTGCGTGCGGTGGGAGCTGCCGCACCTGATCGCGCCGGCCACTCTGATCATCAGCGAGCTGGTCGCGAACGTGGTGGACCACGCTCAAACGATCATGACGGTGCGGATCTCGCTTGAGCCGTCCCGGCTGTTCCTGCTTGTGGAGGACGGCAGCACCGTTCCTCCGGTGCTCCGGCGCGGTGCGGCCCCGGCGGCCGGGCGTGGGCGTGGCCTGGTGCTGATCGAGGCGTTCAGCACCTCGTGGGGGTTCTGGCCCGACGAGTGCGGCAAGACCGTCTGGGCGACCGTCGATCTGGCGACGGCCACCCCTGGCGACCACGAACAAGCGGAGAGCCTCCCGGAACGGCAGCCCGGCCCTGAAGATCTCTGCGCCGCGAGGCATTCAGTGGACGGCCGCGGTGACCAGCCGCTCGGCCAGCTCGGTGATCGGCAGTGACAGTGAGTGCGATGCCGCCGCAAGGAACGCCCGCGCCTCGTCCTCGGGACAACCGCACCGCGCCATGATCAGGCCCGCGGCGCGGTGCAGCAGCGGGTCGCCGTCGGTGACCGGAGCCGGTTTCTGGCGCAGCAGGTGTGCGAGCAGCAGCCCGGCATGCTCGGCGAGCAGGCGCGCGACGGACTCCAGCGAGGTGTCGATGGCGTGGGGCGCGGGCGCGTACATCGTGAGGGTCGCCACGCTGTCGTGGTCGACGTCCAACGGGACGGCCAACACGCTCCGGACCCCATGGCGCAGTGCCTCCCGGCGCCAGGCCGGCCATCGCCCGTCGGTCGTCAGGTCACGGCAGGCGACAGTGTCCCGGAGCTGGATGGCCGTGATGCCGGGTCCGTCGCCGTTCTGGAACTGGATCTCGCTCAGCACGGCGAGGTCACGCGGCCGGGCGGCGATCACGGCCGGATGACTGACACCCCACAGCGCGACGCTGCACGGCACCGACAACGTCTGGTGGACCGTGGTCGCGAGGGCTTCCAGCGCCTGACCAGGATCCTGCGCGCCGAGCAGCGTCGCGGCCAGCTCCCGCATCAGCCCCGCGATCTCCATCGGGTGAGGGGTGTGCCAATCCATGATGATCTCCCAGTGCCGACCGCCTGGCTTCCCGAAGAGGGGGAGGTCAAACGGTCGGGGATCCCACTCCTGCCGGTGGACATGGAACACCTGAGGGCGGGTAAGCGGTCCGTTCCAGCGAGCCGGAAGGAACGGAAGGCAGATGAAACAGATGACCGTGTGGCGACCGGCCTCAGTGACACGGATAGCGGCGGCGACCTGGCCCGGCCGGGGGGCCGCACTGGCCTGGCGCCGTCGTACCGCCGAGGGCCTAGAGGTGCGGATTCTCCGCCGTCGCTGATCTGAAGCGCGCCCTTCGGGTTAGCGACCTGTCGAGCCGCTTGGTCCTTACTTGTGTATATTCGCTATGTACCGTCCGCAATTACAGGCATTTGCCCATGGTTGAGTGGTGAAGACGACCGGCGGGCCACCCGTTCGCGCCACCGTGTGCCGAACGGCCTGCGGGGGCGTACGCTGTGGAAAGTCGCCCGGGACCTAGGTGGCCGCCTATTCGCCGCCGCCGATCCTGATGGCCTCAGCGGTGCTTCCGACATCTCTGCCTCATTGCGGGATCGTCCGGCCTACCGCTATGTGAGGAGCACCGATGACTACCACTCCACGCTTGAGATCCGCCGTGCGCCACCCGTGAGGGTGGCCCTGCTCGGGCCGGTCGCGTGGCGGACACCGCCGCTGCACTACGGCCCGTGGGAGCAGGTGACCGGGCTGCTGGCCGATGGGCTGGCGGCGCGCGGCGTCGACGTGACGCTGTTCGCCACGCTGGATTCGCTCACCGCCGCGACCCTGGACGGGATCGTGCCGCACGGGTACGGGGACGACCCCGGCCTGGACGGGCGCGTGCAGGAGGCGCTGCACGTGGCGTACGCGCTCGGGCGCTCCGGCGAGTTCGACCTGGTGCACAACCATCTCGACTGGCTGCCGCTGGCCTTCGCCGCGCACTGCCGCGCGCCGATGGTGACCACCGTGCACGGCTTCTCCGGCCCGCGCATCCTGCCGGCCTACCGGAGCGCGCGATCCGCGTTCGTGTCGATCTCCGACTCCGACCGGGCCGCGGGGCTCGACTACGTCGCCACGGTCTACCACGGCGTCGACCTGGGCGGGCTGCCGTTCACCGCGACGCCGGGGGAGGGGCTGGTCTCGTTCGGCCGGATCCATCCGGACAAGGGCACGCACACGGCGATCGAGATCGCCCGCCGGGCCGGCCGCCGGCTCACCATCGCGGGCATCGTGCACGACGAGGCCTACTTCGCCGAGACGGTGGCGCCGCACATCGACGGTGAGCGGGTGGTCTTCCTCGGCCCGGTCGGGCCCGCTGACCGCCCGCGGGTGCTCGGCGAGGCGGCGGCGCTGCTGCACCCGATCGCGTTCGACGAGCCGTTCGGGCTGTCCGTGGTCGAGGCGATGGCGTGCGGGACGCCTGTCGTCGCCTACTCCCGCGGCTCGATGCCCGAGGTCGTCGACGACGGCGTGACAGGCGTGCTCGCCGACGACCTGGACGGGGCCGTCGAGGCGGTCGGCCGGGCCGTGACGCTGGACCGGCCGCGGTGCCGGGACCGGGCCCGGGAGCGCTTCGGCGCGGACCGGATGGTCGACGACTACCTCGCCGTCTACGAGCGGCTCCTCACCACTTCCTGACTCAGAGAGGTCACGTCATGCGTACCTATGGATTCCTCAGCACCCATCCGCCGACCCGGTGCGGGCTGGCCACGTTCAACTCCGCGCTTGTCGAGCAGCTCGACGGCGGCGTGGTGCGCGTCGACGACGGCGAGGTCGAACAGCCGGCGCCGCCGCGCGTCGTGCACACCTGGCCGTCGCGCACGCCCGGGGGCTGGCGCGCCGCGGCCGCCGCGCTCGACGGCTTCGACGTGGCGATCATCCAGCACGAGTACGGCATCTACCCGGGCGCGGACGGCGAGGAGGTGCTGCCGCTGCTGCGCCGGCTGACAGTGCCGAGCATCGTGGTGCTGCACACCGTGCTCACCAACCCGTCCGAGCGGCAGCGCTCACTGCTGACCCAGATCGCCGGCGCGGCCGGTGCGGTGGTCACCATGACGAACACGGCCCGGGACCGGCTGC
Organism: Catenuloplanes sp. NPDC051500; assembly: GCF_044454585.1. Lineage (NCBI taxonomy): Bacteria > Bacillati > Actinomycetota > Actinomycetes > Micromonosporales > Micromonosporaceae > Catenuloplanes > Catenuloplanes sp. NPDC051500. The sequence goes on from NZ_JBITDX010000015.1 coordinate 194,058, forward strand.
TGGCCGGGTACGCGGTGGACCCGGCCAAGGTCACGGTCATCCCGCACGGCGTCGCCGGCCCGGTCGGCGGCGCGACCGCCCGCCGTGACCGCCCGCACCTGCTCACCTGGGGACTGATCGGGCCCGGGAAGGGCATCGAGTGGACGCTTCGGGCGCTCGCGCTGCTCCAGGACCTGGACCCGGCGCCGACCTACACGGTCGCGGGCCGGACCCACCCGAAGGTCATCGAGCACCAGGGCGAGGCGTACCGGTCCGGGCTCTACCAGCTCGGCGCGGAGCTCGGCATCTCGCACACAGTCGACTACCAGCAGGTCTACCTCGACCAGGACGCGCTCGGCGCGCTGATCAGCTCGGCGGACGTGGTGGTGCTGCCCTACGACTCCCGCGAGCAGGTCACCTCCGGCGTGCTGATCGAGGCGGTCGCGGCCGGGGTGCCGGTGGTGGCGACGCCGTTCCCGCACGCGGTGGAGCTGCTCACCAACGGGCCCGGCCTTCTCGTGCCGCACCGCGACCCCACAGCGCTGGCCGCGGCGATCCGGCGGCTGCTGACCGAGCCCGGCCTGGCCGACAGGCTGTCCCGGCAGTCCGGCGCGGAACTGCGCTGGCCGGCGGTCGCGGCAAGCTACGGCGAGCTGGCGGACCGGCTGGTGGCGGTCCGCGCGGAGGCGGTCGGAGCAGCGGCATGACGGTGACGCTCGGGCCGATGGTGACCACCCCGGCGCCGCCCTTCGCCCATCTGGTCCGGCTCAGCGACGACACCGGCCTGTTCGAGCACGCGCGGCACGGGATCGCCCGCCGCGCGCACGGCTACTGCACCGACGACGTGGCCCGCGGGCTGGTCGTCACCGCCCGCGAGCCGAACCCGTCCGGCGTGGTGGCCGGACTCGCCGAGCGTTACCTCGGATTCCTTACCCACGCCCAGGACGCCGACGGCGCCTTTCACAACCGGCTGGGGTACGACCGGCGCTGGCAGGACGCCCCCGGCCTCGGCGACTGGTGGGGCCGGGGGCTCTGGGGGCTCGGCACTGCCGTGGCCCACAGCCCGTACGCCTGGATCCGGCAGGAGTCGCTTGTCGCGTTCACGCTCGGCGCGTCTCGCAGGTCACCGTCGCCGCACGCGATGGCCTTCGCCGGGCTGGGTGCGGCCGAGGTGCTGCGGGCCCGGCCCGGCGACCCGTCCGCGCGGGCGTTGCTGTCCGACGCCGCGCTCGCGGTGATCGGCGCCACCCCGCCGTACCCGCTGAAGGGTCCTGACTGGTTCTGGCCCGGTGACCGGCTGACCTATGCCAATGCGGCGCTCCCCGAGGTGGTCATGGCGGCCGGCCGGCACCTCGGCGATGCGGCGCTGCTCGACGTCGGCCTCGCCATGCTGACCTGGCTCTACGGGATCCAGACGCGCGGCGACCGGCTGTCCGTGGTGCCTGTGGACGGCTGGGAGCGCGGCGGTCCGCGCCCCCGCCACGACCAGCAGCCGATCGAGGTCGCCGCGCTCGCGGACGCGTTCGCCACGGCGGCCGAGATCACCGGCGACCCGGCCTGGGAGGAGGGGATCCGGCGCTGCGCGGGCTGGTTCCTCGGGGAGAACGACGCCGGCGTCCCGATGTGGGATCCGGCGACAGGTGGCGGCTACGACGGGCTGACCCCGGGCGGGCCGAACCTCAACCAGGGCGCCGAGTCCACGCTCGCGCTCGTAGCCACGTTCCAGCACGCCCGAAGGTGGACATGAACGATGAACTCGTGGTCCGGCTGGACCACACGCTGACCCCGGACCCGAAGCGGGTCATCGCCAAGCTCTTCGTCGCGGGCGAGGACGCGGCCGTGGTCCGGACCCGGGCGCAGTCGCTCATCGACCGGATCGCGCTGCTCGCCGAGCAGGAGAGTGCCCGCCTGCTCGGGCAGGTGATGGAACGCTTCGGCGACCGGCACGAAGGGCTTGAGGACATCTTCCTCCACCACTTCGACCTGGTCCGGCACCGGATCTCCCACTCGCTGGAGCTGTCCCGGACCGCTCGGCTGCTGCTCGGCGCGTACTTCACGCACGAGTACGCGGTGGAGGCCGCCGCGCTGTGCAACCCGTCGATGGTGATCCATCCGGACCAGAGCGGCCTGGCCGCCGGGCAGCTGCGGGCCGCGGTAAGCCTGCGCCAGATCGGCGAGGGCCACCTGTCGTCGATCGGCTTCGTCACCGCGGTCCTCGGGCCGGCCGGGCGGCTCGACCTCGTCGACAGGTCCGGGCCGCTGCTGATCGGGCAGCGGACCGCGGCCGAGTACCGCCGGGACCTGCTAGCCGCCGGGCTCGAGGAGAACGGCTGCGACAACGAGATCTCCGCGACCGTGCTCGGCCTGCTGCCGGAACGCTACGACGACGCCACGTTCGACCGGATCGTCGCGGAGCTGCCGGTGGACCTGACCAGCCGCAGCACCGGCCCGGGCACCGTGGAACTGCTGCGCCGGATCAACTCGGACAGCTACGCCACCGACTTCCCGCCCGGCACCCGGCTGGAGCAGCAGGTGCTCTGGCCGTCCACCCCGCCGGAGAGCAACGGCATGGAGGACGCCCGGTTCGTGCTCTTCACCGGCGAGGACGGGCCGGTCTACCGGGCCACCTACACCGCGTACGACGGGCGGCAGATCGCCGGGCGTGAGCTGGTCAGCACCGACCTGCGGCACTTCGAGATCACGCCGATGCGCGGTCAGGGCGCGCGGAACAAGGGCGTCGCGCTCTTCCCACGCCCGGTCGGCGGGCGCCAGCTCGCGCTCTGCCGCTCCGACGGCGAGACCATCGGGCTGACCACAATGGATCATCTCAACCGCTGGCGGACGCCGGTGCCGCTGCACACGCCGCGGCACACCTGGGAGCTGATCCAGGTCGGCAACTGCGGCTCGCCGATCGAGACCGAGGCCGGCTGGCTCGTGCTCACCCACGGCGTCGGACCCATGCGGCGGTACGCCATCGGCGCGCTCCTGCTCGACCTGGACCACCCGGAGCGGGTCCTCGCCGAGCTGGCCGAGCCGCTGCTCTCGCCGGACAGGATCGAACGCGACGGGTACGTGCCGAACGTCGTCTACTCGTGCGGCGGGCTCATCCACGACGGCGACCTGTGGCTGCCCTACGGCGCCAGCGACGCCCGGGTCGGGTTCGCCACCGTGTCTGTCGACCGGCTGCTCGCCGCGATGACCCCGCCGTCCGTGGTCGGCTGACGGGTCAGAACGCCGGGCGGCGGTGGGTGACGTCGTACGGGAAGTGCAGCCGTACGGAGGTGACGCCGCGGCCGGTGTGGGTGAGCACGATGTCGGCGAGCTGACGTGCCAGCCACAGGCCGCGCGCCGCCTCCGGCCGGTCACCCGGCGGCAGGAACCCGGCGGTCGGTGGCAGCGGGCGCGCGCCGGCGTCGTCGACCTGCACCACAAGGGTCCGGGCCCGCTCCCAGCCGCGTACCCGGACCGGAGCGGCCCCGTGGATCAGCCCGTTCTCCGCGACCTCCGCGACCGCGAGCACCAGGTCCTCGGCCACCGCGCCGAACGAGTGCCCGGTGGCCCAGGACCGCACCATCGCGCGCAGGTCGCGGCTGAGATCCAGGTGGGTGAGCGTGACGTCGAAGCCGGTCACGGCCGGTGGTGGCGGGAGCGGGACGGCGTTGCGGCCGGTCAGATAGACCTGCGGGGTGACGTGCTCGGCGATGACGAGGTCGCCCTCATCGGTGATCTCGTGACTGTGCAGGCTGCGGACGCCCTCGACGACAAGCGTGGGGTGGCGGCGGCTGTCCCAGACGCAGGTGACCGGGCAGCCGAACCCGGCCAGCGTCTCGTTGCAGACCGACTCGTAGGCCAGGTAGGCCGCTGCCCGGTCGGGTTCGAGACCCGCGGTGATGTCCGGTTCGGCGACCACGTGCACGCGGCGACCGCGCGCGTGCTGCGCCGCGAGGTACGTGTGGAACCCCTGGTAGACCAGGCCGAGACGCTCGTCGAAAGCGTCGTGCGCACCCCACTCGATCCGGTCGCCGAAGACGTCACGGACGACCTCGGCGGTGTGCTCGCGGACGATCATGAGGACCGGTTCCCCGCGATCGAGAGACCGGCGTAGAACCGGGACCAGCCTGTCCCGGAGACACTCGTCGGAGTCGATGATCAAAGCAGCGTGGACGAACGTCTCCTCCGGAGGAGCTTCCTGCTCACGGGTCACCGGCCGATGGTGGACGAGCCGCTCAATCCCGTACCCCCTTCTCGGATTGTGTCCGTTCGGACACGGTACCGCGCCTACCGGACAGTCCCCTCAGATGCGGCGGACGTTTCACCGGCCGGAGCGACCCACAGGTGTGGTGGGCATGGCCCGGTCCCTGTCGAAGGGGTACGGTGGAGAAGCCTTCAGCAGCGAGGGGACGCATCGGCCTGCGCTCTGGAGGAATCCATGACATCTCGACGGTCGCCCACCCAGCTCGGTTCACCGCCCTGGCTGAGCATCGAGACCAGCGTGTCCGCCGATCGCCACCTCGCCAGTGTGTGGGTCGACGGCGAGCTCGACCGGGACTCGGCCGGCGAGCTGTTGCAGGTCTTCCGGACCGCGCTCACCGACACCGGGCCACAGACGATCGAAGTCGATCTGTCCGCGGTGACGTTCATCGACGCCGCCGGGATCCGTTCGCTCGTCACCTGCAGGCAGCTCGCCGAGGAGACCGGCGGCACCCTGCACCTCAAGAATCCCCGGCCTCAGGCCCGCTTCGTGCTCGGCATCGCCGAACTCTCCGAGGTCTTCGGCCTGCCGGCCACGCCCGGGGAGAAAGGCGGAAGCCGTCGGCGGTGACGGACCGCCGGCGGTGTGCGGGACTCATGCGGGACGAGGAAAACCTAGGACTCTGCTCATGTCAGAACTGCTCGTCGGCCCGCTTCGCCTGGGCCGGCGTACCCCCGCCGGTGGCGGCGCGCCCAGTCAGTCGATCGTGTGTGTGCTGCCCATGACGGACGGGTTCGGCGCCGAGGTCACCAGATCCGCGGAGCGCGCGGTCCGTGAGCTGTCGCGGGCGTACCGGGTGCTCCCGCCCACCGTGATCGCCGATCTCTGCGACGTCGATGCGATCAACCCGGGCGGCATGCACGCGTTGCTCGCCATCCGGGGCGTCTGCCGGGACGCCGGGCTGGAACTGCGGCTGGTGGCGCTCGCGCCGCTGCGCACCGTGCTGGAGGACGCCGGCGCCGGCTGGCGCGGCTCGGTGTTCCCGAGCGTGCGGCACGCGCTCCCGGGCGGCGGGGTCACCGACACGATCGTCGCCGCGCTCGGTGAGCGTCTGCGCGACCGGGAGCAGCAGCTGGCCAGCCTGCCGGCCATCGAGCAGGCCAAAGGCATGCTCATGCAAGACTTCGGACTCGATCCGGACGAGGCGTTCGAGGTGCTCAAACGGCTCTCGCAGCAGGGCAACGTGAAGGTGCGGGACGTGGCGGCCCGGCTGACCGGCCGCCTGCGCGGCCGGGCGTCCGAACCGGCCACGATGGCGGCTCCGCAGGTCGTCCAGGCTTTGCACGACCAGTTGCTGGCCGACTGACCCGCCGGCTGTCCAGTCCGGCGTTACCCGGGTGGTGTCGTCCACGACCGACCCGGCCAAGCCCAGCCTGCGTCGGACGTGAGCCTTACCCGCGGACGTGAGTCTTACCTGCGGACGTGAGCCTTACCTGCGGATGACCGTCAGTGCGGCAGCCATCAGCAGCGCGGTCAGTGGCAGCAGCGGCACCTCGCCGAGCGCGGCCTGGAGCAGCGCCAGCCCGGCATTGAGTGCGGTGTGGGCGAGCACGGCCGGGAGGATGCCGCCGCCGGCCCGTTCCGTGGCCCAGCCGAGCAGGATTGAGACCGCGACCGCCGTCACCGCGAACACCGCGAACGGGAGTCCCTGCTGAGCGGTGCCCGCGATCATCCACAGCGGAGCGTGCCAGACGGCCCAGATCAGGCCGAGCGTGAGGTGTGCGGCGGCCGGCGGCAGGGCGGACCGCAGGCGCGGGCCGAGAAAGCCCCGCCAGCCCAGTTCCTCGTTACCGCCGCCGACCAGCGCGATCATGGCGATCATCACGGGCAGCGCGGGGAGCGCGGCCAGCAGCGCGCCGGTGTCGAGCGTGCCGCCGGTGAGTAGCGCGCCGGCCGCGGTGAGCGCGGCGGCAAGCAGGATCACCGGCGCCACGAGGTAGGCGCGGGCACTGCCACGCCGGTGCGCGTACTTGCCGAACAGCGCGCGCACGGCCGGCCATCCGCCGCTGTGCCCGGTGACCGCGACCGCCGCGGCCATCGGGCCGAAGCCGCCGAGGAACACAAGCGCGGTGCGGGGCCCGGCCGCGCCGAGCGTCGCGGCGATGCTCCACGGCAACCAGGACAGGACAAACGCGCCGACGAGGTACGCCGTGGTGTGCCCGACGTCCGCGCGGGGGATCGAGATCGACTGTTGCGTCATACGCTGTATGTTAAGACCTACAGTGTAGGACGTCAATCCGCGTTTTAGGATCGGCGGGTGGAATTCGACAGCGTCTTCATGCGTGAACCGCGGCGCGGGCGCTCCCAACCGGCCCTCACCCAGGAGCGGATCGTTGCCGAGACGATCGCGCTGCTCGACGAGAAAGGCGCCGCCGCGCTCACCATGCGCGGCCTCGCGGCCCGGCTCGGCGTGCACGCGACAAGCCTCTACTGGTACGTGGACCGCCGTGAGGACCTGATCGACCTGGCCCTCGACGAGATCGTCCGCCCGGTCGCGGCCGCCGCCCCGCCCGCCGGCGCGTGGGACGCCGTCGTGACCGCGGACGTGACCGCCATGTACACCGCGCTCACCGCCCACCCGTGGGCACCCGCGTTCTTCGGCACCCGGCCGCTGATCGGGCCGAACGCGCTCGCCATGACCGCGCGGCTGCAGGCCGTGCTGACCTCGGCCGGGGCGCCGCCGATCACGGTCGCCACAATCGCCGCGGCCGTCTCGCACCTGGCGATAGGCGCGGCCACCACCGCGGCCGGATTCGCCGCGCTCAACCTCGGCGACGACGACGCGTCCCAGCGCATCGCCGCACACCTGGGCGCGAGCTCGGCCGACGCGGTCGCCTGGCGCCCCGAGTTCGCCGACCAACTGGAGATGCTGCTCGACGGCGTCCGGGCCCGACTCGCCTGATGCCGGTTCCGCGCCCGGCTTCGGTCCGCGCCCGGCTTCGGTCCGCGCCCGGCTTCGGTCCGCGCCCGGCTTCGGTCCGCGCCCGGCTTCGGTCCGCGCCCGGCTTCGGTTCCGCGCCTGGTCGCCGGACGGACGGGCTCGGTGACGCCGGACTCGTACCGTTGAGGTGAAGGCGGGTTGAGGTTTTAGCGTTGCGGCATGAGCGCGTTGACAGTGGCGATCGTCGGTGCGGGGCCGGCCGGCATTCATGCGGCGGGCGCGCTCGGCGAGCTGGCGCCGGGCACCCGGGTGGATCTTCTTGAACGGTTGCCGACGCCCTACGGCCTGGTGCGGTACGGCGTGGCGCCGGATCACCCGCGGATCAAGCGGATGATCGAGCCGCTGCATGCGGTGCTGGCCGGCGGCGAGGCGCGGCTGCTGTGCGGCGTGGAGATCGGGCCGGGGCTCACCGTGGCGGAGTTGCGAGGGCACTACGACGCGGTGATCATCGCGACCGGCGCGCTCCGGGACGTGCCCGCGGATCTGCCTGGATCTTTTGGGGCCGCCGACTTCGTGGCCTGGTACGGCGGCCACCCCGATGCGCCGCCCACCTGGCCGCTCGACGCCGCATCGGTCGCGGTGATCGGCGCGGGAAATGTGGCGCTCGACGTGACCAGGATGCTGATCAAGCGTGCCCACCCGCCGGACCTGCCGCCGCACGTGCGTGACGCGTTCGCGGGCGGTGCGGCCCGTGACGTGCACCTGATCGTGCGGCGAGGGCCCGCCGACGTGCGCTTCTCCCCGGACCAGCTCCGCGAACTCGGCGCCCAGGACGGCGTGGACCTGATCGTAAACCCGGCGGACCTGACTCCGGACCCGCATCTGGAGCGGATGGCCCGTCAGTTCCGCCCGACCCGGCAGGTCCTGGAGATGCTGCGCACCTGGTCGACCCGCACGCCGACCGGCTCCCGCCGCGTTCACCTGCATTTCTACCGGGCTCCGGTGGCGGTGTCGGCCGGTGGGCTGCGCGTCGAGCGGACGCTGCCGGACGGCTACGGCCATGTCGCCGGGTCCGGCGAGTTCGAGGAGCACACGGTCCAGGCTGTCTACCGTGCGATCGGCTATGCCGCCAGCCCGCTGGAGGGAGTGCCGTTCGACCGGGCCACAAACACGATCCCGCATCGGGCGGGTGCGGTGCTCGGCGAGCCGGGGCTGTACGTCACCGGCTGGATCAAGCGCGGCTGTGCGGGCCTGGTCGGCGCGACCGCGTTCGACGCCCGCCAGACCGTGACCACACTGCTCGGCGAGGCACCGCGCGTCGCCGAGACCCGGGCGGGCGCTGCCGGAATCCGGGCTGGTGCAGCGGGAATCCGGGGTGGCGCAGTGGGAACCCGGGGCGGTGCAGCGGGAACCCGGGGCGGTGCAGCCGAGGCCCGGGCGCACGCTGCCGGCACCCGGGCCGGGGTTGATGCGCTGCTGGCCGCGAAGGGCATCAGCCCGATCGACTGGGCTGGCTGGCTGCGCATCGCCGCCGCCGAACTCGATCGCGGCGTCAAAATCACCGACCGCACCGAACTGATCCGCATCGCCCACGCGACGTGACGGGCCGAGCGCGTCACCGGCTGAGGAGCGGGCCACGCGGCTAGCTAACTCAGCTGGGAAGGAGGCTGCGCTCGCCACCATGAGCCGCCAGGACCGCGCCGTTGATGTAGCTGCTGCGGTCCTCGACCAGGAAGAGCACGGCCTCGGCGATCTCGTCGGGCTCGCCCGCCCGGCCGCGGAGGGTGACGCTGTCGAAGGCGTCCATGTTGCCGCCAAACATCAGTTCGGTGCCGTCGGTGCGGATGGCCGCGGGGGAGATGGCGTTGACGCGGACGCCGTGCGGCCCGAACTCGGTGGCCCAGTTGCGGGTCAGCATGTCGAGCGCGGCCTTGGAGGCGCCGTAGACCGCGCCGATCGGGGCGACCCAGGTGGCGGCGGTCGAGGAGATGTTGACGATGGCGCCGCGGCCGCGTTTCGCCATCTCCGGGGCCAGCGCGCCGACCAGCAGGAACGGGGCCCGGGTGTTCACCGCGAGGTGGCGGTCGAACATGTCCGCGCTGGTGGCGGGCGTGGTGGCGAAGTCCCAGACACCCGCGTTGTTGACAAGGATGTCGACCGGGCCGGCCTCGGCGGCGAGCCGGGTGACCTCGGCGGTGACGCTCAGGTCGGCGGCGATGAACCGCGCCCGGCCACCGCCGGCCTCGATCGCGGCGACCAGGTCGGCGCCGCGCCGTGGGTCACGGCCGTGGGCGATGACCTCGGCTCCACGGGCGGCGAGCAGAAGCGCGACGGCCCGGCCGATCCCGGCGGTCGCACCTGTGACCAGCGCCGTGCGCCCGCCCAGCCCGGCAAGTCCAGCCGAGTCAGAAGGCCCGGCCGACCCGGTGGATGCGGTGCTGTCAGACATGAGCAACCCCTTTCTGGGTTCAACGACCCAATTTCTAACAGAGCTTTTTGGGTCGCACAACCCATTCCGCTAGACTCGCTGTCGTGAGTGAGAGACTGACGCGCAAGGGCCAGGCCACGCGGGAGCGGATCGTGCAGGCCGCGGTCGACCTCATCGCCGTCCGGGGTGTCGCCGGCGTCTCCACCGACGACGTGCGCAGGGCGGCCGGCATCAGCGGCTCGCAGCTCTACCACTACTTCGACAGCAAGGCGGCGCTGATCAGGGCCGTCATCACCCGGCAGGCCGACGCGCAGCCGGTGCCGGGCCAGCCGATGATGGGCGCGCTGGACACCCTTGAGGCGTTACACGCCTGGGCGGACGCCGCGGTCGAGCGTCGCGAGGAGACCCTCGCCGGTGGCGGGGAGTGCACGCTCGGCTCGCTCGCCGGTGAGCTCGTCACCGCGGACGAGGAGTCCCGGGCCGATCTCAGCCGGGGCTTCCTGCGCTGGAAGGATCTGCTCCTCGACGGGCTGGGCGCGATGCGGGACCGCGGCGACCTGCGCCCGGACGCCGACCTGGACGAGCTGTCGCTGGCCCTGCTCACGGCGCTGCACGGCGGCAACCTGCTCGGTCAGACGATGGGCAGCGCGGCGCCGCTGCGGGCCTCTCTCAATGCGGCGCTTGCCTACATCGAGTCGTTCACCGAGGCGGGCGCCCGCATCCGCCAGGCGTCTGTGATCAGCTCGGACAGCCGTTCGGCGGACACCTCAGGCAGCCGCAGCATGACAAGCGGAAAGTCGTCGTAACCCGGCGCGGTGAAGAACAGCGCGGGCTCGCCGAGCAGCAGCGCCTGCTTCTCCGCCTCGTCACCCACGAAGAGCACGGCGACGTCGGTACGGATCCGCCGCGGCTTCCCGGGTGTGCGCTCGGGATAGGACCAGACGAAGCCCTTGCCGCCCACCCGGAAGTCGAAGCCGTCGCTGGGGATCTCGGCCACCTCCGGCAGAGCGAGCGCGATCCGGCGCACGTCGTCGGCATCAGCCATGGTCAGAACCCCGCATGACACGGAGCGTACCGGCTAGATTCGGGTCCATGGCGGCAGGCACATCGCCGGCGATCATGATCGACGCCGGCGACCACGAGGTACGGGTGTCGAACCCGGACCGGGTCTATTTTCCGCAGCTCGGGATCACCAAGCTCGATCTGGTCCACTACTACCTGGCGGTCGGCGACGGGATCGTCCGGGCGTTGCGCGAGCGGCCCTGCATGCTGCACCGCTTCCCGGACGGCCTGGCGGGGGAGAAGGTGCACCAGAAACGGGTGCCGAACGGCGCGCCTCCCTGGCTGGAGACGGTCCGGGTGTTCTTCCCTCGGTACAAGCGGCAGGCGGACGAGGTCTGCGTGACCAAGCTCGCGGACGTGGTCTGGGCGGTGCAGATGTCGACGGTCGAGTTCCACCCGTGGAATTCGAGGCGCGCCGACACCGAGAAGCCGGACGAGTGGCGCATCGACCTGGACCCGATGCCTGACTGCCCGTTCGACCGGGTGCGCCGGGTGGCCGCGGTCGCCCACGAGGTCCTCGACGACCTGGGCATCACCGGCTATCCGAAGACGTCCGGCGGCCGTGGGCTGCACGTCTACGTCCGGATCGCGCCGGAGTGGGGCTTCGCTGACGTGCGCCGGGCCGCGTTGGCGTTCGCGCGTGAGGTGGAGCGGCGCGCGCCGTCCGAGGTGACCACGGCCTGGTGGCGCAAGGACCGCGACCCGGCCGCGCTGTTCGTCGACTACAACCAGAACGCGCGTGACCACACCATCGCCAGTGCGTACTCGGTGCGCGGCGTGCCGGAGGCCACGGTCTCCACGCCTGTGGACTGGTCGGAGATCCCGTCGCTCGAGCCGCGTGACTTCACGGTGCGGACCGTCCCGGAGCGGTTCGCGGCCCGCGGCGACCTGCATGCACGCATCGACGAGGAGGCGTTCTCGCTGGCGCCGCTGCTGGAGTGGGCGGACCGTGACGAGGCGGCCGGTCTGAGCGCGCCGGAGGACTGACTCCGCAGTGGACAACCGCCCCGATCAACGCGCAGTCTGGGGGCGATCTGGGTGATGAACCCTCCTGAATGACGGGGATGACCATTGCACAGGAACAATCGCCTGCTCACCGGCCTCACAGTGCTGACCGTGGGCATAGGTGTCCTCTTCGCGCCGTCCTCGGCGAGCGCGGCGTCGCACACGCCGCCGCTCGACGAGTTTCTCCGGCGTACCCTCGACGGACTAGATTTTGAAGAGGTCCTTGATCTGGCGCCGCCGACGACGGCGCAGGCCCGGGCCTCGGTGGTGACCACCGACAAAGAAGCAGCGCCGGGGGTACGCCGTGCGGCGGTCGCGCCCGCGGCCGCGCCGATCTCGCAGCAGCCGCAGATCGACGCCACAGTGCTGGAGCTGGACTCCGCCGGCCGGATCGTCGACTCCGCGACAGTGCTGATGAGCCCGCAGTACCCGGCCGGCGTGATCGTCGACGTGGACCGGAACCTGCACACCGACGACGTGCGCTGGCGTGAGTGGGACGACGCCGGTTGGTACGCGAATCAGGGGCAGGGCACTGTCGACATCGTGCCCGGCCGCGAGGACGCGCCGCTTGACTTCATGTCGCCCTACCCCGCCTCGGTGCTGAAGCTGATGGTCGCGTTCGGCGTGCTGCGCCTGGTCGACCGCGGCGTGGCCGGCCTGGACGACACCTACGTCTACGAGCCCACGCTGCCCAGCACGCTCTGCGGCCCGGCCTCGTCGAACACGCTTCGCGGATATCTGGACGCGTCGCTTACCGAGTCGTCGAACGAGGCGAGCTGCGCGCTGATCAAGTTCCTCTGGGACAACAACGCGGTCGACGCGCTGAACCAGACGTTCCGGGACCTCGGCCTGGAGACGCTGCGGCTGCAGAACACCCGCCCGGAGAACGGCGGCCGCTGGACCAACGCGCTCACCATGTCCTCACTCGACACCGCGAAGCTGCTGGCGATCGTCAACGGCGGCCCCGGCACGCTGTGGAACGCGCCTGACGGTCACCCGGTCACCCGGAACGAGTTGAGCCGCGGCTCCCGCGAGTTCTTCCTGTCCACGCTGCGCCAGCAGGGGTGGAACTGGATGCTGTCGACCACGAACTACTGCGGCCGCGAGTACCCGGCCGCCGGCATCCCGCAGAAGATCGCGCCGCGCTGGATCGCCGCGGACGGCACCGTGACAGTGGCCGGCAACGCGTTCGGCGAGGACGTGCGGCCGTGCAACCGGGCGGCCGAGGTGACGTTCGCGCACAAGCCCGGCTGGGTGCCGAACAGCGGCGCCGACTCCGGCATCGTGTCGTCGCTGCCCGGCAAGCGGAAGCGCCACTACATCATCTCGGTGTTCTCCAACCTCGGTGACCAGTACACCGATCCGAACCGGCCGCCGACGCCCGAGGGCACGGTCCCGGTCCAGTACACCGAGAAGTTCGCCCAGCTCGGCGCACTGATCGACAGCTACGAGGCGGCCAAGCGCCGCTGACCGGTGAGACGTGAAAGGCCCGGCCGGAGCCGGGCCTTTCACGTGGCTTAGGCGAGGTTGAGCTGCCAGGAGACGCCGAAGCGGTCGTTGGTCCAGCCGAACTTGCGGCTGAAGCCGTGGTCACCGGCCTCCATCAGCGGCGAGCCGCCCTCGGAGAGCGCTGCGTAGAGGCGGTCGAACTCCTCCTCGGTGTCGCAGTGGACGAAGAGCGAGACCGCGGGCGTGAACGTGAACCCGTGCTGCACGAAGCTGTCGATGCACATGTAGGTCTTGCCGGCCAGCTGGAACGAGGCGCGGAGGACCGAGCCCTCCGGCCCGGGTCCCTCCGGGCCGTACCGCTCGATGTCCAGGACCTTGGAGTCGGGGAACAGGCCCACGTAGAAGGTGAGGGCCTCCTCGGCCGCGCCCTCGAACATCAGGAACGTGTCGATCGTCGTCATGCCGCCTATATTAACCGCGGACTTATATATGTAAAGCCCCTGGTGGTCGTGGACCACCAGGGGCTTTACGCCGGTTCTCAGGCGGCGGCGCGGGCCGTCTCCGGCACCGCGGCGGGCTGGGGCGCCTGCAGGCCCAGGCGGCCGCGGGTGGCGATGATCAGGATTACGGCGACGGCGGTGGAGGCGATCAGCTGACCCCACATCGTGTCGCTGGATTCGAGCGTGGGGTAGACCTCGGCCCAGACCAGCGAGTACGTGGTGTTGATGCCGGCGTGCAGCAGCATGACAAGCGGGACGCTCTGGTTGGTGCGGTTGAAGACCCAGGTCATGACCAGACTCAGCGGTACGCATCCGACGATGAAGATCACCGGCAGCCACCAGGTCTTCTCCGGGCCGCCCCACTCGGTCAGGAACAGCGGGAGGTGCCACGCGCCCCACAGCAGGCCGAGGAAGGTGGTGCCGAGCACCGGGCCGAAGCGCTTCTGCATCCGCGGCAGCGCGAAGTCACGCCAGCCCGGCTCCTCGGCTGCGGCGGTGGTGATGATCTGCATGATGAGCAGCGGGACGTACAGCGCCAGGATGATCAGGCTCGGCGTCGTCACGTGGCCCCAGGTCTTCGGCAGCGCGAGCGGCGCCACAAGGATCGCGGCCGGCACGATCAGCAGCACGGCGAAGAACCAGCGCCAGCCCACCCGCCAGTGCGTCAGGCGGTGTGCCCAGTGGCGCAGTCCGGCCCGGCCCTCGGCGAGTGCGGTGACGATGAACGCGGCGCCAAGCGGGCCGAGGTAGGCGCCGGGAAGCATGCCGATCAGCTGGCTGCCGAGCTGCCCACCCGGGATCCTGATGTCCGGCTCCAGGCCGAGTCCGTGGTCGGACAGGATGTAGGGCGTCCACATGAACCAGCTGATCCCGAACGCGAGCGTGAAGAAGCTCAGCACCGGGAATCGTCGTACCAGGGCTCGCAGGCCGTCCATCATGCGCTCCGATCAGGGACTTTCGCCGTTTGTCTGACGGGTTCAAGTCCACCGGATCGGAGGCTCCGGGTCATTGCAGCGAACTGGCCAACCGGGGTACAGCACGCTGTACCCCGGCCGGTAGTCAGGCGACGTCGAACGCCTTCATCTCACACTCGTCGACAAGCTTCATCTTGTCCTCGGAGGGCAGGCTCTCGAACGAGAGGAAGCCTTCGCTCTCGAACGCGTCGATGCCGTGCGAGCGGACACAGGTGATCCAGTCGCGAAGCTTGTCCGCGTAGTGCGGGTCGATGCGCTGGGCGCGTTGCCAGGGCGCCTCCGGCTCCAGGTGCGCACAGGCCGCGAGCGCCGCCGGGTCGTCCTCGCCTCCGCGTCCCGCACCCACCGGGCCCGGCTTCGGCGCGGATTCGACGCTTCCGTCCGCCGCCTTCGAGTACCCGGGGACGCCGTGGTCGGTCAGACAGGTCCAGTAGATGTCGTAGAGCCGGTCCTCCTCCTCTTCCGAGGCGTCCGGCCGGACCAGCGGGCGCTCCGCGGATGCGGGGGACGTGGCGGATGCGGCCGGGCTGGCGGGCGCCCCCGTCGTCGCCAACGACGCGACGTCGTCGGTGTTCTCCGCGGCTTCTCCGCCACCGCAGGCGGACAACAGCAGTGCGAGGCCGCCGGCGAGCGTGATTGCGGTGAGGCGGTTCATGCTGATCCCTCCAGGACCTCGGCGAACGCTTTCGTCTGACACTCGGCGACGCGCTCCGCGTCCTCGCCGGCGGGCAGGCTCTCGAAGAAGAGGTTGTCGTCCTCGACGTAGGCGTCGATGCCGTGCGAGCGGATGCAGGTGACCCAGTCGCGCAGCCGGTCGCCGTAGTGCGCCGGGTCGAGGCGCTGGGAGCGCTGGAAGGCGGTCTCCGGCTGCAGATGCCCGCAGATCTTCTCCGCCGCGGCCTTCTGGTTGAGCGTTCCGGAGCCGTCCTTCTGCGGGAACCCGTTCTGTTCCATGCAACCGTCGAACACGGCGTACATGCGGGCGATCTCCTCCTGGGTGGCATCCGGGCGTTCCAGCGGCCGCTCCTGCGCCCCCGAGGACGCGGACGGCGCGGCGGCCCCGGAGGTGGCGGTCAGGGACGCCACGTCTGCCGTACCCTCGGCGGGTTTGTCCTCTCCGCCGCAGGCGGCCAACAGCAGCACCAGGCCGGCCGCGATGGTGACACGGGTGAGCATTCGATGATCCCTTTCCATGACAGGGCTAGGCCGAGGCCAGCGCGACGGTCGGCTGCAGCCGGGCCGCGCGGATGGAGGGGTAGACGCCGGCGATCACGCCGACCACTACCGCGCCGCCGAGCGCGCCCGCGACGGCCGGCGCCGGGACCACCACCGGCAGGTCGTTGTAGAGCGCGTACAGGGCCGTGCCCACGATGCCGATCGCGGTCCCGGCGCCGCCGCCGAGCGCGGACAGCGCTACCGACTCGGTGAGGAACTGGATGCGGATCTGGCCGCGGTTCGCGCCGAGCGCGCGGCGCAGGCCGATCTCGGAACGCCGCTCCAGCACCGAGATGACCATGGTGTTGGCGACGCCGATGCCGCCGACCAGCAGCGCGACCATGGCCAGGCCCACGAACAGCACGGAGAACGTCTGCTCGGTGGCGCGCTTCGCGAACAGCGCGTCGGACGGCAGCGTGACCCGCACCCGGCTCGGCTGCTGCGGGTGCACGGTGGCGGGCAGCACCGCACGCACCGACTCGATCGCCGCCTCCCGGGCCCGCAGGTAGATCACCGTGGGCCGGCCGTCGAAACCAAGCTCTGTCTGCGCGGCCTCCCAGCCGACAAGCACGGCCCGGTCGATTTCCGGGGACAGCGGCGTGGTGGCGAGGATGCCCACCACCGCGAACCAGCTCTTGCCGATGAAGACCTGAGGCGGAGGAGCATCCGAGGGTACGGACGGAATGCCCAGCCGGGACGCCGCGACCGACCCGAGCACCACCGTCGGGACCGCACCGCCGGCCCGGTCCAGAAAGTGCCCGGAGTACATGGTCACCTCAAGCGTGTCGAGCAGGTCGGGGCGGCTGGCCAGCACGGCCAGCCCGGAGCCGTCGCGCGGGTCGGTCAGGTCGGAACGGCGGACAAGCGTGTGCGTGTTCGCGACCGCGGTCACGCTTGTCACCGGCCCGATCCGGCCGGCCATCTCCACCGACTCCGCAGGCAGGCCGAAGTCCTGCTCCGGATTGTCCGCCGCGGTGACCTGCAGCAGGTTCGGGCCGAGCGCGGCCAGCTCGTTCATCAGCGCGCGCTCGTTCGACTCCGGGATCGCGGTGACCGCGACCATTGTGGCGATGCCGACCGCGATGCCGAGCGCGGAGAGGACGGCCCGCATGCGGCGGGTGCGAAGCCCGATCGTGCCGAGCGACAGCACGTCGGCGAAGGCGAGCCGGACCGGCTTGACGTCACCGTTCATCGGGCCCGCACCCGGGCGATCTCCACTGTGGCGTCGGTGATGCCGTTGCCGTTGCCGTTGCCGTCGGCGCCGGGCCTGCCGTCGGCGCCGGGCCTGCTATCGGGGCCGGGCCTGTCGTTGCCGCCGGGTCTGCCGTTGTCGCCGACGATGCGGCCGTCGCGGACCTCGACCCGGCGGGGCAGCCGGGCCGCGATGTCCCGGTCGTGGGTGATCAGCGCGATCGTTGACCCCTCCGCGTGCAGACGGTGGAACAGGTCCAGCACGGCCCGCCCGTTCGCGGTGTCAAGCGCGCCGGTCGGCTCGTCGGCAAGCAGCAGCGCGGGCTCGTTGACTATCGCGCGGGCGATCGCCACCCGCTGCTTCTCGCCGCCGGAGAGCTGATGCGGCTGGTGGGTGATCCGGTGCCCGAGCCCGACGCGCTCGAGCGCGGCCACTGCCATCCCGCGTCGCTGCCGGCGCGGCACGCCCGCGTAGAGCAGGCCGGTCGCCACGTTCTCCACCGCGGACAACCCGTCCGTGAGGTGGAACTGCTGGAACACGAAGCCGAGCCAGCGGCCGCGCAGCGCGGACAGCCGCCTATCGGAGAGCGAGGCCACGTCGTGCCCGGCCAGCTCAACCGTGCCGGACGTCGGCCTGTCGAGCGTGCCCATGATGCTGAGCAGCGTCGACTTGCCGGAGCCGGACGGGCCGAGGATGGCCACCAGCTCGCCGGCGTCGATGTCGAGCGACACGTGGTCGAGCGCGGTGACGCCGCCCGGGTAGAGCTTGCTCGCCGCCCGGACCGAGAGCACGCGGGTCATGACGTCGTCACCACCATCAGGCCCTCGGTCACACCGTCGCCGCTGACCTCGACCAGGCCACCGGAGAACATGCCGATCGTCACCGCGATCCGGCGGCCGTCCTCAAGCTGGATCGCGTAGCCGCCCTCGCGCAGCGCGAGCAGCGCGGTCACCGGCACGGCCAGCACGCCCGCGCGCGTCTCGCCGGCCACCTTCACCTCGACGCCGCCGCCGTCGAGCCGGCCGGCCGCGTTCGGGTCGGTCATCGTGACCGTGACGGTGACCTGCTGCGGCGCGCCGGCGGTGGAGCCGTCCGGCGTCTGCGCGACCGAGGAGATCTCGCCGATCTCGCCCGGCGTCTCCTTGCCGTCCGGCATGCGCAGCGTGACCTTGTCACCTGGTTTGAGCCCGTCCGTCTCGGCGACGGACGCGGACGCGGTGATCGCCTTGGTGGTCTGCGTGACGGACATCAGGTCGCCGGTGGCCGGGTCGCCCACCTGCACGGCGATGGAGTCGACGCGGACCGCGCCGGGGAGCACGGCCAGATCGCCGACCTGGATCACGCCGTCGTCGTCGACGCCGAGGTCCCGCTGCCACTTCTTGATCGCGGCGGTCAGGGCGGAGGTCAGCACGCCCTCGCCTTCGCGTACGGTCACCCACTCGGTGCTGGGCGCCGGTGGGGCCGCGCTCGGGCTCGGGTTCGGTTCGGCGTCGGCCTGCACCGTCTGCTGGACCTGCCGGCCGGCGCGGGGCTGGTCGCCGATGGCGTACCCGAGCGCTTTCAGGTTCTTCGCGACCATCGCGACGTCGCGGCCGGTCAGGTTCGCGCCGGAGATCGTCCGGTAGAGCGGCGGCGCGCCGATGAACAGCGGGACCGGCTCATCGTTGACCTGGTAGAGCGTCTGCCCGCGATCGACCGTCTTCCCGCCGTCCGGCAGCCCGGTCACCACGCCCTCGCGTCCGCTCTTGACCACGCGTGGTGTGCCGTAGCCGAGGGTCCCGTCCAGGGACCTGCTTGTCGACAGGTCGGTACGGACGATCGCCACCGACGACACGGTGATCGTCTCGGCGGGCTTCTCGTCTGCCGCCCGCACGCCACGCGTCCACACCAGCACCGCGGCGGTGACTGCCAGCACGGACCCGGCCGCGACGATGCCGGACACGATGCGATTCCGCCGCCGATGAGAATGCGGCCGGTCTTCGTCCAGAGACATGGCGATGATCCTGGCGAATTATTTTCAGGAAGTTGTGAGGGTTCCGCCTATTGTCAGAAATAACCCGCAAGCTGCTGAAACATCCTTTCAGGTATCTATAGTCGGCGTCGTGTCCGCACATCTGCTGATAGCCGAGGACGACCGTAAACACGCTGAGATATTGCGTCGTTACCTTGAGTCGGCCGGTTATCGGACCACGATTACGCACGACGGCCGCACCGCGCTCGACCAGGCGCGCCGGCTGCGTCCCGATCTGCTGCTGCTCGACGTGATGATGCCGGAGATGGACGGGCTCGACCTGTGCGCCGTAATCCGCCGTGAATCGGACGTACCGGTGCTGATGCTTACCGCGCGGACAAGCGAGGACGACCTGCTGCTCGGCCTCGACCGGGGCGCCGACGACTACCTCACCAAGCCGTACCGGCCGCGTGAGCTGCTCGCCCGGATCAAGACGCTGCTCCGCCGCGCGGACCGGGTCGTGAGCCGCGACGTGCTGCGGGCCGGGCCGATCACGATCGATCTGACCCGGCGGGTGGTCACGGTGGCGGACCGGGAGATCGACTGCACGCCCGACGAGTTCGCGATCCTGGCCGCGCTCGCAGACCGGCCGGAACGCGTGTTCACCCGCGCCCAGCTGCTCGAACAGACCCGGGGGTACGGCCGGGACTCCACCGAGCGCGCGATCGACACCCACATGTCGAACCTCCGCCGCAAGATCGAGCCGAACCCGCGCCGCCCCACGCTGCTGCTGACCGTCTACGGCGTCGGCTACAAGCTGGCCGGCGCCTGATGGGCCGCGCCGTCCCACTGCACCGCAGCCTGCTGGTCCGGCTGCTGGCCACGTCCATGCTGATCGCGGTCTGCGCGATCGCCGCGACCGCATGGCTGACCGTGCAGCTCACCACGCGCGCGGTCACCCAGGAGCAGAGCCGCACGCTCGCGTCCGACACCGACGTCTACAACGCGATCATCGGGTACGCGGCCGGCCACGACAGCTGGGCCGGCGCCGAAGAACTGGTGCGGCGGCAGGCCGACCTGACCGGCACCCGGATCGCGCTGACCACGCCGGACCGGGGCCTGATCGCGGCGTCGTCCCCGGACGCGGCGGAGGCGGTCGCCGCCTCGGACGTGCCCACCGCCACTGTCGACCCGCTCGCGCTGGACCGGGGCATCGTGCGGGACACAGGTGAGCGGATCCACCCGGACGCGGTCGGGCCGTACCGCCTCACCGACCCGGAACGCCAGCGGCTGCACCGGCTCGCCGACCTGGAGGTCGACTGCCTGCGCAAGCAGAACCTCGCGGCCGAGGTGGTCGAGCTGCCCAGCGGCCGGCCGACAGTCCGTGCGATCGGCGGTGGATCCCCGCCGATCACGCCCTGCACGCTCAACGGACGACTCGACCCGGTCGAGACGGAACGGGCCCCGCTGGCCGCGCTCGCCGGCCTCACCCACAGGTGCAACAGCGGGAACGTCGACGAGGCCGACTACACCATCACACCCGAGTTCACGCCCCGGTACGACGGCGACCCACCCACCTCCGAACTGGACAGCCGCGTCCGGGACTGCATCGACGAAGCGCGCCGCGCCCAGTTGCGGCCCTACGTGGCGGCGCCGGCGCTGCTCTTCGTCACAGGCCTCGCCGCGCCGGTACCCACTGTCACGCTCTCCACCGCGAACACGCTCCGGATCGCCGGTACCGCGCTTGTCATCCTGCTGCTCACGCTTGCCGCGACGATCGTGGTCGGGCGCCGGCTGGTCCGGCCGCTGCGCGCGCTCACCGACGCCGCCCGTGCGCCCGCGGACCGGCAGACGCCGGTGCCGGTGACCACGCACGACGAGATCGGCTACCTGGCGACCGCGTTCAACGACCTGTCGGCCCGGCGGCAGGCGCTGGAGCGGCAGCGTACCGCCATGGTCAACGACATCGCGCACGAGCTGCGGACGCCGCTGACGAACATCCGTACCTGGCTGGAGACCGCGCGGGACGGTGCGGTCGAGGTCGACCAGGAGGTACTTGACCTGCTTGTCGACGAGTCCGTGCTGCTCCACCACGTGGTCGACGACCTGCGCGACATCGCCGCGCTCGAGGCCGGCAGCCTACGCGTGCACCCGGAACCGACCTACGTGCGCGACCTGCTGGAACAGTTGCTCGACGCGCACCGCGGCAGCGGCGCGGTCCCGCTCCGGCTGGAGACCACGGACGACCCCGAGGTCATCGTGGACCCGGTGCGGCTGCGCCAGATCGTCGGCAACCTGGTCTCCAACGCGATCCGGCACAGCCCGCCCGGCGGCGCGGTCACCGTGCGCCTCTCGATGCGCCCCGGCCGCATGGTGATCGCCGTGTCCGACACCGGCCCCGGCATCGCCCCCGCCGACCTGCCGAAGGTCTTCGACCGCTTCTGGCGCGCGGACGGCTCCCGCTCCCGGACCACCGGCGGCAGCGGGCTCGGCCTCCCCATCGCCCGCCAGCTGGCCCGCGCCCACGGCGGCGACGTCACCGCCACCAGCACACCCGGCCACGGTGCCACCTTCACAGTCCTCCTCCCGACCGGATAGCGCCCCGTCGCACGAGCCGTGACGACGCCGCGGAACCGGCACCGGCGGGGCTCCCCGGCCACGGCGGAACCGGCTCCGATGCGAAGGGCAAAGCGGAGCGCCAGCGGAGTCTTTGCCCGAAGCGAGGTTGGCCCGCGGGAGCATGCGGGCTGCGCCACGCCGGAAGCGGGAAGATCTGGTTCGGGGTCTGGGATCGTTCCCGGGTGAGTCCGGCACGCGGCCGGACCCGGCCGATACGAGAAAGGCCGGCGCCGGTGTCGATCCGGGGCCGGGCCGTTCGACCTGGGAGTGTCAGGGGCCGAGAAGCGGACCGTGCGGGTACGAGGAGAGCGATCATGGCGAAGTACATGCTGATCATGCGGAACACCGACGAGTCGCTGGCCACGATGGTCAACACTCCGTTCGACGAGATGCTTGAGTCGGTGGGCCGCTTCAACGACGAGCTGATCCAGGCCGGCGTGCTTGTCGCGGCCGAGGGCCTGGAGGACGCCGCGAACAGCGTGGTGGTCGACTACAGCGGGGAGGTCCCGGTGGTCACGGACGGCCCCTACGGCGAGACGAAGGAGCTGTTCGGCGGCTTCTACCTCCTCGATGTGGCCACCAAGGAGGAGGCCGTCGAGTGGGCGAAGCGGATGCCCGCGATCCCCGGTTCGAAGGCCGAAATCCGCCGGGTGCCGAGCATCGACGAGTTCCCGCAGGACAACAAGTGGGTCGTCATTGAGCGGGCCTGGCGCGAGCGCACCGGCCAGCTGTAATGCCGGTCTCCGGGGAGTCGGCGCGGCGGGCGGTCGAGGCGGTCTGGCGGATCGAGTCCGCGCGGATCGTCAGCGCGCTCGCCCGCTACACCGGCGACTTCGCGCTCGCGGAGGACGTGGCCCAGGAGGCGCTGGCCGAGGCGCTCGTCTCCTGGGACCGGGACGGCACCCCGGCGAACCCGGCCGGCTGGCTGCTGGCCACGGCCCGGCGGCGGGCGATCGACGGATTCCGCCGCCGGAGCGCGCTGGAGAAGCGGTATCCGCTGCTGGCCGGCCCCGCTTCCGAGGACGAGCCGTCCTGGGACCCGGACCGGATCGACGACGACGTGCTCGCGCTGATCTTCACCGCCTGCCATCCGGTGCTCGCGCCCGAGGCCCGGGTGGCGCTGACGTTGCGCGCGGTCGGCGGCCTGACAAGCGAGGAGATCGCCCGCGCGTTCCTGATCCCGGTCCCGACCCTGCAGGCCCGGATCACCCGGGCGAAGAAGACGATCGCAGCGGCCCGGATCTCGTTCGCGCTGCCCGCCGCCGACGAACGGCGGGCCCGCCTCGGCACCGTGCTGAGCGTGCTCTACGTGATCTTCACCGAGGGCGCGACCGCGACGACCGGCGCCGACCTGTTCCGCCCCGACCTGGCCCGCGAGGCGATCCGGCTGGCCCGCATGCTCGTCGCACTACTGCCGGACGAGCCGGAGGCGCACGGGCTGCTCGCGCTCTGCGAACTGACCTCCGCGCGCTTCCCCGCCCGCACCGGCCCGGACGGCGAGCCGATCCTGCTTGAGGACCAGGACCGCCGGCGATGGGACCGATCCGCGATCCGGCGGGGGCTTGCGGCGCTGGACCGGGCCTCGGCGCGCGGGCTCGGCCCGTACGGCCTGCAGGCCGCCATCGCCGCCTGCCACGACACGGCCCCGTCCGTCGCGGACACCGACTGGGAGCGGATCGTGCTGCTCTACGAGGCGCTCGGCCGCGTCGCACCGTCCCCGATCGTGGAGCTGAACCGGGCGGTGGCGGTGTCCATGGCCTACGGTCCGGAACACGGCCTGCTGATCGTGGACAAACTGGACGGCCTGTCCGGGTCGTACCTGCTGCCGAGCGTGCGCGGCGAGCTGCTGTCCCGGCTCGGGCGGCGAGAGGAGGCCCGCGCCGAATTGGAGCGTGCCGCCGCGCTGTGCGGCAACGACCGCGAACGCTCAGTCCTTCTCCGCAAGGCCGCCGACCAGGGCTGAGACCTCTCCATGTCACGGCCGGCTCGACCTGTGCTGAAGGGCCGGGACGTCCCGGCCCTTCAGCTATGTCAGGCGAACGCCTTCATTCCGCGCCAGTCCGCCCAGATCACGTCGCCGATCGGGGCACCGATCGCGGTCTTGCTCGGGTGGTAGACCGCCATCCAGCCGTTGCTCCCGGCGCGTACCCAGAGGTCCGGGATCTTGTCACCGTTGGTGTCCGGGAGGCCGATCATTGCGGAGGCTGCGGCCTGGGTGAAGCCGGTGCCCACGCTGACGTCGCCGGAGCGTGAGCCGGAGGCCTTACCGATCGATTCCAGCGTGACACTGCCGGCGACGGCGCCCGGCTTTCCGTGCCGCACCGACACCACGCCGGAGTTCACATCCCGCCACAGCAGGTCCGGCGTGCCATCGAGGTCCATGTCCGCGACATTGATGATGTCCCGGTTGTCCCAGCCCGCGTTGTCCAGCTCCACTGCCTGGGTGAAGCTGCCGCCGGTGTAGCCGGTCAACGCCCAGAACGACGTTCCCGCGCGTAGGAACAGGTCCGGGTACCGGTCGCCGGTGATGTCGCCGACCGCCTTGATCTGGGTCCAGCTGGACGGCGCCGGTGCGTTCGCCGGGAGCAGCACCCGGAGGCGCTGATCGACGTTGAAGCTTCCGTACCCGTCACCCGGGTAGATCCAGAAACCGCCGTCGGGGGTACGGGCGAACAGGTCGGTGATGCCGTCGCCCGGGTAGGCGTCGTTGTGTTTCGCGATCAGCGCGGCCTTACCGGTCCCCCAGTCGTAGAAATGCCCCTCGGGGTTCATCGTGCCGTCGGTGATGTACGAGGCGGCCAGCGACTGGTCCAGCTCACCCCCGGTGTCGCCGGGGTACGTGCGGAGCTGCGCGTTCGCATCGATCACGACCAGGTCGACGAGCCCATCGCCGGTGACGTCGTTCGGGCCGTCCGCGCCGGACCGCGGCGTGACGTAGAACGTGTAGGTGGTTGCCTCGCTCTGGTTACCGGCCGCGTCATAGGAACGGACCACGAGGCTTGTCGGCCCGGCATGCCGCGGCTTGAGATCCGGCACGGTAAGCGTGCTGTTGCTGTTGGTGAAGACCGGGTTGACGCCGTCGAGCGCGTACGAGAACCGGCTGGCGCCCTCCGCGGTGAACGTGAAGCTACCGCCGGTGCCGAATGGGGCCTTGGACCAGGTGCGTCCGTCGGCGGTAGCGGCGGGGAAGTCGGCGCTGACGACCGTGGGCGCTGGCGGAGCGGAGGCGTCGATGGTGATTCGGCAGGCCCAGTCGGTGTTCGGCGGATAGTTCGTGGAGTACGCGCCCATCTGGTCCTCGCTGGTGACCTCCCAGTTGTAGGTGGCCTTGTCCTCGAGGGCGGTGCTGGGGATGGTGACGCTGACCCGCTGGCCGTTCGACGCCGGGATCTCCGTGCCGTTCGGCCAGCCCTCGCCGACCTTCCAGAAGCGGAAGCGCAGGCCGCGAAGGTTGTCGTCCGGGTCGTAGCCGACGGCGCTGAGCACGACGACCTGCCGGTCTCGCTCGGCGTGCCGGACGGCGGGAACCCGGCCGATCTGGCCGGTAGCTGGAAGGTCGATCTGGCCGCGCCGGAGGCGTCCCAGGACGCCGGCGTGTCCGGTCTGATCATGAAGGTCACGCCGCCCGCCACCACGAACCCGGACGCCTCGGTTGCGCTGAGCGTCGACTACACCACCTTCGCCGACCTGTACGGGCCGCAGGCCGCGGACCGTTTCGGCCTGATGCTGCTGCCGGACTGCGTCTACGACAACCCGACCGGCGGTGACTGCGCGTCCGAGCCCGCTCCGCCTGCTGAGGTCCGGAGCGACGTCGAGGTGATCCCGGCTCCGGCCAACGCGCGCAGCGCCCAGGGCGAGCGCCGGGTGGTCACCGGCACGGTGCCGCTGTCCGGGCTGCTGAACCCGGCCGCGGCGAACGCGCGTGCGGCGGCCGGTGGGTCCGGCGTGGTCGGCGCGCTGGACACCGGCGCGTCCTCGTCGGGCGACTTCACCGCCACGCCGCTGCTGTCCTCCGGTTCCTGGGCCGCCGGCCAGTCGTCCGGCGCGTTCACGTACTCGTACCAGGTGCACGTGCCGGAGACCGCGGGTGGCCTGAACCCGAAGGTCGCGCTGGGCTACTCCTCGCAGACCGTCGATGGGCGCACCTCCGCCTCGAACAACCAGGCGTCATGGATCGGCGACGGCTGGGACTACAGCGCCGGATCGATCACCCGCACCTACACCAGTTGTGCGCAGGACTCGAAGGTCGGGACGCCGAACAACAAGGACCATCGCTCCGGCGACATGTGCTGGGGCTCGAACAACGCGACGCTGTCGCTGGGCGGATCGACCACCGAGCTGGTCTGGGCGGGCGGTAAGTGGACGACCGCGAACGGCGACGGCTCCGTGATCACGCAGAACACGAGCGGCGCGAGCGGCAACGGCGCTCTGAACGGCGAGTACTGGGTCGTCACCACCCGGGACGGCACGAAGTACCACTTCGGCATGAACCGGTTGCCGGGCTGGACGTCCGGCAAGCCGGAGACGAACTCCGTGCTCAACGTGCCGGTCTTCGGCAACCACGCGGACGAGCCGTGCTACCAGGCGAAGTTCGCGGACTCCTCCTGCTACCAGGGGTGGCGCTGGTCGCTCGACTACGTCGAGGACGTGCACGGCAACGCGATGAGCTTCTGGTGGGAGAAGGAGCAGGGCTACTACGCGCGCAACTTCGGCTGGAACAAGCCGGTCGCGTACGACCGTGGCGGCTACCTGACCCGTATCGACTACGGGCAGCGCCGGGACACGCTGTTCTCCGCGCCGGTGATCGCGAGCGTCGCGTTCTCGGTGGCCGAGCGGTGCTTCGCCGAGGACGGCGTGACCTGCACGGATGCGAACTTCGCGTCGAAGGACCCGGGCAAGTACCGGATCTGGTACGACACGCCGGCCGACCTGAACTGTGCGGCCGGTAAGCAGTGCTGGAACGCGAACCCGTCGTTCTACTCCCGCAAGCGGCTGGAGAAGATCACCACCTCCGCGCAGCGGTGCGAGCACTCGACCGCGCGCCAGACCGTCGACGAGTACCAGCTGCGTCAGTCGTTCCCGGTGCTGAAGACCGGTCCGAACACGGCGCTGTGGCTGGAGTCAATCCTGCGCACCGGCTACGACCGCAACGGCGCCGCCGGCCAGAAGATCACCCTCAATCCGGTCCGCTTCGAGTCCAACGCGGAGGACATGCCGAACCGGGTCAAGGACGACAACCGTCCCGGCTTCTCCCGGCTGCGCATCGCCCGCGTGATCAACGAGTACGGCGGCGAGACCATCGTCCGCTACGCGGCCCCGACCGGCCAGTGCGCCACCGGTACGGGCCTGCCCGGCAAGAACGACACCGCGGCGCTGAAGGCCAACAACCGGCTCTGCTACCCGTCGTACTGGCATCCGGACCCGGCGGTCGAGGACATCGACTGGTTCCACAAGTACGTGGTCGAGACCGTGCAGGAGCTGCCGAACGTTCTCGGCGCGCCCCCGACGGTGACGAACTACAGCTACGCGGGTGCGCGGTGGCGGCTTGCGGAGGCCGAGTTCAGCAAGAAGTCCACGCGGACGTACGCGAATTTCGCGGGCTTTGCGCAGACGACTGTGCTGTCCGGGGCGGACGACGCGAGCATCGGCAGCCGCCGGACGAAGGCGGTCACCCGGTACTTCCAGGGACTCGGCGACGACGTCTCGGTCAAGGACAGCGCGGGGCAGGAGATCGCGAAGGACCGCGAGCCGTTCGCCGGGCGGGTCGCGGAGGAGCTGACCTATGCGTCGGCGTCCGTGGCGGACTCGGACTGGTTGACGCGCTCCGTGACGTACCCACAGGCGGTGGAACTTGCCTCTCGTCCTCGGGGCGATGACCTGCCGCCGCTGAAGGCGTGGCGGATCCTCGAGCCGCGGCAGAAGTCGTGGGCAAAGTCCTCCGGCACCGGCGACGACAAGCGCACGATCCGGTCGATCGAGACCAGGACCACGTTCGACGATGTGTACGGGCTGCCTGTCTACATCGAGTCGCTGGGTGACGACGGCAAGACCGGCGACGAGTCGTGCACGTGGACGACGTACTACCACCGGGCCGACCGGAACATGATCGGTCTGACCAAGGAGATGCTGGCCAGCCCGACTCTGTGCGCGGACGCGACGTGGTCGGATCTGACCTCGCTGGCCGGTGGCGGGCGGACGTCGTACGACGGCAAGGGTTTCGGTGTCGCGCCGGAGGCCGGCACGCGTGGTCTGGTGACGGAGACGTTCTCGCTGAAGGCGGACGGGACCGGCTTCCAGTCCGGCGGGACGACGGCGTTCGACGCGATCGGCCGGGTCGAGTCGAGCACGGACGTGGACGGCAAGGTCTCCAAGATCTCGTATGAGCCGTCGGTCGGACAGGCGTTCCGGACCACCACGACGAACTCGCTGGGGCACAAGCAGACCCAGGAGGTGGAGCCGGGCCGTGCGGTCACGCTGAAGACCACCGATCTGAACGGACAGGTCAGCGAGGCGCGGTTCGACGCGCTGGGCCGGTTGGCCGAGGCGTGGTCGCCGGGGCGGACGCCGACCGCGACGACGCTGCCGGACTTCAAGGCCGTCTACACCACGCCGGTCGGGGCGCCGCCGTACATCACCACCTACGCGCGCGGGCACGAGAACAAGTCGCAGGAGTCGGTCACGCTGTACGACGGGCTCGGTCGCGAGCGGCAGTCGCAGGAGGAGGCGGTCGGCGGCGGCCGGCTGATCACCGACACGCTGTACAACAGCTCCGGCGAGGTGTGGCAGTCGAACAACGCCTACTTCGCGACCGGCAAGCCGTCCTCCTCGCTTTTCACGCCGCTGGCCGATACCGCGATTCCGAACATGACGCGGTACGTCTACGACGGCATGGGCCGGGTGCTGACCGAGATGCCGGTGCTCAACGGTGCCGACAAGCCGGAGCGGGCCACCCGGTACGAGTACGGCCTGGACAACTCCACCGTGATCAACCCGGCCGGGTCCAGCTCCTACCGGATCTGGTCCGACGCCAACGGCCGCTCGACGCGGATCGACACGTTCACGGACGCGGCGCGAACCGCGTTCACCAGCATGCGGTACGAGTACGACGCGCGTGGTCAGATGGTCAAGGCCCGGCACTCCGAGGACCCGGACCGGCCGTGGTCGTGGGGCTTCGACCAGCGCGGCCGGATGACCGTCTCGACGGATCCGGACACCGGTACCTCGACGACGACCTACGACCACCGGGACCGCCCGGTCACCACGACGAACGCGCGCGGTGTGACGACGTGGACCGGGTATGACGAGCTGTCCCGGCCGGTCGCGCAGCGGCTCAACTCCAGCACGGGTGCGCTGCTGGCCGGGTACACCTACGACACGGCGCCGGGCGGCGTGGGTCTGCCGGCGTCGGTGACCCGCTACACCGGCGGTGAGGCGTACACCCAGACCGTCGGCGGTTACACGAACGACTACCAGCCGACGTCGACGACGCTGACGCTGCCGCAATCGGTGTCGGACACGTGGGGCTTCAAGACCTCGTACACGTACTCGTACTCCTACACGGACACCGGGCTGCCGGAGTCGTCGGTGCTTCCCGCGGTGGGCAGTCTGCCGAGCGAGAAGCTGCTGGTCCGGTACTCGAACGACGGTCTGCCGCTGTCGGTGTCCGGTAACGACTGGTACGGGACGGAGACGGTCTAACTCGCCGTACGGGCAGGTGGTCCGGTCGACGTTGGGCTCCCAGCCGTACCGTGTCTGGGCCCTGGCTGATTACGACGAGGCCAGCGGTGAGCTGAAGCAGAGCCGGGTGTACCGCGAGCAGACCGGGAACAAGCTGCTGGTCTCGGGCAATCTGGTGTCGCAGCGCAACTACTCCTACGACGCGGCCGGGAACATCACCGATATCCGGGAGGACAGCGCCGGGATCGATGAGCGGCAGTGCTTTACGTATGACGCGCGTGGTCAGCTGACGAAGGCGTGGACGGCGAAGAGCCAGTTCACGTGTGCGCCGGGTCCGGTCGGCACGGATGGCACGGTGCTGGCCGATGCGGGTGTGGACAAGACGGGTTACTGGCAGGAGTACGAGTACGACCTGCTCGGTAACCGTAAGAAGCTTGTCGAGAAGGACCTGACCGGGAACGCCGCCAAGGACGCGACGTCGACGTATTCATATGGTGCGGCGGACGGTTCGCAGCCGCGGACGCTGACGAAGGTCGGTAAGAAGTACACAACGCCGGCTGGCGCGCAGGTGACGGCGGAGGCGACCCGGCTGTACGAGGTGACCGGCGAGACGAAGTCGGTCACCTCGATCCAGAACGGCGACAAGCAGGAGCTGACCTGGACGTACGACGGCCAGATCGAGACCATCTCCGGTCAGGGCGGGACGGGCAAGACCGAGTATGTGGGTCTGGCCGCGAAGTGTCTCGACCTCAAGGCAGGCGTACCAACGGCGGGTGTGCCGTTGCAGTCCACGGCTTGCAACGGCACGGCCGCGCAAAAGTTCTCCTTCAACCCGGCGCCGAACCAGTCGAACCCGAATCTGGGCACGCTGTCGATCCTCCAGGACTGGTGCGTCGTTCCGGCCGGCTCCACGGCCGGATCCGCGGTGCAGGTCCAGAAGTGTGACGGCTCCGCGAACCAGCAGGCGACGCGCGACGCCTCCGGCCGGCTGAGCCACCAGGCTTCCGGTCTGTGCATCGCGGTGCAGAACACCAGCGGTGCGAACGGCACGCCGATCGTGCTCGCCACGTGCGGTACCGGCGGTGAGCAGAAGTGGGAGGCGCAGAACCAGACCCGGCACATTTACGGGCCGGGTGGCTCGCGTCTGATTACGGTGCAGGGGCGTCAGGCGACGCTGATGCTGGGCGAGACCACGCTGACGGTGCAGACCGGTGGCGTACAGGTGTCGGTGCAGCGCTCGTATGCCGCGCCTGGCGGCGGGGTGATGCGTTACACGAACGCTTCCGGCTCCGGCATGGTCGCGGTGGCCTCGGACCCGCAGGGCACACCTTCCGCGGAGATCATGCTCGCGGACGGCATGGAGACACGGATCCGCAAGCAGGACCCGTTCGGCAACCAGCGCGGCGTGTCCACGCTCGGCGCGAAGATGGAGACGAAGGCCGGCTACCTCGGCGCGACGCCGGATGATGCTTCGGGTTATGTGCCTCTGGGCGCGCGTCTTTACGACCCGGTCGCAGGTCGCTTCCTATCGGCAGACCCGCTGCTCGACCTCGCCGATCCGGTCCAGAACAACGGCTACTCCTACGCACACAACAACCCGATGACCCTGTCGGACCCGTCGGGTCTGTCGGTCTCCGGTCTGTCGGCGACGGAAATGGACGCCGCTTACCGAGGTGCGGGCCTGTCGAGTGCGCAGGTGGCGCAGGCGCAGGCGGCGATGAACAGCTCGCTGGTCTCGGTCATCCTCGGGGCCGCGTGGAACATTCTGGCCGAGTTCCTGGGCATCAACGATGCGATCAACTGCTTCGGCGGTGACATGTGGGCCTGCGGCAGCCTGATCATCGGCGCAGTCCCTTGGGGCAAGATCGCCAAAATCCCGAAAATCGCCAAGGCGATCGACCTGACGATCTCGGCGATCAAGGCGTGGCAGACCGCCCGGAAGATTGCCGAGCGGGTCATGTCCGCCGCCAAGGCTGCGGAGGCGGCGTTCCTGGCCGCCAAGAAGCTGGCTGCCGAGAAGGCGAAGAAGGCTGCGCAGGCGGCGGCGAAGAAGGCTGCCGATCTGGCGAAGACCGCCAGCGCCAAGGCAACCGATCTGACTAAGAAGACCGGTGCACCCGTCCAGAAACAGGCCCAGGCGAAGGCCAACCCGGGTGGTTCATCGGCAGCCAGCAACGGCGGTGGCAAGAAGCAGGCGCCTACCAAGGCCGATAACGTCGGCGGAGGTGGCCGCAGCGATGGTGGCAGCAGCGGCGGTGAGTCGTGTCCCACGGACGGCAATAGCTTTGTCCCGGGTACCCGGGTGCTGATGGCCGACGGCACTACCAAGCCGATCGAGGACGTCCAGACCGGCGACGCCGTCCAAGCCACCGACGCCGAGACCGGTGAGACCGAGTCGAAGACAGTTACCGCAACCATCACCGGTCACGGTGTCAAACACCTGGTCGAGATTGTCATCGACACCGACGGCGAGCACGGCACGGATACCGCGGCGATCACCGCGACCGACGGTCACCCCTTCTGGGCGCCTGAGCTGGACAAGTGGCTAGACGCCACCGATCTCCAGCTCAACCAATGGCTACAGACGAGCAGTGGAACTTGGGTCCAGATCACAGCGATCAATCGCTGGACCACCCAGGCCGCCACCATCCACAACATAACCGTCAGCGACATCCACACGTATTACGTGATAGCCAACGACGAATCGGTGCTCGTTCATAATTGTGGCGGCGGTCAGGGTGGACACTCGACGACATGTCAATGTGAATCTGGCGGTCAGGTGCGTTGGGATAACGGCAAGTTTGGTAATGGAAATGGCGGCGGGCAGGTTGGCGCGGATGATGAGGTCCATGTATGGGACCAGCTGGAGCTCGAAGGGTTCGAAGTAATTCGACAAGAGGTTGAGGTCTGGTCCGTCCCGATCAACAAGGCCCGCAAATGCGATGGATTGGTCAAGGTGGAGGGTGAGTGGTTCGGTATTGAAACGAAGGGTGGCGGCGCGAAAAAGGATCCGCATCAAAAATTCTTTGATGACAATCTGAATAGAAAGGGTGTGACGGCGGTGGGTAGAGGAGGTGTGACGGTTCACGGCGTTCTGGATGTATGGTGGGACAGATGATATAGATTTCGACGATTTGGAAGTTCTTGGAGGTGGACGGTGAGCTTCAGTCTGGCTGTGTGGCGTCATTTGGGAGTGCCGACAGGGGAAGAGGCCTTCGATGTCTATGATCGCTTGTCGGATGGAGAGGTCGGTGTCGTTGAAGGTGGACCAAAAGTATCGAAGTTTCTGAATTCTTTGTTGGAGTTTTATCCGGACGATAACGGGCTTGCGGCGCCTTGGGCATCAGAGGTTTATTTCAACAACGAGTGCGTTCTGATGCAGATCTCCTGGTCGCGAGCGCAGGAGGTGTCGGCCGTTGTTAGAGTTCTGGCTGCTGAGAATGGACTGATCGTTTACGACCCGCAATCTAGGGAAGTCCTGCGGTGATCCGGTGGGATTTGGCAAAGTCCTTAAGCGAGTCCGAGTAGTTCCCGCGGGCTGGTGCTATCATGGCGTAGTTGCGGTTCACGGCGGCGATATTGGTGATGAAAGAATCAGTGCCTCTCTGATGGAATCAGGGTCGAAGCAGAGTCGGTTAGCTATCGACTGGAGGCATTGAGTAGTGCTCGGATGGGCATTGAGCCTTTCCATCCTGCATGGCGGTTGGTTTCGATGTGGTGCATGATGAGGATTGAGGCTTATTCAGCGGCCATCCGGTGAAAGTGGAGCCCAATTACGCAATCGATGGTTTCTTTGAACGTGCTCAGCGGCCTTCGATAGTCGGTGTG
>NZ_JBITDX010000016.1:0-20221 GCF_044454585.1 Catenuloplanes sp. NPDC051500
CTGGACCGCCACCACCGAATCGATCCTCGCAAAAGTCCGACGTGGACGCGTCGCCCTCCAACAAACGACTACTCAAAACTGAGACAGAACACTAGCGCCGCACGCGCGGCCCGGCCATTACCTCCGGGGGAATCGACTCGCGCACGGCGTACCCGCGAAGGTCTGGGCATCGCTTTGTGAAGGCCGAGGAGGAGATCATGTCCGATCTGATGGACCGCTATCTGGCCGTGTGGAACGAGACCGACGCCGGGCGGCGGCGAAAGCTCGTGGAGGCGACGTTCGCGCCCGGGTGCCGGTATGTCGACCCGCTGACCGACGTCCGCGGGACCGAGGCACTTGACGCGGCGATCGGGGCGGCCCAGGCGCAGCTCGCCGCGCTGTTCCCGGGCGAGCCGCTGCGGCCGGTCGGCGCCGTGGACGCCCATCACGACGTGATGCGCTTCCGGTGGGGCGTGGGCGGCGCGGATCCCGCGGTGATCGGCTTCGATGTGCTGGTGGTGGACGAGCGGGGGCTGGTGTCGTCGGTGGCCGGCTTCTTCGACAGGTTCCCGGCCGCGGGCTGACAGCGAAAGGCGGCCCGCACGCTGCCGAGTGAGCAGGGTGCGGGCCGCCTCCGGGCGCGGCCGGTTCAGTGTGTGTAGGTGGTCAGTCCGGGCAGTTCATGCTGCATGATCGGCGTCTCGCGTGCCTCGTGCGCCTCGTGCGCCTCGTGCGCCTCGTGCGCCTCACGCGCCTCGCGCGCCTCGAACGCCTCGAACGCCTCGAACGCCTCGTGCGTCACGGACGTCACGGACGTCACGGACGTCACGGACGTCACGGACGTCTCGCCGTGTGGCTGGTCGGCGGCCGTGCCGTCCTGGTTAGCGGCGTGCTGCGCGACGAACTCCCCGGTGACGGGCGACTCAGCGATGGCTGACTCGTCGCCGGTGGCCGGCGACTCATCGCTCGCCGTCTCGTGGTGCGGGCGAATCCCGTCCGGCGCCGTCTGGCCGTCGGGACGGTCCGGTCCATGCCGCAGATCCGGCTCGCCGGTCTCCAGGCCATCAGGGCCTGGCGATTCGGTGAACGACGCCGATGCCGCGTCTGCAGAAATCGCGTCGGTGATCGGCAAGCCCGAGTCGGCCTCGCCGGTCTCCAGGCCATCAGGGCCCGGCGATTCGGTGATCGACGCCGATGCCGCGTCTGCAGAAGTCGCGTCCGTGATCGGCATGCCCGAGTCGGCCGGCATCGGGCGGGAGCCCGGTCCGGCGGCCGGGTAGCGGGTTTCCGCCGACGCTGTCACAGGCCGGCGTTCCGCCTCCGCCATGGCGTCGACGTCGGCCGGCTCGTCGACCGGCGGCGAAACGGCGATCGGCTGCGGCTCGTCCGGCATCCCGTGGAAGCCGGCGGGCTCCTCGACCGGCGGCAATCCCACGATCGACGGCAGGTGGCGGCGACTCGGCAGCATCGGGCGGAGGATCGACTCCCGGTCGGTAGGCCTGGCCGGCGCCTCGGTCGATCCGGTCTGGCGCTCGTCCGACTCGGCCTGGCGCTCGACCGGTCCGGCCTGGCGCTCGACCCACTCGGCCCGGCGCTCGTCCGACTCGGCCTGGCGCTCGACCGGTCCGGCCTGGCGCTCGACCCACTCGGCCTGGCGCTCGTCCGACTCGGCCTGGTGCTCGACCGACCCGGCCTGGTGCTCGACCGGTCCGGCCTGGTGCTCGACCGGTCCGGCCTGGTCGTCGAGGCCCTCGGTGTCGAACGACTCGTCCCAGGACTCCGGGGCCTCGAACAGGTCGTTCGGTGGCCAGGTGACGGGCAGCGCCCGGGACCAGCCGTCGGCCAGCCGGCGCTGCACCGCCGCGCCGTCGCCCGCGAACTCGCCGTCCAACTCGCCGTCGAACTCGCCGCGGAACTCGCGGTCTAGGAACTCGAGGTCGGCGAGATCATGGTCCAGTGCCGCGACATCGCCGTCCAGCGGCCCGAACCCGGCATATTCGCCGTCCGCGGACGCGAAGACCGCGTAATCGCCGTCCAGCGGCCCGAACTCGGCGAACGCACCGAGCGCGGACGCACGCGACGCGATCTCACCGTGCACGGATCCCCGCGTAGCGGCCTCACCGCGCGACGTCCCTCGCGACGTCACCTCGCCGTGCGACGTCCCCGGCGACGCCGCCTCGCCGTGCGCGGTCCCTGGCCACGCCACCTCGCCGTGCGCGGTCCCCGGCGACTCCACCTCGCCGTGCGCGGTCCCCGGCGACGCGACCTCGCCATGCACCGCTCCCCAGGACGCGACCTCGCCGTGCGCGGACTGCCCTGGCGGGAACCCGCCGTCCGTGGGCGCTCGTGAGCCGAACTCCGGGTCCGCGGAGAGCGCCCCGAGCCCGCCGTCCGCGGACGTGAACGCGGCAAACTCACGGTCCGGCGGCGCAAAACCGGCGGCCCGGTCCGCGTCGCCGAGCAGGGCGGTCCCGTCCGTCAGCCCGGCGACCGCAAGCAGCGGATCATCGTCAGGTGTTTCAAGCGCGCTGCGGGCGACGAGCCATTCGTAGATGGTGCGCAGCGGGGCCGCCGGGTCGTCCTGCCGGCAGTTGACCGGGGGGACGAGCGACGACGGATGGCTCGGGTGTTCGACACAGTGGGTGAGTGCGCGGCCGACCGCGTCCGGATGGTTGCCACCACCGCCGGAGTCGCCGCAGGCCCGGCATTCCCAGCGCCAGAACGGTACGCCGACGGTGGGCCGGTTTTGGAAGATGCGCAGCGGCCGGGCCAGGTCGGCTTCGGTGATCGCGGCGGCTGGTGCTTCGAGGGTGGTCATGTGCGTCCCTTCCCGAAGAGACAAATGCCCTACGGGGCCATTTTCTGCGCAAAAGCGAGGTAATGGCTGGTAAACCGCAGAATTACGGAACCTGCACCACAGCGGACACGGTCGCCTGGTCGATCTCCGACGTCCGGATGGTGAACTTGACGGTCCACTCGCCGGGCATCGGGAAGGTCACCGGGCCGAGCCCGTGGCTCTCGTCAAGGATCGCCATCGGCTGGTCGATCGGCTCCAGACCGGCGGACGGCAGCGCGGCCGTCACCCGGAACTCCTGAATCGGGATCGGCTTGCCCTCCGGCGTGTAGACGAAGCCGTGCAGCGTGTTGTTCTCGCCGCGCTGCACCGGGTAGATCTCGAACTGCAGCGTGTAGATCGGGCTGGTGAGCGTCTTGCTGAACGTCTCCGGCTGGACCACCGGCGCCTCCTCGCCGACCGCGCGGGACGGCGTGGTCTGCACAAGCACCGCGCTCGCGGCCAGCACCACAGCGGTCAGCGCCACCTCGACCGCGACCGACCGCCGCAGCCAGGTCACCGGCGCGGCGTGCGGGGCCAGCCGCGCGGTCCAGCCGGTCGCCGCACCGTCGGCCAGCCGCCGGACCAGCGTCCGCGCCACGCTCGCGACGGCAAGCACCACGGCGAGCAGCACGGTCTTGGCCAGGATCAGCTGGCCGAAGCGCGTGGTGACCAGCTGCGAGACGGCGCCGACCTCGACCATCACCTGGATGACACCGCCCGCGATCAGGCAGTAGACAGCGAGCAGGGCCCAGCGCGACCAGACCGGCAGGATCACCCGCAGCTCGCGTGGTTCCGCGCGGCGCAGCAGGAACGCGACAAGCGTGATCAGCCCGCCGAGCCAGACCGCCATCGCCGCCAGGTGCACCAGGTCCGCGAAGACAGTCACCACAGGCATCCGCGACGCGATCGGATGCCCGGCCAGCGGCCAGGTGATCAGGCCACCGGCCGCGACAAGCCCCAGCGCGAGGCCACGACCCTTGAAAGCCTTCACCACAAGCAGGGGTACGGCCACCGCAAGCGCGATCAGCCGACCAGCGTGCGCGAGCCCGAACTGGCTGACCAGCACCTCCCGCAGTCCGGTCGCGGTGGCGTCCAGCGGGCCACCGCCGTACGCGTACGGCGCCTGCAGCCAGATCCCGGCGAGTGCACCGAGTGCGATCAGCCCGGCGCCGGTGAACATCATGATCCGGGGTCCGCGCCGTCCGACGGGCGTGCGCAGCAGCCGCCGCGGCCACAGCCAGAGCATCAGCAGCGCCGGCCCGACCAGCAGCGTGAGCCCGGCGTAGCCGAGATACTTCGCGACCGAGATGCCGATCGTGACGCCCCGGTCGGCCTCGTCGCCGGTGACCGCGCCCTCGAAGGTGGAGCGCGCGCCGACCGAGTAGGAGAAGCCGCCGCCGACCGGGTGGCTGTCCGCGGACACCACGCGGTAGCTCACCGTGTACGTGCCGAGCGGGCGCTCGGCCGCGACGATCGGGATGACCATGGAGGCACCGTTGAGAGTGGGCTCGCCGCCGGTGACGGGTGTGCCGTCCGGCGCGACCACCTTGACCTTGCCCGGCACCAGCCGGACCGGCTCGCTGAACGTGACGGTGACCGAGGCCGGCGCCCGCCCGACGACGGAGCCGCGGGCCGGCACAGTGTCGACGATGACCGCGTGGGCGGAAGCGGGCGAAACCGGGCCGATCAGCACGACCAGCGCACCAAGCATCACCGCGGCGACCAGCCGTACCCACGTCATGCTCTGGTATTCGGTTGTGAAGGGCCTGATGGTTCAAGCGGGAGCGGACTTTTCCACGCATCCCTACGCAGCGCATTGACTCACTTACATGGAAGCGCATAGCGTCTGATCGATTTCTCTCTCCTCGATCGGGAGGATCCATGCGCTTCGACTCCCTCGCCCGGCGACGGCTCCTGGCCCCCGCGCTCGCCGGCGCCCTGATGCTCACGCTCTCCGCCACCCCTGCCGTCGCGGACACCGACCGCTACCTCGACCCGCGGGCGTCCGTGCCGGTCCGCGTCTCCGACCTGCTTCGCCGGATGACTGTGGAGGAGAAGGTCGGCCAGCTCCAGCAGATCGCTGTCAACCGGATGCAGGGTGACTGCACCTGGAGCGGCGGCGCGCTCAACGAGACCTGCATGCAGCAGGTGCTCGGCGATCAGCACGCCGGCTCGGTGCTCTCCGGCGGTGGCGCCGCACCTGCCGTCAACACGCCCCGCGCCTGGGCCGAGATGGTCAACACCCTGCAGCGGTACGCGATCGAGCACTCCCGCCTGCGCATCCCGATCGTCTACGGCGTGGACGCGGTGCACGGGCACAACAACGTGCTCGGCGCGTCCGTCTTCCCGCACCAGATCGGGCTCGGCGCCACCTGGAACACCGGCCTGACCCAGAAGACCGCGGAGTCGACCCAGCGCGCGGTCGCGGCCACCGGCACCACCTGGAACTTCTCGCCGGTCGCGGACCTGGCCCGGGACCAGCGCTGGGGCCGGTACTACGAGACGTACGCGGAGGACCCGGTGCTGGCCGGCACGCTCGCGGCCGCCGCGGTCACCGGTCTGCAGAACAAGGCGTCGGGCCGGCCGGTCGCCGCGACGGTGAAGCACTTCGCGGGCTACTCCGAGCCGTTCAACGGGCACGACCGCGCGCCGGGTGACCTGTCGCCGCGCTACCTGCAGGACACGATCCTGCCGCCGTACCGGGCGGCGGTGGACGCGGGCGCGCTTACCGTGATGGTGAACTCCGGCGCGGTCAACGGCATCCCGGCCACCGGCTCGCGCTGGCTGCTCACCGACGTGCTGCGCGACGACTGGGACTTCAAGGGCGTGGTGATCAGCGACTGGAACGACGTCCGGCTGCTGCACACGGCGTACCACATCACGGACAGCTACGCCGGTGCCGTGGCGGCGGCGGTGAACGCGGGCGTGGACATGGCGATGGTCCCGCCGGACGACCGTGGCTTCCACCAGGCGGCGCTCGACGCCGTCAACCAGAACCTGATCTCCAAGCGGCGGCTGGACCAGGCGGTCGGCCGGATTCTGGCGCTCAAGTTCCAGCTCGGGCTCTTCGACAACCCGTACGTCGACCCGGCCCTGGCGGACGCGGCCGTGCTCCAGGCCGACCGGCCGCTCAACCGGCAGGCCGCCACCGAGTCGCTTGTGCTGCTGCGCAACCAGAACGCCGCGCTGCCGTTCGGCTCCGGCACGAAGAAGATCGTGGTCGCCGGGCCGCTCGCGGACAACCTCACCGACCAGGTCGGCGGCTGGACCATCGGCTGGCAGCGGGTGCCGGACGGCGTCACCATCCCGGGCACCACGATCCTGGCCGGGCTGCGCGACACCGCGCCGGCCGGCACCACGGTGGTCGGCACGTCAAGCCCGGACGACGCGGTCGCGCAGGCCGCCTCCGCGGACGCGGTGGTGGTCGCGGTCGGCACCCGGGCCGCGGCCGAGGGCGACGCGGACATCCCGAACCCGCAGCTGGCCCCGGATCAGCAGGACCTGGTCGCCCGGCTCAAGGCGACCGGCAAGACGGTGATCGTGGTGGTCGTGTCGGACCGGCCGCTGGCGCTCGGGCCGGCGAACGAGACGGATGCGCTGCTCGCGGCGTGGCTGCCGGGCAGCGAGGGCGGCAACGCGATCGCTGACGTGCTCTACGGCCGGGCGAACCCGAGCGGGCGACTGCCGGTCTCCTGGCCGTCCGGGATCGGCAACCAGCCGCTCTACTACCAGCAGCTGCCGGGCACGAACGGCGGCGCGGGCTCGGCCTACACCCCGGCGTACCCGTTCGGTGCGGGCCTGTCCTACACCTCGTTCACGATCGGCGGCGTCTCGCTCGCGTCCGGCACGGCCCGGCCGCGGGACACGGTCCGGGCCACGGTCACGGTGTCGAACACCGGCGGGCGGGCAGGCGATCTGGTGGTGCCGATCTACGCGGGCCAGGCCGTGGCTAACCCGCTCGCGCCGCCGAAACGGCTTGTCGGGTTCGCCAAGGTGACACTTGCCGCCGGGCAGACCAAGCCCGTCACTGTGACGTTCCCGGCGAACCGGCTCGCGGTCACGCCCGGCGACATGATCTCCACCGAGGAACCGCGGGTGGCGACGGGCGACTACATCATCTCGGCCGGTGGGCCCTCGGCCACGCTCACCGTGCACTGACCTGATCGGAGGGCGTCATGCTTCCACCCGCAGAAGCATGACGCCCCCGTAGACAAGCGCGGCAGTGGTGCCGATCAACATCAGCACCGCCCAGAACTCGCCGGACAGGCTGGTCAGCCGGCGTAGCGCGCCCGCGTCCGAGCCGCTGTTGTCGTAGCCGCGGCCGCGCAGGAAGATCAGCATCGTCTCGACCGCGGCGATCAGCAGGAACCAGGTCCAGACATAGGCGAACAGCTCCCGGATCGGCGGCTCCGCCGCAAAAGCGACATAACAGATCACCACCATCAGCGAGGGTACGACGAGCCAGCCGAGCAGTCCGCGCACCGCGAAGAGCATCACGAACAGGAAGCCGAGGCTGGCCCAGAGCGTCACGTCGACCTGACCGCGGGCGAGCAGCCCCGCCGCCGCCAGGCCGAACAGCGACGGCGCGACGTACCCGACGAACTTGACCGCCACGTCCACCGCCCACGGCATGTCCCCGCCGAAGGACGTCACGCCGCCGCCGTCGCTGTACAGCCGGATCGCGGTGACGCGCTGGAACAGCAGCCGGGCCAGCAGTGCGTGCCCACCCTCGTGCGCGATCGTGTCGATCATCCCGAACACCACGTACGCCGGAACCGCAAGCAGCCAGGCCAGCAGCGCACCCGCCCAGGCCACCTTGTTGACTCCTGGATCAGGTGCGGCCGCGGCGATCTCCAGGAAC
Source organism: Catenuloplanes sp. NPDC051500 (assembly GCF_044454585.1). Lineage (NCBI taxonomy): Bacteria > Bacillati > Actinomycetota > Actinomycetes > Micromonosporales > Micromonosporaceae > Catenuloplanes > Catenuloplanes sp. NPDC051500. Next base: position 7,677 of record NZ_JBITDX010000016.1, read on the forward strand.
CCGGACATGTCGCCACGTTATCCACGCGTCGACATTGATCACCATCCCCACGAAGGATGCTTCCGTCACCGGCCGCGCCGCGCCGCACCGGTTCGACTGAGTTCGCCGTGGCCCCGCCGGCCCGCACGCGCGAGCCGGCAGAGCTGTGGGTCACTCCACAGTGAGTCGTGGCCACCCGGCGAGGTCCGCCCGGAGCGCCCGGTCGTGGGTGGCCAGCACCACCGCCGCCGGCGTACCCCCGAGGGCCTGGGTCAGCTCGTCGACCAGGGCGACCGACAGATGGTTGGTGGGTTCGTCAAGCACCAGCACATGCGGCCGCCGGGCCAGCAGCATCGCCAGGTCCAGCCGCCGCCGGCCACCTGTCGACAGCTCCCGCACCGGGCGGTCCCGATCACGCCGGTCGACCAGGCCGAGGCTGCCCAGCGGCACCGTGCCGCCGGCCGCCTCCCACACCCGGCGGACCGTGAGCGGGCCGGGCGCGGGTGACTCCTGCGGCAGGTAGCCGATCCGCAGCCCGGCCGGGACCCGCCGGCTCCCGGAGGTGGGCCGTTCCCGTCCCCCGATGATCGCCAACAGCGTGGACTTACCCGACCCGTTGCGCCCGTCGACGTGCAGCCGAGCCGGCCCGTCGATCACAAGCGAGACCGGCCGCCGCAGCCGATCGTCGAGCATGACCTCGTCCAACACGATCGCGCTGTCCTCCGGCATCACCGGCAGTTCCGGAAGTACGAACCTCAGGGATGGTTCCGGCACGGTGACCGGGTGTGCGGCCAGCTCGTCCCGGCGCCTGTGGAACGTGCGGACCCTGGACGACGCCCTGGTCGCCCGCTTGTGCTTGTCGACCCCTTTGTCCGGCCGCCACGCATCGATCAGCCGGTCCTGCGCGCCCGCCAGGCTCGCCGCAAGCCGTGCGTGCTCGGCCTGCTGCCGCGCGTACTCCCCCTCCCACCGCTCCCGCTCGGCGGCCCGGCCGGCCAGATATCCGCGGTAGCCGTCGCCGTAGACGCGCGGCAGGCCGTCCCGCGTCGGATCCAGGTCGATGATCGAGGTGGCAACGGCCGCAAGCAGCGCCCGGTCGTGGCTGACCATCACCACCCCGGCCCGGATCGCGGTCAGCCGCACCGTCAGGTAGGTGAGCCCGTCCTCGTCCAGGTGGTTCGTCGGCTCGTCAAGCAGCAGGAAGTCGTGTTCCGCGCCGAGCAGGCAGGCCAGCCGCACCCGGTACCGCCCGCCCACGGACAGCTCGGCAAGCGGCCGGGACCGGTCCCGTTCCGCCCCGAGTGCGTCAAGTGCCGCGTCGATCCGGTGCTCGGCGTCCCAGGCCTCGCACGCCTCGGCGGCCCGCAGCGCGTCCGCGTAGGCGTCCTCGGCGCCCGGCACGCCGTCTGCAAGCGCGGTCGCGGCCGCGTCGAGCGCCCGGAGCGCGGCCCGGGTTAGCGCCGACTCGGCGTCGAGGACGTCGCCGACCGTGGCGTTCCCGGTCGTCAGCAGCTCCTGCACGGCGATGCCAAGCGTGCCGGCCCGCCGCACCGTTCCGGAGTCCGGCTCCAGCGTGCCGGCCAGCACCTGCAACAGCGTGGACTTGCCACGCCCGTTCTCCCCGACGACGCCCAAACGCGCCCCCGGCGTGACGGTCAGGCCGACGCCACGGAGCACGGGAACCCCACCCCGGGCAAGATAAAGATCGACAGCTGTCAACTGCGCACGGACGCGCGCAGGCACAACGATTGATGTGGACATGGCTCTCCCAGCACGGAGCGACGCGCCCGGACTTCTCCACGGGCGGCGCTCAACGATCTTGTGGACGGCAAGGACCCGGCATCACCGGGCGCCGTCTCACAGGTAGAGCACGTATGGCATGCCGGTCATGCTAGGCGGCCCGGCGCACCGCGCACATCGATTTACCTGGGTACGGACGGCACCGGCGACTGGCGGACGGGAAGCCGCACGGTCATGGTGGTCACCGGGTCCTCCGGCTGCCCGGCGGTGAGCGTGCCGCCGTGCAGCTCCACGATGACCCGGGCCAGGGTGAGCCCGAGGCCGGCGCCGGGCAGGCCGCGATGGTGCGCCGACCGGCCGCGGAAGAACATCTCGAACAGGCGGGCGTGCTCCTCCACGGAGATACGTTCGCCCGCGTTGGAGACGGTGAGGACGGCGGTGCGGTCGTCGGCACGCACCTGGACACCGACTGTGGCGTCATCGTCGGTCCAGGTCAGCGCGTTCGTCAGCAGCTCGTCGACGACCTGGCGCAGCCGCTCGGCGTCGCCCTCGATCTCCACCCGGGGCGCGGCGTTGACCTCGACGGCGGCGGTGTCGACGGTGATGCCGTCGATCGCCTCGTGGACCACGGCCGTGAGGTCGAGCGGGCCCGGCCGCAGGGTGAGGTGGCCGGCGCGCATCCCGGCCACGTCGAGCAGTTTGGTGACGATCGTGTGCAGGCTTGTGGCGTTGCGTTGCATGACGTGCAGCATCCGCTGGTGCTCGGCGGGCAGGTCCGGCTCGTCCAACAGGAAGTGCGCGTAGGCCTCGATGCTTGTCAGCGGCGTCCGCAACTCATGGCCGACAAGTGCGATGTACTCGTCGCGGGTCCGGTCCAGCTCCGCGGCGAGGCGCTCGGCACGCTGGCGTTCAAGCATTTCGCCGATGTGCGCGGCGATGCCGGTCTGGATCGCGGTGCGGACGTCGTCCGGGATCTCCTCGGTGTCGCTGTAGCAGACGATCACCCCCAGGACCAGCGAGCCACTGGGGACCGGGATCGCGAGAGCGGCGCGCGACAGGCTCTCCCCGGCCGCCTGCTGGGTGGACGTCTCCCATTCCGCATCCTTCGTCTGCCAGGCGCGGCCGGGTAGCGCCTGGCCGTACAGCAGCGGGTCCGGCAGATCACTGAGCGGCTCCCGGCCGGGCTCCACCCAGCCGCTGGTGCGGCGCAGCACCTGGGCGACGTCGTCGACGGCCCAGAACTCCGCGGCCGCCCACCCGGTCATCGATCCAACGCACTCCATCGCCTGGCTGAGCACGTCCTCGACGGGCCCGGGCCGGGCGACGATCCGGGACACCTCAAGTTCGCACTCCTTGAACCGGGCCACCCTGCGATGGACTGTCACGTCATGCATGGTCACGACCGTGGCCAGACCCGGCAGGCCGGTGACCGGGCGGCCGTGCAGCCGGAACACCTGCCGCGGCGCGCCAGGCGGACGCATGATCACCTCGGCGCCGTGGACCCACTCGCCCCGCAGCACCCGCATCAACGGCGAATCGGTGCCGACCATCGGGCACCCCTCCGGCGTGTACAGGTGCAGCCGCTCGCCCCACCCCTCGGCGGGCAACCCTTCGAGCCGGTCGCCGACCAGGGCACGAGCGGGCTCGTTGTACAGCACCGGGCGGCCGTCGGGGTCGCATCCCACCACCACGGCGTCCACGCTGTCGACCACCGTCTGCAGGGTGCGGTTCTGCTCCTGCAACCGTTGCCGCGCGAAGACCTCGCTCTCCATCTGCTCGGTACGCGCCCACAGATCGTCCGGGGCATCCTCGTCCCGCCGGGCCTGGACGTACTCCGTGACGTCCTCGGTGCGGTGCACGATGTAGCGCAGCTCGCCGCCGGGGCCGAACATCGGCGCGTTGACCGGCGCCCAGTAACGCGTGTCGAACCCGCCGCCGACGCTCGGGATGTCGTACCGCTGGATCGGCATGGTGTCGGTGACCCGCTCCCGCAGCACCCGGTGCAGCGACGCCCGCCACGCGGCCGGACCGCCGGCCTCCGGATCGGTCGGGTTGTCCGGGAACGCCTCGAACACCGGCCTGCCGACCAGCTCCGCCCGGGTCCTCGCGGTGGCAGCCAGGTAGGCGTCACTGGCCTCGACGATCACCAGTTCGGGATCGAGCACCACGAATGCGGTCGGCGCACCGCGGAAGAGCAGCCGATAGTCGATGACGTCCCCCGCCAAGCCCATGCCACCACTCCCGCCACACGACCAGCAGCTTTCACAGCCGGGAGGACCCCGTCAGCGACACAACACCGGCGCCTGACCGTCCTGATGACCGTCGGCAAGAGCCCGCTCCACGCAGCTGAGCAGCTGCGGCGGGCCGAACGGCTTGGCCAGCAACATCGTGGCCTGCCCCTCGGCGGGCCGCCGGTCCCCGATCAGCAGACTGCCGCTCACGAACACCACCGGAAGCTGCCGGAACTCCGGCTCCGCCCGGATCGCCTGGCAGAGCTCCACCCCGTTCATCACCGGCATGTCGATGTCCGACACGACTACATCCGGCCGGTGCGCGAACACTGCCTCAAGCGCCACCGCACCGTTCTCCGCCTCCACAACCTGATGTCCGCCACGCCTCAACACCCGGCCCATAATGTGCCGAATGTCCGCGTCATCATCCACCACCACCGCCAGCGACACCCGCCGCCCCACCCCTCATTTCACACCATTTACCCCCAAATAATATGCCCTCCCCTCTCCCCCCGCCCCCTTTCCCCAATCCCCCTCCCCACCAAGCTCCAAGCTGCAGAGCGCAGGCCGCCAGCGCGGAGCGCGCGCGGGCCACCAGGCGCAGGCGCAGGCGCGGAGCGCGGGGCACGGCCGCGGGACACGGGCGCGGGGCAGGGCACGGGCACGAGCGCGGGGCGCAGGCGCCAGGCGCGGAGCGCGGGGGCACGAGCCGCGGGCGCGGGGCAGGGCACGGGCGCGGGCGCGGAGCGCGGGGGCACGAGCCGCGGGCACGAGCCGCGGGCGCGGAGCGCGGGGGCACGAGCCGCGGGCGCGGAGCGCGGGGGCACGAGCCGCGGGCGCGGAGCGCGGGGGCACGAGCCGCGGGCGCGGAGCGCGGAGCGCAGGCGCGGAACGCGGGATGCAGGCCGCAGGCCGCAAAGCGGTGTCACGCACCATTCAGCGCCGCACGCCCACCGCCCCGTGGGGTTTCCGGGGCTCGGCCCCGGAGCAGAATGCGAAGAGGGACCATGTTCGCGCTTTCCGCGAACATGGTCCCTCGTCCCTCGTAGCGGGGGCCAGATTTGAACTGACGACCTCTGGGTTATGAGCCCAGCGAGCTACCGAGCTGCTCCACCCCGCGTCGGCTTCTAGAACATTACATCAGGGGGTACGGGGGTGCAAAACAGCCCCCGGCAACGTGCGCCGGGGGCTGTTTCTGCAGCTGGCTTAGCCTGCGGGGCTGGGTGTGCTTGCGGCCTTCTGGGCCGCGTCCCACTCCTTCATCGCGGCGTCGAGGGCGGTCAGCGCGCGGCCGTACCGCTCGAAGTCACCTGATTGCTGGGCGGCCCGGACCTCGTTGATCGCGGTCTGGACCTTCTGGGCGGCCTGGTCAAGCGTGCCGCCGGTGACGGGTGGGCTGGATGCGGCCGGCGTCGGTGTCGCGGAGCCGGTCGGGGCCGGGGTGGGTGTGCCGCCGCCGGGTTGTTCGCCCGGTGGTGGGGTGGTGGGCTGTCCCTTGGCCGCGGCCTCGACGAGTTGGGTGATGCCTTCGGTGATGCTGTTGGCGAAGACCGAGTAGTTGCCGTCGCCGAAGGAGAGCAGCACGCGCTGGAGCAGCGGGTACGCGTTCTCGTTGTTGCCCTGCACGTAGATCGGCTGGACGTAGAGGATGCCGTCGCCGAACGGCAGGGACAGCAGGTTGCCGTATTTCAGCTGTGCTTTGCCGTCCGCGGTCAGCTGGCTGATCGCGGTTCGGGCGTTGCCCTCGGTGGTCATCCGCTGGAAGATCTGCTCCGGGCCGAGCACTGTGGTCGAGTCCGGTAGCTCCAGCAGTTGGAGCTTGGGTTCGCCGTTCGCGTCGTAGTACCCGGAGATGATCGAGGCGAGGTTCTGCCGCCCGTTCGGGTTGAGCGCGGAGGTGAGCTGGAACGTCGGCGCGGTCTCACCGCCGAGCGGCGTGTTCAGGTAGTACGGCGGCTGGCGGAGCGGCGTCTCGTTCTCCGGCTGGCCGGGCGTGTTCGGTACGGCCCAGAAGTCGTCGCCGGTGAAGAAGCCGCCCGGGTCGGTGACGTGGAACTTGGACAGCAGGTTCCGCTGGACCTTGAACATGTCGACCGGGTAGCGCAGGTGCTCCATCAGGGACGGGCTGATCTCCGACTTCGGCTTGATCAGGTCACCGCCGAACGCCTTGTTCCACGCCTTGAGGACCGGGTCCTTGCCGTCGAACTCGTAGAGCGTGACCGTGCCGTCGTACGCGTCGACTGTCGCCTTGACCGAGTTGCGCATGTAGTTGACGTCTTCGCGGGCCAGCTGGAACGTACCCGCGTTGGTGGTCGCGTCCTGCGTCTCGGTCTGGAGGTTGATCCGCTGGGCGTAGGGATACGTCGCGGAGGTCGTGTAGCCGTCCAGGATCCAGACGATCTTGTCGTCGACGATGGCCGGGTACGGGTCGCCGTCGATGGTGAGGAACGGCGCGACCTTCTCCACCCGGGAGCGGGGGTCGCGCTCGTACATCAGCCGGGAGTTCTCGTTGACCGCGTCGGAGAGCAGGAAGTTCGTCTCCGCGTTCTTGATCGCGAAGAGCAGGCGCCGGGTCAGCGAACCGATCGGGATGCCGCCCTCGCCGGTGTACGTGTAGTAGGAGTCGGCGCCCGAGCCGGGCCGGTCGAACTCGCGCTTCTTGTCCGCGGCCTCGGAGCCGACGATCGCGTAGTCGTTCGCCACGTCGCGGGTCTGCTCGCCGTAGTACACGCGCGGCTGGCCGACCTTGATCTCCTCGTCGGCGGAGGAGCAGCCCTGCCGCTGCTGCTGCGCCTGCTCGGGGGCGGCGTTGGTGAGGAAACCGGAGACGAAGTACGGCTGGCCGTTGCACTCCACCCGGTTCGCCGGCGCGGCCACCAACCCGTACCCGTGGGTGTAGACGGTGTGGCGGTTGATCCAGTTGCTCTGCTGGTCGGTCAGCTCGCTGTAGTTGACCTCCCGGACGCCGACCACATAGTCCTGGCTCTTGCCGTCGACCGTGTACCTGTCGATGTCGAGCTTCTCGCCGAAGTCGTAGAAGCCACGGACCTGCTGAAGCTGCGTGAACGTGTCGGACACCAGCTGCGGGTCGAGCAACCGGATGTTCGGCACCGTGCTCTGGTCACCGGCCAGCGTCGGCGGTGGCGTCAGCGTGCGCGACTCGAACTCCTTGACCTCGCCGGTCGAGATGTTGAACGCGTCCCGCGTCGCGTTGATGCTCCGCTCGATGTACTGCGCTTCCTTGTCCCGGATGCTCGGGTTGACCTCGAAGGTCTGCACCGCCCACGGGTAGATGCCGCCGATCGAGGCCGCGGAGATGCCCAGCAGCGCCAGCGAGACGCCCGGCCAGGTCAGGTTCCGCATGAAGGCGTTGGAGAACACGATGATCGCGATGGCGACCACGATGGAGATGTACGCCAGGATCTCCTTGGCCGGCAGCAGCGCGTTGATGTCCGCGTACCCGGCGCCGTAGAGGTCCGTGCCGCTGTTGTAGTTGAGCAGCAGCGCGCGCCGGTCGAGCACGTAGGCGACGGCCTTGAGCAGAACGAACACCGCGACGAGCGAGGTCAGGTGGGCGCGGGCGGCAGTGGTCATCCGGTCGCCGATGCCCTGGAGACGGACGCCGCCGAAGATGTAGTGCACGGCAAGCGAACCGAGCACCGCGAGGACCACGGCAGTGAAGCCGACGCCGAGCACATACCGCCAGAAGGGGTATTCAAAGACGTAGAAGCTGATGTCGATGTTGAATTCCGGGTCCTCGGCGCCGAACGGCACGGAGTTCCGGAACAGCAGCCAGTCCTGCCAGTGGTTCTGCGCGGAGAGGCCGGCGAACAGGCCGACGATCACGGACAGCACCACGATCCAGGTGCCGACCCGCGGCGTCAGCACCATCCGGTACCGCTCCAGGGTGGCCTGTTCCGCCGACGGCGGCCGCAGCAGCGGGCGCAGGCGGAAGGCCAGGTAGAGATTGGCTCCGATGACCACGGCCATCGCCGCGCCGACCGCCACGAAGAGCAGCAGCTGCGTCAGGAGCACGCCGGTGAAGACCTGGGTCTTGTCGACCTCGTCGAACCACAACCAGTCGGTCCAGGCATCGACGCCCCAGCCGAGCAGGGTGAATAAGACGAACACCCCGATCAGGACGCCGATGGTCGCGCGACCACGCCGGCTCATCCTCGGTAGGGGACTGTTACGCACTACCACGGTTGGCTCTCCGCCCGCTATAAACGCTGCGCCAGCCGGTGCCTTCCGGCCGGAGTTGTCTGTAGAACATGCACAACACTACGGCCTGTGGTCACAGGAGTCGTCACGCGCCTCGCTCACGTTCTGATCTCACAAACGTCCCACATACAGGAAAAACACAGGCTCGATTCAGCAGAGTTCGGGGGTACGGCCGGCACGCAGCGCGTCGAGTGCGGCGAGTGCGTCATCGAGCGTCGCCACTTTGAACATGGGCAGGCCGTCTACCGCGTTCTGCTTCGCCTCCGCGCAGTTGCCGGCCGGGACCAGGAACACCACGGCGCCGGCCCGCTTCGCGCCGACGAGCTTCTGCGGGATGCCGCCGATGTCGCCCACGTTGCCGTCCGCGTCGATTGTCCCCGTACCCGCGATGATCTTTCCGCCGGTGAGATCTTCGGGCTTGAGCTTGTCGATGATGCCGAGCGTGAACATCAGGCCGGCGCTCGGGCCGCCGATCTCGTCGAGCTTGATGTCCAGCTGGAACGGCGGCTTCTCGTCGATCTCCACCCCGATCCGCGGCTGCCCGTCCTTCTCCTGCGTGGTGATCGCCACCGTGACGGTCTGGCCGGCCCGGGTGACGGTAAGCGCGCGCTCGGTCCCGGCCGGCTTCGCCCGGACCAGCTCGGTAAGCCGTGGCGCGGCCGCCACCGGCTCGCCGTCCACAGCGGTGATGACGTCGCCGGCCTGCAGCTTGCCGACTGACGGGCCGTCTGCGGTCACGGTCACCACCGTGACAAGCGTCGGCAGGCCCAGCTCGTGCAGCGCCGCCTTCTCCGCGGAGGACTGCGAGTTCTGGAACTCCTCCGCGTTGCGCTTGTCGACCTGCTCCTCGGTTTCGTCCGGCGGGTAGATCAGCTCACGCGGGACGACCGCCTCGGTGCCGTCGAACCAGCCGAGGATCGCGCTCACCAGGTTCGGCTCCGGCTGGACGCCGACCGTGGTCAGCCGCAACTGCCCGGCGGAGGTGGAGACATCGGTGCCGGAGATCTGGATGACCTCGGCGTCCTTGTCCTTGCCGAGCGTGTCGACGGTCGGGCCCGGCTTGAGGATCACGTACGGGATCGGGGCGTACACGGCCGCCATGGTCAGCACGAAGGTGAGGAGCGCACCGACCAGAACCGTGAAGCCACGACGTTTCATGTCGCTGAGCGTACCTACAGCGGCATCGCTGGTCGTTTCCTGTGTATCCGGTACCGATTCGCTATGAGCGCAAGGCCGGGACCCGCGCGAACGCCGTCGGCGCGCGTACCGTTGGGAACGTGCCTGACATCCCGTTCGGTTTCGCCCTGCCGGGCGCGCAGCCGCCCGATCCCAACGACCCGCAGCAGATGCGGCAGTTCATGGCGCAGCTGCAGCAGCTCCTCGCCTCCCCTGGCACCGGCCCGGTGAACTGGGACCTGGCCAAGCAGGTGGCGCTGAGCCAGCTCTCCGCGAACGGGGATTCGTCCCTCACGCCGTTCGAGCGCAGCTCCGTCGACGAGGCGCTCCGCCTGGCCGACCTCTGGCTGGACCCCGCCTCAGCCCTCCCCTCCGGCATCCGTTCCGCAGTCGCGTGGAACCGGACGGAGTGGGTCAACCGGACGCTCGACGTCTGGAAGAAGCTCTGCGACCCGGTCGCCGGCCGGATGGTCTCGGCCATGGGTGACCTGGTGCCCGAGGAGGCCCGCGCCCAGCTCGGCCCGATGCAGTCGATGGTCGCCACGCTCGGCGGCGCGCTCTTCGGCGGCCAACTCGGCCAGGCGCTCGGCTCGCTCGCCGCCGAGGTGCTCTCCGCCGGCGACATCGGCCTCCCGCTCGGCCCGGCCGGCATGGCCGCCATGGTCCCGGCGAACATCGCGCAGTACGGCAAGGGCCTCGAACTCCCCGAGGACGAGGTCCGGCTCTACGTGGCGCTGCGCGAGGCCGCCCACCAGCGGCTCTTCGAGCACGTCCCGTGGCTTCGCGGCCACGTGCTCGGCGCCGTCGAGGCCTACGCGGCCGGCATCACCGTCAACCGTGAGGCGATCGAGGAGGCGATGGGCCGCATCGACCCGTCGAACCCGGAGTCGATGCAGGTGATGGCGCTTGAGGGCATCTTCAGCCCGGAGGACACGCCGCAGCAGAAGGCCACGCTCAACCGCCTGGAGACCGCGCTCGCGCTGGTCGAGGGCTGGGTGTGCCACGTGGTCGACTCCGCAGTCGAGGAGCGCCTGCCGAACGTGGTCCGGCTCGGCGAGGCGTTCCGACGCCGCCGCGCCGCGGGTGGTCCCGCCGAGCAGACGTTCGCCGCGCTTGTCGGCCTGGAGCTGCGCCCGCGCCGGCTCCGCGAGGCGACCGCGCTGTGGGCCGCGCTCACCGAGCACCGCGGCGTCGCCGGCCGCGACGCCATCTGGGGGCACCCCGACCTGCTCCCGACGGACGACGACTTCGCCCACCCGGAGGCGTTCGCCCGCTCCGAGCTCGACTTCGACCTCACCGAGCTGGACAACCTTCCCAGCGTCGACGACCCGTCGGCACCCGGAAAGCCCGAGTCCACCGCCTCCGACGAGTCGGAGCAGCCCGACAAGCCGGACGAGCCGGAAGCCGGCCCGGCCAAGGCCTGAGCAGCTACGACGCGTCACCCGCCGAGGAGGGCCCGGGTCACATCCCAGCCCTCCACGGCGGGGTCCAGCGCGTGCAGATCATCCGGCGTACGCATCCGCCGCCACTCCGGCGCGGACCCCACGTGCTCGGGCCGCTCCGCCGCCTTCCGCAACACCGCCGGGTCACCCCCATCAAGATCAAAATCAGGCAGCCACGGGGGTACGGGTACCCGCGCGGCCACACCCACGAGCCCCGGGCCCGCGTCGGCACGCGCGATCGCCAGCGGACGTGTGGTCAACGGGCGCAGCAGCTTCCCCACGGTGAGCCCCGGCAGGTTCGGTGCGTCCGCCGCCACCAGGGCCACCTGCTCGTACCCGTCGCCCGCCGCGGCCGCGAAGATCTCTCCTGCGCTGAGGCTCCGCACCCGGTACACCGGCATCCCCGGCCAGCTGATCGCCTCCGCAAGCCCTAGATCCGCCTCCGTACACGCGATCGCGGCTTCCACCTCCGCCAGCCCGCGCAGCAGATCCACCACGTCCTCCGCGAGCGCCGCCCGCCACGTCCCCAGCTCCACACCCGGCGGCGCCCACCCCACCGCCACCAACACCGCCACCGCCACCCGCCGCGTCATCCCCTCACGCTATCCGCCCTCCCCTCCCCCATCGGCAGGCGACCGTACCCAGCACTCCATCCCACCCCGCGCCTCACAACGGCGCGGGGTGAGCGGCGTCTTCGCGGTGGAGGCGGGTTGCGGTGATCAGGCGGAGCGTCTCGGCGGGGGTGCGCAGGATGTCATCGGCGGTGAGGCGCAGGATGAGCCATCCGGCCTGCTCTATGCGCCGCAGGCGGGGGATGTCGCGGCGGAAAGTGGTGCGGTCCCGATGGTGGTCGCCCTCGTATTCGAGCGCGATGTGCAGGGCGGGATAGGCAAGATCGACCCGGGCCAGCCAACGACCGCGCGCCATGATGTCGAACTGGGCGACCGGCCGCGGCAGCCCGGCATCCGTGATCAACAACCGGGTCAGCGTCTCCATCGGCGACTCGGCAAGCCGTTCCGCTTCGGCCAGCCGCGAGGTGAAGAGGTTGACGCCCGGCCAGGAAGCCCGGCCGCGTGCGAACGCCTCAAGGCGGTCCAGGCTGACGACCCCGCGGTGAAGCATCGCGTCCAGCGCGATGATCGCGCGTTGGCGGTCGGGCTGTCTGCCCAGGTCGAAGGCGGTCCGCTCGGGGCTGGTCACCGGCAGGCCGCCGCATTGCGCGACGTCCTGCTCACGCAACCGGCCGATCATGACGTGCAGACCGGGCCGGGCCTCCAAGCGGCGGCCCTTCGGCACGGTGACGGTCACCGGCGCCTGCCGATCCGGCACGCCGGCGCCCCACAGGTATGCGGCGCTCGCTCCGCTGATCGCGGCGCCGGGCGGCAACAGCAGCGCGGCGGCGACACACCACATCCGATGATCGGCCGGTACGAAGTCGTCCGCCGCGATGTACACATCACGGAACAGGCCCCGCCAGGCCGACGACTGCAACTGCCGACGGGTCACCAGCCCGCATGCGATCGCCTGACTACCGCGAAACGGCAGCACCCGGAGCTCCCGGGGCCCCGAAGCCATCCGACTCATGCCCCGAACCCTGCCGCACCCCTTCGACATTTCCCTCACGCCGGCTGTATCAACGGTCAGGTGAGGCGTGGGGGGGGGGTACATGCGAGGCGTAGAACATAAACACCAACAAAAAACCGCAGCCAAACACACACAACCCCCCCAAAAAGAAGATTTCTGTGTACACGACCCC
>NZ_JBITDX010000016.1:20231-225734 GCF_044454585.1 Catenuloplanes sp. NPDC051500
CCCACCCGCCCCCCAACCGTCCCCCCCCCATCCAAATTTGCCCACCGGCCGGTTTTTACAAGGGTCTTGTGGGGGTTGTGCCCTTCATCCTGGCCGAATGACGTGCACACGCCTCACCTGACCGGGCATCACCATCGATCCCACCCGACATTTCACGTTATTGAGGTCCCACCGCCGCCGGCGCGCACCCGCTGATCATGCTGAGGACGCGTTGCACAGACACCGCGACTCCCCTGACGCGCCGAGTGCACGCACTTACTGCACAAAGGCACAAAAAGAGCCGACCCGCAGGGCTCTAGGCCTTGGTACGCGGAACCGGTGCCCGCGGGAGCGTGCGGGCAGGACCCCGGCGGAAGCGGGAAAATGGATTTTGGATTTTTCGGGGTCAGACCGAGTTTCCTAGAGGCACCTATATCGCGAAATTTGCGTGCTAAGCCCCCGAATGCGAAATGAACGCGTGCCACACCCAAGCGCGAAGCCCTCGGGAGCACCTGAGCGCGAAGCACTCGGGAGCACCCGAGCACGAGGCCCCCGGGAGCACCCGAGCGCAAAGCCCCCGAGAGCGCCCGAGCGAGAAGCCCCCGGGAGCACCCGAGCACGAAGCCCCGGGAACGCCCGAGCACGAAGCGCGGCTCCGGGACCTGAACGCCCCAATGCGAAGGGGAATGTGACCGCGAAGCCTGTCCGGAAGATCGGATCTCACGCATTGAGCGGCGTCATCCGGCAGGGCTCGACGGACCCAGTGAAGGTATGAGGCGAGCGGCCGCGGGCCGGGGTGGGCGGGGCCTCAGGTCGGGCGGGTGGGGTTAATCGTCCATGACCATGCCGGTGGCGGCGGAGATGCCCTCCAGGTAGCCGCGGGCGCGTTCGGTGCGGGGGTAGCGGCCGACCAGGTCCCAGAAAAGGGCGTTGTGGCTGGGGATGAGGAGGTGGACGAGCTCGTGCAGGAGCACGTAATCGATGACCCACTCGGGCATCTCCTGGATGCGGTGGGAGATGCGGATGGTGCGGTCGGCGGGGGTGCAGGAGCCCCAGCGGCCGTTCTGGTTGGTGACCCAGCGGACGCTTTCCGGCACGACCACGTCGCGGCAGTCGTCGAGGTAGCGGGCGATCAGCCGGCGGGCGCGGGCGAGCAGCTCGGCGTCGGTACGGAGGAGGCGCTCTTCACGGGCGGCGAGGCGGGCGAGCATCCTGTCGACCCACTCGGTCTCCTCGGCGCGGGAGAACTGGTCGGGGATGAGAACGACGACGCGTTCGCCGTCCCGATAGGCGGACACCGTCCGGCGCCGACGCTGACTGCGCCGCACCTCGACGACGGGCTTCCGCGTGGTAGTCATCACCGGCCCGCGGAGCCTCGGGTTCCGTTCACATCGGCACGCTAATCCCTAGTGACCAGGGGTTCGCAAGAGCCAACCGGGTGAACCGCGCCCAAAAAGTCCTGCTTTGGGGTTGGTGTCCGAAAAAAAGTTGCGGCGGCAGCGAGACTACCCGGCGGTTTCGGTGGTTGAGCACGGGGGTGGGCTTTTTTGATCATCAAGGTGGATGGCGGGGAAAGCTTCTCCGGCGTGTCCGCACGAACCTGCCCAAAACGGGGCAATACGACGGGCAGACTCCACCTCGACGTACGCACCGGACATGGAAACGGCCGCTGCTGGGTAGTGGTTCGCGATGACCGCGACCCGCACGGCAGCGGTCGCGTCGAACAGCCGGCGCCGAACACCCGCCGCGCCGGAACACCGGGGCGCGGCACGCCGGTCACTGAAACGAGGAGGGCACCGTGGCCACCAAGACCCAGACATACAACGGGTACTGCGTGAAGTGCAAGGAGAAGCGGGACTTCGAGGGCTCCGTCGAGGTCTCCAAGACGGGGATGAACATGGCCAAGGGCAAGTGCCCGGTCTGCGGTACGACCATGAACCGCATCCTCGGCAAGGCTCCGAAGGAGTAACGCAGCACGCTTGACAGGGGGCGGCCGCAGCCGCCCCCTCGGCTTTCCGGGAAACAACCGTTACCGCGACGACTCCACCACGTTGAGTCATTGCGACAGTCCACGCACCCTGTGGATAACCCGCCTCATTCTGTGGATAACACGGTGCAAAGCCGTGCCGCCCTGTGGATAACCCGGGGCCCGACGCCGCATCGGTGACACAGTGTCACCCATGAGCACGCTGTACCGCCCCATGCTGATCCCCGGCCTGGCCCGGGTCTGGCGCGACCGGCACACGCTCCAACTCGGCCTGGACCGGCGCCGTGCCGTGATCCTCCAGCTGGCCGCCGGCACCGCCGGTGAGCTGCTCGACCTGGTCGACGGCACCAGGTCGGAGAGCACGATCCTGCAGCACGCCCGCCGGCTCGGCGTCGACGACGCGGAGGCAACAGGTCTCCTGCACGCGCTGCACACGGCCGGCCTCCTGCTCGGCGCGCACCACTTCCTCCCGGCCCGCATGCCCGAGAACGCCCGCGCCCGGCTGGCCGGCGAGGCCGCGTCGATCGCGCTGGGTGATCCCGGGGCTGTGGACAACCCGGCCCGGGTGCTGCGCCGGCGGTACGCGTCAGACATCACCATCACCGGGCCGGGTCCGGCGGCCGGGCCGATCGCGGTCGCGCTGGCCCAGGCCGGCGTCGGCCGGATTCACCTCGAGCTGTCCGGTCCGGTGCTGCCGTCCGACCGGGCCGGCGGCGCGCTCGCCGGCCCCGATGGCGAACGGGCAGGTGCGGTGGCCGCCGCGGTCCACCGCGTCGCGCCGGACGTGCGGACCAGCCCGGTGCCACGCGGCCGGGCTGCGATCGTGATCCAGCTCGGGCTGGATCGGCCGGCACCGGTGATCGCCGCCGGATTCGCCCAGCGCCGCCAGGCCCACCTGCTTGTCGGCGCGCGGGACGGCACCATGGTGGTCGGCCCGCTGGTCCCGGCCTCCGGCGTGCCCTGCCTGCACTGCCTCGACCTGCACCGCCGGGACCGTGACCCGGCCTGGCCCGCGCTCGCCGCGCAACTGCTCCCGCGGCCGGGCGCCGAGGGCGCGACCGGCGGCGCCGCGACAGTGCTGGCCGCCGCCGCGATCGCGGCCGAGCAGGTGCTGGCCTACCTCGACGGCGGTGTCCCGGAGACGATCGGCGCGGCGGTGGAGGTGGACGGGCCGTCCCGGGTCCGCCGGCGGCGCTGGACGCAACACCCGGTCTGCGACTGTGGGCGGCGGCATCGCCGTTCTCCTCGCTTCCAGCCCGACACCTTCACAGTTCCCCAGGCACAATGATCTGGTGACCGATATCCCCCGACGGGCGGCCGCTCGCACTGCCAAGCTCGCCAGTCTGCCGCTCGGCTTCGCCGGCCGGACAGTGCTGGGGCTGGGGAAGCGCGTCACCGGCATAGCGTCCGACGTCATCTCCGCGGAGATTCAGCAACGCACCGCCGAGCAGCTGTTCAGCGTGCTCGGGCAGCTCAAGGGCGGTGCGATGAAGTTCGGGCAGGCGCTCTCGGTGTTCGAGGCCGCGCTGCCGGACGAACTCGCCGGGCCGTACCGGCAGGCGTTGACCAAGCTGCAGGAGGCCGCTCCCCCGCTGCCCGCCGCAAGCGTGCACAAGGTGCTCGCGGCCGAGCTGGGCGAGGACTGGCGGGCTCTCTTCGCCGAGTTCGAGGACGTGCCCGCCGCCGCGGCCAGCATCGGCCAGGTCCACCGCGCGGTGTGGCGTTCGCCACCACCCGGCCGGGGTCGCAAGCGCGTGCCGGACCGCACTGTCGCCGTGAAGATCCAGTACCCGGGTGCCGGCGACGCACTCGTCGCCGACCTGAAGCAGCTGTCCCGAATGGCCGGCATGTTCCGCGCCATCCAGCCCGGCATCGACGTGAAGCCGCTGATCGCGGAGCTGCGCGAGCGCATCGTCGAGGAACTGGACTACGAGCTGGAGGCCGAGACCCAGAAGACCTTCCACGCGGGGTACGCGGGAGATCCGGACATCTACGTTCCCGAGGTGATCCGCGCTACCCCGCGCCTGCTGGTCACCGAGTGGATCGACGGCACCCCGCTCTCCGCGGTCATCTCCGGGGGCACCCAGGAGGAGCGCGACGAGGCCGGCCGGCTGATGGCGGTGCTGCACTTCTCCGCGCCGCAGCGCTGCGGACTGCTGCATGCCGACCCGCACCCGGGCAACTTCCGGATCCTGCCGGACGGCCGGCTCGGCGTGATCGACTTCGGCGCGGTGGCCCGGCTCCCCGGCGGCCTGCCCGAGCCGATCGGCCGGCTGCTCACGCTCGCGCTGGCCGGTGACGCGGCCGGCGTACAGGCCGGGTTGATCACCGAGGGCTTCGTCCGCGCCGACGACGACAAGCTGGACGGGAAGGCGCTGCTCGACTTCCTGATGCCGATGCTGGCGCCTGTCGCGCAGGAGGAGTTCCAGTTCACCCGCGCGTGGCTGCGCGGGGAGGCGGTCCGGTTGAGCAGCCCCAAGTCCCCGGCGTACCAGCTGGGCCGGCACCTCAACCTTCCGCCGTCGTACCTGCTGCTGCACCGCGTGACGATGGGCTCGATCGGCGTGCTCTCCCAGCTGGAGGCACGGGCGCACTACCGCGGCATCGTCGAGGAGTGGCTGCCCGGCTTCGGCACATGAGGAAGCCCCCGGCCCAGTGGGCCGGGGGCATCAGGCGAATACCGACGGTGTGGTGTTATCCGCGCATTTCGCGAGCGGCCCGCTGACGGGCCTCCATCGCGACGCGACGGGCGGATCGAGGTGCCTCAGCGCTCCGGAGTGCGGCCTGAGGCTGTCGCATTCGTACCCTCGACAGCGCTTCGTGAAGTAGTTGCATCTTGTCGGCCTCATTCAGAGTCAGTGCAGTGGGAGATTCGGGTTTCATCTCGAGGGTCTGAGCCGGTCGGTGACCGGCGTCGATGCTGATCGGGTGCATGTCAGGCCGCCAGCCGGACGTTGCTGCGGGTCTCGGCCGACTCGTTGGCCGCCATCCGCGCCTCGACCTCGGTACGGAGCTCCGCGTCACGCGCGGCGTCCTCCTTGCGCGGACGGCCACGGGGCCGCTTGCGCGGAACGACCGCGCCACGCTCGAAGATCTCGCCGCCCCAGACGCCCCAGGGCTCGGCACGGTCCACCGCGCCGCTCAGGCAGGCAGCGCGCAGCGGGCAGTCCCCGCAGAGCGACTTCGCCAGCTCGAGCTCGGCGGGAACGTCCGAGAACCACAGGTCAGGGTCGAACTTCCGGCAGGGCAGGTTTGCCTCCAGCTCGACGTTCGTGTCGAGCACGGCAAGGGCCAGACTCATGCCCGGTCACCTCTCTCTCGCTTCGATCTCGTAGATCGCGTTCCGACGTGGTACGGGGGTCGGAGTCTTTCCGAACCCGGTGTGCGGGCTTCGAAAATGACGAAGGCCGCGGATCCCGGTAAGCGGGTTCCGCGGCCTCGAGGTGAGCCGGTTGGTCTGTGGAGTCAGACCGGCCTTCCTCGAGGTGGAACACCGCGGGCACCGCCGAAGGCTCGCTTCATGCCGACGGTCTCGCCCTTGTTGCCCGTGATCCCCTTGCGTCCCGCAGAGCCACTGAGGCTCACGAGGGACACATTGCTGCTGCTGACCAGAGAGACACCGGTCTCCTGGACCCGAATCGCGTCAGATGCCATCGGCGGGTCTTGCACCAGTTCGGCCTGGGTGCGGACCTGATCCACCTGCGGCACCACGGACACGGTCGGCCGGTTGCGCCACGACGGCACATGCGTGCGCGCCGCGGATGCGGGCCGGACCGGGCCGTCGACGGACAGCAGGAGGGCAGGGGACATCGATGGGATCTGCAGCATCGTGTAGATCTCCACGGGGGTCACCTTCTCTCTCCGCTAGCCGTTGACGAATACGGTTTCCAACCCCTCCGAGCAGCAAAAAAGCCCGCGCTCGGTGAGGTGTGATCTGAGGCTATGCCCCTCCTACGCGGAGAGGCAAACGATTTAATCCGAGTTCTCAGAAGTTTTTTTGCCGGTGACTTCGTCGACCGTCGCGCCCCCGATCAAGGCCACCACCGGCTCGGCGTACAGGCGATGCTTGCGGGGTCCGATGCCACCGATCTCGAACAGCTGCTCCGGGCGGCTCGGGCGCCGCTCGGCCAGGGCCACGAGCGTCGCGTCCGTGAACACCACGTAGGCAGGGACTTTCTGACCGGCGGCAACCCGCGCGCGCCAGTCGGCAAGGCGCTCGTACAGCTCCTCGTCGAGGTCGCTTGGGCAGCTCGGGCAGCGGCCCAGTTTGCGGTCCGCCCCGGCCAGCAGCGTGGCCCCGCAGATCCGGCAGGACGCGATCGGCACCCGGCGCCGGTCAGGTTTCTGACTCTGCTCCTTCTGCAGGCTGTGGGTCCGCGCCGCCGGCCGCTCGAAGCCGGGCAGGAACCGGCACGGGCGGCGCGGGCGGCCACCGGGCGACCGGCTCTGCGCGTAGGACAGCCACAGCCACTGCCGGGCCCGGGTCACGCCCACGTAGAGCAGCCGGCGCTCCTCCTCAAGCGCTTCCGTCGTGCGCGCGTACGTGGTGGGCAGCGTCCCCTCGGCAAGTCCGACCAGGAACACCGCGTCCCACTCCAGGCCCTTCGCGGAGTGCAGCGAGGCGAGCGTGACGCCCTCAAGCGCCGGCGCGTGCTGCTGGGCCGCGCGCCGGGCCAGCTCCTCATTGAAGCCGCCGAGCGTGGCGTCCCGCTGCACGGCCGCCCCCTCGCCGATCGGCACGATGTCCGGGACCGCCGCGAAGTCAGTGGCCAGCTGCGTCAGCGCGGCCAGCGCCTCCCACCGCTCGCGGGCCGCGCCGCCGGGCGGGGGCGCGTCCGGGGACCAGCCGGTGGCCGCGAGCGCCTCGACCACTGCGGCACGCAGCGGCGTACCGGACGGCGTGGACCGGGTGGCGGCCCGGAGCGCGACCATGGCCTGCCGGATCTCCGGGCGCTCGAAGAACCGCTCGGCGCCCTGGATCACGTACGGCACGTGCGCCTCGGTGAACGCCGCCTCGTACGCGGCCGACTGCGCGTTCGTCCGGAACAGCACGGCGATCTCCCGGGCCGGCACACCCGACCTGATCAGCTCGACGCAGCGCCGGGCCACCGCGGCCGCCTCGTCCGGCTCGTCCGCGAAGATCCGCTGCTCCGGCTCGGGCCCGGGCGCGCGCTGCCCGACCAGCTCCAGCCGCAGCCGCGCCTCCGCACCCCGCGCCGCCTGGATCACCGTGTTCGCCAGGCCGACCACCTGCGGCGTGGACCGGTAGTCGCGGGTCAGCCGGACCACTGTCGCGCCACGGAACCGGCGCGCGAAGTCGATCAGGTAGGACGAGGTGGCGCCGGTGAACGAGTAGATGGTCTGGCTCGCGTCGCCGACAACTGTCACGTCGTCCCGGCCGCCGAGCCAGGCGTCTAGCAGCCGCTGCTGCAGCGGGTTCACGTCCTGGTACTCGTCGACCACGAAGTGCCGGTACTGCGACCGGATCTCCTCGGCCACGTCCGGATGCTCCTCGATGCCCCAGACCGCGGCGCGCAACATGTCCTCGAAGTCGATCACACCCTGCGCGCGCTTGATCTTCTCGTACTCGACGAAGACGGCCGCGACCCGCTCCGGCGCCATCGGGGGCTCGCGCACGGCCTTCACCGCGGCGGCCGGATAGTCCCCCGGCTCGATAAGCGACGACTTGGCCCACTCGATCTCGCCGGCCAGGTCCCGGGCAGCGAGCCGGTCCGCGCGGACGTTCGCACGCCCGGCCGCGAGCGTGACAAGCCGCGCCTTGCTCTCCAACAACTGCGGCATCTGCCGGCCGTCAAGAATCCGGGGCGCGAAGTAACGCAGCTGCCGGAGCGCGGCCGCATGGAACGTCCGGGCCTGCACACCGGGCACGCCGAGCGCGACCAGCCGGGCACGCATCTCCGCGGCCGCGCGCGCGGTGAACGTGACCGCAAGCACGTGCCGGCCGACGATCTCACCGGAGACCACGCGATGCGCGATCCGGTGGGTGACGGCCCGGGTCTTGCCGGTGCCGGCGCCGGCCAGGATGCAGACCGCGCCCGCGGGGGCGGTCACCGCCCGGAGCTGGTCCGGGTCGAGCCCGGCTATGACGCTGTCACCCACGGCGTTCGAGCCTAGGTCATCCCCGGGGCGGGAACCGCTCGCCGGGCCAGGGATTATCCGCACACCCTCGTTGGTTGAGGACGATGATCGGGTCACCACAGTCTGCCCAAGGGAGAGAACCTGCCATGTTGACCATGTACTCGACGAGCTGGTGCGGCTACTGCCACCGCCTCAAGTCCCAGCT
This sequence comes from Catenuloplanes sp. NPDC051500, assembly GCF_044454585.1. NCBI lineage: Bacteria > Bacillati > Actinomycetota > Actinomycetes > Micromonosporales > Micromonosporaceae > Catenuloplanes > Catenuloplanes sp. NPDC051500. Next base: position 28,502 of record NZ_JBITDX010000016.1, read on the forward strand.
TGACCGCGAGGGCATCGGCTACGAGGTGGTGGACATCGAGGCAGACGCGGAAGCGGCCGAGTTCGTCATGGGCGTCAACGGCGGCAACCAGACCGTGCCCACGATCCGCATCGTTCCCCCGGCCGGTGGCACTGAGATCGTCATGACCAACCCGACGATCAAACAGGTCAAGGAAGCCCTCGCGGGTACGGCGCCGGTCGCTTAGCCGCAGCCGTCCGAGCCTGCGGTGCGCGGGGGCACCCTCCGCGTGTCGCGGGCTCGCGGCCGGCACGTCCTAGATCAGGCCCAGTCGGCGCAGCGTCACGGTGTCCCAGGGCAGGATCTCGCCGGGCGTGATCAACGCCTGGTAGACCCGGACGTGCTCCTGCGGTACGCCGTCAAGCCTGAGCGGCACCGGGTGTTCCAGTTCCGCCTGGCTGAGCAGCCGGATCCCCTCCCGCCTCACCGCGTCGACCACGCGCCGCTCGAAATCGTCAAGGCCGCCGGAGCCGGCGGTCAGGATCTCGTGCCAGACATTGTCCGCGGGGTTGCTCCGGGCGAAGACGGCGTAGGGCGCCACGCAGGACAGCGCCAGCGCCCACATCTCCTCACCCCGGGTCAGCGCGTAGATGTAGGCGACGTCGTCGTCCTCGTCAGTGGTGTCGGCCACCTCGCAGTGCGCGCCGATCCCGGCGATCAGGTCGCGGAACGGCTCGCTCTCCTTCCGCTCCACGATGGTGAACCACGTCGGCGCGCTCAACGAGCCGTAGGCCCGCTCGATCTGCCGCAGAATCTCGTCCGCTGCCATGCTCTCGTCTCGCTATCTCGGGTGTCCGTGGATCTCACCATCCTGGTCCATGTGGACCCGGACCCTGGTCTGCGGTTGACCACGCTGGTTGTGCCCCACCGGGTATCCGAAGTCGTAGTCCCGCTGTTCCGGACGGGCGGGGTTGGGCGTGCCCCGGTACCACGCCTCGTAGGTGTGCTGGTTGGCGAACCGCTCGTCGCCGGCCCACGAGGAGCCCTGCCTGCCCTGTGCCTTCCGGTTGCGGTACGCGGCGGTGCCGGGGAGGTGCTCGTCCTGCTTCTGCCGCTTGATCCGGGTCGGATGCTCCTGCGGGGCGCCACGGCGGCCGCCGGGCGCCGGGGCGCGTGGGTTACCACCGGGCGGGCGGCTGCTCGGGAAGCCCTTGGAGATGATTTTGGAGATGATCCGCGCGCCTGGTGTGCCCCGGTGGGTGCCCGGCGGGGCGCCCTGCCGGCGCCCGCCGCCGCCCGGTGATCCGCCGCTGTTGCCCGAGCCTCCGCTGCCCCGGCGCCTAGCCATTGAGCAACGCCTCCACCGCCTGGTTGATGATCTCGTCGAGGACCAGTCCGGTGATCATCTTGAGGATCGGGATCTCCAGCAGCGAGGCGCCGAAGGTCGGCGGCGCCGTGGCGATGGCCTGCGCGATCTGGATCGCCAGCAGGGTGAGCTGGATGATCACGTTGATTTTCAGCGCCAGCACGATGCCCGCCGCGGCATACATCCCGGCACCGACGATCGTGCTGGACTCCGCGGCCGTACCGAGGGTCGCCGCCGGGGCGTCCTCCTCACCCCAGACGCGCTGGAAGGCTGCCACGTCCGCGCCGGTATTCGCCGACCAGACCTGCTGCGCCGCCGCCGTGCCGTCCACGATCGCCTGCTGGACCGTACCGCTGAAGGCGATCCACTCTCCGGCCATCTCGAAGAGCTTCTCCTCGTCCGCCTCCGGCCAGGTGTAGCCCAGCTCGCCGAGCAACCAGATCAACTCACCGGGAAGCTGTAGACCCACGCGTTCACCAGCCGGTCTGCGGCATCGTGGAGCCGATCGCGGTGAACGACTCGGTGCTTCCGGACTCGGTGGCCTCGTATCCGTCGGCCATCGCGTTCAGGTTGGCGGCGTAGGCCTGGAACGTCTCGATGCCGCTGTCGAAGCAGTCCACCGCCGCGTCAAGCACCGCCTCGTGGGCCGTACCGATCAGCATGCCGATGTCGTCCGTCCCCCACGGCTGGCCGAAACCCTCCATGGTGGCGATGAACGCGTCCACCCGGTCCCCGAACGCGTCGGAGATCTGACCCAACGCCGTGGCAGCGGTCCGCATCGACTCCCAGTCCACGTGCAGCTGTCCGGTCATCCTTGCAGGATAGGCACGAACGTCAATCTCACCGAGGGATGCAACCTGCACGTCGCCACCCCGGCACTCACCAACCCGCCGATCATCCGGGTACGGGTGTGCTCGCCGCTTAAGCCGTCGGCAATATACGGGCGCCGATCGTGATCATTTGCGATCGGCGGCTGTTGGTTTGGGTTACAAGGTCCATATTTCTATTGGTCTGCGTCCTGGTATTTGACCAACACGCGACTCTTACGGGCCCACACCGGCGATGAAGCGGTTCATAATGGACGACGGCGAAACGTTGATGCTCCCCGATAAGTGTGTGGAGGTTTCGGTGTCTCCTGCGCCGAGCCCGATAGTCCGGCGACGCCGGCTCGGCCACGAGCTGCGCCGACTTCGCGAAACCGCCGGCCTCACCGGTGACCAGGTCATCGAGCGGATCGGCTGGGCCTCCGCGTCCAAGCTCTCCCGCCTGGAGAACGGGCGCAGTCGCCCCGATCTCGGTGACGTGCTGGACCTGCTCGACCTCTACGAGGTGTCCGGGACGTCGCGCGACGAGCTGATCGCGATCACCCGCGACGCCGGCAACACGCGCGCCTGGCTCCGGGCGTACCCGGTGATGACTCCGCAGCAGCGCGACTGGGCCGAGTTGGAGGCCGGGTGCGTCGACATCCGGGAGTACGCGCCTATGTTCGTCCCCGGCCTGGTGCAGACGCCGGAGTACGCCCGGTTGCGCCTCATCTCCGCGCGCCCGCTCGCCGGCCCCACGCCGGACGGCCGTGGCCCGGAGAGCCTGGAGAACCAGATCAACGCGCGGATCGCCCGGCAGGCGCTGCTTACCCGCCGGATGGACGCGCCCCGCTACGACGCCGTGCTCGAGGAGACCGCACTCTTCGGCCGCGGCGGGCCGCCCGACATCCTGCGCGGGCAGGCCGGCCACCTCCGCCGGATCGGTGCGCTGCCGAACGTGACGATCCGGGTGCTTCCGCGCACCGCCACGGTCGGCAACTGGTACCTGGCGCATACCAGCTTCTCGATCTACCGGTTCGCCGATCCGCAGGACCCGGAGACGGTCGCGGTCGAGGCGCTGGAGCGCGACATGTTCGTCAACGAGACGGACGAGGTGCGGCACTACGCCACGGTCTACGAGTGGCTCCGGGATGCCGCACTCTCCCCCGAGGAGTCGATGGAGTGGCTCACCGAGATGTCCGACAAACTGCTTCTCAACAGTCATGCGCCAACCCAGCGGCGCTCCCCGGACCAGCATTTCTCCTGACGCTTTCCGGCCGGCCGGGTCACTGGCCTTTCGCGGTCGGGGCGGGCGTACCTCGGAGGGATTTATATGGCGAAATTTCGGGCGTGGAGTGCCGAACTCAAACCCTGACCGCGGCGCCTCAGTAGCCGATCAATCAACATTTCTCGCATGAACGGAATGCTCCGTCACCGGGCTACTTGTCCGCGCGAATTACGGCATTACGCCGCATGTTGTCCCACAAATCGGCAGCTATAGATTGATTTGTCGGACACGACACAGGCCGTCCCTCGCCATGGAAGCGCCCGGCGGCACCCGGCGACGCCCGGCGGCCCCGCGCGGCACTTCACCGCGGCGCAGACTGGTTCCGCACGGATGCCCGTCGCGGAGAGCGCTCCACCCGCCCAGCCGCATCAGCCGCTTACTCGGAGTGATCGTCCTTCACTCTTTAGAGTGGCTCCGCGCGCCGAGGGAATCCTCACGCTTGTCGGCTTCGAAGACCTGCCATAAACATGTCCCAGGTGGACGCATGCAACTTCCACTGTGGTGGGAAGTGCGAAAGCAACCACCGAGCGTCACCGGCCGAGATTGGGAGTGGATCATGCGCTATCTGATCGTCCGCACCGATATCCGGCCGGTGGAGTCACCCGCGATGGAGACGGTGTGGGCGGACGGCAGGTCGGTGCGGGACGAGCGGACCACGCCCGAACCGCGGCGCCAGACCGTGCTGGCGCAGGACAGGGCCGCAGCGCTGGATCTGGCGCGCGCACTCTCCGCAATGGGCGCGGTGCGCTCCGGCCGCCAGCGCGTGAAGATCATCCGCGTCGGCGACCCGAAGTCCTGGCAGTCCCGCGACCTCCAGCCGGTCCCGGACGCCTGATCCCACAGTCACGGGGCGTTACGCGCCTGTCCGTGCTGCCCATCGCCATCGGACCTCGAAGGCCGAAGAGCCAAGCCTGCCGACTGCTCGGCGATTCACGCTTTGCGGGTGCCGCCCCCCCATGCTCCCGCGGGCGCGGCACCCTGCGAAACGACGTGCGATCGAGCGCCGGGATCAGGGCCCAGGCGCTGTATCGACGTGGGATGCCGGGCTGTGCCTAGGCGCCCAGCCACTGGGCGATCAGGTAGTGCGCGATCGATGCGCCCATCGGGAGGCCGACCTTGACGCCGTCGTGGGTGAGGACCTCGCCGCCGTCCAGGATGGTGCCGATCTCGCGGCGAGTGAACCAGCGGGCCTCGACGATCTCCTCCGGGTCGACGGTCACCGGCAGCGCCGGGTCGGCGATCGCGCTGAAGCCAAGCATCAGCGAGGCGGGGAACGGCCACGGCTGGCTGGCGACGTAGGTGATCGGGCCGAGCGGGAGGCCGACCTCCTCGGCGACCTCGCGGATCACTGCGGCCTCGGCGGATTCGCCGGGCTCGACATATCCGGCCAGGCAGGAGAAGCGGCGGAGGTCGGCGCCGCCGGCCCAGGCAGCGTTGTTGCCGAGCAGGCAGCGGCCGTCCGGGCCGGCCACGCCGTCGTGCACGAGCACGATCATGGCGGGGTCGGTACGCGGCCAGACCTGCTTCCCGCCGTCGTCGACCCGGCTCCACCCGGCCTCGTGCGTGCTTGTGGCGTTGCCGCTGGCCGGCGAGAACGTGTGCGCGGCGTGCCAGTTCGCAAGCGCCAGCGCGGTGGTCATCAGGCCGGCGTCCCGGTCGTCGAGCTGGTGGCCGACGTCGCGCAGGTTGACCGCGCGGGTGCCCTCCACAGTGGGCAGCGGCGCGTCGATCGCGAAGACCGGCCCGCCGTCCGGCTCCTCGCCGAGGAACATCCGGGCCTCGGGCTCGACCACGGGCGCGGTCTCCGGCGCGAAGAGCACCAGCCGGCCGTCGTCGTCGGAGATCAGCGTGCGCCCGCCGGAGCGGGTGTCGAGCACAAGCACCCGGGCCCGCTCCCAGGCGGTGGCCAGCCATTCGGCGTCGCGTCGCCGGTGTGCGGAGCGGTCCAGCGTGGTACGTGCCAGCGGCGGGCCCGGGCGTTCGTGCGTCACGGTTGTGCTTTCTCGATCGGGGTGAGGGTGGCGAGCGGGGCCTCAATCTTCTCGGCGTCACCGAGCACGACCGTGACCGCGCGGGCCGGCGCGAGGTAGGTGGCGGCCGCAGCGGCGACCTCGTCCTTGGTGACTGCCGCGAGCCGGGCCGAGTGTTCGGCCAGGTGGTCGAGCCGCAGCCCGGCGCCCGCGTAGGTGGTGGCCAGCCCGGCCAGCCCCGCCTGGGTGGCGACGCCGAGCCGGAGCGTGCCGAGCGCGTACTGCCGGGCCTGCTCCAGCTCGTCGTCCTTGGGCGGGAGGCTGGCGATCCGGCCCAGCTCGTAGAGCGTTTCAAGCATGGCCGGGCCGGTGACCTCGGTCGCCACGTCCGCGGCGACGGTGAGGGAGGAGCCGGCGACCAGGTGCTCGATCGCGGAGTTCGGGCCGTACGTGTAGCCCTTGTCCTCGCGGATGTTCTCCACCCAGCGGGACGAGAAGTAGCCGCCGAAGATCAGGTTGGCAAGTTGCAGCGCGGCATGGTCCGGGTGGGTCCGGGACACGCCGGGCAGCGCCATCCGGATCGAGGACTGCACCGACTCCGGGCGGTGGATCAGCGACAGCGGCCCGGGGACCAGCGCGGGCACCGGCGGCAGCTCCCACTTGGCCGTGGCCGTCTCGCCGCCGATCGCCCAGCCGCCGAGGATCTCCTCCGCGGTGTCGATCGCCTTGGCCGGCTGCAGGTCGCCGACGAGCACAAGCGTGGCGCCGGCCGGCCGGATCCGCTCCGAGTGAAGCGTGCGCAGCTGTGCCGGGCGTACGGCGGTGACCTGCTCCGGCTCCGGGGTCTGGATCGCGTACGGATGCCGGCCGTAGACGCGCTTGAGCAGCGCGGTGCGGGCCACGTGCTGCGGCTGGCTCTGCGCGACCTGGATGTAGTCGACAAGGCGCGCGCGCTCGGTGGCCACCTCCTCGGCCGGGTAGCGGGCCGCGGTCAGCACCTCGGCGAGGATCTCAAGGATCCGCTCCAGGCCGGCGGTCAGCCCGTTGCCGGCCAGCAGCAGCCGGTCCGGGTCGACGAGCGCGCTCAGGGCGCCGCCGACGGTCTGCAGCTCGGCCGCGATCTCGACGGAGGTCATCGTGTCGGTGCCGGAGAGCACTGTGGAGGCGAGCATGGCCGCGCGGGCCGGGTGCGCCTTGCCGAACGGCAGGCGCAGCCGCACCTCGACAAGCGGCACGGACGGCCTGCGGATCGCGATCACGGTCAGGCCGTTCGGCAGCGTCCGTTCGGCCTGCGTGGGCAGTTGGAGCTTCGTCGTGGGCCCGAGCGGGGGCAGTTCGGTGACGATCGGCGTACCCGCTGATGCCTTTGACCTGGCTTTTGTGCTGGGGCTCACCGTGCCGCTCCCGGAATGACCTCGATGGTGGCCCGGCGCTGCGGCCGGAGGGTGGCGGCCGCGGCGCGGATCTGCTCCTCGGTGACCCCGCCGAGCAGCGCGGGCAGCTCGTTGATCAGGCCCGGCTCGCCGCGCTGTTGTTCAAGAACGGCCATCCGGAGGGTACGGCTGAGCACCGCGTCAGTGTCCCGGAGCAGGTGGGTGGCCATCCGGGCCTGGGTGCGGGCCAGCTCGCCCGCGGTCAGCCCGTCCTCGGCCAGCCGGTCCAGCTCCTCGTCGACCGTGCCGAGCAGCTTGTCCACGTTGCCGCCCGGGGGCAGGTGCGCCTGGAGCAGCAGCGCGGTGGGGTCGCGCACCTCGTACGGTTCGCCCATCAGGCCCAGGTAGCCGCCGATGCTGGTGACCGACCGGTCCTTCAGCACAAGCCGCTCGACCAGGCGGGATGCGTCACCGTCGGTGAGCACCTCGGCGAGCACCACGTAGGGCAGGTACCCGGCGAAGTCGGTGATCGGGTCCGGTACCCGCCAGGCCGCGGCCACGGCGGGGAGCGGCGCGAGCCGGTCCGTGTACGACGTCCGGCGCTCCTCGGTCAGGTCGGGCTCGTCGAAGCCGGGCCGGACCGGGGCGGGCCGCGCGGGCACGCTGCCGAAGTGGCGCTCGATCAGCGCGGTCGCCTCGGCCACGTCGAAGTCGCCGGCCACGGAGAGGACCGCGTTTCCGGACGCGTAGTACTTCTCGAAGAACTCCGCCGCGTCCGGGACGGTGGCGCTCTCCAGGTCGGTGAACGAGCCGTAGCCGTCGTGCGCGTTCGCGAACGTGTCGAACATGACGGGCGGCAGCGTCAGCCAGGGGAACCCGCCGTACGGCTGGTTCAGCACGTTGACGCGGATCTCCTCCTTGACCACGTCGACCTGGTTGCGCAGGTTCTCCTCGGTGAGCCGGGGGCCGCGCATCCGGTCCGCCTCGAGGAAGAGCGCACGCTCGAGCGCGTTGCTCGGCAGCACCTCGAAGTAGTCGGTGTAGTCGAGGTGGGTCGAGCCGTTGAAGGTGCCGCCGGACCCCTGCACGTGCCGGAAGTGCGCAAGCTTCTCCAGGTTCGCCGAGCCCTGGAACATGAGGTGCTCGAAGAGGTGGGCGAAGCCGGTGCGTCCCTCCGGCTCGGAGCGGATGCCCACGTCGTAGACGACGGCGACTCCGACCACGGGGGCGCTGCGGTCGGGTGCCAGGACGACGCGCAGTCCGTTGGCGAGCGTCAGGCGCTCCACCTGGTACCGGGTCGCGGCTATTTTGTTGGATCTCCGGGCCACCCTGCCGACAGTAGCGCCTTCCGGCGGAAACGGCCGCGAGCGCGCCCGCCCGCGAGTAACCGTTGTCTCACTATCCGGGCATCCCCTTGACCGGGAACCACTACTGAATCGATTGTTCCTATCAAACAAGTAGGCAATATCTGGATTGGATCTCGATGAGCTCTCTTCGGCTGCGAACCCTGGCCGCCGCCGTGGCACTCGCCACGGCCACCGTGGGCGCGCTTGCCGCCTGCGGCGGCTCCGACGAGGCCGGCGGTGAGGCCGGCGGCCCGGTCACGCTGCGGCTCGGCTACTTCCCGAACATCACGCACGCCTCCGCCGTGGTGGGCGTCGAGAAGAACATCTTCAAGGACAAGCTCGGTACGAACGTCACCCTTGAGACCAAGACCTTCAACGCCGGACCGGCCGCGATCGAGGCGCTGTTCTCGGACGCGATCGACGCCACCTACATCGGGCCGAACCCGACGGTGAACGCGCACTCCAAGTCGAAGGGCGAGGCGGTCCGGGTGATCTCCGGCTCCGCGTCCGGCGGCGTCGCGCTCGTGGTCAAGCCGGAGATCAACTCGGTCGCGGACCTCAAGGGCAAGAAGATCGCCACGCCGCAGCTGGGCAACACGCAGGACGTGGCGTTCCGCTACTGGCTGAAGGAACAGGGCCTCACCGCCACCAAGGAGGGCGGCGGCGACGTCTCGGTGGTGCCCCAGGAGAACGCGCAGACGGTGGAGACGTTCCACAGCGGCGCGATCCAGGGCGCCTGGGTGCCGGAGCCGTTCGTGTCCCGGCTTGTCAACGACGGCGGCAAGGTGCTCATCGACGAGCGCGACCTGTGGCCTGACAACAAGTTCGTGATCACCAACCTGATCGTCAGCACCAAGTTCCTCAAGGCCCACCCGGACGTGGTGAAGGCGCTTGTCGCGGGCCAGGTGGCGTCGAACGACTACCTGCACAAGAACGAGGCCGAGTCGCAGCAGGCGATCTCCGACCACATCGGCAAGATCACCGGTAAGCCGCTGGACCTGGCGCTGATCCAACAGGCCTGGAAGACGATCGAGTTCACGAACGACCCGATCCCGTCCTCGCTGAAGACCGGCCTGGATCACGCGGTCGAGGTCGGGCTGACCCAGCCGGTGGACCTGAACGGCCTCTACGACCTGTCCTACCTGAACGAGGCCCTCAAGGCCGCGGGCGAGCCCGAGGTCGCGCAGCCATGACGACTCTGCTGAGGTGCGCAAAGAGCCAGAGCGGCGCTCCGTCATGCCGGCCACTCCGCCGCACTCCGCGGACGTCATGACGGCCGCCACCCCGCTGAAGGAGAGCGCGACCGCCGCGGTCGCGCTCTCCGGGGTCACCAAGGTCTACGGCCGCGGTAACGAAGCCGTTCTCGCGCTTGACGGACTCGACCTGACCGTCAAGCCCGGCGAGTTCGTCTGCCTGGTCGGCGCGTCCGGTTGTGGCAAGAGCACGCTTCTCAACCTGGTCGCCGGGCTGGACCGGCAGACCAGCGGCGAGATCGCTGTCGCCGGCAACGCCCGGCCGGGCCTGATGTTCCAGGAGTCCGCGCTCTTCCCCTGGCTGAGCGTCGGCGCGAACGTGGAGCTTCCGCTCAAGCTGCGCGGGCTCACCAAGCAGCAGCGCCGGGACCGGGTCGCCGAGCTGCTGCGCACCGTGCACCTCGGCGAGTTCGGCGGGCACCGGCCGCACCAGCTTTCCGGCGGCATGCGGCAGCGGGTCGCGCTGGCCCGCACGCTCGCGCTCGACACGCCGGTGCTGCTGATGGACGAGCCGTTCGGCGCGCTCGACGCGATGACCCGGGACATCCTGCACGACGAGCTGGAGCGCATCTACCTGGAGCGCGAGCTGACCGTGCTGTTCGTCACGCACAACGTCCGGGAGGCGGCCCGGCTCGCCGACCGCATCGTGGTGCTCTCCAGCCGGCCCGGCCGGATCATCCACGAGACCACTGTGGACGCGCCCCGTCCACGGCGCATCGACGCGCCCGAGGTGGCCGCGATCGCCGCCGACGTCACCGATCGGCTCCGCAAGGAGGTCATCCGCCATGGCCAGTGACACGCTCGTCTCCAAGGGTGAGAAGACCGACGCGATCTCCGGGCTGGACGCGCTGGAGATCGCCGGCCGGGAGAAGGAGCCGTCGAGAGCCCGCAAGCTCTGGTTCCAGACCTGGCCGAAGCTCACCGCGATCGCGCTGGCGATCCTGATCTGGCAGGTAGTGGTCTGGTCCGGCTGGAAGGACTCGTGGGCGCTTCCCGGCCCGGCGATCGTCTTCCCCGACCTCTGGGAGTACGTCAGGTCCGAGGCGTTCTGGTCAGGTCTCGCCACCACCGCGCGCCGGGCCGGCGTCGGCTTCGCGGCAGCGGTCGCGGCCGGCCTGATCCTCGGGCTCGCGGTCGCCAGCAGCAAGATCCTCCGGGCCGCGCTCGGCTCGATGATCACCGCGCTGCAGACCATGCCGTCGATCGCCTGGTTCCCGCTGGCGATCCTGCTCTTCCAGCTCAGCGAGCAGGCGATCTTCTTCGTGGTGGTGCTCGGCGCCGCACCCTCGGTAGCGAACGGCGTGCTTCACGGCGTCGACTACGTCCCGCCGCTGCTGCGCCGGGCCGGGATCAACATCGGCGCGCGCGGGTTCAACCTGTACCGGTACGTGATCGCGCCCGCCGCGCTGCCGGCAATCGTCGCCGGCCTGAAGCAGGGCTGGGCGTTCGCCTGGCGCAGCCTGATGGCCGGTGAGCTGCTTGTGGTGATCGCGTCCAAAACCTCGATCGGCGCGCAGCTGCAGTACTCCCGCGAACTGAGCGACACCGAGCGGCTCATCTCGATCATGATCACGATCCTGGTGGCCGGCCTGCTCGCGGACGCGGCGTTCGGCGCGGCCGACCGGGCCATCCGCCGCCGCTGGGGCCTGCTCGACCGCAACAACTGAAGGAGACCGCACATGTACGTCTCGGCGCGCAGCGACTACGCCGTCCGCGCGATGCTTGCCATCGCGGACTCGGATCGCAAAGACACGCGTGAGCTGGTCAAGGCCGCCACGCTTGCCACCACGCAGGACATCCCGCTCAGCTTCCTCCAGGGCATCCTGCTTGACCTGCGCCGGGCCGGGCTGCTGCACAGCCACCGAGGCGTCGAGGGCGGGTACGCGCTCGCCCGCCCCGCGGACGAGATCACGGTCGGCGACGTGCTGCGGGCGGTGAGCGGCTCCCTGACAATGGTCCGCGGGCTGCCCGCGGACGCCGCCGACTACCACGGTGTCGCGGCCGGTCTGACCGACGTCTGGCTGGCCGTGCACGAGGCGATCGAGGAGGTCGTCGACACGGCCACGCTGTCCGACCTGCTTGCCAAGTCCCGCCAGGCGACGGTCTGACCGCTACTTCCCCTGGGCCGCCATGTCGGGCGGGTCGAAGAGGGGAATGTGGACGTCGACGATCGTGCTCTCCGCGTGCGCGGACTCGTACCAGGGAGTGAACGCGGCAAGCATCGCCAGCCCCACCCCCAGCAGCGCCAACGTGAAGACCAGCGTGATCTCCCGTATTCCGCCCTTTCGGTTGCTCACCGCAGAACCCCCGTTTGCGTTTCCGACGACGAGTCGACATGTCTCAACGTCTCGTCCAGCGCATAGCATGTCGTGTCAAGGGGCCGGGCACAGTCGCCCATCGGACCTTCCCCCTCAACCGAACATCGCGCGCACCTGGCCGTCCGGCCCTTCTCACAGGTAGCTACGACGGACCCGGCGGATCGGACCGCAATTCAATTCACAATCTTTCCTCCGGGTACGGGACGGAGGTGACCAGTTCCGCAAGCGCGGCCCGGTCGAGCAGATCCGCGGGCCGGACCGTGACGTCGTCGCGCACGTAGTAGAACGCGGCCCGCACCTCCTCCACCGCGACACCTGCAAGCGCGGCCCAGGCCAGCCGGTACGCGGCCAGCTGCACCGCGGCCGCCTGCGCCGCCTCCCCCTCCGGCCGCGCGCCGGTCTTCCAGTCGACCACGTCGTACCTGCCGCCGAGCGCGGGGAAGACCGCGTCCATCCGCCCGCGCACCACCACGCCGCCGATCACCGTCGCGAACGGCACCTCCACCTCGACAGGCGTCCGGTCCGCCCACTCGCCGGCCAGGAAGCGTGCCTGCAGGTCCGCCAACTCCGCGTCGCCGGCCGCGTCCTCGTCCGCGGCGCCGGGCAGCTCGTCCAGGTCAAGCAGCCGATCCGCGCCGAACCGCTGCTCAAGCCAGGCGTGGAACGCGGTGCCACGGCGGGCGTGCGGCGCGGGCGCGGCCGGCATCGGGCGGCGCAGCGAGCGGGCCAGCGCCTGCGGGTCCCGCCGCAACAGGACCAGCTGCGACACCGAGAGATGGGCGGGCAGCGCGACCTCGAGCGGGCCGTCGCGGCGCGCGTGCTCGGCGCGCTCGGCCAGCAGCAGGTCGGCCTCCCGGCGCCAGGCGGCGATCTCCGCCTCGTCGGCCGGGTCCTCCTCGGTGGAGGCGGGCGGCGCGGACGGAGCAGGTGGCGCACCGAGTGCCTCTTCAAGCGGGCTGACCTGCACCCCGGCCGGGTGCTCCGCCGGTTCCTCGCCGGCCCCGTGCGGCTCCGGCTCCGCGTGCACGCCCGAGTGCTCGACCGGCGCCGCGGCAAGCAGCTCGCGCACCAGGTCGGCCGCCTCCTCAAGCGCGGGACGACGGGCGCCGAGCGGATCGGCAGGCCACTCCGCCCGTACCGTCGACTCTGCTCCTGGGTTTGCCACGCCCGGCTCGGGGGGCGGCTCCCAGACCGGAATGTCCCCGTGGCCGGCCGCGCAGGTGTCGCGGATCTCCTGCAGGAAGACCGACGGGCCGCGCGGCTTGACCACCCGGTCCCCCCACCAGTAACCGGAGCAGAGCAGCAGCCGGCGCGGGCGGGTCACCGCGACGTAGGCGAGCCGCCGCTCCTCCCGCTCGTCGTGCTCCTTCCACAGCTGGGCGAACTCCTCAAGCGCGCCTGTCGCGTCCCGCTGCGTCTCCGCCTCGGACAGGTCGAGTTGCGGCAGCCCGTCCCGGTCGCCGCGCAGCGGGAACGGCAGCACGCCGAGGCCCGCGAGATAGTGGTCGGAGCCGCGGACCGGGCCGGGCCAGACGTCCTTGGTCAGGCCGGCGACCGCAACCACGTCCCACTCAAGGCCCTTCGCCGCGTGCGCGGTGAGGATCTGCACCGCGCCCTCGACCACGTCGACCTGGCCGGGCGCGAGACCGCGCTCCTCCTCCTCGGCCGCGGCCAGGAACGCCAGGAAACCGGAGAGCGTGCCGCCGTCCGCCTCGCCCGCGAACCGGGCGGCCACGTCGCCGAGCGCATCCAGGTGCGCGCGGGCCAGCCCGGCGTCCCCGGCCGCGGACGCGCGCACCGCGACCTCCACATCCAGGCCGATCGTCCGCTCCACGTCCGCGACCAGGTCCGGCAGCGGCTGGTCCAGGCGGTCGCGGAGCAGGGCCAGCTCGCCCGCGTACGCGTGCAGGCGGTGGTAACCCTCCGCGGAGAATTGCTGCGGCAGACCCAGGTCGGCGAGCGCCTCGATCAGCGTGGCCTCGTCCAGCGGGTCGATCACCGGGTTGTCGTCGTCGTCCGCGCCGCTGGCCCGCTCGCGCGCGAGGTTCTGGGCGCGGCGGTGCAGCGCCACCAGGTCGCGCGGGCCGATCCGCCACCGCGCGCCGGTGAGCAGCCGCAACGCCGACGCGCCGTCCGTCGGGTCGGCCAGCACCCGCAGCGTGCAGACGACGTCGCGGACCTCGGGCGTGTCGAGCAGACCCCCCAAACCCACCACCTCCACGGGTACGCCGCGGGCGCGCAGCGCGTCCTCGATCAGCGGGATCTGACTGCGCAGCCGGACCAGTACGGCGGTGGTGGGACGCTTCTCGACCGGGATCTCCTCGGGGGCGGCGTCCTCGTCCCCGTTCGCCGCCCGCCAGGCGGTGACGATCGAGTCGGCGATCCAGTCGGCCTCGGCGTCGTGGGTGGACAGCAGCGCGGCGCGGACCGTGTGGCCGCCGAGCGGATCGTCCGCGCCCGGGGAGGGTTTGAGCGCCGCCACCCGCGCGCCGGCGCTGCGCAGGGGCAGCGAGAGCGTGTTGGCGACCTGGAGGATCTCCGGGCGGTTCCGCCAGGATCGGGTCAGCGCCCGCACCTGCGCACTGCGCCCGGACTTATGGGCAAAATCAGCTGGGAACCGGTCCAGAGTGCCCGCGCTCGCGCCGCGCCAGCCGTAGATCGACTGGCACGGGTCGCCGACCGCTGTCACCGGGTGGCCGTCGCCGAACAACGCGCGAAGCATCACCACCTGGGCGTGGCTGGTGTCCTGGTACTCGTCGAGCAGCACCACCCGGAACCGGTCCCGCTCCACCCGGCCGACCTCCGGATGGTCACGGGCCACCCGTGCGGCCCGGGCCATCTGATCGCCGAAATCCATCGCCTCAAGCTCGACCTTGCGCTGCTCATACGCCCGCACCAGCGGCAGCACGCCCAGCCGCGCCTGCTGGCGGGCGAGCACGTCGCGGACCGGCCGGCTCGCCGTACCCGGCAGGCTGCGCACCTCGCCGATGAACCGCCCGGTCCAGCCGGCCAGCTCGTCCGTGGTGACCAGGTGCTCGGCCAGCTCGCCGGAGAGCGCCAGCACCGCGTCCGTGATCGTGCTCGGCGCCCGGCCGACAGTGCCCAGATCGCCGGGGAAGTTGCGGACCAGCATGTCCACAAGCTGCCAGCGGGACGCCTCGGTGAGCAGCCGGGTGGACGGCTCGTACCCGCCGCGCAGGCCGTGCTCGGTCACCACCCGGGCCGCGTACGAGTGGTACGTCGCCACTGTCGGCTCGCCCGTCACCTCCCGGCCCAGCCGCCGGACCAGCTGGCCGAGCCGGGTCCGGACCCGGTGCGCCAGCTCGCCCGCGGCCTTGCGGGTGAACGTCAGGCCGAGAATCTGCTCCGGGCGGGCGTACCCGTTCGCCACAAGCCACACCACCCGCGCGGCCATCGTCTCGGTCTTGCCGGACCCGGCACCCGCGACCACAAGCAGCGGCTCGACCGGCGCGGAGATGATCGCGGCCTGCTCCGGCGTGGGCGCATGCAGGCGCAGCAGCCGGGCCAGCTCCTGCGGAGTGAACCGCGGGCCGGAGTCCACGCGTCTCCTGGGCGTCTGCCCGGCGGTGCTGAAGAGGGCGGGCTGTTCGGTCACGATCTCCTCTTCGGTGGCTCCACGACCTGCCGGCCGCGGCCGGAGACCGGGCAGGCGGTCTGCACCGGACACGTCCGGCACTTCTTGTTCACCACCGCGGAGAACGTGGACGCGGCCATCGTCTCCGCGGTGCGCCGGACCAGCTCACCGGCCCAGCCCGGATCCGGGCTGTCGGCAAGCGCGGCCTGGCTCTGCTCGCGCGCGGCCTTGGTGTCCGTGCCCAGCTGCACCAGCGCGGCCCCACCCGGCTCCGCGCCGAAGTCCGCGAACCCGCCCGCCTCCACCGCCGCCTGGTAGCCGGCCAGCTGCGGGTGCTCGGCCACGTCCGCAGTGGTCACCGCGGTCGACCTGCCGGTCTTCAGGTCCACCACGACCAGCCGGCCCGCATCGTCGATCTCCAGCCGGTCCACCCGGCCGACCAGGTCGATCGGCCGCCGGGTGCCGTCGTCCAGCCGCACCGCGAACTCGTGCTCGATCGCCAGCAGCCGGCGCGGGTTCGCGGCCAGCCAGCGCAGCAGCTTGTCGACCATGCCCTCGGCCCGGGTCTGTTCCGGGCCGGCCAGCCAGCGCGCGGCCAGCTCGATCATCGGGAAGCGGCCGGCCACGTACTCGATCAGCCGCTCCCGGTCCGCGTTCGCGTCCTCGGCAAGCATCGCGGCCGCGTGCACCAGGTTGCCAATCCCCTGCGCCGGGCCGGCCGGTGGGTTGCCGCCGTGCCGTTCCAGCAGCCAGCGCAGGCTGCATCGCAGTGCGCCCTCCATCGTGGACGGCGTCACCCGTACCGGCGAGCCGTCGTCGATCAGCGGCCGGTCGTCGGAGAGCGAGCGCAAGCCCCACCACTCGTCCGGATGCGCGCCCGGCACCTGCGCCGCCGCCAGCCGGGCCAACTCCCCGGCCGCCGCCTTCCGCTTACCGGCGCTCGCCCGCGGATCGGTCACCGCGGTCCGCAACTCCGCGACCAGCGCAGCAAGCGTCAAAGCCCTCGGCAGCCGCGGCGATTGAAGATCAAAATCCTCCGTGGGTACGTCGTCAGCGCTGCCGATTTCGTGCAGGAAGCGACTTGGCTGCTCCTCGCCGTCCGCGCCACCCACCGAGGCCGACTCCACGGCCGTGACCAGCAGCCGCTCCCGCGCGCGGGACACGGCCACGAAGAACAGCCGCCGCTCCTCGTCCAACAGCGCGGACGTCTGCCCGGCCAGCGCGGCCGCCTCCGGCGCGGTCCGGCCGGACAACAGGTCGACAAGACGCTCCGAGCCGAGCAGGCTGCCGCGCAGCCGCAGATCCGGCCAGACGCCCTCCTGCACCCCGGCGATCGCCACCACGTCCCACTCCAGGCCCTTCGCCGCGTGCGCGGTGAGCAACCGGACCGCGTCGCCCCGATCCGCCGAGGGCGCGATCGAGTCCGCGGGCAGATCCTGGCCGAGCACGTGATCCAGGAACACCTCGGTGCGCGCGCCCGGCAGCCGGTCCGCGAACCGGGCCGCCGCGTCGAAGAGCACAAGCACCGCGTCGAGATCCCGGTCGGCAGCGTCGGCCCGCGCCCGCTCGACATGACCGGTCTCACCCGCGCGTGGGGGCGCGCCGCGGACGCCGGCCGCGTACCACCGCTCCCCCAGACCGGAGGCCCGCCACAGAGCCCAGAGCACATCCTCGACAGTGCTCTGCGGGTCGGCCGCGACCGTCCGGACCGTCTCCAGCAGCGCCGCAACGGTCTTCGCCGGGCGCGCCCAGCGGCGGTCCACCTCCGCGATCGGCGTGGGATCGTGAAGCACCGCGACAATCAGCTCGCCCGCCGAGCGGCGGTCCTTGCGCTCCAGCGCCAGCGCGCGCAACCCTTGCCGGAGCCGCCGCTCGGCAAGCGGATCAGCGCCACCGAGCGGCGAGTGCAGCAGCGTCACCGCGGCGGCCTCGTCAAGCGCGGCCGGCTCCAGCGCGCAACGCAGCAGGAGGAGCAGGGGGGCGACCGCGGGCTGCAGGTGCAGCGGCAGATCTTCGGCGTAGGTGACGGTCGGCACCCCGGCCCCGTGAAGCGCCCGCTGCAACGGCGGCAACTGCAGCAGCGTCGACCGCACGATCACCGCCATCCGCGACCAGGGCACATCGTGCAGCAGATGCGCCTCGCGCAGCGCATGCGCGATATACGCCGACTCCGCCACAGCCGATCTGAACGTCCGCACCCGCAGCGCTGCGCTCTCCGCCACGCTCGCGGGGTCGTCGCTTTCGGGCTTGTCGCTGCCGGTTTTGTCGCTGTCAGGCTCGTCGCTGCCGGTTTTGTCGCTGTCAGGCTCGTCGCTGCCGGCCTCAAAGGTCCCCGTGGTCCAGCTGGCCTCAATGTCTTCGTTGGTCAAGCCTGACGTGACGGCGGCTTCGGCGCGATCGGCGGGGCTGTCGATCTCCGCCGTCCAGTCCTCGCTGCTCCCAGCATCGCCAGGCGCGGCGGCAGCACCGGTGCTCGCCGCTGGATTCGCGGCCTCGACCATCCAGCCCACGCCGACGCCGGGCCCGCCGGCGGACCTGGACGGGCCGGATGCGGCCAGTTCGCCGGATGCGGCCAGTTCGCCGGATGCGGCCAGTTCGCCGGATGCGGCCAGTTCGCCGGAGGGGACGACGGTGTCCGTGGCCAGATCGGCAACGTCGGCCGTCCGTTCCGTGCCGCTGCCGTCTTCGTCGCCGGGAGCGGCCGGGCCGGCCAGGGCGGCGGTGTCGGTGCTGGTGGGGGGCTCAGGGAGGACGGGTGGGGTGAGGTTGCGGTGGGCGACGGGGCCGCGGAGACGGCGGGCCACGCGCTTGACCGCGGCCAGCAGGTCGAGAGACGCGCGGTAGGAGATGGTGCGGGTGACGGTCGCGGCGGGGGCGCCGGACGCCGTGCGGAAACGGGCCGGGAAGGTGGCCACGATCGACGGGTCGGCGCCGCGGAAGGCGTAGACCGAGGAGTCGGGGTCGGCGAACGCGACGAGTGGTGTGCCGCCGCCGGCCACCAGGTCGAGCAGCGCGACCTGGGCCGGGTCGGTGTCGGCGAGTTCGTCGACGTAGACGTGGGCGATCCGGCGGCGCTCGGAGTCAAGCAGGCCGGGAT
This sequence comes from Catenuloplanes sp. NPDC051500, assembly GCF_044454585.1. NCBI lineage: Bacteria > Bacillati > Actinomycetota > Actinomycetes > Micromonosporales > Micromonosporaceae > Catenuloplanes > Catenuloplanes sp. NPDC051500. The sequence continues at coordinate 46,869 of NZ_JBITDX010000016.1, forward strand.
CGTCCAGGAGCAGCGTCATCGCGGCGCGGACCAGCTCGGCCGCGTCGTAGGCGGCCGCGGACCGGCCGGTGGTGTCGCGCAGCGCGAGGACGGCGGCGTATTCCCGGAGGAACCGGGCGGCGGCCGGCCAGTCGTCGCGGCCGAGGCGCTCGCCGAGCCGGGTGAGGTCGGCCGGGCCGACACCGCGCTCGACCGCGCGCAGCATCAGGTCTCGCAGCTGGGTGGCGAATGCCCTGGTCCGCAGCGCGGGACGCAGTCCGGCCGGCCAGCCGTAGGGATCGTCGCCGGTCGCCTCCGGCTCGGCATCGTCCCCGGCTGCGGCTGCGGCTGCGGCTGCGGCGGCGTGCGGCGTCCCGGGCGGGGTGGGACGGGCGGGCTCGTCGAGGTCGCCGGTCTGCGCGGGGTCCTCGGGGCGCCCGTGGCGGCGCGCGCCCTGGCTCGGGGCGGTCGCGGGGGCGCTCTCCGGGTCGCCGACGACCTCCAGCAGCTCGCGGATGACGAGGTCCTGCTCGGGGCCGGTGAGGAGGCGGGGGGAGGGTTCGCCGCGTTCGGCTGCGGCGCGGCGGAGGAGGCTGTAGGCGTAGGCGTGGAAGGTGCGCACTGTGGGCTGGTGGATCACCTCGCGGTCGGCGAGGCCGGCGACCCGGGTCTCGATCCGCTCCCGGAGTGACGTGGCGGCGCGGCGGCCGAACGTCAGGACCAGGATCCGCTCCGGGTCGACGCCGGACTCGACGCGGGCGGCCACGGCCTCGGCGAGCGTGGTGGTCTTGCCGGTGCCGGGGCCGCCGATCACCAGCAGCGGGCCGTCGGTGTGGGCGACGATCCGGTCGTGGACGGCGTCCGGCAGCAACGGCGGAGCGGCGGCCACCGGCCGTCGCACCAGCCGATACGTTCGCCGGGGCGCCACTGTCATCGCGCTATCTCATCACGCCCCACCGACACACCACATATCGCCTGCTCTGACCGGGTATGCCGACCGCGCGAAGGCCGACCGCGCGAAGGCAGGCGCGGAGCGTACCCACGAGGGGTTTCAGGGGAGTTTGGGGGTCAGGGCGGTGAAGGCGGCGTCGAGGGATTCGACGATCAGGAGGTCGGCGAGGGCCTGCGGGCGGATGAAGTGGGTGTCGGTGAGGGTCCGGAGCCAGGTGAGGAGGCCGTCGTAGAAGCCGTCGGTGTTCACCAGGACCATCGGCTTGCGGTGGATGGCGAGGGAGCCGGTGGTCCAGACCTCGAAGAGTTCGTCGAGGGTGCCGAGGCCGCCTGGGAGTGTGAGGAACGCGTCCGACTTCTCGATCATGAGGGCTTTGCGGGAGAGCATGCCGTCCGTGACCGCAAGCTCGTCGCTTGCGGTGTCCGCGACCTCCATGTCGACCAGGGACTGCGGGATGATGCCGAGCGTGTGGGCGCCGGCGGCGCGGGCACCCTCCGCGACCGCGCCCATCATGCCGACGCGGCCGCCGCCGCTGACAAGCGTGTGACCGCGCGCGCCGATCTGCCGGCCGGTCTCGGTGGCGAGGTCAAGCCAGCGCTTGTCTATCGCGGTGCCGGAGGCGCAGAAGACGCATATCGCGGCCATCAGGACTCCTGCACGTCGCGCTTGAGGTCGCGGGTGGCGGCCTGTTCGGCGGCGAGCGCGGTGTCCGCCTCGACGATGTAGCGGACCGCCTCCTCGACGTCGTCGGTGAGGCAGATCAGGTCCAGGTCGCCGGGGCCGATCTTGCCGTCGACGGCCATCGTGCCGCGCAGCCAGTCGATCAGGCCCTGCCAGTACGCGGTGCCCATCAGCACCACCGGGAAGCGGGTGACCTTGCCGGTCTGGACGAGCGTGAGCGCCTCGAACAGCTCGTCGAGCGTGCCGAAGCCGCCGGGCAGCACGATGAACGCCTGGGCGTACTTCACGAACATGGTCTTGCGGGCGAAGAAGTAGCGGAAGTCGATGCCGATGTCGACCCACTCGTTGAGGCCCTGCTCGAACGGCAGCTCGATGCCGAGGCCGATGGAGAGCCCGCCGGCCTCGCTTGCCCCCTTGTTCGCGGCCTCCATCACGCCGGGGCCGCCGCCGGTGATCACCGCGTAGCCGGCGCCGGCCAGCGCGGCGCCGACCCGCTCGGCGAGCGCGCACTCGGCGCTGTCCGGCTTGCTGCGGGCGGAACCGAAGACGCTCACCGCGGGTGGCAGGTCGGCGAGGCTGTCGAAACCCTCCACGAACTCGGAGAGGATGCGCAGGGCCCGCCACGCGTCCCGGGTCTTCCAGTCCGCGCGCTGGCGGGAGTCGAGCAGCTTCTGATCCGCGGTGGACGGCTCGATCGCGTCGCGCCGCAGCGTGACCGGTCCCCGGTGTCGCTCAGGTGTCAGTCGTACCCGGCCGCTCATGACAATCCCCTCATGCGATCACCGTAATGCAACGGACCGGTGTCTTTCTGACCGTCCGGCCGACCCTGACCGAGGGGAACACGGGAAAATTCGACAGAAACTAAGGGTGCCCGCAACCTTTCTTAAGGTACGGACGTCTTTAATTCACATATAGGCAGCACGGCGCCCGGCATGTGCCGGGCCACCTCGGGGGGAGGAGTAACCGTGCTCAACAGAAACGAGATGATCCGGCACCGGCGGCAGATGCAACGGCGCATCCAGGATGTGGTCGCCGAACGACGAATGGCTCTGCTTGACGACGAGGCCATGGCCGCGGCCGCGGACGAGACGTCCGAGGAGAAGTCCAAGCAGGACTGCGCAGCGTAAGACTCAGGGCCCCGCTCTCCAGCGGGGCCCTGAGCACGTTTCAGGAGGCCAGCCAGCGGTGCAGCGTCGCGGCGCCGTCCCGGATCCGGCCGATCTCGACGTGCTCGTCCTGGGTGTGCGCCAGGTTCGGGTCGCCGGGGCCGAAGTTCAGCGCCGGGATGCCGAGCGCGGCGAAGCGGGCCACGTCGGTCCAGCCCAGTTTCGCGGCCGGGCGTTCGCCGACCGCGGCAAGGAACTCGCGGGCCGGCGCCGCGGTCAGGCCGGGCAGCGCCGCCGGGGCCGCGTCGGTGATCTCCACGTCGTACCCGGTGAAGACCTCGCGCAGGTGGGCCTCGGCCTGCTCGATCGACCGGTCCGGCGCGAACCGGTAGTTGACCTCGACCTCGCACCTGTCCGGGATCACGTTGCCCGCGACGCCGCCGAGGATCCGGACCGCGTTCAGGCCCTCCCGGTACGTGCAGTCGTCGATGGTGACCGACCGGGCGGGGTATTCCTGGAGGCGGCGCAGCACCTCGCCGGCCGCGTGGATCGCGTTGACACCGCGCCAGGAGCGGGCCGAGTGCGCCCGCCTGCCGGTGGTGCGGACGACCGCGCGCATGGTGCCCTGGCAGCCGGCCTCGACCACGCCGTAGGTGGGTTCGAGAAGGATCGCGAAGTCCGCGGCAAGCCACTCCGGGTGGGTCTGGGCGACCAGGTTGAGCCCGTTGTACGCGGAGTCGATCTCCTCGGCCTCGTAGAAGAAGTACGTCACGTCGTACCGCGGGTCGGGCAGTGTCACAGCGAGGTGAAGCGCGAGCGCGGTGCCGGACTTCATGTCGGCGGTCCCGCAGCCGTAGATCAGGTCGTCGACCATGCGGGACGGGAAGTTGTCGTTGAGCGGCACCGTGTCCAGGTGCCCGGCCAGCACCACCCGCTGCTCCCGGCCGAGGTCGGTGCGGGCCATGAGCGTGTTCTGATGCCGCTGCACGGTGAGGTGCGGCGCGTCGGCAAGCACCAGCTCGATGCAGTCGGCGATCTCCTTCTCGTTCCGGGAGACGGACTCGATGTCGACCAGGGCGCGGGTGAGCGCCACCGGGTCGGCCAGCGCGTCGGGGGTCAGCGGGTTCGCCATGGGTGGCACGGTACCTTCTCGGGTGTGAGTGACGTGTCTGCTAGTCCCGCCTGGGGTTTCGGCCTCGCGACCATCACGGCCGAGGGGCAGGTGCTCGACACCTGGTACCCGGCCGGCAAGCTCGGCCTCGGCACCCCGCCGGGCGACGCACCGGCCCGCTCGCCGCTTGCGGACGAGGACGGCGCGGCGCTGCTCGGCCTCCCGGCCGGCGTGCTCGGCGACCGGGCGCTGCCGGGTCTGCGTACCGTGGCGGTGTCGACGGTGATCGGCTCGCTGGCCGACCCGCCGAAGGACACGCACGACGTGTACCTGCGCCTGCACCTGCTGTCGCACCGCCTGGTCACGCCGAATTCGGTGAATCTGGACGGCATCTTCGGCCTGCTTGCGAACGTGGCCTGGACCTCTGCCGGGCCGTGCCCGGGTGACCGCATCTCCGAGCTGCAGATCATCGAGCGCGCGGCCGGGCGGCACCTGACCGTCTTCGGCGTGGACAAGTTCCCCCGGATGATCGATTACGTGGTCCCGTCCGGCGTGCGGATCGCTGACGCGGACCGGGTCCGGCTCGGCGCGCACCTGGCGTCCGGCACCACCGTCATGCACGAGGGCTTCGTGAACTTCAACGCGGGCACGCTCGGCAACTCGATGGTCGAGGGCCGGATCTCGGCGAGCGTGGTGGTCGGCGAGGGCTCGGACGTCGGCGGCGGCGCCTCGATCATGGGCACGCTCTCCGGCGGCGGCAAGGAGCGGATCCGGATCGGTGAGCGCTGCCTGATCGGGGCGAACGCGGGCGTCGGCATCTCGCTCGGCGACGACTGCGTGGTCGAGGCCGGAACGTATGTCACGGCCGGTTCGAAGGTGCTGCTGCCGTCCGGCGAGGCGGTCAAGGCGGTCACCCTCTCCGGCACGGACAACGTGCTGTTCTGGCGGAACTCGCTTACCGGCGCGCTTGAGGCGAAGCCGCGCAAGGGCACAGGCATCGCGCTGAACAGCGCGCTTCACACCAACGACTGATTTTTCCGGTACGCCCGGCGCGAGGGCGCCGGGCGTGAACCGTTCACTCCCGGCCCGGCCGCAGCGGTGGTGGGCGACAGGCGCTAGCGTCTTCGGTGTGACCGTCGCGTTCGTCGTCGCGCTGATCCTGCTCGCCGCCGCCGCGGCCGGGTTGTACCTGATGCGTGCGCGCATATCGCTGCTCCGTGCGGAGATGCGCGCGGAGTCTGTGGTCTCCGAAGGGCTCCGGGACCGCATCGCCGGCCTGGAGCGGGACGTCGCCCGCCTGGAACGGGACGTTGCCGACGGCAACACGAAGGCGGACGGTCTCGGCCGTGAACTGTCCGACCTGCGGGACACGAACCGGAAGCTTGCGGACGCGGCCGAGGCGACTGTGCACGACCTGCGTGAACCACTCGGCACCGTGCTCGAGTTCCTGGAGCCGCTGCAGAACCGGCGGTACTCGGAGCAGCTGGATTACCGGGGCAAGTCGTACGTCAGGTTCGCCAAGGACGCCGCGCTCCGGCTCCGCGCGCTGATCGACGACCGTACCGGCTGAGATCGCTACCACAGCGCTCACCGAAAAGCGAGCGCATGATCACTCTGCGCTTCGAATAAGCCCGACATATCCGTATTGGAAACCCAGGGAAGTAGCACAGCGCGCAGGCAAAAGGGCCGAAACGCTGGGACACCTCATCCTTTCGGCTACCAGCGGCCAGGTCTTTAGGTTAGTGTCGAGACCCTGAAGAGGGAGGACACCATGACCGTTGCAGCAACCGGGGCGCAGGCGTCGACTCGGATCGACCGCACCCACGAGGCCGCCGCAGCCGAAGGCGCCGAACTCATTAATGCCCTCGCCGCGCTTCCCGAAACCCACCCGTCGCGACCGGCTCTCCGGCAGCGGACGATCGAGGCCTGGGTGCCGCTCGCGCGCCACCTCGCGCTCCGCTTCTCCGGCCGCGGCGAGGCGATGGACGACCTGGTCCAGACCGCGATGATCGGCCTGATCAAGGCGGTCGACCGGTTCGACCCGTCGTTCGGCGTGGACTTCGCGGGTTACGCGATCCCCACGATCATCGGCGAGATCAAGCGCCACTTCCGCGACCGCACCTGGTCGGTCCGGGTGCCACGCCGCCTGCAGGAGATGCGCCTCGCCATCTCCGAGGCGAACTCGACGCTCTCCCAGGGCCTCGGCCGCTCCCCCACGGTCGCGGACATCGCGGCCCACCTCAGCGTCACCGAGGAGGAGGTGCTGGAAGGGCTGGAGGGCGCTCGGGCGTACACCGCGACCTCGCTCTCCACGCCGGTCACCGAGGAGGGCGGCATGGAGCTGGGCGACACGCTCGGCTCCGAGGACCACGAGTACGAGCTGACCGAGCTGCGCGTCGCGCTCGGCCCGGCGATGGCCGCGCTCGACGAGCGTGAGCAGAAAATACTGACGCTGCGCTTCTACGGAAACCTGACGCAGTCGCAGATCGCGGACCAGATCGGTGTCAGCCAGATGCACGTGTCCCGCCTGCTGGCGAAGGCGCTTGTCAAGCTGCGCGGTCACCTCGCGGCCGACTGAGAAGGTCACAAGCTTGCGGGGGTACGACGAGAGCTCCGCCCCCGCATTTCGTCAGGAGACCCGGCAACCGGTTCGGTGCCGGGTCTCCTGCATGTCCGGCCCCGGTGCGCTTGGGTAGCGTGACGATCATGCGCATCGGAATCGTGATCCTGCAGGACCAGCCGTGGCGGGAGTCGGAGCGTCGCTGGCGCCGGGCCGAGGAGATGGGTTTCGCCCACGCCTGGACCTACGACCACATCGGCTGGCGCACGCTCGTTGACGGCCCGTGGTTCGACGCGGTGCCGACGCTCACCGCGGCCGCGCTGGTCACGTCGCGGATGAAGCTGGGCACGCTTGTCGCGTCGCCGAACTTCCGGCACCCCGTCCCGTTCGCCCGGGAGATCACCGCGCTTGACGACATCAGCGCCGGCCGGCTGCTGCTCGGCGTGGGCGCCGGCACGGGCGGCACCAACTTCGACGCGACAGTGCTCGGCGGGCCGGAGCTGACGCCGAAGACCCGGTTCGACAGGTATGCGGAGTTCGTCGAACTGCTCGACCTGCTGCTCCGCGAGGACCATGTGACGTGGCGCGGCACGCACTACACGGCAGTCGACGCGCGGAACCTACCCGGCTGCGTGCAGGCCCCCCGGGTCCCGCTGATCATGGCGGCGAACGGCCCACGCGGCCTGAAGCTGGTCGCGAAGCACGCGCAGGGCTGGGTGACCACCGGCGGCGAACCCGGCGCGTCGCTGACCCCGCCATCCGGCGCGGAGCTGGTGGCGCAGCAGAACGCCTGGTGGAAGACGGTGGAGGTGCTGTCCGGGCGGCTGGACGACGCGCTTGACGCGGCGGGCCGGGAGCGCGCCTCGGTGGACCGCTACCTGACGCTGGACGCCGCCCCGGTCTTCTCGATGAGCAGCGTCGACGCGTTCGCCGACGCGCACGGCCGCGCCGCCGACCTCGGTTTCACCGACGTGATCACCCACTGGCCCCGCGCCGAAAGCTGGTACGCCGGCGACGAGTCAGTCCTTGAAAAAGTCGCCTCCGAACACCTAACCTGATCACGCCAAAGCCCCCCACCCCCACCCCCCGCCCCCGGGCCCCACGTCTGTGCTGCAGTTTCTCCGGTCCCCCCACAAACGGCACCGCCCACGTGAGGCGCGGGCGACCAGAGACGATGGGCGCGCTTCAGACACGCTCTTCGTCTGAAGCGCGCCCGTCGTCGCCGGGAGTGGCGCCGAGCCCGGAGGAGCGAAGCGACGACCAGAAGGCAAGCCCACTCAGCAGGAGCGCCAGCATGACCGCGACGCACACCGACCAGGACTTCTCGCTCCGGCTGCGCAAGGAGACCGGGCGGGCGCACCGCTCGGCCGAGGGCGCCGGATATCTGGCCGCGCTGACCGCCGGCGAGCTGGACCGCGAGGGATATGCGCTGCTTGTGGCGCAGCACTACTTCCTCTATGAGGTGCTGGAGTCGGCCGCGGAGGTGATGCGGGCCGACCCGGTGGCCGGGCCGTTCGCCGCGCCGGAGTTGACCCGGTTGCCGTCGCTCGCCGCGGACCTGGAGTTTCTGCTCGGCGCGGGGTGGCGGGACCGGATCGAGGCGACGCCCGGCACCCGCGATTACGTCGCGCGGATGACCGCGACCTGCTTCGGCGACCCGGCCGGGTTCGTGGCGCACCACTACACGCGGTATCTCGGGGATCTGTCCGGCGGCTTCTACATCGGCGACGCCATCCGTGCCGGGTACGACCTCGACGTGGACGGCGTGCGCTTCTACCGCTTCGACGCGCTCGGTGACCCGGCCGAGTTCAAGACCCGGTACCGGGCGCTGCTCGACGCGGCGCCCTGGGACCGGGCGGTGCAGGATCGGCTGATCGAGGAGGTGCTTGTCGCTTACGACCTGAACAACCGCGTCTTCGCCGACCTGCACCGGCTCACGTCGGACTGACCGCCGGTCAGCGGCTCTGCAGCGCGTCGAGCGCGACGGCCATGGCGATGACCAGGCGGCGGTCGATGTACGGGTTCGGCACCGAGACGACGTACTTGTCGCGGAAGCCCCACTGCTTGACCACGGAGAAGACGACCTCGCCGGACGGCGTCACGAAGTCGAAGTGGTACGGCAGCCAGGAGAGCGAGTCGACGAAGCGACGCAGGATCGCGACGGCCTGGCTGCGCTCCTGACCGCGGACGGCACCGACGCTCGGCTGCTCCACGATCCAGGTCGAGCGCAGCAGCGACGCCTTGAAGTCCTTGCGGAACAGGCCGATCGGGGCGCCGGACGGGTCGGTCACGTCGTAGGTCGCACCGAGGTCGAGGACCTGGCGGGCCTTGAAGCCGAGCACCGGGACCTGCTTGCTGTCGTCCGTGTAGAGCGTGACCTGCTCCTTGAACGCCAACCGCTTCTGCTGCGCGAAGGCGATCAGCTCGCCCTCGGAGCCGTCCGGCTGCACGGCGCGAACCTCGTACTGATTGACCATGAGGCGCACGCGCTGCCGGACGTGGAACTGCTGGGTGGCCTGGAGCCGCTGAAGGTCGGTCATGCTGTCTTTCCTCCCACAGGAATCGTCGGCCGCAGTCTGGCACACCCGTGCGACTTTTCCCGTCCCCCGCGGAGCCAGGTGTAGCCGATCTTCGGCCCGCCCTCAGGTGATCGGCCATTTCGGACGCCTGTCCCGCATCCCAACGGGGGATTCAGCAGGTAGGACTAGTGACTATCGGCCGCTGGACGCCTCGAATATACGGATACATCCGTTAAGTCCCAGGGGGCGAACCATGTCCGGAACGCTGATCGTCGTACACCACACGGGACGGCTGTCGCGGCTGCGGGACGGGATCGCCGCCGAGCCCCGGCTGCGGGACGTCCGCGTGCACGGCATCGCGGCCGGCGCCCCCGAGCCCGACGTCTCACCCGTGCTGCCGCCGCCGGGCGCCACCGGCCTGGAGGCGGTCGCTCAGTCACCCACGGAGGCCGAGATCACCGCGGTCGAGTGGGACCTGCTGGAGGCGGACCCGCTTGTGGAACTGCGCATGCTTGCGGAGCTGTTCGACCCGGGCCCGTCCAGCCCGGACGCGCTCGACAAGCGGCTGGACACGCTGTCGCTGTCGCTGCCGGACCTCGCCGAACTGGACCGCGCCACGCTGGACCGGGCGATCACCGCGGTCCGGGACGCGCCGGAGACCGCGGACGCGTCGCTCGCGGTCGGTGACGCGGCCGATCCGGAGCTGTGCAGCGCTGTCGCGCGCGCGATCGTGGCGACCGCGCTGAGCACGGCGCCGGACGCGCCGATCGCCCGGGACGGCCGCAGCCGGGACGCGCTGGCCGTGCGCTTGGTCGCCGCGCTGGAGCCGACTCCGGAGTTGGCCGCGGGCTTCGCGGACACGATGGTCCGGCGCGTGACGCGCCCGCTTGCCGAGCGGCTGGCGGCCCGGAACCTGGTACGGCGGCGCGCGGGGACTATGGAACCGGCCTGCTTCAGGCGACCGGACCTGGCGGCCCGCGAGCTGATCGCGGCCGAGGTGGCACGGGCGGAGTCGCCTGTGGTGCTGCTCGGGCACGGCCCGGCCGGGGTGGCGGCGGTCGACCTGCTCACCGGGCCGGACCGGCCGGATTCGGTGAGGCTGCTCGTCACCACCGGTTCGCCGGCACCGTACCTGTATCTGCGGGACGGGCTACCCACCGTGACGTCGACGCCGTGGCTGAACGTCTACGACAGGTCCGACCGGCTGGCGTTCTGTGCGGCGCGGGTCTTCCCGGGAGCGGTGGACGAGGAGGTCGACGCGGGTGTGCCGTTCCCTGCGGCGCATGGCGCCTACTGGGATCAGCCCCGGTTCTACTCACTCCTCGCCCACCACTGGCCGGGCTGAAGGGGCTATGCGCCGGTGATGGTCGGCCAGGAGTAGGCCAGCAGCGCGGACGCGGCACCGAGCAGCGCCAGCGAGACGCCGCGGGTGCCGATCGGCAGCGCGGCCAGGACCAGCAGGATCACGGCGATGACGTAGAGAACGGCAGGAACCGACATGAGAGAGCCTCCGAGGGGGTTTCGGTGCACATCCGTGCGGCGGGATCGATACCCCCCGGCGCGGGATCGCTAAACGCATCGCACCACCCGCTGTGTCGGTCGTCCTATGAATGCAACGAGCCGCCTGACACGATCCGCGGTATGAGCGGGGAGATCAGGACCGGTCGCGTCGGCATCGCGCTGACCGCTGTGGCGCTTGGCGGCTTCGGCATCGGGACCAGCGAGTTCGCGGCGATGGGGCTGCTGCCGGAGATGGCCGGTTCGCTCGGCGTCTCGATCCCCACCATGGGGTACGGCATCAGCGCGTACGCGCTCGGCGTGGTCGTCGGCGCCCCGCTGATCACCGCGCTCACCGCCCGGCTGGACCGCAAGCTCCTGCTGCTCGGCCTGATGGTCGCGTTCCTGGTCGGCAACGGCCTGTCCGCGATCGCGCCGAACGCGCCGCTTGTCTTCCTGGCCCGGTTCATCGCGGGCCTGCCGCACGGCGCCTACTTCGGCATCGCATCGGTTGTCGCCGCGCGCCTGGTCTCGCCGGAGCGCCGCGGTCGTGCCGTAGCCGGCGTGATGATGGGCCTGACCGTCTCCAACATCGTGGGCGTGCCGGTCGCGACGGCGGTCGGCCAGCACGTGCACTGGCGGGCCGCGTACGGCATGATCGCCGCGATCGGCCTGCTCACCATCGTGGCCGTGCACCTGCTGGTGCCGCTGGTCCCGGCCGCCGCGCACGCCACGATCAAGACCGAGCTTGGCGCGTTCCGCCGCCCGCAGGTCTGGTTCGCGCTCGTCACGGGCATCGTCGGGTTCGGCGGCATGTTCGCCGTCTACAGCTACGTCTCCCCCACGCTCACCGAGGTCAGCGGGCTGTCGGCCGGCGGGGTCCCGTGGGTGCTCGCGGTCTTCGGCGTCGGCATGACCGTCGGCACGCTTCTCGGCGGCCGGCTCGCCGATCTGTCCATCATGGGCACGCTTCTCGGCGGAATGGTCGGCATGCTGGCCGTGCTGGTGCTGTTCGCGACGACCGCCCAGTACATCCCGGCCGCGGTCTTCCTGATCTTCCTGATCGGCGTGGCCTGCCAGGTGATCGGCACCGCGCTCACCATGCGCCTGATGGCGGTGTCACCGGACGCACCAGCGCTCGCGGCCAGCTCCAACCACTCCGCGCTCAATCTCGCCAACGCGGCCGGCGCCTGGCTCGGTGGCATGGTGATCGCGGCCGGGTACGGATACCTCTCCACCGCCTGGGTCGGCGCGGTTCTCTCCGTCGCCGGCCTGGTCGTCCTCTCCGTGTCGCGAATGATGGAACGTGCACAACCGCCCCTCCCGGCGGGTTTGCCCACGGCCCGAACGGGTAGCTGATCAAGGGTTATCTTTTCTCTGAAGGAGTCCCGATGCGCGTTCTCGGCGAGCGCTACCGCCTTGAACAACGCATCGGCGTGGGCGGAATGTCCGAAGTGTGGCGAGGGCACGACGACGTGCTCGATCGCCCGGTCGCGGTCAAGCTGATCGCGCCACACCTGATCGACTCGGCGGATTCCGTGGTGGAGCAGGTGCGCACCGAGGCCCGGTCCGCCGCCCGGCTCACCCACCCGAACGTCGCGAGCGTGCACGACTTCGGCATGTCGACGATGCTGCCCGGCACGCCCGCGCCGTACATCGTGATGGAGCTCGTCGAGGGCGAGACGCTCGCCGACCACCTGCGCGCCGGCCCGCTCGACTGGCACATCGCGGTACGGGTCTGCGCCGAGGTCGCGGCCGCGCTGGCCGCCGCGCACGCGAACGGCATCGTGCACCGCGACGTCAAGCCCGCGAACATCATCCTCACGCCCGCCGGGGTCAAGGTGCTCGACTTCGGCATCGCCGCGATAGCCGGCGAGCCGGACTCCGCAGTGGACGGCACCATCGTCGGCACCCCGGCGTTCGTCGCCCCCGAGCGCCTCGAAGCGGACGGCGTCACGCCCGCCACCCCGGCCGCGGACGTCTACGCGCTCGGCGTCCTGCTCTACCTCTGCCTGGCCCGCACGCTCCCCTGGGAGCCGTCCCGCCTCCCCGGCGTACCGCCGAACGCCATTCCCCCGGGCGTCGAGCCCACCCCGCTCCCGCCGATCCCCGGTCTCCCCGACGAGGTCGCCACCCTCTGTGACCAGTGCATATCCCGCGACCCCGACGCCCGGCCCACGAGCTTCGCCGTCGCGCTGATGCTCGCCGAGGCGGTCGACGCCCAGGTCTACGTGCCGCTCACCGGCACCGCGCCGCTGGTCCGCGAGGTCACCACCGCCACCCAGTGGACCGACGAGCCCACAGACGTCTTCGAATTCCCCGGCCGCCACCGCGCCGACCCGTAACCCCCTCCTCCGCCGCGGGCCGGTGACCGGGGTCGAGGAGAGCGGCGCCGCGCGAGGTGGACCTGGAGACCGAGATCCAGTTGCGGCGACAAAGACATGAAGACATCCGGGGGTACGGGAGCGCGTCCCGTACCCCCGGATGCTCTAGGGGTTGATCGTGATCCGCAGTGGGGTGGTGTTGCGGATGTCCTGGTAGTTGTTGGACAGGCGCAGGTTGTTGAAGGTGACCGCGCCGACCGCCGGGCCCTGGTTGGGCTCGGGCAGTTCATTGGCCCAGACGGCGAAGCCGGACTTCGCGTCGAACGCGTCGCCGCTCTTCCGCGCGCCGGTGATCGAGACGTTTGTGAAGACGGTGTCGGTGATCGGGTTCACCGGCTGGCCACCGATGTACTGCGTCTGGAACATGATGCCGCTGTAGGTCGGGTCGACGATGTCGACGTCGGAGACCCGGATGCCCTGGAAGACCTTCGAGGCGGAGAAGATCCAGATCGCGGGGAACGTCTGCTGTCCCCAGAAGTGGCCGCCGGCCCGCACGATCGAGATGTTCTCGAAGCGGGTGGGCGGGTCCGCGCCGAAGCCGTTCATCGGGTACCCGAAGTCGAGCGAGCTGATCGTGATGCCCGAGTAGACGAGCGTGTCCGCGATGTAGATGTTGCGGAACGTGTTGGCGTAGCCGCCGTAGACCGCCAGACCAGCAGCCCGCCAGGTGAGCGTGCTTGTCAGGTTCTCGAAGACGTTGTCCTTCTCGTCCGCGCCGCCCGCGTCGATCGCGGAGAACAGCGCGAAGCTGTCGTCGCCTGTGGCGCGCGCGTCGTTGTTCGACACCAGGTTGCCGGTGCTGCCGTTGGTCATGTTGACGCCGTCCGCGAACGTGTTCCGGATCCGCGAGTTCTTGATCACCATGTTGTCCGTGTTGGCGCCCCAGTAGAGGCAGATCATGTGCTCGGCCCAGATGTTGTCGATGGTCTGGTTCGCCAGGTTGGCGAAGTCGAACACCTTGCCGGGGCCGTCGATGCGGGACGTGTAGTTGCCGAAGTACCCGAATCCGGCGAACGTGGACCCGTTCGCGCTCGCCTCGGAGCGGAAACCGATGTCCGTGTTCTCCTGGCCGGCCGGCGCCTGGAAGCGGGTGAACCACGGGCCCGCGCCGACCACCCGGACCGACTTGCCGTAGACCTGGAACTTCGACGAGGTCTGGTAGTCGCCGGACGGCAGGTAGACGCCGATCAGGTTCGCGTCCTGCCGGGCCCGGTCCAGCGCGTCCTGCACCGCCTGGTGGGTGAAGCCGGACGGCACGGCGTACCGGGCCGGGTCCGGGTTGGCCGTGGCCGTGACCTGCTCCAGGTTGACGAAGTCGATTGCGAACGTGCCGCCGTTCGCCGCGTCCTTCTGCAGCTTGATCGTGGCGCCGGCCGGGACCGTGGTGCCGAGCAGCACGTTGGCCTCGTCGTAGATGTGCCGCGGCGCGCCGGACGACGGGTTGTTGTTCGGGCCGGCCTCGTCGCCGTAGAGCCACGCGTACCGGGAGGTAAGCGTGACCGCCTTGAGGAACGTGTTGTTGACGTAGATGTTGAGCGTGGACGTGGTGCCGCCACCCCCGGGTGCGTCCGGGATGGAGAAGCGGGTGACAAGCGTGTTCGTGCTGGCCCGGGTGGTCCACTGGACGTAGGAGCCGGTGCTGTTCAGCGTGACCGCGCGCCGGCCGGACGCCTCGCCGGCCAGGTCGCCGACAGTGCGGTTCGGGCCGACCACTGCCGCGCCGCCGCCGGTGGCACCGTCCTCGGCCTCGTACATCTCGTAGGGCATGTTCGCGCCCCGGCCGACGAACAGCGGCGTCTCCGCGGTGTTGTTCGCCCGCTTGACCGCCACCTCGTTGGCGTCGTCCGCGAGCACCACGCGGACCGTGTACCGGCCGTTGGCCGCGGCCCAGGTCCCGAGCGACACCGGCGCCGTGACGCCGCCGGCGGCGATCGTGCCGTTGAACGAGCCGCTGAGGGTACGGACGACCGCGCCCGACTGGTCGAGCAGTGTCAGCGTGATCGCGTGCGCACCGGAGGCGGACGCGATCGTGCCCTGGTTGCGGATCGCCACGGTGAACGTGACGGTGCTGCCCGGCGCCGGGTTGCTCGGCGACCAGGCGGTGGTCGCGACCAGGTCGGAGCTGGGCACCGCGCTCACGGTGAGCGTGCCGGCAAGCGTGTTGTTCTGCTCGTTCAGCTCGACGACGGTGTTCGCCTCGTCGACGCGCGCGGTGACCTGGTGGGTGCCGGCCGGGCGGGCGCCGAGCGACGCGGTGACGGTGGCGGTGGCGCCGGCCGCGAGCGCGCCGACCGAGGCGGTGCCGGCGAGCGTCGTACCCACGTAGAACCGGACAGTTGTCGCCGCGCTCGCGGCGGTGCCGGCGTTGCGGACCACTGCGGAGGCGGTGACCGTGTCCGTCTCGACCGGCGCGGACGGCGCGAACGTGAGCCCGGTGACCGTGAGGTCCGGGTTCGGCGCGGCGGTGCCGAAGACCTGCAGCTCAGCGACCTGCGCACCGGGTGCGCCGGTGTTTGAGGTGATCCGCAGCTGCACCTCCGCGACGGTGGCGCTCACCGGGATGGACACGGTGTTGCCGGACGCCGGGTTGAACGTCCGGTTCGCGGCGCCGGCCAGCGTGGTGAAGCCGGTGGCGTTCTGCGCGCGGCCGAGGACCTCGATGTTCTGGGTGCGCGCGCCCCAGGCCGCGTCCGGGTTGAGCGAGACCGCGACCGAGGTGACCGACGCGTTCGCGCCGAGCGACACGGTAAGCGTGGCCGGGTACCCGCCGGACGTGCTCTCCCAGTAGGTGGCAACGTTCCCGTCGGTCACGTTCCCGGCCGGGTAGAGGGCGTTGCTGCTGCTCGCAGTGGCCGTCTTGCCGAGCGCGAGGTTCGGGTCCTGCGGCGGGTTCTGCGTCTGCTCGCCCCAGACCTCCACGGTGGACAGCTGGCCGGCCGGCCACGCGGTGTTCGCGGAGATGCTCAGCCGCAGGTAGCGGACGGTCGCGGTAAGCGGAATGGTGACCGTGTTCCCGCTGCCCGGGTTGAACGTGTACCCGGTCGCGCCGGCGATCGTGCCGCCGGTCGCGCCGTCCTGCACCGCGATCGTCTGGGTGCGGGTCTCCCAGCCGGCCGGCAGCCGGAGCACCGCGCTCGTCACGGCGGAGGCGGCTCCCAGGTCGACCTGGATCCACTGTGGCCACGCGCCGTTGGCGCTCTCCCAGTAGGTCGCCGGATCGCCGTCACCCGCGTTGGCGGCGGTGTAGGCGGCGTTACTGCTGCTGGCGGTGAAGGTCCTGCCCTGCGCCAGGTTGACGGGCGCGGCCGAGGCGGGGCCGGACGGTACGAACAGGACTGTGGAGGTGAGCGTGACGGCGGCGGCCACAAACGTGGCCAGGCGTTTCCTCATGGCGGTCCTTCGGTGGAGAAGGGCGACTTTTCCCGAAATTTCGGGTGGGAGTTGGTAGTGCTGCGCCGCGATTCCGAAGATCAGTCTGGTATCCGGCGGCGTGTTGTACAGATTTTGCAGAGCGCTGCGCCAAATGTTGCAGACACGCTACGGCCACGTCAACGGTCGGGGATACATCGACTTCCATGCCGACCGCATTGGCGGCAAATGTCCTTAATGGGGCTTCCGCGCTGTCGGTCAGCAGACACCGTGCACCCGTCACCGGGCCGGCGGCGCGCCGTTGAAGGCGTTGGACCGAGATCTCTGCCCACTCGGGATCGAGCCCGCGACCGGGCCGCCTTTCACCGCACATCGACGCCGGGCAGCACCCGAACGGGGTAGCCCGGACAGCCGTGCGACACGTTTGAGCGCTCAATCTTCCCGCACGGACAACGGATTACCTGCGCCCGCGATATCGGGCAGATTCTTCGTCAGCGCCACTGCGGCGCGAAAGCCACCCTCATGGGCCCGCCGGGCGCCGCGATCAGCACCGTCGCCCGGCGGGCCGCCACAACGAAGGACACACCGTGCACCAGTTCCCGCCCGCGCGCAGGCACCGCCGACGCATCGCAAACAGGTGTCGTCCGGCAGGCCGCGCGACGAGGCGGGACACGCGGCGGCCACCAGGCGCGCCGGGTTCATGAGCTACCGGTAGGGGCGGGCGGTGGGCTGGGGAGACACCCGGCCGCCCCTACCGGTGACATCTCGGAGGTGAGCGCACGTGCGGACCATGTACCGCTGGCGCTGGGTAGCGATGTCGGTGGCGGCCCTGGCGACTGCCGCCCTGCTCGGCGGTTTGTCGATGCGGGCGGGCAGGCCGACCGCCGAGCAGCGGCTGGCGCTCGCGGCGAACGTCCAGGACCAGCCGTTCGAATTCCGGCTGCGCAGCGAACCGGTCGACTCGCCGGGGCCGGGCAGCACCACGCCGCTGCGCGTACGACTTACCAATCCGCACGACGTCCGGATCCGGATCGAGGCGCTTACCGGGCGGGTCGGGGAGGTGTCCCGGCCGGACTGCGAGGCGACCGCCTCGGACATCGTGGTCGGGCCGCACACCGGGCCGCCGGCACTGCCCGTCACGCTGGCGCCGCGCGAGAGCCTCGATGTGGGGACGATTCCGGTCTACGTGCCGCTCGCGGTCTCCGCCGCCTGCCGCACCGCTGTCTACCGCTTCATCATCGTCGGCACGGGATTTCGTCTTCCCGTTGCGGATTCCGCCTGAAGATTCTGCGGCGAAATCCGGTTCTGCGAGATAAAATTCCCAGCGATGCGTACTGTTGCCCACGCTCTGTTAGCTACCCACGCTCCCGAGTCCGGGAACCGGTAGTCGCTTGGAGTACGCCTTCGGCTCCCCGCGCCGCGCGAGCGACGCGGGGAGCCGTTTTTATGCTTGACCCCATGAAATGGACCGATCTCGTGGACCGTGCGACCCGCCTGGCGAGCGGCGCGCACCGGCGCATCCTTGGCATCGCCGGCCCACCCGGCGCCGGGAAGTCGACGGTCGCGGACCGCCTCGCCACCGCCCTGACCAGTGCGGGAGCGGCCGTCACAGTCGTACCCATGGATGGTTTTCATCTGGCGGACGCGGAGCTGCGCCGGATCGGGCGGCACGCGCGCAAGGGCGCGCCGGACACGTTCGACGCCGCCGGGTACGCCGCGCTGCTGCGCCGGATCCGGGCCGAGACGGACGACATCGTGTACGCGCCGGTCTTCCGCCGTGAGATCGAGGACCCGATCGCGGGCGCGATCCCGGTGCCGCCGGAGACCCGCCTGGTCATCACCGAGGGCAACTACCTGCTGATGCCGGACGGCGTGTGGGGCGGCGTGCGCGGGCTGCTGGACGAGGCCTGGTACCTCGACCTGGACGAGCCGGAACGGCTGCGGCGGCTCATCGCGCGGCACATGGCCTACGGCCGGGACGAGGCGGAGGCGCGGGACCGGTCGCTCGGCAGCGACCAGGCGAACGCGGAGTTGATCGCCGCCACGAAGGGCCGGGCGGACCTGATCGTGCCGCTGTCCTGAAATCGACGGAGGGTGAGTGCTCTTGCCCTGATCGATGATGCGGGCGGACGATATGCGCTCACCCTGTTCGGCTGGTAGACCAGAATCCGACACAAGCCCGGACCCGGAGGTAGACAACCAAGTGACCCGCCGCCTGATGGCAACGCACGCCGCGGTGATGGCCGTGCTCGGGGTCGCCGTCTTCTCCCCGATCCCGGACTCCGTGGTCTTCGCCCTGATCGGGCTCACCACTGTCACCGCGATCGTGGCCGGCGTGCGGGTGAACGGGCCGCTGCGCCGCTCACCCTGGTGGTTCCTGGGCGCGACAGTGGCAGTGATGGCGATCGGCGACACGTTCTACGGGCAGCACCGGCACGGCATCCCGCTGCTCGTGTCCGAGGTGGCCTATCTGACGATGTTCCCGCTTGTGGTGATCGGCCTGATCCAGCTGACCCGGCCGAGCGCGCTGGTCCGCGACAGGTCCCGGATGCTGGACTGGACCACGCTCGGCGCGTCCGCCGCGCTGCTCGCCTGGGTCCTGATCATCAGCCCGGCGATGCGCCGCGGCGACGTGGACACCACAGGCGCCGCCACCCACTCGCTCGGCTGCCTCCTCCTGCTGCTGGCCACCGTCGGCCTGACCATAAACACCAGGCTCAGCGCGTCGGTGACGCTCCTCGCGGTCGGCGCGAGCGGTCTGCTCGTCGGCGACGTCACCTGGCTGATCCTGGAGGTCCAGTACGACGGCTGGCCCGACGGCAGCCCGTTCGAACTCGCCTACCTGGTCTTCTACATCGCCTGGGGCCAGGCCGCACTACACCCGTCGATGTCCCGGCTCAGCTCCCCACCCGCGGCCGAGCCCGGCGACCTGCGGCTCGCGTGGAAGGTGCTGCTCGGCCTGGCCGTGCTGGTACCACCGGGCGTGCTGCTTGTCGAGACGCTGCGCGACGACGTGCCGGACGGCCTGATGATCGCCGCGATCGCCACGGTCATCTACGGCGCGGTCTTCGCCCGGCTTTTCGACGCGGTCGAGAAGCACCGGCGCCTGCTGACCCGCGAACGCCACCTCCGGGAGATCTGCGGCGCGCTTGTCGCCGCCGCCGGACCGGACGAGGTGGACACCGCGATCCGGGCCGCGCTCGGCGCACTGCTCAAAGACGCCGAACACAAGATCGTGCTGAGCGTGAACCGGGCGAGCAGCGTGTGGGGGCCGGGCATGCCCACGCCGTACCCGGTGCCGACCCCGGCCGCCGCCCGGCGCACCCGCCTGCTGAAGACGCACGCGCTGCACCCCGCGCTCGCCGAGCAGCTCGGCGGCCTGCCCGGCACGCTCGTCTGCCCACTCGTGCTCGACGACTCCGCGGTCGGCCCGCCCAGGGTCGGCGCGCTCTTCGTCTCCGCCGACACCCAGCTGCTGGAGTCGCTGCAGGACAGCATCGAGGTCGTCGCGGTCCAGGCCACGCTCGCGCTCGAACGCATACTGCTCACCGACGAGGTCACCCGCCGCGAGTCCGACCAGTACGTCTCCGCAGTCGTCCAGAACACGAGCGACGTGGTCCTGATCGTCGACGAGGCCGACCGCATCCGCTACTTCTCCCCCTCGCTTGCCGCAGTCCTCGGCGTACGGCCCCAGGTCTTCGGCACGCTCGCCGACCTGATCCAGCCGGACGACCGCCCACAGGTCAACCGCACGTTCGAACTCGCCCGCGGCTCCGGCCGGGAGGACGGCGTCCGCGAGGAGTGGAGCCTCCTGCGCGAGGACGGCAGCCGCATCGTCCTCGACGTCAGCTGCCGCGACCTCCGCGCGGACCGCCTGGTCCGCGGCTACGTCCTCACGCTCTGCGACGCGGCCGGCCGGCACCGCAGGGAACAGGCGCTCATCCAGCGCGCGCTGCTCGACTCGGCACCCGGCAAGAACCGCCGGTCCGTCACCAACCGCTTCAAATAGCGTTCCGCTCGGGGTGCGCCAGGCCGTTCAGGAACAGCACGGCGCTGGCGTCGCGGTGCGTACCGGTGCTGCCGACGTGCTTGTCGCTGATCCCCGGCCCGTTCTTGATCACGTGGACCAGGGCCATCGCATGCCCCCGGCCCAACTCGAAGTCGTCCTTGAGCCACTGCACGATCTCGCCGGTACGGGTGTCGCCGCCGTAACCGCGCTCGCGGGCCACGGCGAGGAGGTCGGCGGGCGTCCTGCCGGTCTTGACCTCGATCGCGTCGAGGTAGGCCTGGAATGACATGGTGCGCTCCTGGTTTTCTCGGTGGTCAGGGCTCCTCGGCGCGGCCGAGCAGCAGGTCCCGTTCCCGGGCGTTCGTGGCGAGGCCGGCCGCGTGCCGGAACTCCTCGCGGGCCTCCGCGCGACGCCCGAGCCGGGACAGGAACCCGGCACGCACGCTGTGCAGGAGATGATGGCCGCGCAAGGCCACGGCCAGCTCGTCCACAAGCCGCAGCCCGGCGTCCGGCCCGTCGTGCATGCCGTGCGCGACAGCACGGTTGAGCAGCACGATCGGTGAGCGCGTGAGGTGGGCGAGCGCGTCGTACAGGCCGGCGATCGTGGCCCAGTCCGTGTCCCGCACGCTCGCGGCACGGGCGTGACAGGCCGCGATGGCAGCCTGCAGCGTGTACGGGCCGGGCGAACCGGCGGACATCGCGCGCCCGAGCGCCTCCGTCCCCCGGTAAATGGCGAAACTATCGAAGCGGCGCCGGTCCTGCCGCTCCAGCAGCACTGCGGCGCCGGTCGAGTCGGTGCGCGCATCGAGCCGGGACACCTGCAACCACATCAGCGCCAGCAGCCCGAACGCCTCCGGCTCGTCCGGAAAGACGGTCGTCACCAGCCGGCCGAGGCGGAGGGCCTCGTCACACAGCGCCGGGCGCATCCAGTCCTCGCCCGCGGTCGCGGCGTAGCCCTCGGTGAAGATCAGGTAGACGACGTTCATCACGGCGGGCAGCCGCCGGCGGCGCTCGGCCGGGCCGGGCAGGTCGAACGGCAGGTGGTCAACGGCGGCGGACGCGCGGGCCAGCGTGGTCTTCGCGCGGGCCAGCGTGGTCTTCGCGCGGGTGATGCGCCGGACGACCGTGTCCTCCGGCACGAGGAACGCCCTGGCGATCTCCCGCGAGGTCAGGCCGCCGACCAGGCGGAGCGTCAGGGCGACCTGTGACTCGGCGGTCAACGCCGGATGACAGGTCAGGAGCATCAGACGCAAGGTGTCGTCGTCGACCATGTCGACCTGGCCGGCCGGGTCGGGCATCAGTTCCTCCTCCCGTCGTGTCGTCAGCAGCTCGTGGGCGATCCGGGTCTCCGCCCGGGCGTGCCGCTCGGCGCGGCGGAAGTGGTCGGCGGCGCGGCGCTTGGCGACGGCCATCAGCCAGGCGGCCGGGTTGTCCGGGACGCCGTCGTGCGGCCACTGTTCGAGCGCCGCCACCATGGCGTCGTGCGCGAAATCCTGGGCCAGGTCGAGGTCGTGGGTCACGCGGAGCAGCCCACCGACGAGCCGTGCGGACTGCTCCCGCCAGGTGCCGACGATGACCTCATCCACGCTGCCCATCCGATGATCACAGCAGCCGCCCCGCGATCCCGGCAAGGCGCCCCGCGAGGCCTGGAGGCGCCTCCCGGCCCCGCGAGGCCTGGAGGCGCCCCCGAGGCCGGGAGGGCACCCCGCGACGAGGCCAGAAGCAGCCCGCGAGGCCGGAAGGCAGCCCGTAGGACCGGAAGGCAGCCCGTGGGCTCGGAAGGCAGCCCGTGGGGCCGGAAGGCAGTCAGCCGCGAGGACCCCGGCGGTGCCGCATGGCACGGTCAGAGCGGAGGTGGCCCTACGATCTGCCGGATCTCGGCGGCGCCTTCCCAGCCGGGCCAGTTATCCACGTGCAGTTGCACGAACTCGGTGGCCATCGCGATTGCCTCGTCGCGGGAGCCGACCTCGAAGACCGCGTAGCCGCCGATCAGTTCGGTGGCCTCGGTGAACGGGCCGTGGGTGACCACAATTCCGCCGGTGGTGGTGGCGCGTACCTCGGCCCCGGCGGCGCTGGGCAGGAGGCCGCCGGTGGTGATGAGCTTGCCGCTCGCGGCGATTCCGGCGATGTAGGCGCCCATTGCATCGTAGAAGTCCGGCGGAGGAGGTCCGGCGTCCTCGCGCATCTTCAGCATGGTCATGAACTGCATGAACTGGCTCCCGTATGTTCGGCTCCTGAGCTGCTTTCCTCCCTGCGTCGCGCCCACGGCGCGGATCCGGACATCGGCCGGCCGGAAATTTTGCAGCCGGCGGCACAGGAGGACCGGCGGCACAGGAGGACCGGCGGCACAGGAGGACCGGCGGCACAGGAGGACCGGCGGCACAGGAGGACCGGCGGCACAGGAGAGCCGGCGGCACAGAAGGACCGGCGGCACAGGAGAGCCGGCGGCCAATGCCACTAGCTTATTTTGATCTTGGTTTCCGACCTGGCCTTTGCTGCTGACCTTTCGGGGGGCAGGGTGAGCGCCGCCGCAGCCCGCCAAATCACGGAACGTTCGGGCGCGACGCGCCCGGCCGGTCCATGGGACCGGACCTCGACCACAAAGGTCAGCAATGGCCCGCCTAGCTCGACGATGCTCACCGTGAGACCGGAAGGTCAGTACATCCCGCGGGGCAGACCAGGAGCGGCAGGCTCCGTACCCAAGGACGAAACCCACCCCGACACCGGAAATGTCGTCTCATAACCACCTGGCCGGCGGAGTGGCCGAGGGCGGTTAAGATCCTTGTTTCGCTCACGGTCCTTTCCCGGCGGTACAAAGTACCGTGAGCAAAACAAGGATCTTGATTCCCGCATAGTGGAAGATCCATTTCTGGCAGACGGGCTCGATGGTCTCGCCGTACATGGACCTTGAGCCCGAAGGCTCAGTAACGCCCACCTATGCCTGCGCCCCACCCGTCAGACCGGGCAGGAGAGCATCCGCACTGGCCAGAGGCCCGCGGCCGTGACCGGTTCCATTTCAAGATCAAAATAAACTGAATGGCATTTGCGCGGTGGCCGCGAGAAACTCCGCTGGCCCTGTCACGGCCGCCCGCTCGATACTCCAGCACCGACCGAGATGCGCCCCTGACAGCGGCCCATCGACCGCCCTCGGCGTGGCTGTACCGACTCGCCGGGACAGCCACGCAGATGCCGATGGAGACGACGGCCCAGCTGCCGGGGTTGCTCTTGTTCGTGCGCCCACGGCCATGGCAGGGAGGAGCGCCAGCGACGACCGGTGTCGCCGGGAGGCCTCGGCAGGTGATGCGAGATTAAATCGGTATATATGTTGAATTACTGCCCGCGCGCTCCATTTACTGGTTCCAGGAGACCTGGTCGCGCTCGATGGCGCCTGCCGTTGGACGCCGGTGCATGACGGCCCGTGTCGCGCGGTCCCGAGAAATACCCCGGTAGGCTGAAATTTCGGGCGTGGGGTGTCCGGCGTTCAGATCCGTCCAGCCCGGGACGACTGCGCGGCGTGCCGGGTGTTTGATCTTTCTCCGCGAGCGACCTGGCAGCGACCATTCGCGTGGGCGGCCGCCTGACTCCCTCCACAGGCGACCTGGCAGCGACCATTCGCGTGGGCGGCCGCCTGACTCCCTCCACAGGCGACCTGGCAGCGACCATTCGCGCGTGCAGCCGCCTGACTCCCTCCACAGGCGGCCTGACAGCGAGGTTCGTGCTGGCCCAGGGCTTCCCGCAAGCGGCCTGACGGCGACCGTTCCTGCCGCCCAGCCGCCAGGCAGCAGCCGACTCCCACCGCAGGCGGCCTGGTGGCGACGGACCGGCGTCGTCGCGGCCAGGGCGGGAAGGCTGGGGCGTGTGTGACGGATCCCGGCGAGCCGAGGTGTTGGACGGGTGTGCGCCGCGGGCCGTCGGGATCCGTCGCAGGCTTTAGGTGAGGCGGGAGATTGCCTCGGCTATGCGTTCGTCGGAGGCGGTGAGGGCTACGCGGACGTGGGTGGCGCCGGCGGGGCCGTAGAAGGCGCCCGGGGCGACCAGGATGCCGCGGGTGGCGAACCAGGTGACGGTGTCCCAGCAGTCCTCGTCGCGGGTGGCCCAGAGGTAGAGGCCGGCCTCGGAGTGGGAGATGGCGAAGCCGGCCTTGGTGAGGGCGGCGTGAAGCAACTCGCGGCGGGCGGCGTAGCGGGCGCGCTGCTCGCGGACGTGGTGCTCGTCGCTGAGGGCGGCGGTCATCGCGTCCTGGACGGGGGCGGGGACGATCATGCCGGCGTGTTTGCGGACGGCCAGCAGCTCGGCGACGATTCCGGGGTCGCCGCCGAGGAAGCCGCCGCGGTAGCCGGCCAGGTTTGAGCGCTTGGAGAGCGAGTGCACGGCGAGCACGCTCGCGTAGCTGTCGCCCCGGACCTCGGGGGACAGCACGGAGACGGGCTCGGCGTCCCAGCCGAGTGGCAGGTAGCACTCGTCGCTGGCGACGATCGCGCCGCGTTCGCGAGCCCAGTCGACGACCTTGCGCAGGTGGGCGGGCGGGAGGACCCGGCCGGTCGGGTTGGACGGGGAGTTGATCCAGATCAGGCGGACGCGTTCCGGGCCGAGCGCGGTGAGCGAGTCGGAGCGGACCGCGCGGGCGCCGGCGAGCTGGACGCCGACCTCGTAGGTCGGGTAGCCGACCTCCGGGATGACGACTGTGTCGCCGGGGCCGAGGCCGAGAAGCGTGGGCAGCCAGGCGACCAGCTCCTTGGAGCCGATCGTGGGCAGCACGCCGAGGCCGGGCAGGTCAGCGCCGCAGGTGGCGGCGAACCAGTCGGCGATGGCGGCGCGCAGGCGCGGGCTGCCGGCGGTGAGGGGGTATCCGGGCGCGTTCGAGCCCGCGGCCAGTGCGTCGCGCACGACCGCGGGAACCGGGTCGACCGGCGTGCCGATCGACAGGTCGACGAGCCCGCCGGCGTGTGCGGCCGCCGTGGTCTTCGCCGGGACCAGCTGGTCCCAGGGAAAGTCCGGCAGCCGCGCCGCGAGCCCGCCCGGCCGGATAGCCGGGGCGCTCAGTGTCCCTCGCCGCGCGGCGCGAGGCCGACGACGAACGGGTCGTCCTTGTCGATCTTGCCGACCTTGGAGGCGCCGCCGGGCGAACCCTGGTCCTCGAAGAACCGGTAGTTCGCGGTGGTGTAGTCCTTCCACTGCTCCGGCACATCGTCCTCGTAGAAGATCGCCTCGACCGGGCAGACCGGCTCGCACGCACCGCAGTCCACGCACTCATCCGGGTGGATGTAGAGCATGCGGTTGCCCTCGTAGATGCAGTCGACCGGGCATTCCTCGATGCATGCCTTGTCCAGCACATCGACGCAGGGCTCGGCGATGATGTAGGTCACGGGTCTCTCCTCCGAATGCAACGCCGCTTGCTTTACAACCCACGGCGCATAAGAGCCTAGTATCTCGCCGGGGAGGGGGTCGATCGTGCTCCGTAGGCAGGATGTGGGACACCGCGTCGTAGTGCGGCGAATTGTCGGTTCTCGCGGTGGTCGGACGCTCTTCTCGGACTCGCTCGGCGAACTCGTGGCGCTGAGCGAGACCGAACTCACGATAGCGACCTCCGGTGGCACGGTCCGCGTCCCCCTCGACGAGGTCCACCGGGCCAAGCGGGTACCGCCCACCCGGCGCCCCACCGCGGCGGACGTGATCGCCGCCGAGCTGGCGGCGAACGAGGCCTGGCCGGCGCCGGTGCAGGAGTCGCAGGGCGGCTGGCTGCTGCGGGCCGCGGGCGGGTGGACCGGGCGGGCCAACTCCGCGCTGCCGATCGGCGATCCGGACCGGCCGCTGCCGGCCGCGGTCGACGCGGTCGACGCCTGGTACCGCGCGCACGACCTGCCGCCCCGGATGAACGTGCCGCTGCCGCTGGCCGCGCCGGTCAACGCGGAGCTTGACGCGCGCGGCTGGGCCGTGGCGCCGCTTGTGCTGTTCCAGACCGCACCTGTCACCGCGATCCTTGAGGCCGCGCCGGAGCGACAGGATCTTCCGGGTGTACGGCACCGGGACCGGATCACCGACGACTGGCTGGCGGTGACGGCCGCGCGTAAGGGCACGCCGCCGCCGGTCGCCCGCCAACTGCTGACGGCCGTGCCGGAGACCGCGTTCCTTGAGGTCTACGGCGACGAGGGCACGCCGATCGCGATCACCCGCGCCACAGTGACCGGCAACGGCGAGTGGCTCGGGGTGTCGCTCGTCGACGTGCTTCCGGAGCACAGGCGGCGGGGACTCGGCTCACACCTGGTCCGGGCCGCCGCGCGATGGGGGCAGGAGGTGGGGGCGCGTCGCGCGTTCCTCCAGGTGGAGGAGCAGAACACGGCGGCGGTCGCGATGTACGGGCGGCTCGGGTTCGGCACGCATCACACGTACCTCACCCGTACCGCCGCGTCGTGATTGTGATCTTCGCTTAGTGCCGGATGGTGCTGCGGCGGGTCTTGACCGGGCGCGCCGACGCCAGCCGGCTCTCCTCGTAGCGCTTGAGCGACTGCGAGCGGTAGTCCCAGCCCAGCACCATCAGCACCAGGTAGCCGAGGACCGCGCCGCCGATCGTGAAGCCCAGGTAGAGCCAGATCTGGGCGAAGAACGATCCGGCGCCGTTGGTGAACGGCGTGTCGCCGTTGATGAACGGGCCGACAAGCACTGTCAGCAGCATCGCGGCCGTGATGATCGCGGCCAGGTCGGTGCTCCACGAGTCCAGCGGGCGGCCGCGTCCCCAGCGGAACGCCAGCACGGCCGTGACCAGGCCGATCGCGACGAACATGACGGCCGAGACCCTGTCCTGCGCGCTCGCGTCGTTCTCGAACGCGAACTCCCCGACCAGCCGGGCGATCACGTTGATCAGAAACAGCACACCGGCGAGCACGCCGACCGGCAGCCAGCGGTTCCTCATCGCTCCACTCCCATCCCCCGCGGACGGTCAGGGCCTGGTCCCGCAGATGATCCGAGGCTGCGGGGCATAGGTCCAGCTGAACGTCTCGCGCTTCGATTCCTTGCCGTCCTTGCGGAAGATACGCCACGCCTCTTGGGAGAAGCCTTGGGATCCGGCGTCGAATTCGCAGTCCGGGCCGGGCGCCTCGTAGCTGACCGGCGGCTCGACGATAGCGGTCCGGCGCCCGTAGTCGATGCGCACCGAGTCGTGGACGCGCGTGCCCCAGAGCGTCACGGTGATCGAGCTGCCGTAGGCGCGCACGTCGATGAGCACGCCCGATGGCGTGTCGTTGCGGAACCGCAGGTCCTGGTCGTGCGTGACGGTCGCCTCGGCCACGGCCGGCAGGTTCGCCTGGTAGGTCTCGTGCGGCAGGTGCTGCTCGTCCGCGAGCCCGGCAAGGAACGCGGCGTGGAACAGCGTGGCGGCCAGCTGCGGCGGCGCGTCCCGGCCCACGGTCCGGTGCAGCGAGAACGTGTCGCCGGGCCGGAGCAGCACGCTCAGCGGATCCACGGCCGGTCCGTCCGACGGGCCCTGAGTGGTGAACCCGGCCAGCTGCTCGGTGATGCCGAGCTTCCGCACGTCCTCGGTGCTCGTCGCCGGCCGGGTCTCGGTGAACGCGGCGGAGACCGTGCGCGGTCCGGCACCCGGCAGCGCTTCCAGCAGGTCGCGGGCGAGCGCGGCCGTGTCCACGGTCCGGCCGGTCCGGCTCTCGGTGATCCGCGGCCAGCCGTCGGCCGCGCTCACCGAGGCCTCGCGGACCGTGGTCTCCAGCCGGGTCAGTGTGGTGCCCAGCGCGTCGCGCAGCCGCTTCTCGTCGATGCGCGGCGTGAGCGGGTCGCCGACGAACACCAGGCTCCGCGCGATCACCTCGGGCGTGACGTCGAAGCCGCCCCGGTCGGTGGAGACCCGGACCTTCGCGGCGACCGCGGGCACGGCCACCTCCGCCACCAGCCGGTCGATCTCGTCGCGCGTGGTGACCGGCGTGGTCTCGACGATCGCCACGTGCGGCACGTCCTTGCGGGCCCAGGCGGCGGCGACCTCGGCGGCGGCACCCCGCGCGTCGACGGCACGGCCCGGCTCCGGGTAGACCGGCGCCGGCGTGGTGCCGTCGAACCTGATCGACGGCGCGACGCCGGGCGTGGCCAGCCCGGCGTGCACGGCCGCGGCCTGCAGCACGTCGTAGAGCTTCCGCTCGTCGACCGTGACGACAGGCGCGACCGCCTCCGTACCGATCAGCCGGCCGCCCCGGCTCGCGGCCTCGACAGACGCGGGGACGTCAACTGTCAGGCCGATCGCGGCCGGGTCGGTCCGGACGATCTCCCGGCCGGCAAGCGAGATCAGGAACGGCGCGGTCAGCCGGTGCGACGCACCGAGCCGTTCGTGCGCCTCCGCCGCGGTCAGGCCGCCCAGGTCGACGCCGAGCACGCTGGTACCGCGCGGCACGTCACCACGGCCGGCCCAGGCGACCCCACCGCCGCCGACCAGCACGGCCGCGACCAGCGGGCCCGCGAGCAGCATCGGCCAGCGGCGCACCGGCCGCGCGTCCGGAAGGTCGTACTCCTCGTCGTAGAGGGGCAGGACATCCCGGCCGGGAGCGTGGCCGGCTATGCGGGCGAACCGCACTGTGGGCGCGTCGTCGTCGAACTCGGTCACGGTCGTCACCTCGGGTGCTTGGGGAGCAGCCCGGGCAATGCTGCCCGCGCGTTATGACGAACCGGTAACGTTTTCCCAGCTCAGCTGCGGTGCGGGGGAAGAATCATCCGGTACGCGACGATCGCGAACGCCATCGAGCCGGTGAAGATGGTGGCGAGCCCGACCCAGTTGGTGTCGACAAGCAGGATGTCGCCCTCCGGCGTGCTGCCCGCCGCCACCATCAGCACGGCGAACCAGGTGAGCGCCGGCAGCGCCACAGCCCACTTCGCGCCGACCGTACGGTAGGCGAACCAGGCCAGTGCCACGTTCGCCACGACTGCGGCGAGCGCGGACAGACCGATCAGGAAGCCGCCCACCCGCAGCGGCGTGAAGAAGACCTCAAGCACCGCGGTCACCGCCGCGGCCAGCACCACGAGCACGCCGCCGGTCACCCGCAGCGCCAGGTCGGTGACGGTCAGGCCCTTCGCGTCCGGCAGCGGCTCGAGCCACTCCGGGTCGATCTCCAGCGCCGGGACCTTGTGCGGGTACGGCGAGGGGGGCGGGGCGCTCACCGGGACAGCGCTTCCTTCTCCGCGTTCACCCCGGCGAAGAGGCAGCTCTCCCAGCCATGCGGTCCGTCGCCGGGCCCGCGCTCGCCCACGGCAAGCGTGTAGAACTCCACGCCCATGAACTCGCCGCCGAAGTTCCCCGCGATCGAGTAGAGCCACGAGTCGAGCGGGATCTGGCTTGCGTGCGCCTTCATCGCCGCGACCTTCGCGTCCGCGGAGTCGGTGGCGTCGATCCGCGCCGCGATCTCGGAATCGGACGAGCCGAACGGCAACTCGTCCGGCGCCTCGATGCCGGAGAACGGGTTGCCGGTGCTCTGGCCGAACTCGGCGATCCCGGCCGCGAGCACGCTGCGCGGCATGGCCTGGAAGTAGACCTTGTCCGGCCCGAAGCCCTCGGCCCGCGCCAGCTCGCAGGCGCGCATGGTCACCCGGTGCGCCTGGATGTGGTCCGGGTGCCCGTAGAAGCCGTTGTCGTCGTAGGTCACCACCACCTGCGGGCGCACCTCGCGCATGATCTCGACAAGGAAACCGGCAGCGATGTCCAGATCGGCCTGCCAGAACGCGCGCGGGTGCGCGTTGGTGGCCAGGCCCATCATCCCGGAGTCGCGGTAGCGCCCGGCGCCGCCGAGGAACCGCCTGTCGGTCACGCCGAGCGCCGCGCACGCGCCGTTGAGCTCGCCGACGCGGTAGCCGCCGAGCTGGTCGGCCGCGTCCGCCGCGAGCCCGATCAGCTCGGGCAGGTGGATCTCGCCCTCCTCGCCGAGCGTGCAGGTCACGAGCGTCACGTGAGTGCCGGTCGCCGCGTAGTGGGCCATCGTCGCGCCGGTCCCGATCGACTCGTCGTCGGGGTGGGCATGCACCAGCAGAAGGGCTTGCTCCGTCACCCGGGACACTTTACGCGCCGTACCGCCCCATCCCGAAACAGCCTAAAAGCGATTATGCGAACCCCAGGCTGCGGTTTCTGGAGGATGATCGGACAGTGGACTATCCAGAGCTCGCCGCCCGGACCCGCCGGTTCACCAACGGAAGCCCGCTCTCGGTAAGCGTCGCGGGTGACGGCGGCCGGGTCGTCTTCGTGCGCTCGGCCGGCGCGGAGGACCCGGCCGGCTGCCTCTGGATGCTTGACGCGGCCACCGGCGAGGAGCGTCTGGTAGCGGAGCCGGTCCAGCTCACCGGCGGCCGGCACGAGGGCATCACGTCGTACGCGCTTGACCGCAACGGGCGGATCGCCGCGTTCACCATCGCGGGGCGGCTGTTCCGCGCCGACCTGATCAACGGCGACGTGGTCGAGGTCGCCACCGCCGGCCCGGCCGTCGATCCCCGGCCCGATCCGGCAGGTGAGCGGATCGCCTATCTGACCGCGCACCCGGGGCTTACCGACCGCGGCGAGCCGGTCGCCACCACCGCACTGCACATCGTGGAGCCGGACGGCACCGACGTGATGCTCGCCGGTGAGCGGGACAGCAACGGCACGGTCGCCTGGGGCGCGATCGACTACCTGGCCGGCGAGGCGTTCGACAGGGGGCGCGGCTACTGGTGGGCGCCGGACGGGCGGAGCGTGCTCGCCGCGCGGGTGGACACGTCCCGCCTCCCCCGCCTCTACCTGCATGATCCGGTCGATCCGGGCGAGCCGGCACCGAGTCTGGCGTACCCGCGCGCCGGTGGGCCGAACCCGCAGGTCAGCCTGCACCTGCTGGACCTGGACGGCCAGTGGGTGGACGTGCACTGGGACCGGGAGACGTACCCCTATCTGGTCTCGGTCCGCTGGGCGGACGGCGGCCCGCTGATCGCGGTGCTGCGCCGCCTGCAGCAGCACGGCCTGGTGCTCTCCGTCGACCCGCGCACCGGCGAGACGCAGGTGCACGCGGAGCTGACCGACCCACGCTGGGTCGAGCCGATCGACGGCACGCCCTGCCACCTCCCGGACGGGCGGGTGCTCGTCGGCGGCGAGCTTGCCCACGACGGGTACGACGCCCGCTGCCTGTTCGCGGACGGCAGCCTGCTCACGCCGCCCTCGCTCTACGTGCGCCGGGTGGTGGGCCCGGTCACCGGCGGCGCGGACCTGCTTGTCGAGGGGACCGACGGCGAGCCGTCCGAGCAGCACCTCTACCGGATCCGGGGCGCGCTCGGGGCCGGCGGCATGGAGGCGAAGCGGATCACCACCGAGCCGGGCTGGCACGTCGCCGCGACAGGTGGCGGGCTGCTGGCGATCGGGCGGCTGTCGCTCGACCACGCCGGCACCCAGTGGTCGGTCCGGCGCGGCGACACGGTCATCGGCGAGCTGGCCTCGTACGCGTCGCCGCCGCCGTTCGCGCCGCGCCCCGCGCTGGAGCGGGTCACCGACCGCCGGCTGCCGGCCGCGGTGGTCTACCCGCGCCACCAGGTGAGCGGCCGGCGGCTTCCGGTGCTGCTTGACGTCTACGGCGGGCCCGGCCGGCAGGAGGTGCTGGCCGCGCGCTCCTGGTGGCTGGAGCGGCAGTGGTGGGCGGATGCCGGCTTCGCAGTCGTGACGATCGACAACAGGGGTACGCCAGGCGTCGCGCCAAGCTTCGAGAAGGTGGTGCACCGTCGGCTGGCCGACATCGCGCTCACCGACCAGACCGACGCACTGGCCGCGCTCGGCGAGAAGCACCCGGACCTCGACCTGCACCGCGTCGCGGTACGCGGCTGGGCGCTCGGCGGCTGGCTGGCCGCGCTCGCCGTGCTGCGCCGCCCGGACGTGTTCGCCTGCGGCGTGGCCCGGACGCCGCTCACCGACTGGTCGCTGCACAACACCGCGTTCGCGGAGCGCTACCTGGGCCTGCCGGACGACGAGATCTACCCGCACCACAACCTGGTGGAGATCGCGGCCGAGCCGCCGGTCCGGCCGGAGGACGCGCGGCCGCTGCTGCTCGTGCACGGCATGGCTGACGACTCGATCATCGCGGCGCACACGCTGCGGCTGTCCGCCTCGATGGTGGCGGCCGGGCGCCCGCACGCGGTGCTTCCGCTCTCCGGCGTGGCGCGGCTGGCCGGGCACGGCGTGGCGGAACGGCTGCTGCCGCTGGAGCTGGACTTCGTCCGCCGGCACCTGCCTCCGGTGTAGTCGGGGGTCTGGCTTTCTCGCGCCCGGGTGCTGTACTGGGACGCGTGACGGATTCTTCCCCCGAGCCGGTGTCCGAGCCCGACCCCGAACGTCGTTCCGAGCCGCTGACCGGGTCTACGCCGGAGCCTGGGACCGGTTCGGCGTCGGACTCCTCCTCCACGCGGGCCGATCCCGGGCCGGCGCGGTTCGCCTCCGGATCGGCGCGACCGCCGCGCTTCACGCCGCCGAGCAGTCGTCAGTACTTCGCCGGCCTCGGGCGGCGTGGCTGGACCTGGATCGAGGCCGGCAGCCTGGCCGTGATCCTGGTGCTGGTCTGCGGCGCGTTCGTGGCGATCGCCGCGGCCTTCCGCGGTGCGGTGGACGACGGGCGGCACGACCGGGCCGTGGAGGCGGAGGCGCGCACCGATGTGGAGGCCGCCTGCCTCGACCTGGAGCAGCGGCTGAACCGGCTCACGCCGCCCGGCGCCACCACCGGGCCGGCCGCCCGTGCGAAGGCGATCCGGGACGAGAACGTGGCGGCCCGCCCGTTCCTGCTCGAGTTGGAGCGGATCCGGACCGCGCGCGGCGGCGACCCGCTCGGCGAGGAGTACCTGGCCCAGACCTGGCCGGACGGCTGGCGGCAGGTGATCGAGGCGCGGGCCGTCTTCGCGGACTCGCTTGACAGGTCGGCCACCGGTGGCGAGCCGGCGTTCTACCTGGCCCCGCGCGACGAGGACGCGAACTCGGTGGCGGACCGGCTGATCGCGGACGGCCCGGACGGCTGCGACGGCGCACTGCGGAGACTGACCGACCCATCGCTCTAGCTCTATGCAAGATCAACCGTCCATCGTGATCAGTGACCTTGAACACAATGTGCCACAACTACCCACACGGGGATGCGTAACCGGCTCGTAACACCCAGACTCTCTACGGCATGGCCCACGTCACACGGCGCGTAACGTGTGTCACAGACGGGGCCGCGTCTACAGCGTCAGGGGAGCCTGAATGACTACGACGGCGTCGAGGCCGGGCCGGGCCGCGATCACGGCGAGAACGTTGCGCACAGACCGGTGGTGGTTCGCGCCGCTTGTCACGTTTGTCGGGCTGGGCGCCTGGGTCACCTACGCCACGGTCCGGGTGTTCCTGCACAGCAACTACTGGGTCGAGCAGTACCACTACCTCACGCCGTTCTACTCGCCGTGCGTGACGGAGCGGTGCGTCGAGGCCGCGTCCCACTTCGGACGGTTCCTGCCCGGCTGGTGGGTCATCCCGGACGCGGCGCTCACCCTGCCGTTCCTGCTGCTCTTCCGGCTGACCTGCTACTACTACCGGAAGGCGTACTACCGGGCGTTCTGGCTGTCGCCGCCGGCCTGCGCGGTGCCGGACGGGCACAAGCGCTACACCGGCGAGACGCGCTTCCCGCTCGTCTTCCAGAACGTGCATCGGTACGCGTTCTACGCCGCCGCGGCCATCTCGGTGATCAACACCTATGACGCGGCGCTGGCCCAGGCCACCGGGCTCGGCCTGGGCAACGTGATCCTCTGGGTGAACGTGGTCGCGCTCTGGGCGTACACGTTGTCCTGCCACTCCTGCCGGCACATCGCGGGCGGGCGGCTCAAGCACTTCTCCAAGCACCCGGTCCGGTACCGGTTCTGGACGTTCGTCTCGAAGCTGAACGTCCGGCACATGCAGCTCGCCTGGATCACGCTCGGCACGCTCGCGCTTACCGACGCGTACATCATGGCGCTCGCCGCCGGCTGGTTCTCCGACCTGCGCATCATCAACTGAGGGCGTGGCATGACGACGCGAGTGGAACGGCACCTGTACGACGTGGTGGTCATCGGCGCGGGCGGCGCCGGGCTGCGGGCCGCGATCGAGGCGCGGAGCGCGGGGAAGAAGACCGCGATCATCTCGAAGTCGCTGTTCGGCAAGGCGCACACGGTGATGGCCGAGGGCGGCGCCGCGGCCGCGATGGGGAACGTGAACTCGCGCGACAACTGGATGGTCCACTTCCGGGACACCATGCGCGGCGGCAAGTTCCTCAACAACGTCCGGATGGCGGAGCTGCACGCCAAGGAGGCCCCGTCCCGGATCTGGGAGCTGGAGTCCTACGGCGCGCTCTTCGACCGGACCAAGGACGGGCGGATCTCGCAGCGCAACTTCGGCGGCCACGAGTACCCGCGGCTGGCGCACGTCGGCGACCGCACCGGCCTGGAGATGATCCGCACGCTGCAGCAGCGGATCGTGGCGCTCCAGCAGGAGGACTTCCGCGAGTTCGGCGACTACGACGCGCGGATCAGGGTGTTCTCCGAGACCACGATCACCGAGCTGATGCTCGACGGCGACCGGATCGCCGGCGCGTTCGGCTACTACCGCGAGTCCGGCGAGCTGGTGCTCTTCGAGGCGCCCGCCGTGGTGCTGGCCACCGGCGGGGTCGGGAAGTCCTACAAGGTCACGTCGAACAGCTGGGAGTACACCGGGGACGGGCACGCGCTCGCGCTCCGGGCCGGCGCGACGTTGATCAACATGGAGTTCCTGCAGTTCCACCCGACCGGCATGGTCTGGCCGCCGTCGGTGAAGGGCATCCTGGTCACCGAGTCGGTCCGCGGCGACGGCGGCGTGCTCAAGAACTCCGACGGCAAACGCTTCATGTTCGGGTACGTCCCGGACGTCTTCCGCAAGCAGTACGCGGAGACCGAGGAGGAGGCGGACCGCTGGTACACCGACCCGGACAACAACCGCCGCCCGCCCGAGCTGCTGCCCCGCGACGAGGTGGCCCGCGCGATCAACACCGAGGTCAAGGAGGGGCGCGGCACCCCGGCCGGCGGCGTCTACCTGGACGTCAGCACACGTATGCCGGCCGAGACCATCCGCAAGCGGCTGCCCTCGATGTACCACCAGTTCAAGGAGCTGGCCGACGTCGACATCACGGCCCAGCCGATGGAGGTCGGCCCGACCTGCCACTACGTGATGGGCGGCGTGGAGGTCGACCCGGACACCACCGCCGCGCTCGGTGGGGTGCGAGGGCTGTTCGCGGCCGGCGAGGTCTCCGGCGGCATGCACGGGTCCAACCGGCTGGGCGGCAACTCCCTCTCCGACCTGCTGGTCTTCGGGAAGCGGGCGGGTGAGCACGCGGCGGCCTACTGCGATGAGGCGGCGCGCCCACGCGTACCAGCGAAGGATCTTGAATTGGCCGTGGCGACCGCGCTCGGGCCGCTTGAGCGCACCGGGGGCGACAACCCCTACCACCTGCAGCAGGAGCTTCAGTCGGTGATGGGCGACCTGGTCGGCATCATCCGGCGGGAGGCGGAGCTGGCCGAGGCGCTGAAGCGGCTGCACGAGCTGCGCGCGCGGGTCGCCACGGTGAGCGCATCAGGCGGGCGGCGCTACAACCCGGGCTGGCACCTCGCGCTCGACCTGCGCAACATGCTCGTCGTCTCCGAGTGCACGGCGAAGGCGGCGCTTGAACGCACCGAGTCGCGCGGCGGCCACACCCGGGAGGACTTCCCCGCGATGGACCCGCAGTGGCGGCAGGTCAACCTGGTCTGCGCGCTTGACGGCAACGACGTGCGGCTGACCCACAAGGCGCTGCCGAGGATGCGGCCGGAGCTGCTCGGCCTCTTCGAACGCACCGAGATGTCCAAATATCTGACCGACGAGGAACTGGCCGAGTTCGACGCGCTGCCGGAGGCATGAGCAGATGGGCACCAAGCGCAACTTCAAGGTCTGGCGCGGCGACGCGGACGGCGGCGAGCTGCACGACTTCCAGATCGAGGTGAACGAGGGCGAGGTGGTGCTGGACATCATCCACCGGCTGCAGGCCACCCAGACGCCCGATCTCGCCTGCCGGTGGAACTGCAAGGCCGGCAAGTGCGGCTCCTGCTCGATGGAGATCAACGGCATGCCGCGGCTGGGCTGCATGACCCGGATGTCGACGTTCACCGAGGACGAGACCGTCACCATCACGCCGCTGCGGACGTTCCCGGTGATCCGTGACCTGGTCACCGACGTGTCCTTCAACTACGAGAAGGCGCGCGAGACGCCCGCGTTCACGCCGCCCGCGGACCTGGCACCTGGCGAGTACCGGATGCAGCAGGTGGACGTGGAGCGCTCGCAGGAGTTCCGCAAGTGCATCGAGTGCTTCCTCTGCCAGAACACCTGCCACGTGATCCGCGACCACGAGGAGAACAAGCCGCCGTTCTCCGGGCCGCGCTTCTTCATCCGCGCGGCCGAGCTGGACATGCACCCGCTTGACACGCTTCCGGACCGCAAGGAGTACGCGCAGGCGTCGATGGGCCTGGGCATGTGCAACATCACGAAGTGCTGCACTGAGGTGTGCCCGGAGCACATCAAGATCACTGACAACGCGATCATTCCGCTGAAGGAGCGGGTGGTCGACCGGCGCTACGACCCGCTGGTGTGGCTGGGCCGCACAATCTTCCGCCGGGATCAGCTTCCCGCTTCGGAGGTGGCACGCGATCCACGTCAGGGCGTGCTGCCGACGAGCGGCTCATCGGCGGAGGTGACGCGGGACGAGCCGTCGCGCTGATGACCGCGTACCCGCGGATGGCGTCAACTGTGTGTCAGGTGCTCGCGGAGCGCCTTGACGATCGGCTCGTCGGCGGGCAGCCACGACACCGAGTCGAGCTCGTCCGCGCCCAGCCAGCGCAGCTCGCGGTGCTCAAGCGCGACCGGCTCGGCGTCGCCGACCAGCTCCGCGAGGTAGACCCGCAGCACCGCCCAGCCGTTGCCGAGCGTCACGTCGCCGCCGACGCGCGCACCGACACGGACGGTGATGCCCAGCTCCTCGGCGCACTCGCGCGCCACCGCGTCGGTCTCGGACTCGCGCGGCTCCACTTTGCCGCCGGGGAACTCGAAGCGGCCCGCGACCTCCGGCGGCGCCGAGCGCGCACAGGCCAGGACACGTCCGCCGGAAAGAATGGCGGCACCGACGACAACCTTCGACCTGGCCTGATCCGTCTTCACGGGCAACCAGAGTGCCAGATCAATCGGTATTTCGGGTGGACGGCTCCACCCCTTCGGACGAGAAAGAGGTAGTCCAGTAGCCATGGACATGCCAGCCGGTCAACGGGAAGACTAGGGGCGACACCATGACGACACGGCGACGATTTGGCCACAAGCCGGCAACGACGCCCTGGGGGAGGCGTAACGATGCGTGCTCTCTGGAGCAACAGCGGACGCACCGCGAATCGTGACTATCTAAGTGACGCCCTGACCTTACTTACCGGTTGGACCCGCGACGGCCAGCAGCTGAGCCGCACCCTGGCGCTCGACGAAGCCCAGCATGCGGACCTGACCGAGCGGATCAAGGTCGCCGCCGACGCGCTTCATCTGCGGCCGGACATCCGGCGCCGCGACGGCCAGACCCAGATCCGGGTGGCCGCGGCCGGGGCCGAGACCATAACGGAGGGTCAGGTCGCGCTGGCTGCGCGCATCGAAGACGCCTACCGCACGGTCACCGCAGCATAGTGATCCTCGCCACTGCACGGTCAGACTAACCTCGCAGGCATGGCAGAAGCGACCTATGACCGCAAAGAGCAACTGAAGCAGATCGAGAGCGGCCTCCTGGAGGGCGAGAACGTCATCGCCGTCTACGACGCGATCGGTGTGGGCACCGGGTTCATCGGCCTGACCAACCGCCGCGTGATCATCCAGGACAAGTCGTTCGTCGGCAAGAAGTTCGCAATCACCAGCATCCCGTACGCCCGGGTGACAAGCGTCAGCGTGGTGAGCAACAAGTCCTGGGCCGGCACGTTCTTCGGCTCCAGCACCATCGCGGTCAACGTCGGCACGCACACGTACGAGGTCGAGTTCCGCGGCGACCACAAGGCCCACCACGTACACAACGTCATCCTGTTCTACATCTCGTAGCAGCCGGACCGGCTCTTCCCGCTGCCGGCGTGGTGACGTCACGTCCACGGCACCAAGGTCAAGGTCACGTTCCTGATCTTCCCGCTTCCGGCGGGGTGCGGCCCGCATGCTCCCGCGGGCCAACCTCGCTGCGGGCAAAGACTCCGCTGGCGCTCCGCTTTCCCCTCCGCATCGGAGCCGGTCCCGCCGTGGTCGGCGAGCACGCGAGTCCCGCCGCTGGTCGCGTTGCCGGGCGCGACCAGCGCCCGGCGGGGTGTGCGTTCTGAACGCGACCACCCGCGGACGCCGAAGGGAGGAGCCCCTGGGCGACGACCGGTGCCCGCGGGAGCACGCGGAACTGCACCACCGCGGGAGCGGGAAGATCACGTTCTTCTGCTTTTGGATCTTCCTGGTCCTGGTGGGTCAGATCCTGGTGACCGGGAGCGGGGTCTCGGTCACGTCGCCGGTGTCGGTGCGGCGCAGTTCGTAGGCGCCGGCGCCCTCGCGATCGACGATCGCCTCGGCCAGAGTGGTGCCGCGGAAGACCAGCCCGGCGCCGTTGTCGGTGGCGTAGCCGTGCGGGGCCAGGACACCCTCGCGCATCAGGCGATGCATGAGCGGGCGGCGCTGCTCCTCCGCGTCGTAATGGACGCCGTTCGCGTAGGGCAGCCAGCCGAGGCCGTCGGTGAAGGCACGCAGGTCACGGCCGTAACTGTCGGTGGTGCCGCCGCGCGTCCAGCAGATGCTGCCCGCCGAGACGCCACCCATCACGACGCCGGCCTGCCACGCCTCGTGCAGGATCTCCGGCAGATCGTGCACCCGCCAGACCGCCACCATGTTCGCCACGCTGCCGCCGCCGACCCAGATGACGTCCTGGCCGAGGAGGTGCTTGCGGACGTCGCGGTGGTTCGGCATCGGGAAGAGCGCGAGGTGCGAGACCTCGAACCCTTCGGCGGTGATCGCGGCGTAGAAGGCGGCGCGGGTGCTGAGGTTGTCGCCGTCGGCCTGGCCGAGGAAGCAGAGTTTGGGGCGCCGGCCGCCGGTCTTGGCCAGCTCCGCGGCGTAGCGGTAGACCGGACCGGCCGCCCAGTCGTAGGGACCGGCGCCGGAGCCGCGGAACACCATGCTGGTCGCCAGAATCGTCGGCTCGTCCGCCGCCATGCGCACACCCTTTCGGAACAGCCGGATCGTCATCGCGGAATGTTACGGTGGCCGCGTGACTGCGGTGCCCGAATGGATGCGCCCGCCCCGCCCAGAGGGGTGGTATGCCGACGACCTCGACGAGCTGCCCCAAGCACCGCGCCATACCGAACTCATCGATGGAGCGCTCGTCTTCATGATGTCTCCTCAGCGGGCCTGGAACGGCCGGCTCCTGACCGCATTGGTAGTGGCTCTTTCGGAACAGGCGCTGCCCGGCATCGAGGTGGAGCGGGAGATGACGATCCGGCTCGACGAGCGAAACCGTCCCGAACCGGATCTGCAGGTCCTACGCCCCGACCGGAATCTTCCGCCACCAGCTCCGCTCGCCCGCGCCGTTCCCGATCACGCTCGACCTGGACAATTTGCTGCCCGTTCGCAGGAAATGAGCCCGGCACCCGTCGAATCGGGAGTCGCCTCAGACCGCCACGAGCCGGACGCGGTCGACGCAGAGCTTGGCCATGTCGTCGATGTCGCTGGTCAGCATGACGACCGGGCGGTGCTGGCGCAGCGCGGCCTCGGCCACGGTCGCGTCGATCGCGTACTTGTGCCCGTGCAGACCGGCGCCGATCAGCAGTTTCGATGCACCTCTCGCCTCCTCGTCGCCCACCGGGACCACCCGCAACCCAGAGAGCAACCAGTTCAGACGAGCCATGTTGGTACGGGCATGAACGGCCTCGATGATGGTGAGTGCGCTGATCACCACCTCCATACCGCGCGAACGCGCCTCGCTCACCAGCGCCGCCACCCGCTCGTCGTCGGCGAGCAGCTTCGACAATCCTTCGCTGTCGAGGACCAACGTCCCCTCGTGACTCAGCCTGCGGCGGGCCATGCGGCCTCCTCCGCGAACACCTCGTCGAACACCTGTCGCGCCTGCTGACGGGCCTGCTCGGACACCGGCCCCTTGCGGCTTTCGTAGTCCGCCAGGTATTCGTCAAGGATCTGACCGCGCAGTTCTCGCTCGACCGCCTCGGCGATGAACGCCGAGAACTCCCGCTTGCCTACCCGCGCCCGGATCGCCTCGGCGGTTCCCTCCGGCAGCGACAGGCTTACCCGCGTCGCCGGCCCTTCACCGATGCTGTAGATATCGCCCATAGTCACGAGTGTGTCAAACGAGTAGGAAAACTGCTACCCGGCCAGACAATTGGCATGACGACCGGTCCGATCATGCGGCGTGCTCGCGTCTCAGCTGATCAAGATGGTCCAAGAGTTCGTCGAGCCTCGCTCGCGGTCACCGCCATGGCTGTTCTCCTCCCTGGTGATGCGGCTGACGTAACCATAGAAGGACCGGCACCAGAGTGGTGCCGGCCCTTCGTGCGGGAGCGCGGATCAGACGTTGAAGCGGAACTCCACCACGTCGCCGTCCTGCATGATGTATTCCTTGCCCTCGATGCGGACCTTGCCGGCGGCCTTGCCCGCGGACATGCTGCCGGCGGCGACCAGGTCGTCGAAGGAGACGATCTCGGCCTTGATGAAGCCGCGCTGGAAGTCGCTGTGGATGACGCCGGCGGCCTCGGGGGCGGTGGCGCCGATCGGGACGGTCCAGGCGCGGGCTTCCTTCGGGCCGGCGGTCAGATAGGTCTGCAGGCCCAGGGTGCGGAAGCCGACGC
Source organism: Catenuloplanes sp. NPDC051500 (assembly GCF_044454585.1). Lineage (NCBI taxonomy): Bacteria > Bacillati > Actinomycetota > Actinomycetes > Micromonosporales > Micromonosporaceae > Catenuloplanes > Catenuloplanes sp. NPDC051500. Next base: position 87,928 of record NZ_JBITDX010000016.1, read on the forward strand.
GGATGAGCTGGTTGAGGCCGGGCTCGGTCTGGCCGATTGACTCGAGCAGCTCACGGGCCTCGTCCTCGGGGAGGTCGATCAGCTCGGACTCGATCTTGGCGTCCATGAAGACGGCCTCGGCCGGGGCGACCAGCGCGCGCAGCGAGTCCAGGAACTCCGCGTTGGCCAGCTCCTCCTCGTCGACGTTGAAGACGTAGAGGAACGGCTTGGCGGTGAGCAGGTGCAGCTCGCGCAGCTCGTCGATCTCGATGCCGGCCTTGGTGGCGCCGGCGTAGAGCGTGGTGCCGCCGTCGAGCAGCTCGGCGGCGGCCTTCGCGGCGGCGGCGACGGAGGCCCGGTCCTTCTTGAGCTTCGCCTCCTTCTCCAGGCGCGGGATGGCCTTCTCGAGCGTCTGCAGGTCGGCGAGGATCAGCTCGGTGTTGATCGTCTCGATGTCGTCCTTCGGCGAGACCTTGCCGTCGACGTGCACCACGTTCGGGTCGGAGAACGCGCGGACGACCTGGCAGATCGCCTGGGAGTCGCGGATGTTCGCCAGGAAGGCGTTGCCGCGGCCCTGACCCTTGGACGCGCCGCGGACCAGGCCGGCGATGTCGACGAACGAGACCGGCGCCGGAATGATCTTCTGCGACTCGAAGATCTCGGCCAGCTTGTTCAGCCGCTCGTCCGGCAGCCCGACCACGCCGACGTTGGGCTCGATCGTGGCGAACGGGTAGTTCGCCGCGAGCACGTCGTTCTTGGTCAGGGCGTTGAAGAGGGTGCTCTTGCCGACGTTGGGCAGGCCGACGATCCCGATGCTGAGACTCACAACGCATCAGGATAGTGCCCCGGGCGGAAACGTATTGTTCCTGGTGATGATCTATCGGTACCTGACGGTGGCGGCGCTGGCCCGGTTCGCGGACGAAGGCGCCCGGGTCGCGCTGGTCCTGGTGGCGCTGGACGCGACCGGGAGCGCGCTCTTCGGGGGCGTGCTTGCGGGCGCGTTCATGGTGCCGCACGTGCTGGCCGGGCCGGCCGTGGGCGCGCTCGCGGACCGGGCCCGCCGCCGCGCGCCGGTCTACGCGCTGCTGATCGGCGGCAACGGCGTGGCGATCGCGCTGTGCGGGTTGCTGGCCGGCGTGGCACCGCACGCGGTCGTGCTTGTCATCGCGGTGCTCGGCGGCTGTTGCGCACCGCTCGGCACCGGCGGCCTGTCCAGCCTGATCAAGGAGCTGTTCCGGCCGGAGCGCCGGGACCGGGTCTACGGCCTGGACGTGATGACCTACAACCTGGCCGGCATCTGCGGCCCGGCCGTGGTGGCCGGCGTCGCGCAACTGGCCGGAGCCCGGCTCGCCACGGTGGCGCTCGGCGCGGGGGCGGTCACGGCCGGGCTGCTGGTGCTCAGCCTGCCCCTGAGGAGGCGCGAATTCACCGGGGGCACCGCGCTGACCGCCGGGTTCGGTGCGATCTGGCGGATCCGGCCGCTGCGCGCGGTGACCGTGGCAACCGGGCTGGGCGCGGGCGCATACGGCGCGTTTCCACTGGTCACGACGTTGTTGGCAATTCAATATCATGCGGGGTACGCCGCCGGCGCGCTGCTGTCCGCGGCCGCGATCGGCGGGCTCACCGGCTCACTGCTCTACGCGCGCCACCCGGTCGGGGCACGCCGTCCGGAACGTACCGTGATGATCTGCCTGCTGGCCTCCGCGCTGCCGCTTGCCGCGGTGCCGTTCGTGCCTGGCGTGCTCCCGGCGCTGCTGCTCTTCGCCGCGGCCGGGTTCTTCGTCGGCCCGCAGTCGGCCGCGCTGTTCGCCAGCCGGGACCGGCACGCGCCGCCGGCCGTGCACACGCAGGTGTTCACGCTCGGCGCCGGGCTGAAGGTGACCGCGTCCGCGCTCGGCGCCGCGCTGGCCGGGTACGCGGCCGGCGCCGGACCTGACGGTCTCCTCCTCGCGGCCGCGGGCGTGTACGCGGCGGCCGGCGCGCTCGGCGGCGCACTCCTCCTGCGGGACTGAAGGGGACGGTGAGGACTCGCTCGCCGTGAAAACCCGGCGGGGTGACCGTACGATCGCCTAGCCATGACCAACTCTCCTCGCCTGCCCGGCGGCACCCAGGTGGTGTTACGGGAGGCCTCCGTGGATCACGCCGGCGCGCGGGTGCAGCGCGGCGCGACCGGCCGCGTGGTCGGCGACGCCGAGTCCGGCGGTTATCTGATCCGGCTCACCGACGGCCGCCAGCTGACCGTCGCGCGCGGCGATCTGGCACTGCGGAAGGCGCACCAGCAAGACGTCGGCGTCGGTGAGCGCACCCGGGGTGGATCGGCCGCGGACGAGCACCGTTTCGTCACCGATCACACAATCTACGCGGCGGTGGTGGGTTCGCGGGCGTTCGGGCTGGAGACGGCGGATTCGGACACGGATGTCCGCGGGGTCTACGCGGCGCCTGCGGAGGCGTTCTGGTCGCTGCGGAAGCCGCCGCCGCACGTGGACGGGCCGGAGCCGGAGCAGTTCTCCTGGGAGGTGGAGCGCTTCTGCGAGCTGGCCCTGAAGGCGAACCCGAACCTGCTCGAGGTGCTGCACTCGCCGCTTGCCCGGACTGTCACGCCGCTCGGTGAGGAGTTGCTCGAGCTGCGCGGCGCGTTCCTGTCCCAGCTGGTGTACCAGACCTACTCCGGTTATGCACTCAGCCAGTTCAAGAAGATCGAGGCGGACCTCCGCCGGGACGGCGAGCCCCGCTGGAAGCACGTGATGCACCTGCTGCGGCTGCTGCTGGCCTGCCGCGACGTGCTCCTGACCGGCGCGTTCCGCACGGACGCGGGCGAGAACCGGGAAGAGCTGCTCCGGGTACGCCGCGGCGAGCGCCGATGGCCCGAGGTGGAGGTGTGGCGGCTGGCGCTGCACGCCCAGATCGACGACGCGCTTGACCACACCCCGCTGCCCGCGGCCCCGGACGTGGCCCGGGTCGATTCCTGGCTGCGCTCGGTGCGCGCCCGCAGCGCGACGGAGTATCTGCGATGACCCGCGACCTGACCACGCTCGACCTGGACGAGCTGCGCGCCGTGACCGTGGACCAGCCGTACCCGCTGCTGTTCGTGACCGTCTCCGGCGCGCACCTTTACGGCTTCCCGAGCCGGGACTCGGACGTCGACCTGCGCGGCGCGCACCTGCTGCCGATCGAGGAGGTGGTCGGGCTGCGAACCGGCCGGGCCACGATCGACGCGGACTGGCTGTCGGACGGCGTGGAGATCGACCTGGTCACGCACGATGCGTTCAAGTTCTTCCGGCTGCTGCTGAGCCGCAACGGGTACGTGCTTGAGCAGCTCCTCTCGCCGATCGTGGTGAGCAGCTCCGCCGCGCACGAGGAGCTGGTCGCGCTCGGCCCGGAGACGGTGACCCGGCACCACGCGCACCACTACCGCGGCTTCGCGCACACGCAACGCCGGCTGCACGGGAAGACCGGCGAGCTGAAGCCGCTGCTCTACACGTTCCGGGCGTTCCTGACCGGCATCCACCTGATGCGGTCCGGCGAGCTGAGCGCGCACCTGCCCACGCTGACCGGGCTGGTGCCGGAAGCGCCGGGCTACCTCGCCGAGCTGATCGAGGCGAAGGCGGCCGGGGAGCACCGGGCGTCGGCCGGGCTCGCGCCGCCCACCGCAGTGATCGACGCGGATCTGGCCGTGCTTGAGCGCGCGCTTGACGAGGCGCGGGAGGCGACCCGGCTGCCGGAACGGCCGGGCGCGGAGGACGCGGTGCACGATCTTCTGGTCCGCCTTCGTACCGGCCGGTAGCGTCCTACAACATGTAAGTGCAGGTCAGCGTACCCGCTGGTCATGTGCACTTTGATCTTATGAGCCTTTTGGGATGAGGCCGCCGGGTAAATCGATCGCTATATGTGCATGAGTAGCTACCGCTACGACGTGTTCAGCGATCAGGAGGACCCTGTGAAACGAACCCTGTCGGCTGCCGGCGCCGCCCTGTTGATGGGCGGTCTGCTGGTGGGCGTCGGCCCGGCGGCCACCGCCGTCGCGGCCACCCCGGCGCCGGGCCCCGGCGTCTCCCCGCTCTCCGCGGCCTCTCTCGCGCTCACCCAGCACCGGCCGGCGCTGCAGGCCAGCGACGCGGACGCGTTCACCGCCCGGAACACCGCCGTCGACGCGGACGGTGCCGCACACGTGCGGTACGACCGCACCTACCGTGGCCTGCGCGTCCGCGGCGGTGACCTGATCGTGCACACCACGGCGAACGGCAGCTTCGCCAAGGCGTCGGTAGGTCTCGCCGCGCCGCTCTCGCTCCCGGTCGTCGCCGCGGTTTCCCCCTCCGCGGCGGCGGACGCCTCCCGCAAGGCCTTCACCGGCACGCTCGAGAAGGTCGGCACCCCCGAGCTGATCGTGGACGCGACCACTGAGACGCCGGCCCTCGCCTACCAGACCGAGATCACCGGCTGGGCTGTGGACGGGCAGACGCCGTCCCGGTTCCAGGTCGTGGTGGACGCGGTCACCGGCGCGGTGCGCGACTCCTGGGACGAGATCGAGAACGTCAACGGCACCGGCTCCGGCATCTACGTCGGCACCGTCACGCTCAGCACCACCCAGGCCTCGACAAGCAGCTACAGCCTGGTCGACCCGACGCACGGCAGCGGCCGCACCTGCGACATGAACAACAGCACAAGCGGCACCTGCACCACGTTCACCGACGCGGACAACGTCTGGGGCACCGGCACCACCTCCAGCCGGCAGTCGGCCGCGGTGGACGCGCACTACGGCGCCGCGCTGACGTTCGACTACTTCAAGAACAACCACAACCGGAACGGCATCTTCGGCAACGGCTCCGGCGTGCCGTCCCGCGTGCACTACGGCAGCAGCTACGTCAACGCGTTCTGGGACGGCGCCCAGATGACCTACGGCGACGGCTCCGGCAACACCAAGCCGCTGGTCTCGCTTGACGTGGCCGGGCACGAGATGTCGCACGGCGTCACCGAGAACACGGCGAACCTGAACTACACGGGCGAGTCCGGCGGGCTCAACGAGGCGACGAGCGACATCTTCGGCACGATGGTCGAGTTCTCCGCGAACAACTCGTCCGACCCGGGTGACTACCAGATCGGCGAGGAGATCAACATCAACGGCAACGGGACGCCGTTGCGGTACATGTACAACCCGACGCTTGACGGCAGCTCACACGGCTGCTGGTCGTCCTCGACCAACGGCGTCGACGTGCACTACTCCTCCGGCGTGGGCAACCACTTCTTCTTCAACCTGGCCGAGGGCAGCGGCTCCACCGCGTACGGCACGTCGCCGGTCTGCGGCTCCGCCCCCGCGGTCACCGGCATCGGCCGGGCCAAGGCCGCCGCCATCTGGTACCGCGCGCTGAGCACCTACTTCACCACGAGCACGCGCTACTACCTGGCCAGCAGCCTGAGCACCACGGCCCGCGCGCACACGCTCTCCGCCGCGACCGACCTCTACGGCTCGTGCAGCACTGAGTACAAGGCCGTCCAGGCCGCGTGGACGTCCGTGAACGTGGCCGGCAACGACGCGGTCTGCTCCGGCACCGGCAACTCGTTCACCATGTCGCTCTCCTCCACCTCCGGCTCGGTGGCGGCCGGCTCGTCCGCGTCGACAACCGTCGCCACTGTCAACTCCGGCACCGCGCAGACGGTGGCGTTCACCGCGTCCGGGCTGCCGTCCGGCGCGACCGCCACGTTCAACCCCAGTTCGGTCACCTCGGGCAACTCCTCCACGCTGACGATCGCGACGACCTCGTCGACGCCGGCCGGGACGTACTCGATCACGGTCACCGGGACCGGCACCTCGGTCACCCGGACCGCTACCTACACGCTCACAGTCGGGTCCGGCGGCGGGAGCTGCTCCTCGCAGCTGCTCGCGAACGGCGGCTTCGAATCGGGCGCCACCTCCTGGACGCAGAGCCCGACCGGCGTGATCGGGATCCACAGCGACCAGCCGGCCCGCACCGGCAGCTACTCCGCGTTCCTGAACGGGAACGGGTCGACAAGCACGCAGTACGTTTACCAGCAGGTGGCGCTGCCTGCCGGTTGCTCCTCCTACACGCTCGGCTTCTACACGCACATCGACTCGGCGGAGACCACGACCAGCACCGCCTACGACAAGCTCGCCATCCAGGTGCTGAACACAAGCGGCACCGTGCTCGGCACGCTTGCCACCTACTCCAACCTGAACAAGGCGACCGGCTACACGGCCCGGTCGCTCAGCCTGTCCGCGTACGCGGGCCAGACCGTCAGGATCCGCTTCTACGGCACGGAGGACACCACGCTGCAGACGTCCTTCGTCATCGACGACACCTCGCTGACCATCTCCTGAACCGTTTGCCCGGGTCTCCCGCGACGTGCTGCGTTCGCGGGAGGCCCGGGCGCGCGTACGATCGCCCTATGGCGGAAAAGGTGACCCTCGGGCTGAGGGCGGACACCCTGGCCCGGGCGCGGACGGCCGCGGCCGAGGAAGGGCTCACGCTCTCGGCCTGGCTGGACCGTGCGGCCCGGCGCGAGGCGCTGCGGCAGGCGGCCCGGCGCCACGAGGAGTGGCTGACCGCCAACCCCGACGTCCGTGACGAGCTGGACGGCTTCGACCGCCTGGCGGAGAAGCTCGAGACCAACTGGAACGACCTCTCCGACGCCGCGTGAACCGGGGCGAGATCTGGACCATCGGCGGCCGCAGCGATCTGCGCTACCGGGTCGTGGTCCTGTCCGGAGACTCGCACAACGAACGACCAAGCGCCGCGCCGTTCGTCGCGCCGATCGTCCGCCAGCGCGGCAGCACCGAACTCCCGCCGTTCGCGGTGCCACTCGCCGAGGCGGACCCGCTCTCCGGTGTGGTCGTGGTCAACCGGATGCGCCGGTTGCCGGCCAGCGCCGGCGCGGAGAAGGTCGGCATGATCACCGGCGCCAGCCTGGCCCGGCTCAGCGAGGCCCTCCGCGACCTCTTCGAACTTTAAGATCAACAACGGATTTTCCCACTCTGCGGGTGGTCACGCCCGCACGCTCCCGCGGGCCGCGGTTCCGCCGTGGCCGGGCTACCACCTGCGTTGTCGGGTGATCGCGGTGGCCGGGCTACCACCTGCGTCGTCGGGTGATCGCGGTGGCCGGGCTACCACCTGCGTCGTCGGGTGATCGCGGTGGCGAGGGTGGCGGCGAGGCCGGCGTAGAGGGCGAAGGCGGCGCTGCCGACCGCGCCGGTTAGGTAGAGCGGGTCGGCGGTGATCTGCTCGGTCGAGAAGGTGACGGTCAGGACGTAGATCACGATGCCGCCGGCGCCGATCGCGGCGGCGCCCGGGACGTCCAGGCGGCGGAGCAGGGCCCAGAGAGCCAGCGGGACCACCGCGGCCGGGACCGCGAGCAGCAGCAGGCCGGCGCCGATGTTCGCATCCGCAGCGCCAGCCCACAGCGTCGCGCCGAGCAGCGCGATCACGCCGACCATGAGGAACCACGACAGCGCGAAGATCGCGGCGCCGCCGACGGTTCCGAGGAACACCTGCTTGCGCATCATGCGACGATCCTGCCGCCGGACGCGGTCACGGCCCTGAGTGTCGATACTCAAAATTGCCCGGCGTCGCACCGACCACGCGGGTGAAGTCGCGGGTGAAGTGCGACTGGTCGAAGTAGCCGAGGTCCGCCGCGACCTGCGACAACCCGCCGGACGACGGATCAGCCAGCCGCTCGGCCGCCTCGTGCAACCGGTACCGGGACAGCACCCATTTCGGCGTCACGCCCACATATGCCCGGAAGAGCCGCTGCAGCGAACGCGCGGACAGGCCGAACCGGGCCGACACGTCCTCCACCCGGCGCACGTCCGGGTCGGCGAGCAGCGCGGCGACGATCCGGCCGACAAGCGCGACCGCGGGATCGGGCGCGGGCCAGTGCGCCAGCAGACACCGCTCGGCCTCGGCGGCCATCTCCTCGATCCCGGTCGCGGCCTCCAGTCGTACCCCCGGATCGCTCTTGATCAGATCTTTGAGCGGCCGGACCCGGTCGGTCAGCTCCACCACCTCACCCGGCCAGAACGGCGCGAAGCCGCCGGGCCGGAACTTCACCCCGAAGACGAAACCCGCACCCCTCAGCGGGTACGTGAAACGGCCGCGGCCCACGCCGTTGACCATGACGGCCGTGCCGGGGAGCCAGGTCAGGTTCACGCACGGGTGCGGCAGCAACGTGGCCTGTGAGACCTTGCCGGGCGGCAGCTCCCAGGAGACCATCCAATGCCGCTCCACAAGCGCGGACACGGCCTCGGAGGGGGCCAGCCGGGTGACCGTGTAGTCCCGCGCGCCGATCAGCCCGCGGGTGCTTGTGGTCACCGGTCCCTGTCGCGTTTCTCCAAGCGCGGTCATCGTCATTCGGACAAGCATGGACCCCATGTCTGACAACAACGTGACCCCGGACGGATATGCGCAGCTCAGCCTCTTCTTCGCGGTGAACGAGGCGGCCAAGGCGCTTGACTTCTACCGCGACGTGTTCGGCGCGGAGGTGCTGGTGCGGATGGAGGCGCCGGACGGCTCGATCATGCACTCCGAGCTGTCGCTCAACGGGGTGCGGTTCCAGCTCAGCGACGCGATGCCGGCCTACGGGATCGCGGCGCCGCCAGCGGAGGGGAACGCGTTCACCGTCACGCTGTGGACGGCGGACCCGGACGGGGTGTTCGCCCGCGCGGTGGAGGCCGGCGCGACGCCGCTCTCCGAGGTGGCGGACGTGTTCTCCGGGGACCGGATGGGCGTGCTGCGCTGCCCGTTCGGCGTGCGCTGGGCGATCTGCCGGCACGACCGGGACGTGCCGGTGGAGGAGATCCAGGCGGCGGCGCTGTCCTGGACGTCGTAGGGCACTTCGGCGCCTGCACCGCTGTCGGGGTGCGGGCGCCGGGTGCTGCCGGGTGCTGCCGGATGTGGTCAGGGGGCGAGGGCGTCGATGATCTCGTCGGCGCGGCGGGCGGCGGTCCGCGGGTCCGCGTCCGGCGCGCCGATCAGCGGGTCCCAGTTGAGGTCGTGGAAGACCTCGGTGACGCCGGCCTCGGCCAGCCGGTCCACGTCCGCCCGGATCTGCGCGTAGGAGCCGGTCAGCGGCGCACGGCCGGCCTCCGGGAGCGCGTCGCCGGCCCGCACCGGGCCGCGGCTGACCACACGGACCGCGTCCGGGTCACGGCCTGCCTCGGCCGCCGCCGCGCGGACGATCGCCACGCTGTCGCCGATCTCCGCCAGGTTCGCCTTGCTGCGGCTGATCCAGCCATCGGCGAGGCGGCCGGCCCGGCGCAAGGCCGCGGGTGCGGAGCCGCCGAGCAGGATCGGCGGGCCGGGGCGCTGCACCGGCAGCGGGTGCTGGTAGCCCTCCGGGAGCCGGTAGAACTCGCCGTGGTGCGGCGCGCCGGAGCCGGACCAGAGCACTCTCAGGACTTGCACGTACTCCGCGGTGCGCGGGCCGCGCCGGGCCATGTCCGCGCCGGACGCGATGAACTCGGGCTCGGACCAGCCGCTGCCCAGCCCCAGGTCGAGGCGCCCGCCGGAGAGCACGTCGAGCGAGGCGGCCTGCTTGGCCAGGTACACCGGGGGAAGGAAGGGCAGGTTCACGATCGCGACGCCGAGCCGGATGCGGGTGGTGCGCGCGGCCGCGTAGGTAAGCGCGATCAGCGGGTCCAGCACGCTGCGGTAGACCGGCTCCGGCTGCGGGTCGACGGGCACGAAGAGCCGCTGAAACGTCCAGAGTGAGTGGTATCCGAGCTGCTCAGCGCGGGTGGCCACGTGGGCGAGCCGATCCGGCGAGGCCCACGCGCCGGCCACCGGGAGACCCAGTCCGACATGCATGCCCCTCACCGTACCGGCAGCCTGAACGGTCACGCTGATGTCCGAAACCCGCGAGCCAGCTGCCGGTCGGCGGGGGCAGGATCGACAGCGTGGATCTGGACTTCGAACGCTGCTACCGCGCCGTGGACAGCCGCGACCAGCGGTTCGACGGGTGGTTCTTCACGGCCGTCACCTCGACCGGCATCTACTGCCGGCCGTCCTGCCCGGCCACCACGCCCCGCCGGGAGAACGTGCGCTTCTACCCGTCCGCCGCCGCCGCGCAGGGCGGCGGCTTCCGGGCCTGCCGGCGCTGTCGACCGGACGCCGCGCCCGGCTCGCCGGACTGGGACGCCCGGGCCGACGCGGTGGGCCGCGCGATGCGCTTGATCGGCGACGGCGTGGTCGACCGCGAGGGCGTTCCCGGCCTGGCCCGGCGCCTCGGCTACACGGAGCGCCACCTGCACCGCATGCTCGCGGCCGAGGTGGGCGCCGGGCCGCTGGCGCTGGCCCGCGCGCAACGGGCGCAGACCGCGCGGATCCTGATCGAGACGACCGCGCTCGGTTTGGCGGAGATCGCGTTCGCGGCCGGGTTCGGAAGCATCAGGCAGTTCAACGTGACGATCCAGCAGGTCTTCGGCGCCAGCCCGTCCCAGCTGCGCGACGTGCGCCGGCAGCCGGGCGGCTGGCTGCTGCCCGGCCCGGTGGTGACCGCGGGTCCGGGCGTGGTGCACCTCCGGCTGGCCTACCGGGCACCGCTGCACGTGCCCGCGCTGCTCGGCTTCCTGGCCGCCCGCGCGATCCCCGGCGTGGAGGAGGCGGACGCGCTTACCTACCGCCGGGCGCTGTCGCTGCCGCACGGCCCGGCCACGGCCACGCTGACGCCGCAGGACGGTTTCGTGGCCGCGATGCTCCAGGTGGCGGACATGCGCGACCTGGCGCCCGCCGTGGCCCGCTGCCGCCGCCTGCTCGACCTGGACGCGGACCCGGACGCGATCGACGGCACGCTTGAAGCCGACCCGGCGCTCTCCCACGCGGTGGAGGACGAGCCGGGCGTGCGCGTGCCGCGTGCGGTCGACGGCTTCGAGATGGCGGTGCGCGCGGTGGTCGGCCAGCAGGTCTCGGTCGCGTCCGCCCGCTCCGTGCTGAGCCGCCTGGTCCGCGCCGCGGCCGCCCACCGTGCAGCGGCCGTCCACCGTGCAGCGGCCGTCCACCGTGCAGCGGGCGGCGACGAGTCAGCGGACGCCGGCCTGATCGCGGCCTCGACGGTGGACGCCGGCCGACGGGCGGGCCGGGTAGCCGGGTGCTGGACGGCGGACGACGAGGAGAGCGGCGGCGGCCTGGTCGCCGTCGAAGCGGAGACCGGCGGGCCGCCTTCCCAGGGTCCGGCCGCCGGGGGTCTGATGCCGTTCCCCGGGCCGGAGGAGCTGCTGGAGCTGCCGGAGGCGGCGTTCGGGATGCCGGCGGCGCGCCGGGAGACGCTTCGGGCGCTGGCCCGGGCCGTGGCGGGCGGGCTGACGTTGGATCCGGGGGCGGACCGGGAGGAGATCACGGCGCAGCTGACCGCGGTGCCCGGCATCGGGCCGTGGACCGCCGGCTACGTGGCGCTGCGCGCGCTCGGCGACCCAGACGTTTTCCTCCCTACCGATCTCGCGGTGCGGAAGGGTGCGCGGGCGCTCGGACTGCCGCACACGCCCGCCGCACTGGCCGCGCACGCGGAGCGGTGGCGACCCTGGCGCTCCTACGCGCTGATCCGTCTCTGGCGCGCGGCGGCGGTCGCGGTCATCCCGGAAACGCACGTGGCCATGCCCGGAAAACGCACCTCCGCGTCATCGATCGGCTGACATTCGCGGCCGCACTGCGGTCCGCGAACACCCCTGAGATCCGCAGGCCCGCTTACCACCTCTGAGATTCGAGGAGACGAGAGAGATGACGACGACGCTTGAGTACGCGGTCGTGCCGACGCCGGCCGGGCCGCTGACAATCGTGGCCGGGCCGGACGGGCGGGTGCGCGCGACCGGCTTCACCTATGACGCACCCGGCCTGGTGGCGTTGATCCACCCCACTCTGCGCGGCGGTGAGCTGCGGGAACGTGCCGATCTCGGCGAGACCACGGCGAAGGTCATGTCCTACCTGGACGGCGATCTGACCGCGATCGACGACGTGCCGGTACAGCAGCACACCGGCGGCGAGTTCATGGCGCACGCGTGGGTGGTGATGCGCGGCATCAAGGCAGGTCAACCGGTGAGCTACACGCAGTTCGCGGTGCGGTCAGGGCGCCCGGCGGCGATCCGGGCGGCCGCGTCGGCCTGCGCGTCGAACGCGGTGGCATTCTTCGTGCCCTGCCACCGGGTGCTGCGCAACGACGGCACGCTGGGCGGCTACCGGTGGGGTCTGGACGTGAAGCGCTGGCTGCTGGATCACGAGGCACAGGGATGAGTCGGCAATGAGCACTTTCTCACCGAGATAGATATCGACGCAGTTGCTACCGTCACTGTGTGCAGCGTGATCGCCACTGGACCGTGAGTGGCGGCCCGCGCCGCCAGCCAGCGCGAAATTTATGGCGAATTAGGCGCTATCTCCGCCCGTACCGATGGCAGATGTTCCTGTTGTTGGTCACTGGTCTGGGCGGAACGGGCGCGAGCCTGGCAGTCCCGCTCGTGGTGCAGCGGGTCGTGGACGGGCCTGTCGTGCGCGGCGACACGCGTGGGCTGCTGCTGCTCGGCGCGCTGGCGCTGTTGTTCGGCGTGGTCGAGGTGCTGCTGATCTTCATTCGGCGGTGGACGCACGCGACCGCCGCAGTCGGGCTGGAGGCGGCGATCCGCGACGACCTCTACGCCCACCTGCAGCGGCTGCCGGTCTCGTTCCACGACCGATGGCAGTCCGGCCAGCTGCTCTCCCGCGCCACAAGCGACCTCGGCGTGATCCGGCGGTTCCTGTCGTTCGGGCTGATCTACCTGGTGGTCAACACGATCACCTACGTCACGGTGATCGCGATGCTGATCCGGCTCTACTGGCCGCTCGGCCTGGTCGCAGCGGCCAGCGCGGTGCCCCTCTTCATCTTCGCCCGGCAGTTCGCACGCGGCTACCTGCAGTGCTCGCGCGCGTTGCAGGAGCAGCAGGGCGACGTGGCCACGCTTGCCGAGGAGACCGCGCTCGGGCTGCGCACCATCCGCTCGTTCGGGCGCAGCCGCTTCATGGCCGGCCGGTTCGCCGCCGAGATCGGCGAGCTGCGGGACATCGCGATCGACAAGGCCGCGCTGCTGTCCCGGGCGTCCGCCAAGTTCGACCTGGTGCCGAACCTGACGCTGGCCGTGGTGCTGGTGGCCGGCTCGGTCGCGGTCGCGGACGGCGAGTTGACAATCGGCCGGCTTGTCGCGTTCGCGTCGCTGCAGCTGATGCTGGTCTGGCCGATCGAGTCACTCGGCTGGATCATCGCGAACGGGCAGGAGTCGATGACCGCGGCCGACCGGGTCTACGAGGTGATGGACACGGTGCCCGCGGTCGAGGACCGGCCGCACGCCCGGACCGTGGAGCCCGGCCCCGGCCGGATCGTCTTCCACGACGTGCACTTCCGCTACCCCGGCACCACCCAGCCGGTGCTGCGCGGCGTGGACCTGGAGGTGCGGCCCGGCGAGACGCTGGCGATCGTCGGCCTGACCGGCTCCGGCAAGACCTCGCTGGTCTCCCTGGTCCCCCGGCTCCACGACGCGACCTCCGGGCACGTCACGCTGGACGGTGTCGACCTGCGCGACATCCGGCTGGACTGCCTGCGCGGGCTGGTCGGGGTGGCGTTCGAGGAACCGGTGCTCTTCTCCATGTCGGTGCGGGAGAACATCACGCTCGGCGCGCCGGGAGCCACCGACGCACAGATCGCGGAGGCGCTCGCGGTCGCCCAGGCCGACTTCGTGTACGACCTGCCGTGGGGCCTGGAGACCCGGGTCGGCGAGCAGGGGCTGTCCCTCTCCGGCGGGCAGCGGCAGCGGCTCGCGCTGGCCCGCGCCGTACTCGCCCGCCCGCGGGTGCTTGTGCTCGACGACCCGCTCTCCGCGCTCGACGTGCACACCGAGGCGCTTGTCGACGAGGCGCTGGCCAGGGTGCTGAAGGGCACTACCGCACTGCTCGTGGTGCACCGGCCGTCGACGATCGCGCTTGCCGACCGGGTGGCGCTGATCGAGAACGGGCGGATCGCTGCCGTCGGCACCCACTCCGATCTGATGGCGACCATGCCTGCCTACCGCGCGGTGCTGGCCGCCGAGACCGCACCGGCGCACGGCTCATGAGCGACAGTGCGAGCGACTCACCCACGCGGCAGGCCACGGGAGGACCCGGAATGACCACTGCCGACCGGAAGGCGTGGCGGGGGCGGGCCGTCGAGGAGGACGCGGAGCGGGCCGCGGCCGAGGTGCCGGACGAGCGGGCGATGCTACGGCTGCGCGCCCGCAGCCGGCGTCTGCTGACCGGCCTGCTGCGCCCGCACCGGCGGCTGCTCGGCGTCGCGGTCGCCTTGCTGCTGCTGCAGAACGCGGCCGGGATGGCCGGGCCGTTCCTGGTCATGCTGATCATCGACCGGGGCATCCCGCCGCTGGCCGCGCGCGGGGACGCCACGCTGCTGCTGGCACTCGGCGGCCTGTTCCTGGCGGCCGCGGTCACCGAGTACGCCACGAAGCGCGGGTTCCTGCTGCTCTCCGCGCAGATCGGCCAGTCCGTCCTGGTCGACCTGCGGCAGCGCGTCTACGACACGTTCCAGCGGCTCAGCGTCGGGTTCCACGAGCGCTACACGTCGGGCCGGATGGTGGCGCGGCTGACAAGCGACATGGACTCGATCGCGGAACTGTTCGACGGCGGCATCGACGACCTGGTGCTGGCCGGGCTCTCCGTACTCTCGGTGGCCGGCATCCTGCTCTGGCTGGACCTGCCGCTTGCGCTTGTCACACTGCTGTCGTTCCCGTTCCTGCTGCTGCTGTCCCGGTGGTTCGCACGCGCGTCCGCACGTGCCTACCGGCGTGGGCGGGAAGCGGTGGCACTGCTGATCGTCTACTTCGGCGAGTCGCTCGGCGGCATCCGGGCGGTGCACGCGTTCCGCCGGGAGCCGCGCAACCAGGAGATCTTCGCCGGGATCAACGACGACAACCGGCGGGCCACGCTTCACGCGTACCGGCTGATCGCGATCTACTCCCCCGCGATCAAGCTGATCGGGAACGTGACTGTCGCGGTGGTGCTCACCTACGGCGGCTGGCAGGTCATGCACGGGCGTACCGAGCTGGGCGTGCTTGCCGCGTTCCTGCTCTACCTGCGCCGGTTCTTCGAGCCGATGCAGGAACTCAGCCAGTTCTACAACGCGCTGCAGTCCGCGACCGCGGCGCTTGAGAAGCTCGCGGCAGTGCTTGACGAGAAGCCGTCCGTGCCGGAGCCGGAGCACGCGTACCCGATGCCGCCCGGACGCCCGCCCGGCCGCCTCACGCTGCGGAACGTGGAGTTCGCCTACCGGCCGGGGCAGGTGGTGCTTCCCGCGCTGGACGTGGACGTCACGGCCGGGCAGACCGTGGCACTTGTCGGCGCGACCGGCGCCGGGAAGTCCACGATCGCGAAACTTGTCGGCCGCTTCTACGACCCGACGTCCGGCACGGTCCGGCTGGACGGCGTCGACCTCCGCGATCTCACGGACGACCAGCTGCGCGGCGCGGTCGTCATGGTCACCCAGGAGAACCACATCTTCTCCGGTACGGTCGCGGACAACATCCGCTTCGGCCGCCCGGACGCCACCGACGAGGAGGTACGCGCGGCCGCCGCCACAATCGGCGCCGACGACTTCATCTCCCGCCTGCCGGACGGGTACGACACCGACGTCCACAAGCGCGGTGGCCGCCTCTCCGCAGGTCAACGCCAGCTGGTCGCCTTCGCCAGGGCGTTCCTCGCAGACCCGGCCGTCCTCATCCTGGACGAGGCCACCTCCTCGCTCGACGTGCCGAGCGAACGGCTTGTCCAACGCGCGCTGCGGACGATCCTCGCGGACCGGACCGCACTGGTCATCGCCCACCGCCTCTCCACCGTGGAGATCGCCGACCGGGTGCTTGTGCTCGACGCCGGGCAGGTCGTCGAGGACGGGCCACCAGCCGAACTGATCCACTCCGGCGGCCGGTACGCCGCCCTGCACCAGCAGTGGCGCGACTCGCTCATCTAGCCACTCCCCAGCAGAACCGCCTCCCACCGTTGACCACCAGCACCGAGACAAAGCCTTACTGCGCGTGTTCGCGCTCGCGTTGGCAGGCACGACGCGCGGCACAGGCACGACGCGCGGCACAGGCACGACGCGCGGCGCGCGACGTGGGGCGCGGCGCGCGACGTGGGGCGCGGCGCGCGACGTGGGGCGCGGCGCGCGGCGCGCAGAGTGGGGCGCGGCGTGGGGCGTGGCGCGCGGAGTGGGGCGCGGCGTGGGGCGCCGCGTGGGGCGCGGGGCGCGGGGCGCGGCACAGGCGCTGACGCGATCATGACGCAATTGGGCGTCAAGAGGGTATTTCGGGCGCAACTGTGCTTGCGGTGTCAGCCGCGCGCGCTATGCGTGCTCAAAATGCGGGAGGCACCTCCACCTGGTGAGATAAAAGATCCTTGCGACTGTGGTGACCCTTATTTAGGCGCCATAAGGGCCACCAGAGCCGCAAGGATCTTCAGTACAGACAGAGGACAGCCGCAGGGGCGGCAAAATCGGAAAAATAGGGCCGATGACACTCTGCCCGCCGGGCCGCAGGCAAGGGTGGGTGAAGGAGCTGAGATCAGCCGGGCCGTCGGGGTAGTACACCTGGCCATGGCACTGGCGTCCACCTAGCGGTACTCGCGCGCGCTGCTCATCTGCCGCTGACGCGAAACCGGCCGCGCCCGAAGCCCGGCCCACCCTAAACGCACGCGGCCGGCAAGAACCGGACCGCCGCGATACTCAGCTTCGCTGCCGGCCCTTGCGGCCGCCCGACAGCAGCCGCGCCACGCGACCGAAGCCCACGTGACACCCCGCGCCACCCGGCCAGGGCCCAATGCCACTTAGCATAAGTTGATCATGGGCTCTGACCTGTGCTTCCACAAAGCACCCGGCCGCCTCTGCGCCTACCTGCCAAACCGGACATGAAGGCATCCGCACCGGCTAGAGGCTCGCGGCCCGACCGGGTCCACTTCAAGGTCAAAATAAGCTACTGACCTTCCGCGGTCAGGGTGGGCGCGCCTCAGAGGCTTCTATATAACGAAATTTCGGGCGCGGAGTGCCCGACTCGCACCCCGACCACGAAACCCCAGTAAGTGGCATTGGACCGGGGCCCACGCGACACCCCGCGCAGGCCGCCACGAACAGCCACGGCCGGAGTCACCGCAACCACCGCGAGCCCTCGCCGGCCCTTGAAAATGCGAAACCGCCCCACCACCACCGATGCGGCACCGGCACGCATACCGGCACGGACGCCGGGAGCGGCTGCGGACGTCCCGCGCGCCGCTGCGGGTCGCACGGCGGCGGCCGCGCTCTTCTCCGGCCCCCGCGGCACCGGCTCCGACCCGCCCGGCAAACGGACGCCGGGAGCGGCTGCGGACGTCGCGCGCGCCGCTGCCGGTCGCACGGCGGCGGCCGCGCTCTTGCCCGGCCACCGCGGCACCGGCTCCGAGCCGCCCGGCAAGCGGAGCGCCAGCGGAGTCTTGGTGGGCGGCGAGGTTTGCCCGCGGGAGCAAACGGGCCGGACCACCGCGAGAGCGGGAAGATCTGGATTGGGGTCTGGGGTCGTCGCCCCAGGCACGCTCAAGTGCCCGCAGGAACGGCCGGACCGGACCACCGTGAGAGCGGAAAGACCTGGCCGGCATCTAGTCTGCGGCACGCTCAAGCGCCCATAGGAGCGACGGGCCGGAGCACCTCGAGAGCGGGAAAAAAAGTGGTCAGGCGGGCAGTGGGTCGTCGTAGGCGCCGGAAGGGCCGGCCAGGCGGTCGCGGCCGTTCGGGTAGGGCCAGGGGTTCGGGGTGCAGCCGTGCAGGCCGAGGGTCTGCTGCTGCATGACGGGGGCGGGGCCGCCGGGGGCGGGGCACAGTTCGTGGCCCTGGAAGAGGCGGTGGCCGACCTCGTGATTGATCATGTAGGCGCGGTACTCGGCAAGTGGTTTGCGCCAGTGCGGGACGCCGTCGGCCCAGCGGGCCACGTTGAGCACCACGCTGTCGGCGTTGCGGCAGGAGGTGTAGCGGTCGGTGCCCATCGCGCAGAGTGCGTCGCGGGTGCCGGGGGTGGCCAGGTAGATGGTGAAGTCGTACTGCTCGCCGGGGCCGGCGCGGTGCAGGCGCCACCGGCCGCCGGTGGTCCAGCTCCGGTCGTCGGAGAGTACGGCGGTGACCTCGTCGGCAAAGTCGAGCGGCGTCACGCCCTCGATGCCCTCCTCGACCACGGTCCGGTAGCGCAGCAGCGTGCCGGACCGGCCGGCGGTGCCGGGCTCGGCGGGCGCGACCTTCCAGCGCATGTCACCTTCCGTGGGGAAGGTGATCTCAGGGGCGGCCGGGCTCGGCGAGGCGCCCACGGGGTCCGAAGCGGGGGCCGACGCGGGGGCTGAAGCCGGGGTTGAAGCGGCCGTTGCCGCCGGGCGGGCGCCTGCCTGCGCACAGCCGGTCACCGATGCCGCACAGAGCGCTGTGACCAGCACTTTTCTCCACACCTGAGTTGCTCCCGTCGCTGTTTGTCGTGCTGATCGAACGACGGTCGGCCGGACGGGAAAGTTGAGCGCCGACGTCGGCAACCTTTTGCGGGCGTCACTCGTCATGGCCGCGGCATTCGGACGGGTAATCCGCTGGCGGGTCGCCGTAGGCTTGGCGCATGACGGATACGGAGCGTTTCGCGCGCGCCGGTGTCCCCGAGCGCCCGGCGTTGGACGGGCTCGAGGACACCTGGTCGCGCCGCTGGCAGGAGGAGGGAACGTACGCGTTCGACAGGTCGAAGGACCGCGCCGACGTGTACGCCATCGACACGCCTCCGCCGACCGTATCCGGCGAGCTGCACATGGGACACGTCTTCTCGTACACGCACACGGACACGGTCGCCCGGTTCCAGCGCATGCGCGGCAAGACCGTCTTCTACCCGATGGGCTGGGACGACAACGGCCTGCCCACGGAGCGGCGGGTCCAGAACGTGTTCGGTGTCCGCTGCGACCCGTCGCTGCCCTACGATCCGGCTTGGACGCCGCCGGAGCGGCCGATCTCCGCGGAGGCGCGGAAGAGCCCGGTCTCCATCTCGCGGCGCAACTTTGTCGAGCTGTGCGCGTCGCTGACCGGCGAGGACGAGCAGGAGTTCGAGGCGCTGTGGCGGCGTCTCGGACTGTCAGTGGACTGGTCGCTGACCTACACCACGATCGGCGAGTCCGCCCGGGTCGCGTCGCAGCGGGCGTTCCTGCGCAATCTCGCGCGCGGCGAGGCGTACTCGGCGGACGCCCCGACGCTGTGGGACGTCGGCTTCCGGACCGCTGTCGCGCAGGCGGAGCTTGAGGACCGGGAACGGCCCGGCGCCTACCACCGGCTGCGGTTCACCGGCCCGGCCGGCGAGGACGTCCTGATCGACACGACTCGCCCGGAGCTGCTCCCGGCGTGCGTCGCGCTCGTCTGCCACCCGTCTGACGAGCGATATCAACACCTTGTCGGGGGTACGGTCCGGACGCCGCTGTTCGACGTCGAGGTCCCGGTGCACGCGCACCCGCTGGCCGCGCCGGACAAGGGCACAGGTATAGCGATGGTCTGCACGTTCGGCGATCTGACGGACGTCATCTGGTGGCGTGAGCTGCAGCTGGACACCCGCGTGGTGATCGGGCGGGACGGCCGGCTGCTGCCCGGGGCGGTCGACCGTGGACCGTACGACAGCCTCGCCGGCCTGACAGTCAACGCGGCCCGGCGGGAGACCGTCCGGCTGCTTACCGAGGCGGGTGACCTGGTCGGGGAGCCACGGCCGATCACGCACCAGGTCAAGTTCTACGAGAACGGCGAGTCGCCGCTGGAGATCGTCGCGACCCGGCAGTGGTACATCCGCAACGGCGGCCGGGACGCGGGTCTGCGCGACGAGCTGCTGAGCCGGGGCCGGGAGCTGAACTGGGTGCCGGGCCACATGCATCACCGGTACGAACACTGGGTGAGTGGCCTCGCCGGGGACTGGCTGATCAGCCGTCAGCGGTTCTTCGGCGTGCCCGTTCCCGTCTGGTACCGGCTCGACAGCGCTGGCGAGCCGGATTACGACAACCCTCTCACACCGGACGAGTCCGCGTTGCCGATTGATCCCTCTTCCGAGTGTCCGCCCGGTTATGTCGAAGTTCACCGTGGACGACCCGGCGGCTTCATAGCGGATCCGGACGTGATGGACACCTGGGCGACCTCGTCGCTGACGCCACAGATCGTCGGCGGGTGGATGCGGGACGAGGATCTGTTCGGCCGCGTCTTCCCGATGGACCTGCGGCCCCAGGGTCAGGAGATCATCCGCACCTGGCTGTTCTCCTCGGTCGTCCGCGCCCACCTGGAGCACGGCGTGCTGCCCTGGAAGGACACAGTGCTGTCCGGCTGGATCCTGGACCCGGACCGCAAGAAGATGTCCAAGTCCAAGGGCAATGTGGTCACGCCGATCGCGCTGCTGGAACAGCACGGCGCGGACGCGGTCAGGTACTGGGCGGCAAGCGGGCGGCCCGGCACCGACCTGGCGTTCGACCCCGGGCAGATCAAGGTCGGGCGGCGGCTCGCGACGAAGCTCCTTAACGCGTCCAAGTTCGTGCTCGGGCTGGGCGCGGCCGGGGCGCTGCGCGAGGAGCCGACCGAGCCGCTTGACCTGGCGATGCTTGCCGCGCTGGCCGGCGTGGTCCGCACCGCGACGGACGCGCTGGCCTCCTACGACCACACGGGTGCGCTGCAGGCGGCGGAGAGCTTCTTCTGGACGTTCTGCGACGACTACATCGAGCTGGTCAAGGAGCGGGCGTACGGCGAAGGGCCGGCCGCGGTCTCGGCCCGGGCCGCGCTCGCCACCGCGCTCGAGGTGCAGCTGCGGCTGTTCGCGCCGTTCCTGCCGTACGCCACCGCTGAGGCCTGGTCCTGGTGGCGGTACGGCTCGGTGCACCGGGCCACCTGGCCGACCGTGCACGAGCTGGCCCACCCGGGCGACCCGTCACTGCTCACGCTGGCCGGGGAGGCGCTGTCCCAGGTGCGGCGGGCGAAGTCGGAGCGGAAGCTGTCGATGAAGGCGGAGGTGCCGCTCGCCGAGGTGCTCGGGCCGGCCGAGGTGCTGGACCGGCTCGCGCTTGTCGAGGGCGACCTGAAGGCGGCGGCGCACATCGCGAAGCTGGACCGGCTTCCGGACCGTACCCCCGGCCTGGTCATCGCCTGTGCTTTCTAGACGGTCGTGACCGGGGCGCTGTCAGAGCGGCAGCGCCCCGGTCAGGAACCGGTAGCCGAGCAGCATGGTGACAAGCGCGGGGCCGGCCAGCAGCGTCGCGCCCTGGAGGCGGTAGGTGATCCGGTGGCGGGTCAGCTCAAGCGCGTTGCCGAGCACCACGGCGCCGGCCGCGATCATGTACAGCGCCCACCAGTGCGCGGGCCAGGCGAACAGATCCGCACGCCGGAGGAAGAAGACCGGGCCCACTGTCGCGCCGAGCAGCGCGCCGCCGGTCACGGTCCGGTGCAGCGCGCGGGCCACCGGATGCGCGGGCGCCCAGAGGAACGTGCCGGCCACCGCGAGGCAGGGCAGCGTGACAAGCAGCGGCCAGCCCCAGGTCATGTGCTTGCCGATGAGCAGCGCGCCGACGGTGAGCACGATCAGGCCGGCGCAGAGGAGCAGGTAGCCGAGGAACTGGTAGGCACGGCCGCGGGTCATCACCACCGTGCCGGCCGTGATGATGAGCGCGGCCGGGAGCAGGATCGCGTTCGCCCAGGAACGGCCGGTGTCGCCCCAGACGAGATTGAGCGCCAGGACGACTGCGAGACCGACGCCGAGGGTGAGCGCGGCGACGTACCGGGCGGGCAGGGTGTTGGTCACGGTTGAACTCTGCCAAGTCCCGCGGGCCGGAGCCATCCGGCTAGCACTACCTCTCCGCGGAGGTCAACACCACCGGGTCGCCGACCGCCACCGGGCCGGGCGCGACAGGTGAGGCGTAGACGCCGAAGCACACGTCCCGCTGCCGGGCGATCGTGCGCAGGATGCCGGGGTCGCGGCGCGCGGTCACCGGATCCACGTTCACGATCATGCAGCGCTTGTCGCGGCGGTCAAGGTGCAGGCGGGCGCCGCCGATCGACAGCGTGGCACCGATCCAGGCCTCCTCCGGGTACGCGGGCGCGGTGTCAACGGCCTCGATCAACACGTTCGGCCGGAAGCGCAGCGGGTCCACCTCCGCGTCGCCGAGCAGCCGGGACAGGCCGTCGACCGACCGGGTGCTCAGCACGCTTAGCGGCGCCGAGTCGAACAGGCCGCGGTTGAGCTTCAGGACGCGCACGCCGTCGCCGAGCTCCGCGGCGAGCGCGGGGTCGGCGACGTCGAGCTTCTCGCCGGACGGCGTGGTGACGAGCACCGGCGAGGCGTCCGGCCGGTCCGGCTCGGCAAGCCACGGGCGGTAGTGCAACAGGTCCGGCCGCTCGCGGATGGTCAGCCACGGGAAGCCGTTGCGGGCGGGCAGGTCGCGGAGGAACGCCCAGCGGCGGTCGCCGGCCAGGCCGTGCCAGGACAGGTCGGCGCGCTCAAGCGGCTCGGCGGCCATCGACTTGACCGGGTAGCGCCACAACGCGGCCACCCGGCCGACCTCGATCCCGTGTTTCACCTGCCCAACCCTGGCGAGCGGGGGTGGGACTGTCAACCGGCGCGTCTAGAAGTCACCCCCGCCGAAATCGCCGCCGCCGAAGTCACCGCCACCGAAATCGCCGCCACCGCCGTAGTCGCCGCCACCGTAGTCGCCGCCGGAGTCACCGCCGTCGAAGCCGCCGCCGTCTTCCAGGCCCTCCTGGTAACCGTCGGAGTAGCCCTCGCCGAAGCCGCCCATGCCCGGGTCCGCGAACGCGGGCGAGAACAGCGCGTCGAAGATCAGCATGCCGCCGACCACGCCGGCGCCGGTCGCCAGCGCGGTCTTCCACACAGGCGTCGAGTACCACCCCTGGGGCACCGGCCGGCCGTTCACCCGGCCGCCCGGGTAGTAGTACGGCGTCTGCGGGCCGGACTGCGGACCCGCCTTGAACGTCTGGCCCTGCACGCTCACCTCACGCTCCTTGGTAAGCGTGCCGGCGCCGCGCGCGGCCGCGAGCTGCGGAACCTCGGGGCCCGGGTCGAGACCCATCGCCACCCGGGCCGCCCGGATGTAGGCCAGGCCCTCCAGCGCGGTCTCCCGGGCCAGCTCGAACTGCCGGGTCGACTTCGCCTGGTCAAGTTGGCCGCCGGCCGCGTTGTAGCGCTCGGACGCGTCGGCCAGCGCCTGCCGGGCGGCGGCCTCGTCGCCGTGCAGGTTCATCACCTGGCCGCCGAGCCGCTCGTACCACCGCTGGGCGTCGGCGCGGGCGTCCGCCAGCTCACGTTCCTTACGGGAACCGCTCGACACGCGCCAATAGGCGAGGAAACCGATGATCATCACGGCCAGCGCCAGGAACAACACGTACTCCATAGGGTGAACGGTAGCTCTGTCACCCGTCGCCCGCTCAGGTCGCGGGGGCTGTGAGTCTGCTGAAACTGATCACTTTTCGGGTTCGGGCCGTGGCGGTGCCGCTCCCGCCGCCCGCGCTGAGGCATTGTCGGTGGATGGAGCTCTCGACGGTGATCGTGGTGATCGTCTGTCTCGGCACGGGCGGCGCGCTCGGCTGGCTGCTGGCCCGGTCCCGCGCGGCCACGGACCTGGCCCGGCTGGAGGCCACGCTTGACGCCACCCGGGACGGCGAGCAGCGGCTGGAGGCCTCGCTTCGTGCGCTGTCGTTCGAGTCGACAGCGCAGTCCCAGGAGGCGGTCGCCCGTGCCGTCGCGCCGCTGCACGACGCGCTCCGCAGGTACGAGCAGCGCGTCGCCGACCTGGAGCACGACCGCGTCGACGCCTACGCGGAGCTGCGCGAACAGGTCCGGGCCATGAACGCGGTAGCGGGCGGGCTGCAGACCGAGACGAAACAGCTTGTCGCCGCGCTGCGGGCACCCCAGGTGCGCGGGCGGTGGGGCGAGCACCAGCTGCGCCGGGTGGTCGAGGCGGCCGGGATGCTCGAGCACTGCGACTTCGCGGAGCAGGTCACCACGGCCACCGACGACGGCGTGGTCCGGCCGGACCTGGTGGTGCGGCTGCACGGCGGCCGGACCGTGGTGGTGGACGCCAAGGCGCCGTTCGACGGCTACCTGTCCGCGATGGAGGCCCGGGACGAGCGCACCCGGGACACGCACCTGGACGCGCACGCCCGCCACCTGCGCGGACATGTGGACGCACTTGCCGCGAAGGCGTACTGGACCGCGTTCGACGACACGCCGGACTTCGTGGTGCTCTTCATGCCTGCCGACACGTTCCTGGACGCGGCGTTACAGCGCGACCCGATGCTGCTCGAGCACGCGTTCGCCAAGAACGTGGTGCTGGCCACACCTGCGACGCTGATGGCGCTGCTGCGGACGATCGCGCACGGCTGGCGGCACTCCGAGCTGACCCGGAACGCGACGATCGTGCACGGCGTGGCGCGGGAGCTCTACGGGCGGCTGTCCACGCTCGGCGACCACGTGACAAAGCTCGGGTCGTCGCTTGAGGGGGCGGTCACCGCGTACAACAGGGCTGTCGGGTCGCTCGAGTCACGGGTGCTTGTGAGCGCGCGCAAGCTGGCCGACCTGGGCGTGTCCCGGTCGGTGCTGGACACGCCCGCGCAGATCGAGGTGGCGCCGCGTCAGCCGCAGGCCCCCGAGCTGGTCACGAACCCTACTGAGCTGGCTGAGAGGCGAGGGCCTTCTTCATATCCCGCTTAAGCTCCTGCGGCAGCGAGAACGTCAGCCGCTCCTCCGCCGTGAGGATCTCCTCGACGTCGTTGTAGCCGCGTGCGGCCAGGTGCGTCAGCACGTCCATGACCAGGTCGTCCGGGACGCTTGCGCCGGAGGTCAGGCCGACGGTGGTCGCACCCTCAAGCCACTCGTCCTTGATCTCGTGCGCGAAGTCGACAAGGTGGCCGGCGCGCGCGCCGTACTGCAGCGCGACCTCGACCAGCCGAACCGAGTTCGACGAGTTGGTGGAGCCGACCACGATCACCACGTCGCAGTCCGGCGCGATCTCCTTGACCACGTGCTGGCGGTTGGAGGTGGCATAGCAGATGTCGTCGCTCGGCGGCGATACCAGCAGCGGCAGCTTCGTCTTCAGCCGGGCCACGGTCTCCATCGTCTCGTCCACCGAGAGCGTGGTCTGGGACAGCCAGACGACCTTCTCCGGGTCCCGAACGGTGATCTTGTCCACGCCGTCCGGCCCGTCGACCAGCTGGACGTGCGCGGGCGCCTCGCCGGCCGTACCGATGACCTCCTCATGGCCCTCGTGGCCGATGAGCAGGATGTCGTAGTCCTCCGCGGCGAACCGGCGCGCCTCGTGATGCACCTTCGTCACAAGCGGGCAGGTCGCGTCGATGGCGCGCAGGTTCCGCTGCTTGGCGGACTCGTGCACGGTGGGGGCCACGCCGTGCGCGGAGAAGATGACAGTGGCGCCCTCGGGCACCTCCTCGTTCTCCTCCACGAAGATGGCGCCCTTCGCCTCAAGCGAGGTCACCACGTGTTTGTTGTGCACGATCTGCTTCCGGACATAGATCGGCGCGCCGTAGAGTTTCAGCGACTCTTCGACGGTCTGCACCGCCCGATCCACACCCGCGCAGTAGCCACGCGGCTTGGCCAGCAGGACCCGCTTACGGCTCGTCTCGCTCACAGCAGCCATCGTACGCACCCCGCCGC
Organism: Catenuloplanes sp. NPDC051500; assembly: GCF_044454585.1. Lineage (NCBI taxonomy): Bacteria > Bacillati > Actinomycetota > Actinomycetes > Micromonosporales > Micromonosporaceae > Catenuloplanes > Catenuloplanes sp. NPDC051500. The sequence goes on from NZ_JBITDX010000016.1 coordinate 113,594, forward strand.
CGGGTCCCGTGATCGTGCGACCGACCGCACACGTTCTCCCCCGTTCCACCGCCGATCAGGCACAAAATGGCCTCATGCCGGACGAACAGGGAAAACTCGCCGAGCTGGGCCGGGCGCTGCCGATCGCGCTCCGCCGCAGTCTCGCCCTGCTCAGCATGCTCGCCGCGCTCTGGCTGCTCTTCATGGCCACCACCACGCTTGCCAGCACGCGCGTCACCGTCCTGGCCACCGGCTACCTGGTCGGCGGCGCGCTGCTGCTCGCCGTGTCCCGCCTGTCCGTCCGGGCGGCGTGGACCACGGCGGCCGCGGTCCTCGGCGGGCTCACCGGCACCGTTCTCTCCCTGTGGGTACGGGAGGAGGGCTCGCTGATCGCGTTCTCCTACACGCTGCGCCGCGGCTATCCACTGCACGCCATGCACCGGACCGGCGCGGGCGCATCGGTCGCGGAGGCGCGGGCCGCCCTGGCAGCTCAGCCGTGGCGGCCGGACTGGGGGTACGCGCTCGCCGACCTGCTGTTCTGGGGGTATTGCGGGCTGGCGGTGGCGGTGCTTGTCACAGTGCTGGTGCGGCTGGCCAGGTCGTGAGCGCGGGCGTACCCGGAAGATGTCGGGGGGTGGTTCTAGGGTGTGGGGGTGACACAGACCGGGCCACCACCGACGGCCGGGGCCGCGCGCAACGGCGCAGCGGCGCCCGGCGCCAGCACCGCGGACGAGCCCTGGCCGGTCCGCGTGGTCAGCCAGAAGGTCAGCGCCTGGATCGCCAAGCTCGGCTGGGTCTGGGTGGACGGGCAGGTCGCGCAGATCAGCAGGCGTCCCGGGGCCGGCACGGTCTTCATCACGCTTCGCGACCCGGCCGCCGAGCTGAGCCTCACCGTGACCACGAGCCACGAGGTGCTCGCGGTCGGCGCGCCCGAGCTGTCCGAGGGCGCGCGCGTCGTGCTCCACGCGAAGCCTGAGTTCTACCCCGCCCGCGGCACGCTGAGCCTTCGGGCCGACGAGATCCGGCAGGTCGGGCTCGGTGAGCTGCTGGCCCGGCTGGAGAAGCTGAAGCGGCTGCTCGGCGCGGAGGGCCTGTTCGCCCGCGAGCGGAAACGGCGGCTGCCGTTCCTGCCGCAGCGGATCGGTCTGATCACCGGCCGGGCGTCCGCCGCCGAGCGGGACGTGCTGACCAACACCCGGCGCCGCTGGCCCGCCGTCGACTTCCGGGTGATCAACGTGGCCACCCAGGGACTCTCTGCCGTGCCGCAGATCCTCGACGCGCTGAAGGTGCTCGACGACGACCCCGGCACCGACGTGATCGTGATCGCGCGCGGCGGCGGCAGCGTGGAGGACCTGCTGCCGTTCTCCGACGAGGCGCTGTGCCGGGCCGTGTTCGCCTGCCGCACGCCTGTGGTGAGCGCGATCGGCCACGAGGAGGACACGCCACTGCTCGACTACGTGGCCGACGTCCGCGCCTCGACGCCTACCGACGCCGCGAAACGCCTGGTCCCCGACCTGGCCGAGGAGCAGCGGCTGATCTCGCTGGCCCGGCACCGGCTGGACCGCGCGGTCACCCACCGCCTGGACCGCGAGTCCCAGCGCATCGAGGCGTGGCGCTCCCGCCCGGTGATGGCCCGCCCGCACGTGATGATCGACCAGCGCGCGTCCGAGGTGGTGGCGCTCCGCGACCGGGCCGAGCGCACGCTCGGCCACCGCCTGGGCACCGCTGCCAACGAGCTGTCCCACACGCTCGCCCGCCTCCGCGCGCTCTCCCCGGCCGCGACACTGCAGCGGGGGTACGCGATCGTGCAGCGCACGGAGGACGGCCACGTGGTGCGCGCCGCCGACGAGGCCGCGCCGGGGACCGCGCTGAGCATCCGACTGTCGACAGGCGCCTTGACCGCGGTGGTCACCCCGCCCGGCGAGGGCGCCCCGGCCGTCCACGATCCCGGCTCTTCCACCCCCGGCCACGACACGACAGCCGGCCCCGCGACAAGCGAAGTCGGCGAGGCCGACGTGACACGCGCACACGACGCGCCGCACGAGAACGGCGCGACACGCGCAGACGGCGCGACACGCGCAGACGGTGGCGAGGCGGCTCGTGGCGCGTCGGCGCCCAAGGCTCGGGCGCCGCGTAAGGCATCGGGTGCGAAGGTGACCGCCGGCAGCGGGAACGACGGCGCGACGAACGACGGCGACGCCGGCCCGGCGGGCGACGAGGCCACCGCGAAGGACGAGATCACCGCGAAGCGGGAACGGACCAAGGCCGCGAAGTCCCGGAAGGACAGTGCATGACGACGGAGCAGAAGGCGCAGCCGAAGCTGAGCTACGAGCAGGCGCGCGAGGAGCTGGGGCGGGTCGTCGAGCGGCTGGAGGCCGGCGGCACGTCGCTTGAGGAGTCGCTCGCGCTCTGGCAGCGCGGCGAGGAGCTGGCCGCGGTCTGCCAGCGCTGGCTGGACGGCGCCCGCGCCAAGCTCGACGCCGCCCGCGAGGCCCGCACCCAGTAACGACGCAAACATGACGGGCCGGCAATGCACTCGCATGCCGGCCCGTGATCGTCTCGGTGCCTCAGCCCGACTACTGACGCATGGCCGCCTGCCAGCCCACGATCGCCTACGCGGGTCCGGACCGGCCCACGACCTCGACCCGCTCGCCCAAGCTCGGCCGGGCTAGGGACGACATGGTCGCCTGCGCGCCCCGCGAACGTCTCTGCGCGCCAGCCGGACTACTGACGACATGGTCCGTCGCCGGCGCCTCAAGCGGCCCGGACAGCGTCGCTGCCTGTGGGGACGATGGACTGTCGGAGGGTCTTTGCTCTGGGCCGGGCCGCGGCGGGACTGGAGCCCGCGGGAGCGTGCGGGTCGCGACCACCCGCAGAGTGGGAAGACCGCGTTCGTGAATGTGATCTTCGAAGGTATCGGTGGCCGTGGTGGGACCCGGCGGAGAAGGCGCGGGCCGCCCGAAGAGATCCGGGCGGCCCGCGTGGGTGATCGTGGTGGGTCAGGTGGTGACGGTGCCCATGTCGTAGAAGGCGTCGGGGGCGTCGATGTAGCTGCCGGGGGCCGGGACCGGCGGGAGTGTGACGGTTCCCCACGGGCCGAAGGTCATCTTCATGGTGGCTGACTCGCCGGCGTCGGTGACGTCGATCGAGAAGAAGGCGATGCGGCCGTCGGCGTCAGTCTCCGCGTGGAACGGCACGTTCTTCGCGGCCTCGCGGGCGGCCTTGTCCGACGGGGACTCGTCGAGCGAGCCGAAGCGGGCCGGGGTCGCCCGGGTCAGGTCAAGCGTGCCGTTGAACGTGTGCGCGGTCGGCTGCTGGATGGTGAGGACGCTGCGCTCGACAAGCGTGGGGTCGAGCGCGACCTGGTCGAGGCTGCCGGCCAGCCGCTCGGAGCGGGACGGGTCGAGGCGCAGCCACTTCTTGCCGTCGAGGCCCTCGGGGATCGGGGCGCCGGGGTTGATCCCGTGGACCAGGTCGCTCAGGTCCATCTTCGTGTAGAGGAACTCGCCGGCCTTGTACGACTCGACAGTCATCGACGCCTCCTCCGCGACGATGGTGACCGCGGCGTGGGTCGATTTCGTGTCGTTGTCGACGAGCACCTTCGCGTTCATGGTCTCGTCGATGACCATTGAGTAGCCGAAGTTTCCCACGTTCATCGCGGCGAACGCGGCGGCGAACGCGGCCTTCGGGTCGGCGGGCGCGGAGGACGCGACCGGGGCGGGCCCGGCGCCGCCGGACTGCCCGGCGACTGTGGCGCAACCGGCGAGCGTGACCGTCAACGCGGCGGCGGCCGCCAGGACGGTGACTGACTTATGCATGTATGTCCATCCACGAACCAGAGGGATGGGCACACCGAAGCGTGGCCGGACCGGCCAGGCTTCAGGGACCCCGTGTCATCGCTTTCTCGGAGACCGCTCAAAGAACGATCAAGAGGAGCTGTGCGAGAAGGTACAAGACCGGTGCGACATTTCTTAACGATTTACGGCTCGGACCGGGTCCGGACAGCGGCCTCAGCCGAGGCTGTCGGCCAGCTCACGGAGCGCGTCCTGCTCGCCGGTGCCGACGATGACCACTGTGCGCTCCGGGGAGAGCTGCACAAGCGCGGTCTCGTTGGCCCGCGCGGAGTAGGACTGCCACTGCCTGCCGTCGACCGTGAGCATCGTGCCGGGACGGGCGCTTGTGGTCAGCTCGGCCGGGAGCAGCTTCTCGGCCGGGACCGTGCTCTCGATCAGCAGGACCGCGGCGCCGGCCGGGGTGACATATCCGATGCGGAGCGTCTTTCCGTCCTCGACCGTGCGGAACTGCGCGGTGGTGGGCCGCCAGTCCTCGTGCAGACCGGCCGGTTCCAGCACCGGGAACGCGCCGGACGAGCGGGCGGACGCGATCGCCGGGGCGGTGTCGACGACCTTCGGTTCCTCGCCGTCCAGCGCGTAGCGGTAGAACCCGACCATCAGCGCCACCGGGACCATGATGGCCAGCAGCGACAGCACCATGTCCTTCCAGTTCCGCTCGCGCCGCGCGGGGACCGGCGACTGCGGGGCGGGCTCGGCGGAGGGGGCCGGGGCGGGTGACGGGGATGCGTCCACGACTCCATCCTGACCGATCGGGGTAGTGAGGTGTCATTCGGCACGCCCAGGCGCGACCGACGCCACTGGCCGGGCCCCTATCACCAACCCGGAAGCACATGCCAGGATCGGGGAAAGCGCCTGCGCTCAGCGTACGGCGACCGACCGACTCCGCAACGTAGCGAGGAGGCCGCATGACCGCCAATATTCCGCAGGATCTCGACCGCAACCTGGCCCTAGAGCTGGTCCGCGTCACCGAGGCCGCCGCCATGGCCGCCGGCCGGTGGGTGGGCAAGGGTGACAAGGAGGGCGGGGACGGCGCGGCCGTCGACGCCATGCGAAAGCTGATCAACTCCATCTCGATGCGCGGGGTGGTGGTGATCGGCGAGGGCGAGAAGGACAACGCCCCGATGCTCTACAACGGCGAGATCGTCGGTGACCAGACCGGGGCGGAGGTGGACGTCGCTGTCGACCCGATCGACGGCACCACGCTGATGGCCAAGGGCATGCCCGGCTCGATCGCGGTGCTTGCGGTCGCGGAGCGCGGCGCGATGTTCGACCCGAGCGCGGTCTTCTACATGGAGAAGCTCGCGGTCGGCCCGGAGTACGCCGCCGTGATCGACATCGAGGCCGGCGTCCAGGAGAACCTGCGCCGGATCGCCAAGGTCAAGGGCGGCAGCGTCTCCGACGTCGAGGTCTGCATCCTGGACCGCCCCCGCCACGCGAACCTGGTCAAGGAGGTCCGCGACGCGGGCGCCCGGATCAAGTTCATCTCGGACGGCGACATCGCGGGTGCGATCGCGGCGGCCCGGGAGAACGCCGAGGTCGACGTGCTGATGGGCATCGGCGGCACACCCGAGGGCATCACCGCCGCCTGCGCGCTGAAGTGCATGGGCGGCGAGATCCAGGCGAAGCTGTGGCCGCAGGACGCGGCCGAGCGGGAGAAGGCGCTTGCCGCCGGCCACGACCTGGACCGGGTGCTGACCACCGACGAGCTGGTGAAGGGCGACAACTGCTTCTTCGTGGCGACCGGCGTGACAAGCAGCGACCTGCTCAAGGGCGTCACGTACCGGTCGGGTGGCGCCTACACCCAGTCGATCGTGATGCGGTCGAAGAGCGGCACGATCCGGACGATCGACTCGTTCCACCGGCTGGAGAAGCTTGCGCACTACTCCTCCGTCAACTTTGACGGGCAGATCCCGCTAGACGTGCCAGCGCAGGGATAGGCCGGTCGCGGCGCGCTCGGCACGGATCTCCATGACCGTGCCGAGGATCGTCGCGCGGTCCATCACCACAGGCACGCCGTCGAGGCCGAGCGTGACCCGGTCGCTGAGGAAGACCGGCGCGCCGGCCGGCTGACGCAACAGCGTGGCGATCGGCGTCTCCAGCAGTGCCGGGCGCAGCCGCTCACGGGCGCGGTGCACGACCACGCCCTGGTCGGCGAGCGCGTGGTAGAGCGAGGTCCGGGCGAAGTCGACGTCGAGCAGCGCGGCGCCGTACGGCGCCCGGACCCAGGAGACCTGGTGCAGGGCGGGCCGGCCGGCGATCAACCGGACCCGCTCCACCCGGGTGGCCCGCTCGCCGGCCGGCAGGTCGAGCGCGTCGGTGACCCAGGCCGGCGCCCTGCGCACGCCGATGCCGATCAGGTCGGTGCCGACGATGTGGCCCTGCTCGCGAAGGTCGTCCGCGAGACTTCGCAGCGAGTCCAGCTGGTACGCCGCGGCCGGCTCCGCCACGAACGTGCCCCGCCCCGCCTGCTGGCTGAGCAGCCCGTCCGACTCCAGGCGGGCCAGCGCCGCCCGGAGCGTGGCGAGCGTGACGCCGTAGGCCGCGCTGAGCTCCCGTTGCGGTGGCAGCGCGGCGCCCGGCGCGTACTCCCCCGCACGGATCTTCGCGGCCAAGTCGGCGGCGATGGTCACATATTTCGGCACCAGGCCATTAGATCGCCTCGCGGAAGGCGGCGACCATCGCGCCCAGCTCGGCCGGGTCCGCGCCGTCGAGCAGGCGCCGCATCAGCGCGGACGCGACCACCACGCCGTCCGCGTGCTGGACGGCGGCGGCCGCGTGCGCGGGCGTGGAGATCCCGAAGCCGATCAGGACCGGCAGCGCGGTCAGTGCGCGCACCGAGGCGGCAAGCGTGCCGGCGGCCGGGTCGAGCTCGGTCCGCTCGCCTGTGGTGCCGAGCACTGACACCGCGTAGACGAAGCCCTGTGCGCCGGCCGCGATGGCGCGCAGCCGGTCCGGTGTGGTGGACGGCGCGGCCAGTGGGATCAGGTCCAGGCCTGCCGCGTTCGCCGCGGTGCGGATCGGGGCGACCTCGTCGAGCGGCGCGTCCGGCACGATCAGGCCGCGGATCCCGGCGTCGGCGAGCCTGTCGCAGAAGCCGGCGCGGATCGCCAGGTTCGCGTAGGTCATCACGATCAGCGGCACGTCCACCGGGGCCTTCGACAGCTCACGCAGGATGCGGTCAAGCGTGGCGCCGTTCGCGAGCGCGCGGTCCGAGGCCTCCTGGATGGTCGGCCCGTCAAGCATCGGGTCGGAGAAGGGCAGCCCGATCTCGATCGCGTCCGCGCCGTTGTCCGCGTAGGCGCGCAGATGGTCGGTCCAGTCGTCGGTGATGCCGCCTGTGACATACGGAAGCAGCTTTTTGGTGGATTTATCGGTGAAAATCATTCGAAGATCTCCAGGTCCTTGTCGCCGCGGCCGGACAACGTCATCAGGACGGTCTGTCCGGCCAGCTCACCGGCCGAGCGGATGATCCAGGCGAGCGCGTGCGCGGACTCCAGGGCCGGGATGATCCCCTCGGTCCGGGCCAGCCGGTGCACGGCCTCGACCACCTCCGCGTCCCCGACCGTGGCGTAATCGACCCGGCCGATCGTGCCGAGGTGCGCGTGTTCCGGCCCGATGCCCGGGTAGTCGAGCCCGGCCGCGATCGATTCCGCCTCGGCGATCTGCCCGTGCGCGTCCTGCAGCACCATCGAGCGGAAGCCGTGCAGCACGCCCGGCGTCCCGTTTGTCATCGCGGCGCCGCCGGCCGCCTCCACACCCACCAGGCGCGCGGTCGTGTCGACGAAACCGGCGAACGTGCCCGCCGCGTTCGACCCGCCGCCCACGCACGCGACCACCAGGTCCGGCACGGCGTCGACCTGCGCACGGGCCTCGTCGCCGATGACACGCTGAAATTCCCTGACCATCCACGGGTACGGGTGCGGGCCCATCACCGAGCCGATGCAGTAGTAGGCGTCGGCCGTGTCCGCCACCCAGCCGCGCATGGCCTCGTTCGTGGCGTCCTTGAGCGTCCGGCTGCCGCTGGCGACCGGCACGACTGTGGCGCCGAGCATCCGCATGCGGCGCACGTTCGGCGCCTGGCGCTCAATGTCGCGCTCGCCCATGTAGACCACGCACTCCAGCCCGAGCAGCGCGGACGCGGTGGCCGCGGCCACGCCGTGCTGGCCGGCCCCGGTCTCCGCGAGCAGGCGCCGCTTGCCCATCCGCCGGGCGAGCAGCGCCTGGCCGAGCACGTTATTGATCTTGTGACTGCCGGTGTGCGCCAGGTCCTCGCGCTTGAGCAGCAGCGTCAGGCCCAGCTCGGCGGAGAGCCGGCGGACCGGCGTGACCGGGGTGGGCCGGCCCGCGTAGAGCGTGAGCAGCTCGTGCAGCTCCGCACGGAAGCCGGGATCGGCCCACGCCGCACGGAACGCGGCCTCGACCTGCTCGCACGCGGGGACCAGGCTTTCCGGGACGAAACGTCCGCCGTAGTCGCCGAATCGGCCGAGCCCGGCGGGCTCGCTCATGACGGTCATGGGCACCTCCACAGTTCTAGAACTCTTGTGTGAGTGTGCCATATCTTTTGGCAGAGTTCTAGAACAATCCGATCCGGCTAGAGTGAGCCCATGACCGCACCGTCGCTGCGCCGGCGCGTCCGCGCCGAGATGATCAGCGAGATCAAGTCCGTCGCCCGCCGCCACCTCGCCGCGGACGGGGCGAACCTCTCGCTCCGCGCGGTCGCCCGCGACCTGGGCATGGTGTCGTCCGCGCTGTACCGGTACTTCGCCAACCGGGACGAACTACTCACCGCGCTGATCGTCGACGCGTACAACGCGATGGGCGAGGCAGTGGAGGCCGCGGACGCGACAGTCGACAGGGACGACTACCGCGGCCGCCTGCTCGCGATCGCCCACGCGGCCCGGGACTGGGCGGTGGCGAGCCCCGCCGAGTACGCGCTGATCTTCGGCAGCCCTGTTCCCGGCTACGTCGCGCCGCAGGACACGATCGGCCCGGCCAGCCGGCAGCCGCTCGCCCTGGTCGCGGTCATCCGGGACGCGGCGGCTGCCGGACGTCTGACGCCGCGCCTGCCGGTCCGCGACGTTCCACCGCCGGTCGACGTGGAGATGGTGGCACTGGCCCGCGTGATGAACGCGGACCTCCCGCCGGCCGTGGTAGCGCTGACCATGCTCGGCTGGGTCCAGATCTACGGCCTGATCAGCTTCGACCTCTTCGGCCACCTGCTGAACAGCGTCATCGACCGCCGCACCTTCTTCACCCACCAGATCGCCACCGTCGCCGACCTAATCGGCCTGCCCTGCTAGCTGGTCGTCGCTTCGCTCCTCCGGGCTCGACGCCACGACCCTCACGACGTGGTCACGCAAGCGACGGGTCCGGAGAAACTGCAGACTAAGAGCGGTGAGGCACGCTGCGTGGGGTCAGTCTGCGATAGGGGCTAAGGGGGCGGGGCGACGGCGGAAGAGGATGGCGGCGGTGGCGCCGCCGAGGAGGCCGAAGAGGTGGCCCTGCCAGGAGATGGAGCTGGTGGTGGGGAGGATGCCGAGCAGCGAATAGCCGTAGAGCAGGCCGATCAGCAGGACGACGCCGAGGTTCCACCAGCTGCGCTCGACGATGCCGCGGGTGAAGAGCAGGCCGAGGTAGCCGAAGATCACGCCGCTCGCGCCGACCACCACCGTGTCGCCGCTGCCGGTGAACCACACGCCGGCGCCGGAGACCGCCATGATGAACGCGGTCGACCAGATGAACCGCTTACCGCCCGCGGCCAGCACGAACGTGCCGAGCAGGATCAGCGGGATGCTGTTGCCGTAGAGGTGGTCCCAGTCCGCGTGCAGGAAGTGGGCGAAGACGATGCCGTCCAGGCCCTCCACGTGGTGCGGGAGGATGCCGAGGGAGTAGTCGAGGCCGAGCCGGAGGAAGACGTCGAGCGCCTCGATGACGAAGAGCAGCGGCACCACCGCGCACATCGCGACGAAGGCGCGGCCGATCGAGGCGTAGAACGCGTCGGTACCGAATCGGGCGGCGGCTTCCTGCTCCGCGTAGTCGCTCACACCTCAACTAGCTACCAGGCGCCCGCCGACTCCGCCACCCCGGCGGCTCAGGTCACAGTCCGCGCAGGTCAAACGGCCGCTTCGCGCCCGAAATCTCACTACAAATGCACCCACGGGGGTACGCCGTGCGCGCGCCTCAGCGCAGCCGGGTCAACGCCTCCCGCAGATCACGGGCGTGCGCGGACAGCTGGGTGTAGACACCGGCCAGGCCGGGCCGGGCGCAGCCGATCCCCCAGCTCACCACGCCGACCTGCAGCCACCCGCCGTAGGCGTCACGCCGGATCAGCGGCCCGCCGGAGTCGCCGTAGCAGGCGTCGCGCCGGCCGTCGGTGATGTAGCCGGCGCACAGCATCTCGTCGGGCAGGTAGGTGTACCCCTCCTTGCGGAACGCGGCCACGCAGGCGCGGTCCGGGACCAACGGAACGTCGACGAACCGGAGCGTGCGCTGCTGCGACTCGTCCTCGCCGGTGGCGCCCCAGCCGACGACCGTGAAGCGGCCGGTGTCGTACCCCGGCGCAGTGTTGACCGGGATGGTGGGCAGCGGCAGCTTCCGGTCCAGCTGGAGCATCGCCCAGTCGTCGCCCTGCACCACCTGGGTGAAGCGCGGCGCGATGATCGCGCGGGTCACCCGGGCCTCGCGGGCCGTCCGCGTGTCGTCCAGGTCGACGGTCCCGGCCGTCACCGCCAGGCCCTCGACCGGCACGTTGTAGGCGCAGTGCGCGGCCGTGAGCACCACCCGGGGCGCGACGAGCGTCCCGGCACAGCCGCTTGAGATCCGCACGATCCACGGGAACTGGCCGTTCTTCGCCAGGTCACCACCGACCACCTCGGGATCGTGGCGCACGGCGTGGGCCGGAGTCACCGCGACTGAGGCCAGGACCACCACTGCGGCGACAAGCACGGGTACGACGAGCGCGCGCAGCCGGCCGTACCGTGGAGGGTGGCTTTCTGGGTTTTTCGACATCTCGTGCAGCATAAGTCCGCTTGCGCCGGGTCTGCCGTATTTCGGGGGAACGCGAAAGGGTGCACGGGCGAACCGCCCGTGCACCCTCGTTCACGCGTTCTCTAGTACCAGCCGACGCTCTGCGAGTGCGCCCAGGCCTCACACGGGGTGCCGTAGCGACCCTTTATGTAGCCCAGACCCCACTCGATCTGCGTGGCCGGGTTGGTCTCCCAGTCACTTCCCGCGGAGGCCATCTTGCCGCCCGGGAGCGCCTGCGGGATGCCGTAGGCGCCGGAGCTGGAGTTCAGCGCCGTGTGGCTCCAGCCGGACTCCTTCGCCCACAGCTTGTTCAGGCACGGGAACTGGTCGATCCCGAAGCCCTGGGTCAGCATGACCGCGCACCCGGTCGCCCGGTTGCCGCTGAACTCGCTGCACGACGCCGGGATCGGGCCGTCGAACGCCACGGTGCCCGAGTTCTTGGGCTTGTTGGCGGCCGCCTCGGCCTCTTCCGCGGCCTTCTTGGCCTCTGCCTCCGCCTTGACCCGCTCGGCCTTGCGGCTTGCGGACTCCTCGGCGGCGGCCGCGCGCTTGGCGGCGGCCTTGGCAGCCTCGGCGGCCTTGTCGGCGGCGATCCGCTCGGACTCGACCTCCTGAGCGTGCACCCGGGTGTACTCGGCGTGCCGGCTCTTGACGTACTGCTCCTCCGCGAGCGAGGCATTGAACTCGGCCTGTGCGGAGACGCTCTGCTGCTGAATCTCACGGTCCTGGCTCAGATACACGCCGCCGGCAACGCCTGTGAGCAGGAGTGCGACTGACGCCGAGCGGACACCGTAACGGCTCCACAGCGGACTCACGAAGGGGTCCCTTCGTCGGGGGCAAGGACGCGGCGGGAAGTACCACCACCCCGGCGCCCGGCCTGTACGACCGGCGACGGAGCGTGACGACTCCAGACCGCGAGCGCCCCCGACTCCAGGGAGCCGGCCCCGCTGCCACCCGGATCACAGTGGTCCGGGTGGGCCGGAAAATGATCTCCGGCAGCGAGGGTCTCGACGGACGCTCGTCGACCACCCTCACCCAGCGCAAGGCCTAAGCGAAATCCCCAGCGATATTTGTGAGATGTAGCACAGGCAGAAAGCCTTCAGACCTGGACATATCTCAGTTGATCTCATACCTCTACCGTGGGATGTCCTCAAGCAGGTCGGTGACCACCTCAGCAATCGGTGACCGCTCGGATCGGGTCAACGTGACGTGCGCGAAGATCGGGTGACCCTTCAGCGCCTCGATCACCGCGGTGACCCCATCGTGACGACCCACTCGCAGGTTGTCACGCTGTGCGACGTCGTGGGTAAGCACAACGCGTGAGTTCTGCCCGATGCGGGAGAGCACTGTCAACAACACGTTCCGCTCAAGCGACTGTGCCTCGTCGACGATCACGAACGCGTCGTGCAGGCTCCGGCCGCGGATGTGGGTAAGCGGCAGCACCTCGAGCATGCCGCGCGCGATCACCTCGTCCATGACGTTCCCGTGCACGACCGCGCCGAGCGTGTCGAAGACCGCCTGCGCCCAGGGCGACATCTTCTCCGCCTCCGAGCCGGGCAGGTAGCCCAGCTCCTGGCCACCGACCGCGTAGAGCGGGCGGAAGACCACCACCTTCTTGTGCAGACCCCGCTCCATCGTCGCTTCCAGACCCGCGCAGAGCGCCAGCGCCGACTTGCCCGTGCCAGCTCGGCCGCCCATCGAGACGATGCCGATCGACTCGTCAAGCAGCAGGTCGAGCGCGATCCGCTGCTCCGCCGACCGGCCCCGCAGGCCGAACGCCTCCCGGTCGCCGCGGACCAGCCGCACCGTCTTGTCGTGCATCACGCGCGCCAGCGCGGAGCCGCGCGGCGAGTGCACGACGAGACCTGTGTGCACCGGATGGCCCGCCGCCTCGTCCAGATCCAGCGCCTCGCCCGAATAGAGCTGCTGCACCTGCTCCTCGGCCAGCTCCAGCTCGGCCATGCCGGTCCACGTCGCGTCCATCGCCTGGCCGTGGCGGTACTCGTCCGCCACCAGACCCACCGACGCGGCCTTGACCCGCAGCGGCATGTCCTTACTGACAAGCGTGACCACGCGACCCTCGGCCGCGAGATTGAGCGCGACGGAGAGGATCCGGGCATCGTTCGACTCGTTCCGGAAGCCCTGGGGCAGGATCGTGTCGTCCGAGTGGTTGAGCTCGACCCGCAACGTGCCGCCTGCCTCATTGGCGGGGATGGGCTGGTCGAGCCGGCCGTGCTTGATCCGCAGGTCGTCGAGCAGCCGCAGGGACTGCCGCGCGAACCAGCCCAGCTCGGGGTGGCTGCGCTTGCCCTCCAGCTCCGTGATCACGACGAGTGGCAGAACCACCTCGTGGTCGGCGAAGCGGTGGAACGCCGCGGGATCGGACAGCAGCACCGAGGTGTCCAGGACGAAGACCTGGGAATTCACTCGGGCCTGAGGAGGCTCCCCGTCCGTGCTGCCCGCGGCCGTCTCCGAGTGCTCGGAAACGCCGGTTGCGGACGCGGACACGGGGAGGGCGGTCGGACCGTGATCAGCCCGAGAAGTGGTTGGACGAATCGTCACAGGCCTGCTCCGAACGGGCGTGCACCCGAACCCCACCCGCAATCCGCCAATCCACCGGTGGCCCTTGAGGTCACGGGGTCGGATGCGGGCCCCGTGGCGCACTCCGTCGCAGGTCCGGGCCGGCCGGCCGGCCCGGGAAAACCCCGTGCCGTGAGTAAGACGCTAACTGCACAATGCGACTACGACCAGATGCGGAAGGTTACGTTTTCGGGCCCCGTAGGTGCTGGCCAGCGATGAGTGAAGACATTCACGTACTGTCAAGACTGATTTTCGGCGCAGTGAATGAGCCCCTGTTCACTCGGTCGGGGTGCGATCCGCCGGGTACGCTGACCGGCGTGTCGTCGAACCGGATAACCCCCACCGAGGCCTGGCAGGCCACCGCGAGTCGCGCGGCCGACTGCGCCCTCTTCTTCGACTTCGACGGCGTCCTGTCGCCGATCACTGACGACCCGGGCGCGTCCCAGCCGGTCCCCGAGGTGCTGGAAGCGCTCGACGCGCTCTCCCGCCTGGTCCGCCGCGTCGCCATCGTCTCGGCCCGCCCGGTCGGGTTCCTGCGCGAACGCTTCGGCACGCTCTCCGAGGTCGACCTCTTCGGCCTGTACGGCCTGGAGCGCAGCCACGGCAAGGGCGAGACGGTCACCGAGCCGGCCGCGCTGCCCTGGGTCCCGGTCGTGGAGGAGGTCGCCGCCGCCGCCACCGATGCGCTCGGCGACAAGACCTTCGTCGAGTTCAAGCGCCTCTCCGTCGCCCTGCACTGGCGCAAGACGCCGGAACACGCCGCCGAGATCGAGGCCTGGGCGCACGCCGAGGCCGAGCGCCGCGGTCTGAAGGTGCAGCTCGGCCGCAAGGTCATCGAGCTGAAGCCGCCTGTCGACCGGGACAAGGGCTTCGTGATCAGCGAGGCCGTCCTCTCCGTCGGCTGCGCGTGGTACTTCGGCGACGACGTCTCCGACATCAAGGCGTTCGACGCGCTGCGGGCCCGTACCGCGGTCGAGCCCGGCTTCCTCGGCGTGTGCGTGGCCGTGGCCAGCTCCGACGAGACCGGCCAGGAGGTCTCCGACGCCGCCGACTTCACCATCGACTCACCTGTCGCGGTGGGCGCCTTCCTCGCCGACGCCGTGAAGATCCTCCAGGCCAACGCCTGACCGTCCAGCTCCACCGGGAGTCCCCGGGCGTCTCATCGCCCGGGGAGCACCGCTGGGCCGAGCGGTGGGGTGTGGCCTGAACACGGCGGAACCGTCAGCCCGCGGGAGCAAACGGGCCGGACCACCGCGGAAGCGGGAATATCGCTTTAAAAGGTTTTAGGTACCGAAGCGGCGTTGGCGGTCGCCGTAGGCCCGCAGCGCGCGCAGGAAGTCGGTGCGGCGGAAATCAGGCCAGTTCGCATCGCAGAAGTAGAACTCGGACTGGGCGGACTGCCAGAGCAGGAAGCCGGAGAGGCGCTGCTCACCGCTGGTGCGGATGATCAGGTCGGGGTCCGGCTGGCCGCGGGTGTAGAGATGCTCCGCGATGTGGTCCACGTCGAGGACCTCGACCAGCTCCTCGATCGTGCCACCGGCGCTCGCGTGCTCGGAGAGCAGCGACCGGACCGCGTCCGCGATCTCGCGCCGGCCGCCGTAGCCGACCGCGAAGTTGACCTCGACGCCGCCGCTGCGGTCGCGGGTCTTCTGCTCCGCGGCCTTGAGAACCGTGGCGGACTCGCTCGGCAGGATGTCCATCGCGCCGACCATGCGCAGGCGCCACGGGTTGCCGTCCTCGGCCAGCTCGGTGCCGAGCGCCTCGATGATCTTGAGGAGCGGGTCGAGTTCCTTGGCCGGGCGGAGCAGGTTGTCGGTGGCGAGCAGGTAGAGCGTGACGTGCCCGATGCCGGCCTGGTCACACCAGTCGAGCAGGTGCTTGATGCGCTCGGCGCCGACGCGGTGGCCGTCGTTGGGGTCGATGAACCCCATCTCCTTGGCCCACCGGCGGTTGCCGTCGACAATGACGCCCACGTGACGAGGTACCGGCTTGCCGACCAGTTTGCCGGTAAGCCGCCGCTCGTAGAGCCCGTAGACGAGGTCCCGCAGATTCATCACCACGCAGCCTAGCCACCATGGCAAGTAGCGCCAGGGCTGGTCGCCCATCAGACAGGCGTTAGGCGCTTTACATCCCTATTTGAGGGCTTCGGAAACGTCACAATCCGGTCACACGGGGGAGGTCCGGGAAGCCGGGCGCGCCTCGCGCGGCGGACGTACTCCGCGTCCGTCCCCATCGCCCGGAGGACCGCGGAACCCATGCGCGTGATGATGCGCATGGAGGCCACGACGTACGCGCTGTCCGTGATGTCGACAGCGAATTTGGGATCCTCAGCGTCCAAGGGACCCATCCAAAAAGGGATCACGTACATGGCACGACCACGCATACGGCCGCGGTACAGCTCCTGTTTCATCTCGTCCGGCTCCACCCAGGCAAGCAGTGCGGGGTGCCTGGTGACGGTGGGGGCTGACATCACGAATCTCCTCAGGTCGACGCCGGCCGCTCGCGTGACGGCGGACCGGGCGTAGAACACGCCCGCGGCCGGTCACGGGAGTTCTCCTCAGCGCAAGGCGAATATCACTTCACTTCACGGTCAAGAAGTGCACAAACGGCGGCGCAGCTGCACATTCACGGTCATTTCTCCGGTGGTACGTGCAGTACTGCGCAAGAAGTTCCGGGGAGCGGTCCGGGTCTGCACAATCCGGACTTTTTGCCATAAGCTCGGTGTCATCCGACATCCCAGGCGTACCTCCCCAACCCCGTCTTCAGGAGGCAAGCAATGGGCACTGATCACTCGTCTGTCTCACCCGCGGCGGCGGAGCCCCCGTTGGACATCGAATCGGCGGTGGAGGACGCGGCCCTGCTCGATGCGGTCCGCGCCGGCGACCCCGACGCCTACGGCACACTCTGGGAACGACACTCCGACGCCGCGCGCGGGCTGGCCCGCACGCTTGTCCGCGACCCCGCGGACGTCGACGACCTGGTCGCCGAGACGTTCGCCAAGGTGCTGGAGAAGCTCCGCGCCGGCCAGGGCCCCCAGCTCGCGTTCCGCGCCTACCTGAGCACCACCCTCCGGCACGTCTGCTACCACCGCACGCGCCGCGACCGGCGGTTGCAGTTCACCGACGACCTCACGCGGTACGACGTCAGCGAACCCTTCCCCGACCCCACGCTCGCCGCACTTGAGCAGTCCTACGCGGCCCGCGCGTTCCGCAAGCTCCCCGCACGCTGGCGGGAGGTGCTGTGGCGGACCGAGGTGGAGGGCGCCACGCCCAGCCAGGTCGCACCGCTGCTCGGCCTCACGCCGAACGCGGCCGCGGTCCTCGCCCACCGGGCCCGCGAGGGCCTGCGCCAGGGATACCTGCGCGAGCACCTGGCCGGGGTGGCGTCCGCGGACTGCCGGTGGACGAGCGACCGGCTCGGCGGATATCTGCGCGCCCGGCTGTCCACCCGGGAACGGACCAAGGTCGGGCACCACCTGGCCCGCTGCCGGCCGTGCGCGTTGCGAGTGGGCGAGTTGAGCGAGGTCAACGGCGGACGGTGCCGGGTGCGGGTCCTCCACGCCCGGGCGTGACTACGCTGTCCGGATGCTCTGGGAGAGATTCGGCCACCTCGTCCGGGAGATCGGCAAGTTCGGTGTGGTGGGTGGCGCCGCCTTCATCGTCGACTTCGCCATCTACGCGTTCTGCCTGCAGGGCCTCGGCATCGAGACGCTGACGGCCAAGACGATCGCCGCGTCCGTCGCCGCGACGCTCGCGTTCTTCGGCAACCGCTTCTGGACCTGGCGGCACCGGGAGCGGTCCGGACTGGTCCGCGAGTACGGCCTCTACTTCTTCTTCAATCTGGTCGGAATTGGTGTGGCGCTCGGCACACTCGCGCTGACCCACTACGGACTCGGCTCGGTGTGGCCGGTTTTCCGCACCGAGGCCGCCGACTACCTTTCTGCGCAGTTCCTGGGTACGGCGCTGGGGACACTGGTGCGGTTCTGGTCCTATCGGACGTTCGTCTTCCCCGTCGCGCCACCACGGCCCGTACCTGCAGAAAGTACGGACAGTGACTAAAGGCACCGCAATCAAACTGCTACCGCCCGGTCCCAGGTTCACGACCTACAACCTGTCGTAAGGTGGCCGAATGCGTCTTCTCCGTCTGCTGCCGGAACGGTGGCAGAAGCTGTTCCGTGAAGCGGCCAAGTTCGGCATCGTCGGCGGCGCCAACTTCGCCATCAACTTCGCCATCTTCAACGGCCTGATCCTCACCGTGATGCCCGGCGGGCAGCTGAAGGCGAACGTCATCGCGACGGTGATCGCGACCACGACGTCGTACCTGATGAACCGGCACTGGACCTACCGCGACCGGCCGAAGTCGAGCATGCGCCGCGAGTACGTGCTGTTCTTCTTCTTCAACGGCATCGGCCTCGGCATCGAGCTCGGCGTGCTGGCCGGCTTCAAGTACGGCCTCGGCCTGGAGACCCTGCTCGCCCTGAACATCGCCAAGTTCGGCGGCCAGGTGCTCGGCACGATATTCCGGTTCTGGTCGTACCGGACGTTCGTCTTCCGCAAGGTGCCGGCCGGCAAGGTCGACCACATGCACATCGACAACGTCGACCCGCACGCGATGGCGAACCTGGACCTCACCGCCGAGCTGGCCGAGCACACCACGCACGAGCACCCGATCGTCGTGGTGGACGAGACCGGCGAGGACCCCGACAAAAGCCCAAATGGCGTGACCGCGGTCGCCCCCCAGCAGCGGACCGCGGATAACTCCCCCACCGTTGTGCCCAACCCGACGCACTGATCCACGCCGGTGATCCTGTCCGGCACGGGTGAGCCCGCGGACGTGTTCTTCGAGGACCTCACCCCGGGGCTCGTGTTCGACCTCGGGGTGACGGCCGTCGACGAGATCGAGATGGTCACGTTCGCGGAGCGGTTCGACCCGCAGTGGTACCACGTCGACGGGGACCTGGCCGCCCGGAGCCCGTACGGCGGGTTGATCGCGAGCGGCTGGTTCACCGCAAGCCTGTTCATGCGCGCGTACGTCGAGCACGTGCTCCAGCGCGCGGCCGCGGACGCCTCACCCGGGATCGAGGAGCTGCGCTGGCTCGCCCCGGTGCGCGGCGGAGATCAACTCGGCACGCGGCTGGAAGTGCTCACCCGCAAGCCCTCCACCGCCCGCCCCGGACTGGGCACCGTCACGCTCGAAGGGACCATGAGCCGCCTCGACGGCGCCGGGTACCCGGAGGAGGATGTGCTCCGCCTCCGGTTCCGCGGCTGGTTCCGGCTGCGATCCGGGGCCTAGACGGCCGGCTTCGGGCCGTTCGCGTCCTTGAGCGCCTCGCGCAGCTCGTCGTCGCCGAGGCTGTGCTTGTCCCGGTCCGCCTCGACCAGCTCGTACAGCTTCGTCTGCACCTGCTCGATCTGCGGAATGTCGGTCAACACCGACTGCCCCCGCTCACCCGCCGACTCGATCGTCAGCGTGCCGGCGCCGAGCAGACGCTCGAAGAACCGCTGCGTCATCGAGTGGTCGTTCACCCGGGACAGCGGGATGTCCCGCCGGTCACGGTTCAGCACGCCCTTCTGCAGCAGCACCCGCTCGTTCGTGAACAGGTAGTGCGTGGTCCGCCAGACCAGGAACGGCCACAGCGCCAGCCACCCGGCCAGCAGAATCGCCGCCACCACGATCGCCAGCTGACCGACAAGCCAGCCCTCGGGCAGAAGGAAACTCGCCCCGACCGCCGCGACCGCGAGCACGGTGACGAACACCGGCCCGATCAGCGCCTTCCAATGCGGGTGCAGGTGCAACACGACGTGCTCGTCACTTGTGAGCACGTCCTCCGGAAAGGCCACTGGAACCTCCATGCTTGCGTTTTGGCCAGCAACCTAGCGCGTCCGTGCCAGCTCACGGACGCAGGGTCATCATTACCCGGGGGTACGGGTGTCAGCGCAGGTGAACGACGTCTCCCGCGGCCAGCGGCCGATCCCCGCCCGGCGTCCTGACCAGCAGCCGCGCGTCATCGTCCACACCGGTCACGAAGCCCGACACCTCGGCGCCGTCCGGAAGCAGCACCCGCACCCGGCGGCCGATCGTGCCGCAACTCTCCCGGTAGGCCGCCCGCAGCCCGCTCGCCTCCGGGTCGCCGGTCGTGTCCCGCCATCGGGCGTACCAGTCCGCGAGGCTCCGCAGAAACGCCTTGAGCAGCGAATCCCGGTCCGCGTCCGGCGCGCCGGCCAACACCAGCGAGGTGGCCGGCGGCCCGGTCGGCCGGTCCGGCAACTCGTTCTCCCGCAGGCTCACGTTCAGCCCCACGCCGACCACGACCGCGCCGGACACCCCCTCGGCCAGGATGCCCGCGGTCTTCCCCTCGTCCTCGCCGACCGGGACCAGCAGGTCGTTCGGCCACTTAAGCGAGGTCTCCAGGCCGGTCACCCGGCGCACGCTCTCGTTCAGCGCCACGCCTGTCAACAGCGGCAGCCAGCCGTACGCGGTGGCCGGGACAGCGGCCCAGCCACGTGCCTCGTCCGGCGTACCGGGCCGCAGCAGCACGCTCAACGACAAGCCCGCCCGAGCCGGTGACTCCCAGGTGCGGCCCAGCCGTCCCCGGCCGGCGACCTGCCGCTCCGCCACGATGACCAGCCCCTCCGGCTCGCCGTCCCGGGCCGCGGCGGTCACGTCCGCGTTCGTGGAGCCGGTCTCCGCCGTGATCTCCAGCCGCCGCCACAACGCGCCCGGGACGAGCAGGGCGCGACGCAGGTTCCGCTCGTTCAACGGCGGGCGACCCAGATCCGAGTACGGGCCCCCGGGCCCAGGCAACGACATCCGCCCAGCCTACGACCCGCGCTGTCCCGGTCCGCGGCGCCGGCGCCCTGCCGGGCACGCGGGACGGCGCCTGCCGGGCACACGGGCCGATGCCTGCCTGGCCACACGGGACGATGCCCGCCTGGCACGCCGGCCGGTGCCTGCCGGGCACGCCTGCCGGTGCCTGCCGGATGTCCGGGCACGCCGGCCGGTGCCTGCCGGATGTCAGGGTAGGAAGGGCGGCGGCGGAGGCGCTTACCGCCAGCTCGGGCAGCGACGCCCGCGGCGCCGGGGATCCGGCGGGAAGACCACACGCGGCCTGGTCCCAGGGCTCGGACCCGGGACCAGGCCGCGTGGCTGGAGGTGGTGCGCTCAGCCGGCCGCGTGGCGACTGGAGTAGATCGTCGAGCGCGGGGTCGGCGCGGGCGGGTCCTGCCGGGCCGCGGCCACCGCGGCGGCGGCCGGGCGGGGCAGGCTCAGCGAGACGGCGGGCCGGATCTGCATGTCGCGCGGGCGGGTGTCCCGGGAACCGGAACGCTCGGCGAGCGCGGCGATCCGCGCCAGTTCGGCGAGGTCACCGAGGTTCGCGAAGCCCTTGCGGCCGGCCCGGCTGGGCATGGCGGCCGGTACCTCCGCGGGCGGTGCGGCGGGGGCGCCGACGCGGCGGAGGGCGGGCTGCGGGGCGCGGGTTCCGGGCTGCTGCCCGCCGCCGGTGCGGGCGAGGCCTTGCTGCTCGGCGCGAGGCATGCCGCTGTTGGTGGGGCGCATGCCGAACCCCTCGCCGTCGCGCGCGCCGGCCTGCCCCGGAACCTGACCGCGGTTGCCGCCAGCGCCCGGCCGGCCGGGCGGGCTGCTCTGGCCCGCCATGTCGATCTGGCCCGCCATACCGCCCTGGCCAGCCATGCCGCCCTGGCCAGCCATGCCGCCCCGGCCAGCCGGACCGCTCTGAGCTGTTACCCCGCTCTGAACTGCCGCGCCGTTCTGGACCGTGGAGCTGTCCCAGCCGTCTGGGCCACCCCAGCCGGCCGGGCCGTTCCACGCTGTTCTGCCGTCGCGGCCCATGGTGGCGCCGTTCCCGGCGGTACCGCGCGTGTTCTGGTCGCGACCGGCGGGAAGAGCCCGGCTCGGCGTGAGGTCGTAACCGGCCACCGGAATCGGGCGGGCCGGGACTGCCGTGCGGCCGTAGACGTCATCAGCCGCTGCCGCGCCCCGGTCCTGAACGGCTGGGAAGTCCTGGCGGACCGCGAACTCGCGCCCCGCCGACGACCGGTGGTCCGCGGTGACGTCGGCGTTCATCGTGTCCCGGACCGCCGGACGTTCCTGACCCGCCGCGTATCCCCGGTCGGCCGCAAACTCCCGGTCAGCCGAGAACTCCCGGTCAGCCGGAAACTCCCGGGCCGCAGCGGGCCGGCCCGGCACGAAGTCTGGCACCGCGCTACCGGCGTTCGCCGTGTTCTCCGCAGCCCTCCGGTCCGAGGCCGCCGCGAATCCCGGGAAGGTCGAGGAGCCGTCCCACGCCATGCCGGCGTTCGCCGAACCCGGAGCCCGCTCCTCTCCGGTCAGGAATGCACGGCCGGCCGCGGACTCCGCGGGTGTGGTGAACCGGCGGCTCGCCACGGCATCGGCGTTTCCGGCCTCCCGGACCACGGCCCGTTCTTGGTCGACCTCGGTCCGGACCGCGGCCCGGTCCTGGCCGGGCTCGGCCGGGAAGGCCCGGCTCGGCGTCGACTCACCTGCCGTCGCGAACCGCTGCTCGGCCGCGCTGCCGATCCGGTCGTCGCGCGAGGTCAGGCTCCGGTCTGCGGTCAGGTAGCCGCGCTGCGCCGGTTGCTCCATGACCGCAGCCGCGCTCATCGACCGCGAATCCGGCGCGAACGCGGTGGCCGTGCCGTAACGCGAGTCCGGGGTGAAGGCGGTGGCGCCGCCGGAGCCAGGGGTGTCCCGGCCACCGCGCGGGTCAGGCGTGGTCGCGGCATCGTGTCCGGTGTGGACGAGGCCGGGGGCGCTCCGCCGTCCAGCGTCCGCGAAGTCGGGGCTGGTCCACCGGCTCGGGTCCGCGAATCCGTCGCTGCTCCGCCGGACCGCGTCGGGGCCGGTCCACCGGTCCGGGTCCGCAACATCGGGGCCGTTCCGGCGGCCCGCATCCACGAGGCCGGAGCCGTTCCACCGGGCTGCATCCGCGAAGTCGTTGTGGTCATGGGCGGGGTCGAACCCGCCCGCCGCCCGGCGTCCGTCGTCCGCACGGGTTTCCGGCGAGTCCCAGGCCCCGCGGAACGAGGGGGCCCGCACCGCGGTGACCGCGTCCGCGCTACCGGAGCCTTCCGCACCACGCCGCCACTGATCACCGGTGTTCTCGCTGTGCTCCCGCACGCCGCCGTCGTCGCCGCGGGGCTGGAGGCCGTAGTCGGCGTAACCGCCCGGACCGTGGCCCTCGCCCGGAGCCTCGCGGTAGCCGGCCACCGCATCACCGCGCAAGCCGGACCCGTCACCGCGCACTCCGGACCCGTCGCCACGCACTCCGGGCCCGTCGCCACGCAAGCCGGGGCCGTCGCCGCCCGCGCCGGGCCCCTCGCCGCGCGGGTCTGGGGCGTTGCCGCGCATCCCAGGTGTGTCGTCGCCGTAAGGGCTGCTGCTACCCGGCGTCGTGTTGCCCTGCGGGGCGGGGTCGTAGCCGCCACGGCCCTGCGGCGTGCCGCCGTGCGCATAGTCCCGGGCGTTCTCGTCGCGGTAGGGCTCGCCCGCCCGTCCATAGCGGCCGGTCGCGGGGTCGTCCACTCCGTCGCGGGGGGCGGACCAGCCGCGACGGGGCGCGTCGTCGTAGCCGTGGTCGTCCGCGGCAGTGTCCTCCGGCCCCGCGTCCTCCTCCGGCCCGTAGCCGCGTGGGGAGACGCCGTATCCGTCGGCGAAGGGGCGGTCGGTCTCGTAGGCCACCGGTTCCGGCGTGCCGGCCGGCCAGCCCGCCCTGGTCGCGGCGGCCCGGTCCGCAGTCGGCGCCGGGTATCCGCCAGCCGCGTCGTACCCGCGATATTGGTCCTGGTCGGTGGGGTGTGCGCCCGGCAGAGCGGCGGCGAACGCGCCGGAGTCGTCGCGGCCGGCGTCCGGCCAGTAGGAGAGGGTGGCCGCGTCGGGGGCGGGACGCGGCGAGGGGCGCGGGCGACGCGGCGGCTGGTCGCCGGCCTCGACCCGCCGGGGCACGCGCAGGTCCGAGGGCGGCACCGGCGGTGCGGGCACGGCCGGAAGCGCGGGCCGGGCGGTGGGTACGCCGGGACGCGGCGCGGTGCCGGTGGGCTCGGGCCCGTAGCCGGCGGCCGCGTAGGAACCGGGTCCGTAGCTGCCGGCGTCCGGGTAGGGGCGCTGCTCGCGCTCTCCCCAGCGGCCGTCGACGGAACCGGTGGCGGGCTCGAAATCCGAGGGAGTCGTCAGCGGGGGCTCCGGGGTGGCGGGCGGCGGCGTCTCGTCGTACCGCTGCTGGTTTCGGGTGGATGTTCTCGGCCGGGAGGCCGTGTGCCGGCCCTGGGGACGGCGCCCGATGGCCGGGAGGAGCTGGGTGAGCTCGGAGACCACCGGGATGAGGATTGTGGGTGCGGTGATGCGGCGCCGTTGTTCGGCGCGGGGGTGGTTGACGTCGCCACCACGGCGGCGCGGTGGGGTGTTCGCGCGGCGGGCGGCTTCGGCGGCGGCGAGGTGCGGCAGCTCACGGGCCGGGATCTGCGCGGCGCGGCGGGCCAGCTCGATGCGCTCGTCATCGCTTAGTGAGCCGAGGGAGTCGTCGAGCTCGGCGCGACGGCGGGAGGCGCCGGTCGCGGCGCGGATTGCCAGGCTGAGCGCGATGAGAGCGGCGAGGCCGCCGGCGATGAGGGCGACGCCGTCATACGTCACCGCGGGGTCCCTATCGTCACGCCACATGTAACGAAATGGGCGATGTCGGCGGTACGCCCCCAAACGATTGAGCGGGTTTCGGCTCCACACCTCATTCCCTTTGGTCATACGATCCGTGGTGTGACCGATACCGACGTCAATCCGCACACCACCGCGGGCCGGCTGGCCGACCTGGATCGGCGCCTCGACGAGACCGTGCACGCGGGCTCGGCGCGCGCGGTCGAGAAGCAACATGCACGCGGCAAGAAGACGGCCCGCGAACGGATCGCGCTGCTGCTGGACGAGGGTTCGTTCGTGGAGCTGGACGCGCTGGCCCGGCATCGTTCGACGAACTTCGGCCAGCAGGAGAATCGGCCGTACGGCGACGGCGTGGTCACCGGCTACGGCACGGTCGACGGCCGCCAGGTGTGCGTGTTCGCGCAGGACTTCACGGTCTTCGGCGGCTCGCTCGGCGAGGTGTTCGGCGAGAAGATCGTCAAGGTGATGGATCTGGCGATGAAGACCGGCTGCCCGGTGATCGGCATCAACGACTCCGGCGGCGCACGCATCCAGGAGGGTGTGGTCAGCCTCGGCCTGTACGGCGAGATCTTCTTCAAGAACGTGCGCGCGTCAGGTGTGATCCCGCAGATCTCGCTCGTGATGGGCCCGTGCGCGGGAGGCGCCGTCTACTCCCCCGCGGTCACCGACTTCACAGTGATGGTCGACAAGACCTCGCACATGTTCATCACCGGGCCGGACGTGATCAAGACGGTGACCGGTGAGGACGTCGGCATGGAGGAGTTGGGCGGCGCGCGGGCGCACAACACGAAGAGCGGCAACGCGCATTATCTGGCGTCCGACGAAGAGGACGCGATCGACTATGTGAAGGCGCTGCTCTCCTATCTGCCGTCCAATAATATGGACAATCCGCCCATTTTTGACACCACAGTCGACTTCGGCGGCGACGACGATCTCGACTCACTGATCCCCGACTCGGCGAATCAGCCCTATGACATGCGCGAGGTCGTCGAGCGCCTGGTCGATGACTTCCTTGAGGTGCAGC
Source organism: Catenuloplanes sp. NPDC051500 (assembly GCF_044454585.1). Classification (NCBI taxonomy): domain Bacteria; kingdom Bacillati; phylum Actinomycetota; class Actinomycetes; order Micromonosporales; family Micromonosporaceae; genus Catenuloplanes; species Catenuloplanes sp. NPDC051500. The sequence goes on from NZ_JBITDX010000016.1 coordinate 138,743, forward strand.
CGCTCTACGCGCAGAACATCGTGGTCGGCTTCGGCCGGGTCGAGGGCCGCCCGGTCGGCGTGGTGGCGAACCAGCCGATGCACCTGGCCGGCTGCCTCGACATCGCGGCGTCGGAGAAGGCAGCCCGGTTCGTCCGCACCTGCGACGCGTTCAACGTGCCGGTGCTCACGCTCGTGGACGTGCCCGGCTTCCTGCCCGGCACCGGCCAGGAGTGGGACGGGATCATCAGGCGCGGCGCGAAGCTGCTCTACGCGTACGCGGAGGCCACCGTGCCGAAGCTGACCGTGATCACGCGCAAGGCGTACGGCGGCGCCTACGACGTGATGGGCTCCAAGCACCTGGGCGCGGACCTCAACCTGGCGTGGCCGTCCGCACAGATCGCGGTGATGGGCGCACAGGGCGCGGTCAACATCCTCTACCGGTCCGAGCTGGCCGACGCGGACGATCCGGCGGCGCTGCGCGCGGAGCTGGTCGCCGACTACGAGGACACGTTTGCGAATCCGTACGTGGCGGCCGAGCGCGGCTATGTGGACGCGGTGATCAGACCGTCCGAGACGCGCGCGCACCTGATCCGCGGGCTGCGCGCGCTGCGGACCAAACGCGAGACGCTGCCGCCGAAGAAGCACGGCAACATCCCGCTGTAGAAGCTCCTTCGGGCCCGCCACCGCCGGGCCCGAAGGTAGTTCAGGGTGCCGGCGCCACGCCCGCTGCTAGGCGCTGTATCGACGTGGGGGTCGGAGCGAGGCGCGGTCCAGGGGTCGCCTGGGTGCGCGGCGCGGACGCCCTCATACCGGTGTTGTATGTGGGTGTTTGCGACGTGCGGCCAGGCGGCGCCTGGGCCTCGCCGCAGCCCGGCATCCCACTTCGATACAGCGCCTAGTTCAGGGGGATGGCGGGAAGATAGGCACCGGCCAGGAGCAGTACGCCGCCGACAAGCGCCGCCAGGTTCACCGCCAGGAACACGCCGACCCAGAAGATGGCCGGGACGCCGCTGATGCCGTGCAGCTGGTCCGCGTCCGACTGCGGCATCCGGCCCCACTTGCGCATCGACTGCAGCTCGAAGACCGGGCGCACGCCGCCGATCAGCAGGAACCAGACGCCTGTGTACGCGAACGCGGCCTGGACCTCCGGCTCCGCGTACCAGGACACGCCGAACACGACCGCGCCGGTGATCAGGATCGAGACGATGCCGTACACGTTGCGGATCATGATCAGCATCGCCAGCAGCAGCGCGACCGTGATCCAGAGCAGCAGCGTGATCCGGTTCCCGCCGAGCAGCCAGGCGCCGAGCAGACCCACAAGCGACGGCGCCACATAGCCCGCGAGCAGCGTGAACGTCATGCCCGGCCCGGTCGGGCGGCCCGCCGAGAGCGTCAGCCCGGACGTGTCCGAGTGCAGTTTGATTCCGGTCAGCCGGCGGCCGGTGAGCACGGCCGCGAGCGCGTGCCCGCCCTCGTGCGCGATGGTGATCGCGTTGCGCCCCACCCGCCAGGTGACGCGCACCAGCACCACGGCCAGGGCGAGCGCGGCGGTGATTGACACGAGCAGGAATGGCGGGTCCGGCTGCGCTCCGAAGAGCTGGTCCCCGAGGTCGGTCAGGCTGTCGATCGGCACAGCTCGCGAGCCTAGCTCAGACAACCCCGTGCTTCGCCTGAAGAAGGTGCGGACTTCTCGCGTACCCACCGAATGTTCTTCGTTCTTCTCAACGACGCGAGTGCAGACGGCATAGTCGGGCCTGGCGGGTGTCACCGGTTGCCACGCGGAACCGCGCTGACGCTCACACAATGTCAACACCCACGGGGGAATCGAAATCATGCGTAACACCAAGCTTCGCCGCCTCGCCGTGATGGCGGCCGGGTCCGTTCTGTTCACCGGTTTCGCAATCGGCACCGCCACCGCCGCGACCGCGGGGGGCCACGGGCACGGACACCACGGCAGCGGGCACGGCCAGGCGCACGCCGGCTCCTACTCGCAGTCCTCCGACGACGAGGACAAGCTCAAGTGGCTCGTCGCGAAGTGGCTCTGGGCGCACGACTACGAGTGCAGCGACGACAACGTGGACGCGCTCGCGAACGCGCTCGACGACAACGACAGCAACGATGACTGGGACCACGACGGCTGGAGCAACGACAGCGACGCCGATCTGGACCTCGACCTGGACCTGGAGCTCTCGCTGAGCCTGGACCTGGGCCTGGACCTCGGCATCGGCAGCTGACACACACCGACGCGAACGGCGACAGCGGGACCTCGGTCCGGCTGTCGCCGTTTCAGTGTCTCGGGTCGGTCAGGCCTGACGGCGTGCGCCGACGGGCACGACTGTGCGCGCCCGCTGCGGCACCGCGCGGTGCAGCAGGAACCATGACCCGACCGCGGCCACGGAAACAATGACGATCGCTGAGAGCGCGATGAGCAATGCGGTGCTCGCACTCGCCACTGTCAGAACAGTGGCGGCGATCGTCCACATCGCGACTGCGGTTCGGGTGCAGTGCCGCTTGTAGTAGCCCACGTCGTCCTCCTCTCTCCGTGCGATGCAGATACCCGCCAGGTGGCAGATCTACGCATGCAGAATGCGAGAAGTCAGTCCTTCGTCGGCTTGAACAGCGCCACGATCAGGTTGAACTGCGCGAGATTCTCTTCCCACACGTTGTCCGGCGTACCCCAGTAGATCTGGTAGCCGAGGTCCTTCGTCGTGACAAAGTTCCTGATCAGCACGTGGTTGCGGTAGTTGCCCTCGGGCCCGTAGGCGAACTCCCAGTCCGCCCCGCTATCGAAGTAGTCGACCTTCTCGAGCCGGAGCAGGCTGTACTGCTCCCACTCCCCGCGGCGCGACTGCTCCGCCTGGGTGATCGCCGCCTTCGCGTCCTGCCCGGGGTTGCTGAGCGCGGTGATCAGCATCAGCCGCCCGCCGCCGTCGTTCTCCCGGAACTCGACGTGGGTCCCGCCGTCGAACACCGACCAGTCGTCCTGCACCGGCACGGTCCAGCCCGCCGAACTGGTGTACGTGTGCCAGCCGGCCGGCATGGTCAGCGCCGGCACACCCGGGCCCGGCGTGCCGCTCGGGCGCGGCAGCGGCGCGCTGCTCGGCGAGGCGGACTGCGACGGCGTCGGGCCGGGCGCCGCCTGCTCGTTCCCGTCGTCGCCGAGCAGCCTTGGCACGATCAGGAATGCGGCCACGACCACAGCGATCACCAGCAGCGCCACCAGCCATATGCGCGGGTCCGACGCGCCCTTCGACCTCGGCTTGGGCGTGTCGTAGTCGTCGTACCCACCGCTGGCCGCCGGCGCGACCACCTGGGTGCGGTCCTCGTAGTCGTCCTCACGCGGCGCGGACCTGGCGAACCGGGCCAGCGGCGCGCCAAGCGCCTTGCGTCCACCGGGCTTCGCGGCCCGGTTGCCCGGGGTCTGCGGCACCACCGCGGTGGCGTCGGACTCGTCGGGGGACGTGCGCGCCCACGCGTCGCGCGCCCAGTCGCTGCCGTCGAGCTTCTCAGAGCCATCAGAGGCATCGGGGGTACGGGTGGCGCCCGCGACCGGGGTGGCCGGGGCGATCACAGTGGTGCCGTCGATGTCCTCGCCGGAGGAGTCGGCCTCCTGGGCCGCCGGCGTCTCGACGTCGCCGGTCTCGGCCGCGGCCTGCTCACCGCCGGTCGCCGCCTCGGGCTCCGCCGGGGTCTCGGCCTCGGCCGTCGCGCTCCGGACGACCGTGGTGGCATCGCCGTCGGTGGTGGCCGGGGCATCCGTGGTGGCCGGGGCGTCCGTGACGGTCTGGGCGTCCGCGTCGGTAGGCGTGTCCGGGGCGGGCCGGGGTGCCGGGGCGGGCTCGATGGCAGTGCCGGAGGTCACGGCGCCGAGGCCGCTGATCACCGGGAACGAACCGGTCGCGCCCGGACCCGTACCCGGAAGATTGGTCCTGGGGTTGTCCCTGGTGCCCGTGCTCGGGGAGGTGGCCGAGCCGGACGAGGCGACTCCGGCTGCACCCGGGTCGGCCGCGTCCGGCTCGGCGGAGCCCGGCTTGGAGGAGCCCGGCCTCGATGCGTCGGCGCCCGGGACAGCGGGCGGCACGACGGTGGTCTCGTCCGGCGAGGTCGCCCGAGGCGCACCACCGGATGTCATTGATTGTGAACCGCTGCCCGAAGCGTCGGCGCCCGGGGTTGCCGCAAGCGGCGTTCCCGCAGCTCCCGAGCCCTTCGGACGGCTCGGCGGCAGGTCGATGCGGGCGGTCGCGTCCCGGCCGCCGAGCAGGTGACCGCCGGTGATCCGGGTGGTGGTGTCCTGCTGCGGCGTCTCCGCGAGCGCGCGCGGGTCGATCCGCGTGGTCGCATCCCGGTCCGCGACGGGCGTGCCGTCCAGACGCGTCGCGTCAAGCGGCTTCTTCTTCTCCGCCTTGTTCTCCGCCGCGGCGGCACGGCCCTTGGAGAAGATCGGCGGGTGCGAGCCGGTCGCGGGCGCGATCGAGGTCCGCTGGCCTGGCGTCAGCGGCGGGCGTGGCGCGGGCACGGCCGGCGTCGACTGGGTGTCCGACTGACGGGTGCCGGGTGCGCCGGGCACCCGGCGTGGCGTCTGCCACAGGTTCAGCGGGGCGCGCGACTTCCGGCCGGCGGCGCGCATCAGCATCCGCTCGGCCTCCTCGGCCGAGAGACGCTCAGTCGGGTCCTTGCGCAACAGGCCGGTCAGCACCGGGCGCAGCGGCCCGGCGTTGCGTGCGGCAGGCGGCGGCTCGGTGGCGAGCGCGGCGAGCGTGCCGATCGCGGACGGGCGCGCGTACGGCGACTGGCCCTCCACGGCGGCGTAGAGCGTGGCGCCGAGCGACCAGAGGTCCGCCTGCGGGCCTGCAGTCCCGTCCCGGGCGCGCTCCGGCGCGATGTAGGCCGGAGAGCCCAGCACCAGGCCGGTACGCGTCACGTTCGGATCACCGGGCACGGTGGCAAGGCCGAAGTCGGTGAGCACGACCCGGCCGTCCTCGCCGATCAGCACGTTGCCCGGCTTCACGTCCCGGTGCACGACCCCGGCGCGGTGCGCGGCGCGGAGCGCGTTGAGCATCCCCAGCCCTATCTCGATGCCGCGCGTGGGCGGCACCGGACCGGCCGAGGAGAGAATGTCCTGGAGCGAGCTGGACGCCACGTACTCCATGACGATCCAGGGGTCACCGTCCGTACGCAGCACGTCGAAGACGCGCACGACGTTGATGTTGTTGAGCCGGGCGATCGCGCGGGCCTCCCGCAGGGAGCGCTCCCGCATCTCGCGGCGTTCATCCATGGTCAGACCGGGCGGCGGAACGAGTTCCTTGATCGCGACGTCCCGGTGCAGCACCTCGTCACGCGCCAGCCAGACCCGGCCCATGCCGCCCTGACCGAGCGGCCGGAGCAGCCGGTACCGGGAGGCGATAAGTTCGGGCTCAGACATCCAGAGGAACGTACCCGCACCGCCCCTCATCACACCAATTGACCCGCGTCGAGGAAGACGTACATCAGTTTGTTATCAAGGCATCTGGCCTTAGTCTGGCCTAATGCACTCCGGCGACCGTGCCCCAGACCTCACCATCCTCCGGGGTACGCCCACGGCGGAGGAGATCGCGGCGCTGGTGGGCGCGTTACGCGCGGTGGCACGGATATCCGCTCCCCCGGCCGCCGCCCCGGAGTCGACGTGGGCCCGCTCCGCCCGTCCCGGCTTCACCCCGTCGTGGCAACACTCCGCATTGCCTAGATGAGCCATCAGTAACGATCCCATGTGAGAAATCGCATCCTCCGGACAAATTGCCGACGCCCCCAAGAGTGAGCCTCGATTGGCTAACCTCGATCCCTGGGGCGGGCGGCGCTGGGAGGGACTCATGGGGATACCCGCGGACGATCAGGGACCGGCCTGGCTGCACGACTACGGCCGCATCGACGCCGACATCGAGGCGATGTCCCAGTTCGCCCACAGCTTGATCGACGAGATCCAGCAGAACTACACGCCGTACGCGACCCGGGTGATCGCGGACATGGAGTCGGAACACCCGGTGCCCGGGTTCGACGAGCTGCTGCACTTCCTGACGGCGCACAAGACCGCCTCGGAGGCCGCCACCGACAACGTCTACTGGTACATCGAGGGCGGCACCCGCCTCAGCAACGCCGCCGCCGACGTCAGCTCCCGCTACGCGGACGCCGACGCCTTCTCACTCGCACAGACCCGCGACGTGCTCGAAGCACTCGAGGCCAGCGGCGCCGGCACCCGCACCGACGCCTCCGACGACCAGGTGGTGCTGTGACCATGGCGCTCGACAACGGACAACCGGACTGGTCAGGAACGCCGTGGCACGCGAAGAACGTGCCCGAGATCTGGGCCGCCGTGGCCGGCCACACGCCGGACGCCTACGCCGCACATCTCGCGGGCTGGCGCCGCACCGCAGAACTCCTCTCCCAGCACATCGCCCGGATGCTCACCTACCGCGAGAACCTGGCCGCCGCCTGGAACCCCGACCACAGCCCCGCCGCCGCGATCTACCTGGCACGCTTCGACGCCGACATCGACAACGCCCAACGCACCCTCGACGCCAGCGTGGCCAACTACGCGGCCTACTCCGCCGCGATGAGCGTGGTCACCGACGCACAGAACACCCTCCACCCCCTCCAGGCCGAATACGCCGCGAACATCGCAGCCGAGGAAGCCCACCGGCAGACGGTAGGCGGCACGGGATACCGAGGCGGAGCGGCAATAGCGATGAGCGCGCCGGACGTGGACGCACGACAGCGGGAGTTGACACGACTGGCACAGGCCGTGATGTACCGAACCAGCCAGGAACTAATTGAGGCAACGGCAGCACTTCAGGTGCCACCCAAGTAAAACGAGTCAGGATTGGATTTCGCACCATCCAATCCCGGCATTCGACCTCCCTCGATTCCAGCCATAAGTTCAACGATCCCATCGCCGGCACACTCAGTCAATATTGAACTTCCGGCGGAAGTTCCTAATCCGGGACCTGAAACAGAGCATGTCAATCCAATTCTTGCGGGAACGACTGGACAAAATGTTTCCGCCAGCAGCCCGGCCGGCATTGATGGATCGCCCATAATCGCGATCGACACCGCCACGCCTCACCCCCTAGTACCAAACCCCACAATTATTGGCAAGCGGCCGGAACGCGGGAATGGATTCAGCTCAGCCCCACAAAACTCAAACGATGGCCACATCGGTCCAATCCTTGGCATCCCCCCGAAAAACCGCGCAGTATCCAACGTCAACGCGATCCGCGGCGCATCTAGCAATGCCATTACCGGAGCGACTCCGAGCGGCCCAATCGGCTTCCCCGCGCACGCAGCACAGCCAGGCAGGCCTACGAAGAAAGATGGCAGCGATGCCGACAGTCCTTGGAATGCAGAATCGGGAGTGGTGCCCGTTATCCGTACCGATCCACCAGCAGCCAAGATCGATCCGGGTCCGGCCATCGGCCTAGAATCATGAGGAAACGCGCAGCGCACATCGCCATTGCGCTCACCCTCGTCGCAGTACCACAAATTCAGCCACAGGCAGTTCGAGGCGCACAACAATGGCACCTAACCTATCTCAATGCAGACGAAGCGCAAAAAATCGCAACGGGCCGCGGAGTCACGGTCGCGGTGATCGACTCAGGAGTCGAGATACACCACGACCTTGCAGATGCCATTCTGCCAGGTACGTCCTTCCTTCCCGGCGATGGATCAAATGGCCAAAAGGATGAACAAGGACATGGAACAGCGATTGCGGGCCTCATCGCTGGGCGAGCCAGCACACAGAGTGCGGCCGGAATTGCTCCGGACGCCAAGATCCTACCCATAAGGGTTTTCGATTCGGAAGGGAAAGGAAGTACCGACAATATTGCCAAGGGCATCAGATGGGCAGTCACGCATGGCGCCAAGGTTATTAACCTATCCAACAGCGGCGGACCGAATGCCGAAATCCGGAGAGCCGTAGAAGAGGCATTAGCAGCAGGTATCATCATCGTGGCAAGCCCCGGGAATAAACCGACCCAAAACATCATCGCTTTCCCGGCCTACCTAGACGGCGTAATCGCCGTAGGCGCCACGGACAAGAACGGCGGAATAGCCGACGTATCTATTACCGGAGACAAACTGTCACTCACGGCCCCGGGCGTCGATTTAATAAGCACTTGGATCGGTCAGAAATATCAGTCCGGGACTGGCACGTCGGGGTCTGCGGCGATTGTTTCTGGGGTGGCGGCTTTGGTGTGGAGTCGGTATCCGGGGCTTTCGGCGGCCGAGGTGGTGCACCGGATGACGGCCACGGCCGTTGACAAAGGGGCACCTGGGCGCGACCCCGAATATGGCTTCGGAATTGTGGATCCAGTGGCGGCGCTGACCGCTGACGTACCCCCGCTGGGATCTTCGGCGGAGCCGGCCGGGAGCGACACGCCGAATCCTCCGCCGCAGGAGCCGAACACCATGGGCCAGGTCGCCGTCATTCTGGTGGCAGTGGTCGCCAGCCTGCTGGGCGTGGCCCTGGTCGTCGCGCTCCTGGTCTTTCGCCTGCGTGGCCAACACCGCAGAAACGAGCCCGGCGTCCACAGCGACGCCGACACCTGACAGAAATACGGCTGACAGAAATACGGCTGACAGAAGCACGGCCAACGAAAAGGCGGCTGCGCCCGGGACCCGCGAATCGCGAACCCCGGGCGACCACCACGGCCACAGCACGGGACATCAAGCGGCGCTGCTCGACGAGGACCTGAACCAGGCGCCCGGCAGCGGCCGGCGGGTGGTGGCGACTTAGCCCCTCCCGACTTCAGCACGGTACGAAGCGAATCTTGCGAGTCTGATTCCGCTCCGTTACGGCCCGGTTTAACTTTTGCCCGATTTATGCCTGACCCGCCCGGTCCGTGGGGGCGGTGACGACTACCGGTAGCGTATGGATCCGTGTTGACCGAGAACCGGCCCCGCCTGGTGCTGGGCTCCGCGAGCCCCGCCCGCCGTTCCCTCCTCCGTGCCGCCGGGATCGATCCTGAGGTGATCGTGAGCGGGGTGGACGAGTCGGCGGTGGAGGCGGTCAGTGCGGACGCGTTGTGCCTGGTGCTGGCGCGGCTGAAGGCTGCGGCGGTCGCGGATCGGGTACGTCAGACGGAGGATGCGACGCTGCCGGGCACCGAGCCGGGAACGCTTGTGCTGGGGTGTGACTCGGTGTTGGCGTTCGGCGGGGAGATCCTCGGCAAGCCGGACGACGCGGATGACGCGGTGCGCCGGTGGCGGGCGATGCGCGGGCGCAGCGGGACTCTTTACACAGGTCACAGCCTGGTCGACGTTTTCGGTGAGCGGGAGGCCGAGGGCGTCGCGGCGACCGTGGTGCACTTCGCGGACCTGTCCGATGAGGAGATCACGACCTACGTGGGTACGGGTGAGCCGCTCCAGGTCGCCGGGTCGTTCACGATCGACGGGCTTGGTGGCGCGTTCGTGGAGCGGATCGAGGGCGATCACGGGACCGTGGTGGGGCTCTCCCTGCCGATGCTCCGCCGCCTGTTCGCGCAGCTGGGCTACTCGATCACCGACTTCTGGACCGCCCCGAACGGGGCCTGAGAGGCGCGCCCGGCGTCGATACGTTCTAGCGTGGGCGGCATGGAGTTCAAAACACTGCCACATTCGCCCGAGTTGTACGAATACGCGCTCACGCACAGCCTGCCGCTCGACGATATCTCCCGTGACCTGGTCCGGGAGACGCACGAGGCGCTCGGCCCGGGCGAGGTGACCATGCAGGTGTCGCCGGAGCAGGCGAGCCTGTTGACGCTGCTGACGAAGCTTGTGGGGGCGCGCACCGCGGTGGAGGTGGGCACGTTCACCGGCCTGTCGTCGCTGTCGATCGCGCGCGGCCTCCCGGCGGACGGGCGGCTGATCTGCTTCGACATCTCCGAGGAGTACACGTCTGTGGCGCGCCGCTACTGGGAGCGCGCCGGCGTCGACAAGCAGATCGAGTTGCGCATCGGCCCGGCCGCGGAGAATCTGCGCACGCTCCCGGCCGAACCCCACCTCGACCTGGTCTTCATCGACGCGGACAAGGTCGGCTACCCGGCCTACTGGGCCGAGTTGGTCCCACGCATGCGTCCCGGCGGCCTCCTGATCGTCGACAACGTTCTCCGCCACGGCTACGTGCTGGAGCCCCGCAACGAGGCCGACCGCGCGATCGCCGCCTTCAACGACATCGTGGCCGCCGACGACCGCGTCGAGGCCGTGCTCCTGCCCCTGGCCGACGGCATCACCCTGGCCCGCCGCCGCTGACCGGAACACATCAACCCACGACCGCACATGGGTACGCCGAGAGCGCGCCAGATGGGCGGAGGGCGATCAGGTCACGGGCTCCGGAAGTGTCCGTCCCAGGCGGATCACTATCAGCACCGCGGCCAGGATCAGCGCGGGCAGCAGGAGAAAGGCGAGGTGCGGGCCGGTCTGGTCAGCGACCCAGCCGAGCAGCAGCGGGGCGGCGCCGAAGCCGATCGCGACCGAGTAGCTGGCGGTGGCGGCCGCCCGGTCGGACCGGCCGGGGGCACCGGCCATGGCGAGCGAGATGACAAGCGGGTAGTGCATGGCGTTGCCGAGGCCGAGCACGATCAGGCCAGCGGCGGCGAGCCAGCCGACCGGGGAGCTCCAGAACAGCACGAGACCGGCCGCGGAGACGCCGAGGGCGGCGAGCAGCAGCGGGACCGGCCGTACGCGAAGCGCGATCCGGGCGCCCGCCAGCCGGCCGGCGAGCATGCCGCCGACGATCGCGGCGACGGTGGCGGAGGCGCCGCCGGGTGACATGCCGGCGTGGTCGCGCAGCACGTCGGCGGCCCACAGCGACAGGCACACCTCGATCGACCCGGTGACGCCGAGCAGCGACCAGGCCATCCAGTACGCCCGGGGCAGTGGTCCCTTCGCCTCGCCGCCCACACCGGAGCCCGGTGATCCGCCGCTCCCGGGCGACGCCACCGGGCCGACCGGCACGGCATACCCGGACGGGACCGCTGGACCTGGCGATGCCGGCGATCCGGGCGACGTGCCGGCTCCCGGGTCGGGGACGTGACGGGATGGGGTGCGAGGCCGGCGGCGTACCCCCGTGACTGTGGCGGTTGCCGCGATCAGCAGGATCAGGGTGGCGAAGCCGGGGCGCCACGTGTCCCAGAGGCGGGTGCTCAGGCCGATGAGCAGCGGGGCGAGCATGCCGAAACCGACCGCGGCCGCGTTCGCCTCGGTGATCGCGGTGGGGGCGACCGGGCCGTGGTGCGAGGTGAGTTCGCTTACGGCGCAGCTGACCGCGGTCCAGCCGGCGGTGGAGGCCAGGGCGGCGGCGGTGAGCGTGGCGGGCAGCGAGGTCGACGAGACAAGCATTGCGGTGGCGAGGGCGAGGCCGCCGAGCGCCAGCCACATGGTGCGGGGACGGCCGAGGCGACGGGTGAGCTGTGGGATGAGCGCGCCACCGAGCAGGCCGCCGACCGCGAGCGCGGTGCTGTGCAGGCCGGCCACGGCGGCGGTGGTGCCCTGCTCGTCGCGGAGCAGGGGCACCACCGGGCCGAAGCCGTAGAGGAAGAAACCCCAGAGGCCGAGCTGGACGTAGAGGAGCCAGGTGGTCCGGTCACGCACGAGTCGGGGCACCGGACCACGGTACGAGGAGGTCAGCGGATGCTGCGGGCGAACATCCGCGCGGCCCACACCGTGGCGGCCACGGCCAGGACCAGCGTAATCACCAGGCCTTGCCAGACCTCGGGCGCGCCGGGATCGCCGGCGAAGAGCGCGCGGGTGCCGTCGACGGCCCAGGAGAACGGGTTCCAGTCGGCGACGCGTTGCAGCCAGACCGGAGCGAACGTGAGCGGCAGCAGGATGCCGGAGAGCAGCAGCAGCGGCTGGGACAGCGTGTTCATCACCGGGGCCAGCGCGTCCTCGCTCTTGAGCAGCAGCGCCACGCCGTAGGAGAGCGCGGACGTCATCAGGGCGATCAGAGCCAGCATGAGGTACGCCAGGAGCAGGTCGCCGATCTCCACGCGGAGTCCGAACGGCATCGCCAGCAACGTGATGATCACGGCTTGGACCAGCAGGCTCACCACGTCCTGCAGGGACCGGCCGAGCAGCAGCGCGGTGCGGCTGACCGGCGTGACCCGGGACCGCTCGATCACGCCGGCGCGCAGCTCGGAGATGAGGCCGAAGCCCTGGAAGAGCCCGCCGAAGATGGCAAGCATGACGAGCAGGCCGGGCACGAAGGTGCGGTAGACCTCGGCGTCGCTTATCGTGCCGCCGCCGGACAGCGCGGGCTTGAGCAGCGGCGCGAAGAGCAGCAGGAACATGAGCGGCTGGAACAGGTTGATGAAGATCCACACCGGCTGGCGGAGCAGCATGCGGAGCTGGTTCTGGAAGACGAGCCAGATGTCCCGGAAAAATTTCATTGTCAGCTCTCCCGCAGCGATCGGCCGGTCTTCTCCAGGAACACGTCGTCGAGGCTGGGCCGGTGCAGCTCGATCGTGCCGAGCGGGAGACCGGCGCCGTCCAGCGCGCGCATGATCTGCGGGATGGCGGTGCCGCCCGCGTCGACGTAGAGGCGCAGGCCGTCGCCGGTCTCCTCAAGCCGCGTCACGTAGGGGGCACCGGTCAGCAGCTTGGCCGCCTCCTCGGTGGCACCGCCGACGCCCACGGTGATCACGTCACCGGCGATCTCGCGCTTCAGCTCCGCGGGCGTGCCCTCGGCGACGAGCATGCCGTGGTCCATGATGGAGATCCGGTCGCAGAGCGCGTCGGCCTCGTCGAGGTAGTGCGTGGTGACGAACACGGTCATGCCCTGGTCGCGGAGCCGGCGGATCTCGTCCCACATGTGCACGCGGCTCTGCGGGTCGAGGCCGGTGGTCGGCTCGTCGAGGAACACCACCCGGGGCTGGTGGATGATGCCGAGCGCGATGTCGACCCGGCGGCGCTGACCGCCGGAGTAGGTCCCGCAGGTCCGGTCGGCGAACTCGCCCAGCTGGAACGCGTCGACCGCAGCGTCGGCGCGGCGGCGGGACTCGGCCTTGCCGACGCCGTAGAACCGGGACTGGAGCACCAGCTCCTGGCGGGCGATGCTGCCGTCGCTCGTGCTGCCGCCCTGGGCCACGTATCCGATCCGCCTGCGGACGTCGCCCGGAGACTTGATCAGGTCCGCGCCGGCGATCGTCGCCTGTCCCCCGTCCGGCGTGATCAGCGTGGCAAGCATGCGCAGCATCGTGGTCTTGCCGGCCCCGTTCGGGCCCAGGAAGCCGTAGATCTCGCCGGCCTCCACGTAGAGGTCGACGCCGCGCACGGCGTCCACAGTTCCCCGGCGGCTGCGGAACGACTTCCGCAAGCCCTTTGTCTCGATCATGTCCCCGCTCAACTCCCCCAAGCAGCATCGGTACGAGCGCGCGCCCCGGTCGGGCGCGCGCTCAGGCTAACGCGATATAGCTTGGCTAATCAAGCTTGATTATTACTCAATGTCCTCGGCGAACCCCTGCCATCCCTCCGGCCACGGCATGGACGCCGGCAGATAGCTGCTGCCACTCTCCACAAGCGCCGCGATCCGCTCGCACCAGGCGATCTCCCCCTCCGCGCGGGCCATCTGCAACTGCCACATCCAGGCCACGTGCGGTGGCTTGCCGGAGGTCTCGCTCATCCAGCCGGAGTCCATCGCGGCCTGCAGGCTCTCGGTGTTCGCGCGCAGCATCCGGGCCCGGTTGCGCAGCGCGGCGGCCGCCTCGTCGCGGGGCAGCGCGGGCAGGAAGGAGAACGCGGCGAAGAACGGGTCGACCGAGCCCTCCACCGACCACCAGGCACCGCGCAGCAGGCCCTGGAACTCCTCCTCGCCCTTCGGCGTGATCTCGTAGGTGGTGCGGGCCGGCCGCGCGCCGACCTGCTCCGTCGCCACCTCGCGGAGCAGGCCTTCCTCGGTCAGCTTGCGAAGCGCGTGGTAGATCGAGCCGGGCTGCACGTTCGCCCATCGGTCGGCGCTCCAGCTGAGAAGCTCGCGGCGGACGTCGTACCCGTGGACGGGCTGGGCCCAGCGGACCAGGCCGAGGATCATCAGGCGGGTGGTAGACACACCAAGAAGCGTAATAAACAAGTTTGACTAGTCCACAGGATCGATCCCGTGGACGCTAAACTCCCGGTCAGTAACTTACCGGCGGGGTGAGCAGGAGCGTGCCGTGCGAAAGGTTCTGATCGCCAATCGCGGCGAGATCGCCGTCCGGGTCGTCCGCGCCTGCCGGGACGCGGGCCTGGCAAGCGTCGCGGTCTACGCGGACTCCGACCGGGACGCGCCGCACGCCCGGCTGGCGGACGAGGCCTACGCGCTCGGCGGCGACACCCCGGCGGACACCTACCTGCACATCGGCAAGCTGCTGGACCAGGCGGCGCGGTCCGGCGCGGACGCGGTACACCCCGGATACGGGTTCCTGTCCGAGAACGCGGACTTCGCCCAGGCGGTGCTCGACGCGGGCCTCACCTGGATCGGCCCGACCCCGCAGGCGATCCGCGACCTCGGCGACAAGGTCACCGCCCGGCACCTCGCACAGCGGGCCGGCGCGCCGCTCGTGCCCGGCACCCCCGATCCGGTCGCCGGGCCGGACGAGGTCATCGCGTTCGCCGACGAGCACGGGCTGCCGGTCGCGATCAAGGCGGCGTTCGGCGGCGGCGGGCGCGGACTCAAGGTCGCCCGCACCCGGGAGGAGATCCCGGCGCTGTTCGAGTCCGCCACCCGGGAGGCGATCGCCGCGTTCGGCCGGGGCGAGTGCTTCGTCGAGCGGTACCTGGACCAGCCGCGGCACGTCGAGGCGCAGGTCCTCGCGGACACGCACGGGAACGTCGTCGTGGTCGGCACCCGGGACTGCTCGCTGCAGCGCCGCCACCAGAAACTCGTCGAGGAGGCGCCGGCACCGTTCCTCACCGACGCGCAGCGCACCCAGATCCACGAGTCCGCCAAGGCGATCTGCCGCGAGGCCGGCTACCACGGCGCGGGCACTGTTGAATACCTGGTCGGCCAGGACGGCACGGTCTCGTTCCTTGAGGTCAACACGCGCCTCCAGGTCGAGCACCCGGTGACCGAGGAGACGTCCGGCATCGACCTGGTGCGCGAGCAGTTCCGGATCGCTGACGGCGAGCGGCTGCGCTTCACCGCGGACCCGGTCCCGCGCGGCCACGCCATAGAGTTCCGGATCAACGGTGAGGACCCGGGCCGCGGCTTCCTGCCCGCGCCCGGCACCGTCACCACGCTGGTCCTGCCGGCCGGCCCGGGTGTCCGGGTGGACGCCGGAATCTCGTCGGGAACAGTGGTCGGCGGCGCCTTCGACTCGCTGCTGGCCAAGGTGATCATCGTCGGCGAGACCCGGGCCGAGGCGCTGGAACGGGCCCGGCGCGCGCTCGACGAGATGATCGTCGAGGGGATGGCGACGGCGCTGCCGTTCCACAGGCTGGTGGTCCGCGATCCCGCGTTCACCGCCGAGCCGTTCACCGTCCACACCCGATGGATCGAGACCGAGTGGTCAGGTGAGGTGCCCGCGTTCACCGGCGGCGGGGCCGCGGAGGCGGAGACGCCGCGCGAGACGATCGTGGTCGAGGTGGGCGGCAAACGGCTGGAGGTCAGCCTGCCCGGCGGGCTCGGTGCTTCCGGTGGATTCGGCTCCCCCGGCGGGCTCGGCGCCTCGGGCGACGGTGGCGCCCGGAACAGCCGTTCGTCCACCCGCCGCACCGGGGGACGGGGCGCCGCGACGGCCGCCGGTGGGGACGCGCTGGTGTCGCCGATGCAGGGCACGATCGTCAAGATCGTGGCGAACGAGGGCGACACCGTGTCGGAGGGCGACCTGATTGTGGTGCTTGAAGCGATGAAGATGGAGCAGCCGCTCAACGCCCACAAATCAGGCACCATCACTGACATGACGGCCACCGTCGGCGGGACTGTCGCGGCCGGCGGAGTGGTCTGCACGATCAAGGACTGAGTCTTGTACCGCTCGGGCACGGGCAGGAGGCCCTCTCGGCACGGGCAGGGAGGCTCTGCGGCGCGGACAGGGAGACCGCTCGGCACGGGCCGGGAGGCTCAGCGGCACGGCGTCGGCCGGCCTCGGCGGGCCGCGACGCCGCGGTTGAGGGAGGACTCAGCGCGAGCTGAGGGGCCGATCAGCGTCACGGCTGAGTACAGATTCAGCTACTGCTGAGGTTTAGCTCAGGAGCCTGAGGGAGGACTCAGCACACTGAGGAACGACTCAGCGAGCCGAGAACGCGGGCCGGAAGACCGCTCAACGGGTATCAAGAGCCGACAGCACGGCGCGGGCGATGGCCCCGGGGGCGCGGCCCGAGCCGCGCGGAAGCGCACCGGCCAACCAGAGGGTGGCGACCCCCTGTGCAGTGGACCAGCCGGCCAGCCCTCCGTCCGCAGCGGAAGCCTCCGGCAGGTCACGCACCGCAGGAGCGTCCGGCAGGTCGCGCGCCGCCGCGTCGAACGCGTTCGCCAGCTTTGCGCGTACCGTGGCCAGCTCGGCATCGTCCGACCGCAGTACGTCCGGGCTGAACATCACCTCGAAGTGCGCCCGGTGCCGGACCGCGAACTCGACATAGGCCACCACCATCTCCCGGAACGATCCGGTCCGGACGCGCGTCTCCGCCAGCTCGGTCGCCAGCAGCCGGTATCCGTCGATCGCCACCGCCGTCAGCAGCCCCGCCCTGTCCCGGAAGTGATGCGCCGGCGCGGCGTGCGAGACCCCGGCCCGGCGGGCCAGTTCCCGCAGGCTGAGCGCGGCCGGGCCGGACTCGCCGAGCACGTCGACCGCGGCGTCGAGCAGCGCCCGCCGTAGGTCTCCATGGTGGTAGGCCTTCACCCCGACACCCTAACTTGACGTTGACAAGATGCACAGCGGCGAGCATCTTGTCACTGACAAGTTCGCTAATTCATTTGGCACCTAACTATCAGGGAGCTAACGTCATGGCGTGGACACCTCACGACTGCACGAGGCCCCGCTCGGCAGCCTGCTCGTCCTCTCCGGACGGCTCGCCCAGCAGCGGTGGGGCAACTACCTGGCCACCCACCACAACCTGACGCCCGCGGGCGTCGCCGTGCTGACGGTGCTCGACGCGAACGGCGATCTCGGCCACCGGGAGTTGGCGGAGCGGTGCTTCTTCAAGCCGGCCACGCTCACCGGCATCGTCGACACGCTTGAGAAGTCGGGCCACGTGCGGCGGCAGCCGGACCCGGCTGACCGTCGTGCGATCCGGCTGGTCATCACCGAGTCCGGCCAGGCGGCGATCGCGAAGGTGCAGGAGGTCCGCACGCTCACCCAGCCGCTCACCTCGGTCGACGCCGATCCGGCGAAGGCCGCCATCGTCCGACAATTTCTGATGGAGCTGATCTCCACCATGGAGGATCCACGTGAACTCACCAGCAGTTGAGGTGAAAGAGCTCGTCAAGCGGTACCCGAAGGCGCCGGTCAACGCGGTCGACGGGCTCAGCTTCGAGGTGGCGCCCGGCGAGATCTTCGGCCTGCTCGGGCCGAACGGTGCCGGCAAGTCGACGACGATCGGCGTCCTGACCACCCGGGTCAAGGCGACCAGCGGCAGCGCCACAGTGGCCGGCCGCGACGTGATCCGGGACGGCGTCCGGGCGCGCAGCGCGTTCGCGGTGGTGCCGCAGCGCAGCAACCTGGACCGGTCGCTCACCCCCCGGCAGAACCTGCGGTTCCACGCGGCGTACCACGGGTTCTCCAGGGCGTACCGGAACGCGCGCGCGGACGAGCTGCTCGACCAGTTCGGGCTGACCGAGGCCGCGGACAAGAAGATCGACTTCTACTCGGGCGGCATGACGCAACGGCTCATGATCGCGCGGTCGATGATGCACGAGCCGACGGTGCTGTTCCTTGACGAGCCGACCACAGGCCTCGACCCGCAGTCCCGGATCTTCCTGTGGGAGCGGGTGCGGGAGATGCGCGACCGCGGCGTGACAATCGTGCTGACCACGCACGACATGGACGAGGCCGCGGAGATGTCGGACCGGGTCGGCATCGTCGACCACGGCAAGCTGCTCGCGCTCGACACGCCGGGCGCGCTGACCCGGCGGCTCTCCGGCCAGGCCGTGCTGGAGCTGACAGTCACGCCCGCGCCCGGCGACGACGCGGACAAGCTGATCGCGGCGCTCACCGACGTGGACGGCGTGGCCCGCGGCGAGCGGGTCAGCAGCGCCGGGCCGGCGATCCCGGCGGCCGCGCTGGCGATGATGGCGGCCCGCGGCGGCCCGCCCCCGACAATGCCGGCGATGCCCGCGGCCGACGGCGCCGAGGTGACGGTCCGCCTCTACCTGGACCGCGCCGCCGCCGCGCTGCTCGGCCCGGTGGTCTCCGTGCTCGACGCGCGCGGCGCCACGCTTGCGAACGTGCAGCTCGGCGACCCGAGCCTGGAAGACGTGTTCATCGACCTGACCGGAAGGGGGCTGCGATGACCGCGACCCTGGAATCCGCCCCGCCGCGCCCGTCCGCGATCAGCGCGTTTACCGCGATCCTCTGGCGGGACCTGTTCGTCACCGGCAAGGAGATCTGGGTGTTCCTGGCCCAGACCGCGTTGCAGCCGCTCTTCATGCTCTTCGTCTTCGCGAAGGTGCTCAACGCCGGCGGCTTCGTCTCGGAGGAGTACTCCCACCTGCTGCTGCCCGGCATCGTGGCGCTCACCGCGTTCCTCACCGCGTTGCAGACAGTGGCGCTGCCGCTGGTGATGGAGTTCTCGTTCACCAAGGAGATCGAGGACCGGCTGCTCGCGCCGCTGCCGACCTGGGCGGTCGCGGTGGAGAAGATGGTGCTCGCGGTGCTGCGGTCGCTGGTCTCCGTCGTGATCATGTTCCCGATCGGGTTCCTGGTACTCGGCACGGTGTCCTGGAACGCCGACGGCGTACCGCTGATGGTCGTTGCTCTGCTTCTCGGCTCCTGGGTGGGTGCGGCGATCGGGCTCACGCTCGGGACCGTGGTGCAGCCGTCCCGGATCAGCATCATGTTCGCGGTGATCCTGACGCCGTTGATGTTCACCGGCGCGACCCAGTACCCGTGGAAGTCGCTCGACTCGATGGCCTGGTTCCAGGTGGTGACGCTGTTCAACCCGCTGACCTACCTGTCCGAGGGGGTCCGGGCGGCGGCGGTGCCGGAGGTGCCGCACATCGCGCCGTGGATCTCGCTGCTGGCGCTGCTCGGCTTCGGCGCGCTCTTCACCACCACCGGCCTGGTCGGCTTCGCCCGCCGCGCCGTCACCTGAGCACTGCCGGAGGGGGATCAGATCCCCCTCCGGCAACCCTTGGCAGGCGACAAGCAAGAGCTCAGGAGCGGACTTTCCCGCTCTGCGGGTGGTTGCGGCCCGCATGCTCCCGCGGGCACCGGTCGTCGCCCAGGGCTCCTCCCTTCCACTCCCGCGCGGCACCGGCCGAGGGCCTACACGCCGTATCGATGCGGGTCGGCCTCGTCGCGGAGACGGCGCAGCGCCGCGTCCGCAGGCATCGGGGCGAGGCCCGGTGCGTTGCGCGGGCGCAGTGAGACCTGGCCGGACTCCGCCTCCGCCGGTCCGATGATCGCGGCGTAGGAGACCCGGTGCTGCGCGGCCCGGCGTACCCGGGAGCCCACCGAGCCCTCGGACACCACCTCGGCGCGCAGCCCGGCGAGGACTGCCGCGCGGGCGAACTCGTGCGCCGCGTCCTCCTGCCCGGCCGAGATCGGCAGCACCTCCAGCTGACGCGGCGCGTACCAGAACGGGAACGCGCCGTCGTGCACCTCGATCAGGTAGGCGAACAACCGTTCCATGCTCCCCACCAGGCTCCGGTGGATCATCACGGGCCGCTGGCGTTCGCCTGCCGAGTCCACATAGTCCAGATTGAACCGGGCGGGCTGATGGAAGTCGACCTGCACGGTGGAGAGGGTCATCTCCCGGCCGCCCGCGTCCTGCACCTGGATGTCGATCTTCGGTCCGTAGAACGCGGCCTCGCCCGGCTCCTCCACGAACGCGCGGCCGGACGAGAGCAGCACGTCGCGCAGGATGCCCTCGGCCCGGTCCCACATCGCGGCGTCGCCGACGTACTTCGGGCCGGAGCCGCGCAGCGACAGCCGGAAGCCCGCCGGTTTCACGCCGAGCGCCGCGTGCGCCCTGTCGATCATGCGCAGCACCAGATCGATCTCGTGCGCCACCAGCTCCAGCGGCACGAAGACGTGTGCGTCGTTGAGCTGCATGCCGCGTACCCGGCTCAGCCCGCCGAGCACGCCGGACCGCTCGGACCGGTACATGCCGCCCAGCTCCGCGATCCGCAGCGGCAACTCCCGGTAGGACCGGCCGCGCGACCTGTAGATCAGCGCGTGGTGTGGACAGGCCGACGGTCTCAGCACGAACTCGTCGTCAGGCGAGGAGGAGAGCGCCATCACCGGGAACATGTCGTCCGCGTAGTGCGGCAGATGCCCGCTGGTCAGGTACATCTCCTTCTTACCGACGGGCGGCGAGTGCACATGCTTGTACCCGGCGCGGCGCTCCTCCTCGCGCAGGTACTCCTCGACCGCGTGGCGTGCGGCCGCGCCGTCCGGCAGCCACAGCGGCAGACCGGCGCCGGCCATCGGGTCGGTGGCGAAGAACTCCAGCTCACGGCCCAGCTTGCGGTGATCCGACATCACAACATCTCCTTCGGGGGTACGGATGGGACCGCCCGCTTCCGAGGGAGAGACAAACGAAGCCCCGGAGCGAACCGCCCCGGGGCTTGCGTGCGTCGAACTGCGGTCAGCGCAGAGACGGTCGCCGCCGGGGAGAACCCGGCGTCGTCGTCAGCTGGCTGTGTCGCATGGCGTCGATCGTACCCTCTCCGATGTCCTACCGCAGCCGGGTTAGCGTGACCTCGACCTCCTGGCCGGTGTTCGCCGGCCCGGAGAAGATCCCCTTCAGCGGTGACACGTCGCCGTAGTCCCGCCCGCGCCCGACCACCACGTGCCGTTCCCCGACCGGGACGCCGTTTGTCGGGTCGAACGCGGTCCAGCGCCCCACCCACCACTCCACCCAGGCGTGGCTCTGACCCGCGACGCTCTCCCCGATGCCCGCGTTCGGCGCCGGGTGCAGGTAGCCGGAGACGTACCGCGCGGGTGTGCCGGTCGCCCGGAGCAGGCCCACGACCAGGTGGCTGATGTCCTGGCAGACGCCCTTGCGCTGCTGCCACGCCTGGATCGCGTCGGTCTGCACGCCTGTCGCGCCGGTCTCGTAGGTGACGTCCTGCCGGATCCGCTCGCAGAGCGCGAGCGCGGCCGCGTGCGGGGTGGCGTGCGTGCCGCCGATCTCCTTCGCCAGCGCGGTCAGCTCCTCGTCGAGCGCGGTACGCGGCGTGGCCACCAGCAGCTCGTGCCAGCGGTCCACAGTGTCCGGCACGGCCAGGTCGTCCCAGGAGAGGCCCTCGTGCGTGGCCAGCAGGTCGCCGGCCGGCAGCGTCTCGACCGTGGCGGTCGCCGTAACCTGCAGGTTGTCGTGCGGGGAGTGCACGTCGAACGCGGTGACGACAGTGCCCCAGTAGTCCTCGTAGCGGTGCGTGCGGGCCGGCGGCCACACCTCCACGCGCGCGTCGAGCACGGCTTGGCGGGCCTCGTTCCGCGGGGACATCCGGGCCTCGTTGTACGAGGAACGGACCTTCCCGGCGTACGTGAAGCCGGTCCGGTGCTTGATCTTGAGTCGCCAGGAGTCGACCATCAGACCGTCACCTCGCTGACCCAGCTGACCGCGCTGGTCTGGCGGAAGTACCTGGTGGAGACCGCGCCGTTCACCTGCGAGCAGGTGCGCTGCAGCCCGGCCAGCACGGTGCCGAGGTCGCCGAGCAGCTCGTCCGGCCCGCGGAACTCAAGGTTGGTGCGGGCCCGGCCGACGATGCGCTGCGCGTCAGTGGCGACGCCGGCCCGCCCCGGCTCCGGCTCCAGGTCGCGCAGGCAGGACTCCGCGGTGGCCAGCGCCGCGAAGACCGACCGCGGGAAGAGCCGGTCCAGCAGCAGGAACTCGGCGGCGTGACGGTCGTCGAGCGAGCCGCGGTAGGTGCGCAGGAACGTCTCCCACGCGCCGCACGACCGCAGCAGCGTCAGCCAGGACGGGATGCTGCCGCCGGCACCGACGTGCGTGGAGAGCAGCCGGGACGTCATGTCGACCCGCTCCACGCTGCGGCCCAGCACCAGGAACAGCCAGCCCTCGTCGCGGCTCATTGTCGCGTCGGTCAGGCCGGCCATCACCGAACAGCGCTCGCGGACCCAGCGGAAGAACGCGTGCACGCCCTGCTGCTCGACCCGGCGGCGCGCGTCCGGCAGGCCGTGCCAGGTCGCGTTCAGGCACTCCCACATCTCGGCGGAGATCGCCTCGCGGGCGCCGCGCGCGTTCTCCCGGGCGGCGGCGAGCGCGCCGGTGACCGCGCTGGGATTGCGCTGGTCCAGGCCGAGCAGGCCGACCATCCGGGCGGACGAGTAGGGCGGCTCGACGCCGGGCAGGCCCATCACGGTGAGCAGCGACCGGCAGGCGGTCTGCTCGTCGATCCACGGGTCGGCGAGCATGCGGTGCAGGTGGACGTCGAGGATGCGGGCCGTGTCCTCGGCGCGCTCGACGTACCGGCCGATCCAGTAGAGCGACTCGGCGATCCGGCTCAGCATCCGGCACTGCTCCCCTGCTGTTGCTGCTGCTCCTGCTGGGCCTGCACGCTTGTGAGGTCCGCGCCGGGCCCGGGGTCGGGCGCGATGCCGTCGTGCAGCTCCGCCAGCTCGGGCTCCGGGGCGACGGGCTCAAGCACCGGCGGAGCCGCCGGCGGAGACTGCTCCGCGGCCAGGATCCAGGTGTCCTTCGAGCCGCCGCCCTGGCTGGAGTTGACCACAAGCGCGCCCTCCGGCAGCGCCACCCGGGTCAGGCCGCCGGGCAGCACCCAGATCTTGTCGCCGTCGTTGACCGCGAACGGGCGTAGGTCCACGTGCCGGCCGCGCAGCCGGTTGCCGACGAGCGTGGGGACCATGGAGAGCTTCACCTCGCGCTGCGCGATCCAGCCGCGCGGGTCGGCCAGGATCCGTTCCCGGACCGCGGCCAGCTCCTCGTCCGTGGCCTGCGAGCCGATCACGATGCCCGCGCCACCCGCGCCGTCGACCGGCTTGATCACCAGCTGGTCGAGGCGGTCGATCACGTGGGCGAGCGCGTCCGGCTCCTCAAGCCGGTAGGTGTCCACGTTGGGGAGCAGCGGCTCCTCGTTCAGGTAGTAGCGGATCAGCTCCGGGACGTAGGTGTAGAGCAGCTTGTCGTCCGCCACGCCGTTGCCGACCGCGTTCGCGATGGTGACCCGGCCGGCGCGGGCCGCGTTGATCAGCCCGGCCACGCCCAGCACCGAGTCGGCCCGGAACTGCACCGGGTCCAGGAACTCGTCGTCGACCCGGCGGTAGATCACGTCGACCCGCTGCTCACCGGCGGTGGTCCGCATCGCGACCTCGTTGCCGACGCAGATCAGGTCCCGGCCCTCGACAAGTTCGACGCCCATCTCCCGGGCCAGCAGCGTGTGCTCGAAATACGCCGAGTTGTGCACGCCGGGCGTCAGCACCACCACAGTCGGATCGTTGATCCCGACCGGGGCGGCGGCCCGAAGAGCCTTCAAGAGCTGTCCGGGGTACGAGTCGACAGGGCAGACCCGGGTGGCCGCGAACACCTCCGGCAGCACGTGCGCCATCGCACGCCGGTTCTCCATCACGTAACTCACGCCGGACGGGATGCGGACGTTGTCCTCGAGCACCCGGAACGTGCCCTGCTCGTCGCGGATCAGATCGACGCCGGCGACGTGGATGCGTACCCCGTTGTGCGGGGTGATCCCGAAGGCGGCCCGGTGGAAGTTGCCGGAGGTCATCACGACCCGGCGCGGCACCACGCCGTCCTTCAGGACCTGGCCGGGTCCGTAGACGTCGGCCAGGAACGCCTCGAGCGCGCGGATGCGCTGGGCCACACCGGCCGAGACCGCGGTCCACTCCGCGTTCGCGATGATCCGCGGCACGATGTCGAGCGGGAACGGCCGCTCCACGCCCTTCAGCGCGAACGTGATGCCCTGGTCGAGGAACGCGCGCGCGAGCACGTCGGCGCGAATGCCCAGTTCGGCGCTGGACAGCGGCTGCAGCGTGCCGTGCAGCGCCTCGTAGATCTCCCGGGCCAGACCGGGCGCGCCGAACATCTCGTCCCACCCGGGTCCGAGTCGGTAGTCCTCGAACAGGTCCGCCATGGGGTGAAAATTACGCCGATCTCATTGCGTACGCATTACGGATCTTGGATCGGCGTCCGCTTTCTCGCAGCGTGCGGCGCATGCGCGGGCCGCCGGCACGGGACCTGCCGGCGGCCCCGGCGCCACGCGCCGCCGACCTGCATCGCTTCGGCCGGCGGGTGACACCGACGCCCGACATCGAGAACGGGGGACCCGATGTCAAAGGCCCCTCCACGGTACGCGCCACACGGCGACCTGAACGCCAAATGTGGACGATTCGCCCCGGTGAGTCATCGCATAGATCAACTACTCCAGATCGTGAAGCATGAGCTGGCGCGCGGCCTCCGCCACCGAACCGGACAGCGACGGGTAGATCGTGATCGTCTGCGCGATCTGGTCCACGGTCAGGTTGTTCTCCACCGCCACCGCGATCTGCTGGATCAGCTCGCTTGCCTTCGGCGCCACCACCACGCCGCCGATGATGTGCCCGCTCGGCCGGCAGAACATCTTCACGAAGCCGTCGTGCAGATCGTCCATCTTGGCGCGCGCGTTGCCGTTCAGCGGCAGCATCACCTGGCGGACCGAGACCTTGCCGGAATCCGCCTCGTCCTGCGAGATGCCGACCGTGGCCAGCTCCGGATCGGTGAACACGTTCGCCGCGACGGTACGCAGGCGCAGCGGGCGGACCGCGTCGCCGAGCGCGTGCCACATCGCGATCCGGCCCTGCATGGCGGCCACGCTCGCAAGCGGCAGCACGCCTGTGCAGTCGCCGGCCGCGTAGATGCCGGGGACGTTGGTGCGGGACGTGCGGTCCACCGTGACGTAGCCGCCCTTGGACACCTCGACGCCGTACTCGGCCAGGCCAAGCTCCTGGGTGTTCGGGATCGAGCCGACCGCCATCAGCGCGTGCGAGCCGAAGACCTCCCGGCCGTCGGCAAGCGTCACCTTCACGCCGTCGCCGCCGCGGACCACCGACTCGGCGCGCGAGTTGTTCAGGATGTTCATGCCACGGGAACGGAACACCCGCTCGATCGCCATCGCCGCGTCCGCGTCCTCGTGCGGCATCACCCGGTCCCGGCTGGAGACAAGCGTCACGGTGACCCCCATCGCCAGGTAGGCGCTTGCGAACTCCGCGCCGGTCACGCCGGAGCCGATCACGACCAGGTGCTCCGGCAGCTCCGGCAGGTCGTAGATCTCCCGCCAGGTCAGGATGCGCTCGCCGTCCGGCATCGCGGACTCGAGCTGACGCGGCGTCGCACCCGTCGCGATCAGCACAGTTCTGGCGTCAATTGAATACTCAGCGTCACCAGTATCCGGCGTGATCAGCACGCGGTGGGTGTGACCCAGCGTGTCGTCGCCGAGACGCGCGCGGCCGGACACCATTGTCACACCCGCCTTGATCAGCTTTTCGTGGATGTCAGACGACTGCGCAAGCGCCAGCCGCTTCACCCGGCCGTGCACCGCGGGCGCGTCGACGGTGACCGCCTCCAGGCCGTCCGAGTCGATGCCGAACTCCTCGGTGTCCCGGAACGCCGTGACCACCCCCGAGCTGGCGATGAAGGTCTTCGACGGCACGCAGTCGAACAGCACGCAGGCCCCGCCCGCACCGTCCTGCTCGACCACCGTCACCTCGGCGCCCAGCTGCGCAGCGACAAGTGCCGCCTCATATCCGGCCGGACCGCCACCGATGATGACGATTCGCCCCGCCCCAGCCCCTACGTTCATGCCTTTCCTCCCAAACACGATCTGATTTTTCCCCGTAAACCAGATACGACACGCTCGGTCATATTCTCCCCCAACCGTCGGTCCGGCTATCGTCATCGCCGTGCGTCATTACGCCGCGTATGGCTCAAACCTCGACCCAGCCCGCATGCATGCTTACGCTCCGCACTCGCCCATGATCGGGGTCGGGTGGCTGGAGGGGTGGCGGCTGACCTTTGCCGGGGAGGACGTCCTCGGTTGGGAGGGGGCCGTCACCACGGTAGTGGAGTCGCCAGGCGACCGCGTGTTCGTGGCCCTCTACGACGTCGACGAGTTCGACGCCGCCCAACTCGATGAGGTCGAGGGGGTGAACTCCGGCACATACCGGAAGCTGACCGTGCGCGTCGCCACGCTCGAGGGCGAGGTGACCGCGTGGGTCTACGTCCTCAACGGATACGAGGGCGGCCTCCCGACCTCGTGGTACCTCACCGAGATCGCCAACGCGGCCCAGGCCGCCGGCGCCCCGGACGACTACGTCGACGACCTCCGGGCCCGGCCGACGCGTACGGCCAAACCGGAGTAGCGGCCCGTGTCAGCTCGGGTCAGTCCTCGGGCTGATCCGGGCTGGTCCTCGGCTCAGTCCTCTGGGCTGGTCCGGCTCGGTCCTTGGGCTGGTCCGGCTCGGTCCCTGGGCGCGTCCGGCTCAGTCCTCGGGCCAGACGAGGGCGGTGACGGAGGTCAGCAGGCCGAGCAGCTCGGCCCGCTCCGTAAGCGTGAGCACCTCGTAGGCCTGGCCGGCTATTCGGTCGGTCACCGAGTCCGCCCACAGCCGCCGCCTGACCAGCGGCGGCACCTTCGGGTACGGCGGCTGCCACCCGTAGGCCACCGCGCCCGCCTCGCCCTCCGGCCCGGCGATCACCGCCTCCAGCGGGCTCAGGCCGCTGACCCGGGCCGCCAGTAGGTGTGCCGCGTTCCGGTGCTCGCGCAGCAGGTGCAGCAGGATCGCCGCCCGCCCGCCCGGCGCGTGCTCAGGCAGCGGCATCGCCCGCCACGCGGCGAACAGCGGCAGCCCCGCCGGCTCCGCCGCAAGCACCACCCGCTGACACAGCTCGGTCAGCCGGGCCAGGCGGGGAAACGTGGACAGCCGCTCCGCACCCCACCGCGCGCACTCGATCAGGTGCTCCGCCGCGATCCTGGACGGCGGCAGCACCATCACTGCGGCATCCCACCCGTCCGAGACCGCGTCCGGCGCTATGAAGCCCAGCGCGGCCGCGACCGTGTCCGCCCGGACGTCGCCGAGCGCGCCGCCGCGCGCGGCCACGTAATAGGCCCAGCCGGACAGTCCCAGCCGCCGTGCACGCTGCAACGTCAGCGGATCCTCCGCGAACGCCCCGCCGAGACGCAGCACATGCGCCTTCGCGGCTGCCGCCGCCTGGTCGGGGGTCACGCGCCCGATTCTGCCTTGGGCACGCCGTCACGGTCAGCCCTGCCCCGGCGCGCCGCACCTTTCCGCGTCACGGTTTCGGCGAACGGCGCCGCAGGCTCGACGAACGGTCCATTCTCGGCAGTGCCGCCCTCCCCCGGGCTCCGCTTCCGCGCAGGTGGGAGCGCTTCCAACGCGGCTGCGGCATCACCGTGCCGGCGCCGGGCGGCGACCGCGGCCCGTTCCGCGGCCTTGCGGGCGAGCTTGCGGCGACCGGCCTCCTGCTCCGCCTCGCCGCGCTCGGCCTGGAGCGCGGCGATCCGCGCGGACAGGTCCGCGACCGCGGCGACAGCTGCCCGCTCGTCCTCCTCGGCGGCGGTGAGGTCCCCGCCCGCCCGCTCGCGGTCGCGGAACGCCTCCCGTTCGGCGCGTTCCAGCCCGCGGCGGGCACGTTCCGCCTCCCGTGCCAGGCGGGTGATCTCCGCGTCCTCGGCGCTACGGGTGGGCTCCGCATCCTCGGCGCGACGGGTGGGCTCCGCGTCCTCGGCGCGACGGCTGGGCTCCGCGTCCTCGGCGCGACGGCTGGGCTCCGCGTCCTCGGCGCGACGGCTGGGCTCCGCGTCCTCGGCGCGACGAGTGGGCTCCCCATCCCCCGCGCGACGAGTGGGCTCCCCGCCCTCGGCGCGACGGCTGGGCTCCCCATCCCCCGCGCGACGAGTGGGCTCCGCGTCCTCCGCGCGACGGCTGAGCTCCGCCCTCTGTGGGGGGCGAGCCTCACCCGCACCCGGCCGTGTCGCACGGCCCGGCTTCGCAGGGCGCTCCTCGGTGTCATCGGCGTCCGCCGTGACCAGGCGCAGGCGAGGGCGGGGTACCTCGCCGAAGCCCGCGTACGTCACCGGCCGCAGCAGCCGCCCGGACCGCACCGACGTCGCGATCCCCTCGTCCGAGAGCGCCGCGTTGAGCGTGTCCTCCACCTCGCCGAGCGGCAGCTTCGCGGCCTCGGCGCCGGACGCGGCGGCAAGTGCCCGCGCCTCGGCGACGAGCGACGCCACCACCCGGCGGCGTTGCGCGGACAGCTCCCGCAGCTCGGCGCCGCGCAGTTCCCGCTGGGCCACGCGCATCTCGCCGGCCAGCGCGGCCAGGTCGGCCAGCAGCTCCGGGCGGCGGATGGCCAGCAGGTTGACAAGCCAGGCCGCGATCGTGGGCTTGCGTAGTGCGGCGATCTCCTTTGCCGCGGCCGCGTCGCCCCGGGCGCGTGCCTCCGCCACGGCCGCGTCCCGGGCGGCCGTGAAGCCGTCCGGGGGCGCGCAGTACAGCTGCCGGAGCAGCGCCGCGCCGACCGTCACGACACGGTCGTCCCGGGCTGCAGCCGGGTGTACTCGCAGTCGAGCAGCCGCTCCATGTTCCGGCCGACGACGGCGATGCCGATGTCACTGAGCAGCGCCTCATGAAGCGCGAACGCGCGCCTCGGGTTGATCTCACGGGCGAAGTCGACGGCCTCGGCCATCCGCATCCACGGGCCGGAGATCGGCAGGAAGAGCGTGTCGACGTCGACGCCGTCCGGGATCGCGAACGAGTCGCCCGGGTGGTAGACGTTCGTGTCGTCCGCGGTGACCAGCCAGGCCAGGTTCGGCACGCGCGGGATGTCCGGGTGGATGATCTGGTGCGCGCCGCCGTGCGCGCTCACCGCGAAGCCAGCCGCCTCGATCGACTCGCCGGGCTGCACCGTGGTGATCAGGCTGGTGATCTCCGGCAGCGCGGCCGCCACGCCGGGGTGCGCGAAGACCGGGATGCCGCGCTCCTTGACGATCTCCGCGATCCGCTCCGGCTCCGCGTGGTCGATGTGCTCGTGGGTGAGCAGGATCGCGTCCGCACCGTCCAGCGCACCGCGTTCACTGAACGAACCCGGATCGATGACCAGGACCGACTCGTCCCGTTCCAGCCGCACGCACGCGTGGGTGAACTTGGTGATCCGCATGAGCGCCTCCTGTGGCGTCGTGGCCGAACCGTGACGCTACCGAACGTTCCCCGGTGGAACCGGTTGATCCGCCCGATGCGTCTGACCGGTCACCGACGCGCCGCGCGGTGCGACTTCACGAGGGGACCGGAAGACCATGGCCACGGTACGACGACAACGCGCGCTCGCCACTCTCGGCGTCACCGGTCTGGCGCTCACCCTGGTCCTCACCGGGTGCGGTGCGGACAGCTCCGACAGCCCGGCCAGCAGCGCCGGCGGTGCACCCGCGGTGGCCCCGGCGCTGCCGGAGGGAAAGGCCGCGAAGGACGCCGGCGCCGGCGTCGATACCGCTCAGCCCGCGACCGGCACGGGTGGCGGGGCCCCGGTGATCAACCGGGAGGTGATCTACACCGGCTCGCTGACGGTCCGCGTCGCGGACGTGGACGCGCGCGCCGAGGAGACGATCCGGCTGGCCGAGGCCGCGGGCGGGTTCGTCGGGTCGGACGCCCGCTCCAGCGACGTCAACTACGACGATGTGCCCTACCAGCGGGCCACCATCACGCTGCGGATCCCGCGGGACGCGTTCGCCGCCACAGTGGACAAGGTCGCCGCGCTCGGCGAGCAGGAGAGCCGGAAGATCGACGCGCAGGACGTGACCGAGGAGGTCATCGACCTGGACTCGCGGATCACCGGCCAGCGCGCACAGGTGGAGAGCGCCCGAAAGCTGCTTGAGCAGGCGAAGACGCTCAACGACCTGGTCTCGCTTGAGAACGAGCTGGCCCGCCGGGAGGCCGACCTGGCCTCGCTTGAGGCGAAGCGGGACCGGCTGAAGGACCTGGCCGCACTCTCCACTCTCACGGTCGAGCTGCTGCAGGACAGCGCGCCGGCCCCCGAGCGCGAGGACGGCACCGGCTTCCTGGCCGGCCTGCGCAACGGCTGGGACGCGTTCCTGGCGTTCGGGGTGGTGCTGCTGACCGTGGTCGGCGTGCTGCTGCCCTGGGTGGTCGTGCTCGGCCTCCCGGTGACGGCGCTGGTGCTGTTCTGGCGTCGTCTGCGCCGCCGCCGCGCGTCAGTCCCGGTCACCACAGCACCTCCGGCGTCGGCACCGTAACCGCGTCCACCGCGAGACGGTGGACGGTGGCGGCCGGCCACCGGCAGCGCCACCGCCACCGCCGGCGAGCACAGCAGGCGAGCACGGCACGGCACGGGAGCGCGGCACGGGAGCGCGGCACGCGAGCACGGCACGCGAGCACGGCACGGCACGCGAGCACGGCCGGAGAGGAACGCACCGGGCAGCGGCCCTCCGCCCTGGGGGTGGAAGGCCGCTGTCGTACCCTCAAATGATCTTGATTTAGAAGGCGGCGCTGGCCAGCGCGGCAAGGGCCGTGTGCGCCATCACCCGGATGCCGTATCCGATGGCGCGCTCGTCCACGTCGAAGCCGGCCTGGTGGATGTCGCGGCGGACCTCGGAGCCGGGGGTGCTGGTGCCGAGGCGGATCATGGTGCCGGGGACCTGTTCCAGGTAGAACGCGAAGTCCTCGCCGCCCATGCTGATCTCGGCCTCGACGACCCGGTCCGGGCCGAGTGCGGCGGCGGCCGCGGCCGCGATGACCGCGGACGTCATCCGGTCGTTGATCACCGGGGGCACGCCGCGGGTGTAGACCACGTCGGCCTCCGCGCCGGTCGCCGCCACCACGCTCTTGATCAGGGCGGTGACCAGCTCGGGCGCCTCCCGCCAGGCCTCACGGCTGAGGATGCGGATGGTGCCCTTGGCGTAGCCCTCGGCCGGGATCGCGTTGTACGCCTCGCCGGCGCGCACGGTGCCCCAGACCATCGAGACGCCGGCCCGCGCGTCCATCCGCCGGTCGAGAAGCGCGGGCACGTCCACGATGACCCGGCCCAGCGCGTGCACCAGGTCCGTGGTCAGGTGCGGGCGGGCGGTGTGCCCGCCGGCGCCGCGCAGCTGCACCTCGATCGTGTCCGCGGCGGCCGTGAACGGGCCGGAGCGGACGCCGACCAGGCCGGCCGGGAGCTGCGGGTAGCAGTGCAACGCGAAGACCGCGGCCACGTCCTTGAGTCCGCCGGCCGCGATCACGTGCGGCGCGCCGGACGGGATCTGCTCCTCGGCGGGCTGGAACAGCAGCCGGACGCGGCCGGGCAGCTGGCCCTCCTCGTCCAGCTTGGCCAGCGCGAGGCCGAGGCCGAGCAGGATCGTGGTGTGCACGTCGTGGCCGCAGGCGTGCATCACGCCGTCGACCGTGGACCGGTACGACACGTCCTTCGTGTCCTGGATCGGCAGCGCGTCGAGGTCGGCCCGGAACGCGATCACCCGGTCGCCGGTGCCGATGTCACAGATCACGCCGTTGCCCTTGGGCAGGAACCGCGGCTTCAGGCCGGCCCCGGCGAGTTCGCGCGCGATGAGCGCCGCGGTCTCGAACTCGTTGTAGGACAGTTCCGGGTGGGCGTGGATGTGCCTACGTACGGCTACCAGTTCGGCCCCGCGCGACGCGAGCCACCGGTCGAGTTGACCGGGCAGGGGGTCGGCCCCGGGTGGAGTATCGGGCCAGGACGACGTCATTTCGCCGCTCGGCAGCGTCAACGCACTCGTCACGTCGGATTCTCGATCACTGTTGATGGGGATGGATGTTGATTCGGACAGCCTAGACCTCTCGTGGTGACGCTGCGCAACCTCGTTACGGTAGTAGTCGAGTCGCGGTGCGTCACGAAAGCGCTGGTAATGACGCTTAAGGGTCGGTGGGGCGCCGTCTGCGTCATGGTCATGAGCAGGCACTCGCCACCTCCCTTTCTACAACGCGTAACGACGTTGCGGGACACGAGTGCACTTCGGGCGGTTCCCGCATACACCGGACGGCCTGCGGTTGTTGGGATCAAAGTTACCCCTGGTCAAGGGGTCATTACCGGGGTTTGCCGATGGATTGGCGCCCGTTCCTTGGTACCCCATGCGGACAAGCCCACACGGTGGACCGCGATCGGCGAGCTCCACTCGATCGAGTGATCGAATCTCGGTCAGAACGTCTCGGACGGGCGGTACGTGCCCCAGACGTCGCGCAGCGCATGGCAGACCTCACCCACTGTCGCGCGGGCGCGCAGCGCCTCCCGCATCGGGTAGAGCACGTTCTCCGTCCCGGCCGCGGCGTCACGCAGCGTGGCCAGCGCTGCGGTAACCGCGTCGCCGTCCCGCTCCGCCTTGAGCCGTGCCAGTCGCGCCACCTGGCCGTCCTCGATCGCGGGGTCGACCCGCAGCGGCTCGTACGGCTCCTCGACGTCGATCGCGAACCTGTTCACGCCGACCACCACGCGCTCGCCCGAGTCGATCTCCTGGGCGTTCCGGTACGCGGACGTCTCGATCTCCCGCTTCTGGAAGCCGGCCTCGATCGCCTGGGTGGCGGAGCCGAACGCGAAGACCCTGTCGATCAGCTCGCGGGCGCCGCGCTCCACCTCGTCGGTCATCGCCTCCACCACGTACGAGCCGGCGAACGGGTCCACGGTCGCGGTCAGGTCGGTCTCGTAGGCGAGCACCTGCTGGGTCCGCAGCGCGAGCCGGGCCGCCTTCTCGGTGGGCAGCGCGATCGCCTCGTCGTACGAGTTGGTGTGCAGCGACTGGGTGCCGCCGAGCACCGCGCCGAGCGCCTGCACCGCCACCCGGACCAGGTTCACCTCCGGCTGCTGCGCGGTGAGCTGCACGCCCGCGGTCTGGGTGTGGAAGCGAAGCATCAGCGATTTGGGATCGGTGGCGCCGAATTCGTCCCGCATCAGGCCGGCCCAGATCTTCCGGGCCGCGCGGAACTTCGCCACCTCCTCAAGCAGCGTGGTGCGGGCCACGAAGAAGAACGACAGCCGGGGTGCGAAGTCGTCGACGGCCAGGCCTGCCTCGATCGCGACCCGGACGTACTCCACGCCGTTCGCAAGCGTGAACGCGACCTCCTGCACGGGAGTCGCGCCCGCCTCCGCCATGTGGTAGCCGGAGATGGAGATGGTGTTCCACCGCGGCGTCTCCTTGCGGCAATACGCGAACGTGTCCGCGACCAGGCGCAACGAGGGTTTCGGCGGGTAGATGTAGGTGCCGCGGGCGATGTACTCCTTCAGGATGTCGTTCTGGATCGTGCCGCCGAGCGCCGCGCCGGGAATCCCGTTCTCCTCCGCCACCAGCTGATACAGCAGTAGCAGGACGGAGCCCGGCGCGTTGATCGTCATGGACGTGGAGACCTTGTCCAGCGGAATGCCGTCGAAGAGGAGTCGCATGTCGTCGATCGAGTCGATGGCCACGCCGACCTTGCCGACCTCGCCGTGCGCGATCGGCTCGTCGGAGTCGTACCCCATCTGGGTGGGCAGGTCGAATGCCACCGACAGGCCCATCGTCCCGGCCTTGAGCAGCTGGTGGTAGCGGGCGTTGGACTCCGCGGCGGTGCCGAACCCGGCGTACTGGCGCATGGTCCACGGTCGCTGTGTGTACATGGTCGGATACACACCGCGGGTGTACGGATACGCTCCGGGAGCGCCGAGGCGGTCGGCCAGAGCGGGCGGGAGGTCGCCCTCGTCGTACACCGGCTTGATCGGAAAACCCGACTCTCCTGAACGATCCCTCATCAAAGGATCGTATGACCCGGAACACCATCGATGGGTACGGAAAATCGCTCAGGATGTTTCGGCATCGTTGCCCGAGCGCGACAAAATATAGACCGAACGCCACCCGACGGACACACTCGGTCGAGTTGGCACAGAGTTGGTACCCCGCACCTTTCCTCACGGCGAGCCACCCCGCAAGATAGGGGGGTTGGTTCCAGCCCTCGACTCCCCCGGGCGGCATTTCCAGTGACACAGATTCCGACGTGGAACAGCCCTTCTGTCGGCCCGACCGGAGGCCGCGCCGTGCCCGGCGCGACAATCGGCGGCAGGTACAGCCTGCGCACCGCGGTGGGCCACGGCGGCATGGGCACAGTGTGGCGCGCGGCCGACACGCTGCTGCGCCGCGACGTCGCGGTCAAGGAGGTCATCCTGCCGCCGGGGCTCGCCCCGAGCGACCGGGACCAGATGTACGAGCGGACGCTGCGCGAGGCACGCGCGGCCGCGGCCCTCCAGCACCCCGCGGTCGTCCAGGTCTACGACGTCGTCCACGAGGGCGGCCGCCCGTGGATCGTGATGGAGCTGCTCGACGCGCGCAGCCTGGCCGACATGATCATCGAGGACGGCCCGCTGGCGCCGCGCGCGGTCGCCAAGATCGGCATCGCGCTGCTCGGCGCGCTCGAGGTCGCACACGCGGCCGGCGTGCTGCACCGCGACGTGAAGCCGGCGAACGTGCTGATCGCCGCGGACGGCCGCTGCGTGCTCACCGACTTCGGCGTCGCCCGGATGCCCACGGACGTGCAGCTCACCACGCCCGGCATGGTGCTCGGCTCGCCGCACTTCATCTCGCCGGAGCGCGCGATGGGCCAGGCGTTCGGCCCGCCGAGCGACCTGTTCTCGCTCGGTGTGACGCTCTTCACCGCTGTCGAGGGCCGGCCGCCGTTCGACAAGGGCGACCCGATCGAGACCATGCACTCGGTCGTCGAGGACCCGCCGCTCCAGCCGGTCCGCGCCGGCTCCCTGGCGAACGTGCTTCTCGGGCTCCTGGAAAAGGACCCGGACCGGCGGATGGACGTCGCCACCGCCCGCCGTCTGCTGCGTGAGCTGCTGTCCGGTCCGCTGGCAAGCAACGTGCCGCCGCACATGGGTACCGATCCGTACTCGGTGGTACCGGCCCAGCGCCCCCGGCAGACGCCCGGCGCACCGCAGCCGCCCGCCGCGACGCTGCCGCCGAAGCCGATGCCGAGCGGCGCGATCGGCGGCCCGGCCATGCTTGCGCCAGGCGAGTCGCTTACCGACCGACTCCGGCAGATCCAGTCCGGCGAGCAGCCCGGCGCGGCCCCGGTCTCACCGGCCGGGTTCGGGCCGCCGCCGATGGGCGCGCCCTGGCAGCCGCAGAACGACAACACCGCGCCAATCCCGCCGCACGGCGGACATCCGGGGCACCAGGGCAACCCCGGCATGGCGCCGACCGGCCCGATGCCGTCGATGCCGGGCGGCCGGGTCTTCGGTGGTCAGCAGCAGCCCGGCCAGTACGGCGGCGCGCAGTCCGGGTCCTACGGCACCTCGTACGGCGCGCCCGCGGGTAGCGCCGGCGGCGGCGCGCTCGGCTCGGCCAAGCGGGTCGGCAACCAGGCGGTGGACACGGTCAAGTCGTGGCCGCGCCGCACGCAGGCGCTGGCCGCGGCCGGCACCGCAGCCGTGCTGATCCTTGTCGTGGTGCTGTTCAACCTGGGTGGTGGCGAGAAGAAGGCGGAGACGCCGACCGCGGAGGCCCCGCCGCCCACCACCGCGCCGCCGGTGCCGACCGTCTCGTCCGAGCCGTACTCGGATCGCGGCGTCAGCGTGCAGTTCCCCGCGGGCTGGGACACGGCCGACTCCGCGAAGGCCTACGTCGACTTCACCGACCCTGACGACAAGGGTCGCCGGCTGCGCATCCTCATCGAGGGCGCGAAGAACGGCCTGGTGAAGTACGTCGACGCCTCCGAGAACTATCTGCAGAACACGCCGAGCGCCTGCGCCGCGCCGTACACGCAGATCGCGCGCGGCCCGGCGGAGGTCTCCGGCCAGGAGGCGATCGACGTCGAATACACCTGCGGGACCGGCGAGACCGCCCGGCACGGCATACGGCGTTTCGTGGTGGTCAGCGGCAAGGCCTACTCGTTCAACCTGACCACGCTCGACTCGCAGTTCGCCGAGAGCCGGCCGATCTTCGACCAGCTGGTGCCCAGCTTCAAGGTCACCGAGTCCTAGGACCGGCCTCCTCCGACGCCGGGACCTGATCATCAGGTCCCGGCGTCGTGCTATCAAGACTCAATGAGCACGCACGCGGAGTCACTGATCGCACAGGCCGAGGCATGGATCGCGGACGACCCGGACCCGGTCTCCCAGGATGAGCTGCGCCGCGTGCTCGACGACCCCGCCGAGCTGGCCGGCCGCTTCTCCGGCCCGCTCACGTTCGGTACCGCCGGCCTGCGCGGCCCCCTGCGCGCCGGGCCGAACGGGATGAACCTCGCGGTCGTCACAGGCGCCGCCGCCGGCCTGGTCCGCTGGCTCACCGCACAGAACCCCACAGGCCCACTCGTCATCGGGTACGACGCGCGGCACGGCTCCCGGGCGTTCGCCGAACGCACCGCGCAGGTCGCCACCGGTGCCGGCCTCACCGCGTTCCTGCTGCCCGAACCGCTGCCCACGCCGGTGCTCGCGTTCGCGGTCCGTACCCTCGGCGCCTGTGCCGGCGTGATGGTCACCGCCAGCCACAACCCGCCGCAGGACAACGGCTACAAGGTCTACCTGGGTGAGGAGCTGGGCGGCCCGCTCGGCGGCGGCGCGCAGATCGTGCCGCCCGCGGACGAGGAGATCTCGGCGGCGATCCGGGCGGTCGGCCCACTCCGGGAGGTCCCGCTCGGCCCGGCCGGCTCGGTGCTCGGCAGCGAGATCGTCGACGCCTACGTGGCCGCGGCAGCCCAGGTGGCCGCCGGCTCACCCGAGCTGACTGTCGCCTACACCCCGATGCACGGCGTCGGCGGCACGGTGCTGGCCGCCGCGTTCCGGGCCGCCGGTTTCGCCGCCCCCGCCGTCGTGGCCGAGCAGGCCGCCCCGGATCCGGACTTCCCGACCGTCGCCTTCCCGAACCCGGAGGAGCCGGGCGCCACCGACCTGCTGCTCGCACTGGCCGGCTCAATCGGCGCCGACCTGGCGATCGCGAACGACCCGGACGCGGACCGGTGCGCCGTCGCGATCCCGGCCGGCGGCGAGTGGCGCATGCTGCGCGGTGATGAGCTGGGCGTCCTGCTCGCGGACGCGCTCATCCGGGCCGGAACCGACGGCCTGTTCGCCACCACGATCGTCTCGTCGTCGCTGCTCAGGGCGCTCTGCGCGGCCCGCGGACGCGCCTACGACGAGACGCTTACCGGCTTCAAATGGATCGTCCGGGCGACAGGCGGCGACCTGTCCTTCGGCTACGAGGAGGCGCTCGGCTACTGCGTGGCGCCGAGCCTGGTCCGCGACAAGGACGGCATCACCGCCGCGCTGCTCACCGCCGGCCTGGCGCTTCAGCTCAAGCGCGAGGGCCGCACCCTGGCCGACCGCCTCGACGAGCTGGCCGCCGAGTTCGGCGTCTACGCCACCGACCAGCACTCGGTCCGCGTCGAGGACCTCTCGGAGATCGCCGCCATGATGGCCGCCCTGCGTGCCGACACCCCGGCCGGCCTGCTCGGCGAGCCGCTGACCAGCGCGGAGGACCTGCTCCCGGCCTCGGACGTGCTGATCCTCCGTACCGCCTCGAGCCGCGTGGTGGTCCGCCCCTCCGGCACCGAGCCGAAGCTCAAGGCGTACCTGGAGGTCGTCGAGCCGGTCGGCGACGCCCCGGTCCCCGCGGCCCGCGAGCGCGCAGCCGGCCGGCTCGCCTCGTTGCGCGCGGAGATCGCCGCGCTGCTCTGACCCGGAAACAGAGCTAGGGATCGGTGTCCGAGGACGCCGATCCCTAGCTCAACGGGGGGTGAGGGAAGTCTTTACTTGCCGCCGAATTCCTGGGTCCAGTAGATGGTGCCCTTGGCGTCGCGGGCGACGCCGACGCCGATCTTGGCGGCCTTGCAGTTGAGGATGTTCTTGCGGTGGCCGGGGCTGTTCATCCAGCCGGTCATCACACCGGTGGTGCCCGCGTAGCCCCAGGCGATGTTCTCGCCCACGGCGGGGGCGTAGCCGGCGGACTTGACGCGCTGGGTGAAGGTGGAGCCGTTGCGGCCGGTGTGGGAGAAGTAGTTGAACTTGGCCATGTCGCTGGAGTGGCCGCGGGCGGCCTTGGTCAGGCCAGGGGAGACGACCAGCGTCTTGCAGCCGGCCTTGGCGCGCTCGGCGTTGGTGTGTGCGACGACCTGGGTCTCCAGCGTGGTGGCCGGGGTCACGGCGGCGGTCGCGGCGGTGGCGGTGCCACCGATCACGATCACGGCGGCGACGGCGGTCAGGGCGGCGGAGCGGACCAGGTTGCGCAAGATGCGTGCCTCTCGGTTGGCGTTCGCTGTGCGGTGTGGCTCAGCGTTACGCCAATCAAGTTCGGCGGGCCGTCGCAAACCCTGAAGGATCGACCTGGTGCTATGCGGTGAGCAGTAGGTTCCCGAACGGGTGCCGCCCTCCGGGTTCAGCTGTTGAGAGCCTGCGACTCGCGCTGACAGCAGGCACTGACGCCCGATATTTCCCCATATAGGCACTGCCCAGCACGTTCATTCTGGGGCCGAAGCGCCGGTAAGACCCACGTCAAGATCCTTGCGGCGCTGGTGGCCCTTATCCGAGCGCAATAAGGGCCACCAGGGCCGCAAGGATCTTGCATCCCGTCAGATGGACGCCTCATCCCGAACGATGAACCGATCTCGGCGTAGAGCACCCGAACCGCCGTGCCCTGGCACGGCGACGCACGACAGCCACAGTCGACTGGCCTCCGGCACGCTTCGGGCTTCGGTGCCAGCCTCGAGACCAGTCGGGCCGAGACCGCCCGGCCCTCCCACCACGCTCGCTGCTTCGATGCCGGCCCTTGCGACCACCCAGGCCACAGCAGCCCTGACCAGCCACCGCTCAGACGATGGCCGTGCTGCCCCGCAGGCCACGAGACCGCCGACCGACCGGACCGATCCGCCACACTCCTGGCCTTTATCTCAGCCCATCGTCAGGCCCGGACCGCCGTACGCGAAAGGCCAGCAGAGTCAGAAGCCAAGCGGTCCTGCCTGGCGGATCCCCGGCGAGATCCGCCAGACGGCCGGGCCTCAGCGTTCGAGCCCGCTCAGCGACCGATAGTCGATCTTCCCGTTCGGCAGGAGCGGGAGCGCGTCGATGGCGCGGATGTCGAAACCCGTGGAGTGCAGGCCGGTTCGCTTGACCAGGTCGTGGCGGATGACTGTGCGCAGGTCGTCGTCGGCGGCCTCGGCGTAGACGACGACGCGATCGTCGCCGCTGACGGCTGCGACCGGGCCGCGGCCGGCGAGCATCCGCTCCACGTCGTCGAGGTTGAGGCGGACGCCGAAGACCTTGCTGAACCGCTTGATCCGGCCGCTGAGGAACAGCAGCCCGCGATCGTCGACGCGGCCGACGTCGCCGGTGGAGAGCACGCCGGCCAGGTCGTCGCCCCGCACCAGGTCGGCCGCGGAGTCCGCGTACCCCATCATCACGTTGGGGCCGGTGTAGACGATCTCACCGGTTCCGTCCGCGTCCGGCGAGTCGACAAGGAACGCGCCGCCGGGGATGGCGGCGCCGGCCGACTCGGCCGCGTCGGGCAGGCACCCGGGC
The DNA here is from genome assembly GCF_044454585.1 of Catenuloplanes sp. NPDC051500. Taxonomy (NCBI): domain Bacteria; kingdom Bacillati; phylum Actinomycetota; class Actinomycetes; order Micromonosporales; family Micromonosporaceae; genus Catenuloplanes; species Catenuloplanes sp. NPDC051500. The sequence continues at coordinate 178,354 of NZ_JBITDX010000016.1, forward strand.
GGGAGCACCGCCATCCGCCCGGCCTCGGTCTGGCCGTACATGACGATCAGTTCGCCGCCGGCGGTCCGCATCCGGGCGCTGAAGTCGACCACCAGGTCGCTTCGCAGCCGTCCCCCGGCCTGGGTGAGCGTGCGAAGCGTGGGCACGGTCTGCGGGTCGAACCCGATCCGGCGCAGCATCTCGCACTGGTAGGGCACGGTGGCCAGCGACGTGATCCGCCGGTCGGCCGCGGTGCGCCAGAACCCGGCGTCGAGCAGCCCGCGCGGGTCGAGCAGCACGGTTCCGCCGGCCGCGAGGTGCGTGTTGAGCACCATCAGGCCGTAGGTGTAGAACAGCGGCAGGCTCGTGACAGTGGTCTCGGTGGCGTCGATGCCGAGCGCCGCGACCACCGACGCGACGTTGCGGAACAGCGCCGCCCGGGAGAGCCGTACCAGCCGCGGGTTGCCTGTCGAGCCGGACGTGGCCAGCAGCAGGGCCAGGTCCGGGTGGGTCTCGGCGCCGCCGGGTCCCGCCCACAGCGGCCCCAGAACATCACAGTCTTTTCGCTGGTACGCCGTGAGCCGGTCCTGATCCCGGTCGCCGATTCCGGTCACCACGCCGGGCCGGTAGCGGTCGACCAGGTCCCCGATCGTCTCCGCGGGCAGCCCGGCGTCGATCAGCGCGACCGGCCGGCGGGCCTGCACCGCGCCGAGGTAGCGGACCACCGAGTCGATGTCGGTGGCGGTGAGCGCGAGCACCGGCCCGGCGGGCAGGTCCGCGTACCTGTCGGCGGCCGCGTCGACGGCGGCGAGCAGCGCGGCGCCGCTCAGTTCCCGGCCGGCGATCGGGTCGACAAGCGCGGCGCCCGGGTGCGGCAGCGTGACCGCGTCCGCGTCGGAGAGCCCGGTGGCGGCCGAGCCGGCGGCCTGGGCCGGCACGGTACGCCGCTCGGAGTCGGTCAGCTTCATACCGACAGCCCGCCGTCCACGCCGAGCACCTGGCCGGTGATGAAGTCCGCGTCCGGGCCGAGCAGGAACGTGACGGCCGCGGCGACGTCGTTCGCGGTGCCGAGCCGGCCGAGCGCGGTGGCCGCGATCCGTTCCTTGCGCTGCGCCTCGTCAAGCGTGGCGAGCATGTCGGTGTCGACGAAGCCGGGCGCGACCGCGTTGACCCGGATGCCGAGCGGGCCGAGTTCCTTGGCGGCGGCGCGGGCCAGCCCGGCGACGGCGGCCTTGGTGGCGCCGTAGACGGCCTGCCCGGCCGCACCGGCCGTACCCATGATGGAAGAGACCAGCACGACTGCCGGGCGGTCGCCGCGGCGGAGCAGGCTGAGGCAGGCCTGCAGCGTGTGCGCGGCGCCTGTCGCGTTGACGGCGAAGAGACGTTCGACTGATGCGGCAGGCATCGCGCCGAGCATGCCGGCGTCGTGCGTGCCCGCGTTGATGACAAGCGCGTCCAGGCGGCGGTGGGCGGTGAAGACCTCCCGGGCCAGCGCCTTCATGGCGTCCGCGTCGGCGACGTCGCCGCCGAGTGCGAGCGCGCCGGGAAAGGCCACGTGCTCGGCCCGGCTGGCGTGCAGGCAGAGCGTGTGACCGCTCGCGGCCAGGCGGTCCGCGACGGCGCGGCCGATGCCGCGGGAGGCGCCTGTGACAAGCGCGACCCGGCTAGTCAAAGTCGACCCCCTGGCGTTCCAGCACCTTGCGGGCCTGGGCGAACGAGCTGATCGCCAGCACGTCCTCGGTGTCGATCATGACGTCGAAGGCCTGCTCAAGCGCGGCGACCAGCGCCATGTGGGCCAGCGAGTCCCACGTCGGGATGCCGCGGTACTCGAGGTCGTCGACGGGCGTGCCGGCGGGGAGCTCGAGCGACGCGCGAAACACCTCACGCAGGCGGTCCAGGGGTGGCAAGGAAGACTCCTTTGCGGCGATTTTTCGGGATCTGCTGCTTTTCTTCCGTCTGTCCAACGAACGATCAAGATGCTTGGTCGTTAGGTCGAGTGGCAAAGCGCCGCAAAGTCGAGGTACCAGGGGGTTTTCACCGTGAGCGTGCTGACCGGGTCGGCAATCCTGATCACCGGGGGTACGGGCTCGCTGGGCAAGGCGTTCCTGCGCTATGCCCTCGATCACCTCGACCCGAAGCGGCTCGTGGTGTTCTCCCGCGACGAGCTCAAGCAGTACGAGACGCGCCAGCTGATGGGCGACGACCCACGACTGCGCTGGTTCATCGGCGACGTGCGCGACCGGGAGCGGCTCACCCGCGCGATGCACGGCGTCGACTACGTGGTGCACGCGGCGGCGCTGAAGCAGGTGGACACCGCGGAGTACAACCCGTTCGAGTTCGTCCGCACCAATGTGTACGGCTCGCAGAACGTGGTCGAGGCCGCGATCGACACCGGCGTCAAGCGCGTCGTCGCGCTCTCCACGGACAAGGCGTCCAGCCCGATCAACATGTACGGCGCCACCAAGCTCACCGCCGACAAGATCTTCATCTCCGCGAACCACTACGCGGCCGGCCACCCGACCCGGTTCGCCGTGGTCCGCTACGGCAACGTGGTCGGCAGCCGCGGCTCGGTGGTCCCGTTCTTCCGGAAGCTGCACGCGGAGGGCCGGAGCCTGCCGATCACGGACAAGCGGATGACCCGCTTCTGGATCACGCTTGACCAGGCGGTCCGGTTCGTCGCCACCTCGTTCGACATGATGAACGGCGGCGAGCTGTACGTACCGCGGATCCCGTCGATGCGCATCCTCGACCTGGCCAACGCGGTCGCGCCGGACGTCTCCACCTACGAGATCGGCATCCGCCCCGGCGAGAAGCTGCACGAGGAGATGATCTCCCCGGACGACGCCTCCCGGACGCTGCGCCTGCCCGACCGGTACGTGGTCCAGCCGACCATCGCCACCTGGGGTTACACGCCACCTGCGGACGGCCTGCCGGTCCCGGACGACTTCGTCTACCGCTCCGACAGCAACGACCTGTGGCTCTCCATCGACGAGCTGCGCGACATGATCGGCGCCGGCGCGTGATGCTCCCCTACGGCCGTCAGTCCATCGACGACGAGGACATCGCCTCCGTCACGGCCGCGCTCCGCGGCGACTTCCTGACCACCGGCCCGACGGTCGGCGCGTTCGAGGCGGCGCTCAGCGCGCGGCTCGGCGGCACCGGCTGCGTGGCTGTCACGTCCGGCACGGCGGCGCTGCACGTGGCGTACGCGGGCATCGGTCTCCGGCCCGGCGACGAGGTGATCACCACGCCGATCACGTTCGTCGCCACCGCTGCCGCTGCCGCACTTCACGGCGCCACTGTCGTCTTCGCGGACGTGGAGGAGGAGACCGCGAACCTGGACGCGGCCGCGGTGGACGCGCTTGTCACCACCCGGACCAGGGCGGTGACCGCCGTCGACTTCGCCGGCCACCCGGCCGAGTACGAGGCGCTGACCAAGGTCGCCCGGCGCGCGGACGCCACACTGATCGGCGACGCGGCCCACTCGATCGGCTCGTCCTACCGGGGTGTGCCGGTCGGCGCGCTCGCAGACGTCACCACGCTGTCGTTCTTCCCGACCAAGAACCTGACCACCTGCGAGGGCGGCGCGGTCGCTGCCACCGACCCGGCGGTACTGGACCGGGCCCGGCGGTTCGCGAACCAGGGCACGGTCCGCGAGCGGGAGCTAATGCGCGCGCCGGACGAGGGCGGCTGGCACTACGAGGTGCACTCGTTCGGCCTGAACTACCGGCTGCCGGACGTGCTCTGCGCGCTCGGCCTGAGCCAGCTGCGGCGGCTCGGCCAGTTCAAGGCCGCGCGCGCCCGGCTCGTCGCGCGCTACAACGAGATGCTCGCGGACGTGCCAGGCCTGACCGTGCCGGTACAGCGCGCCTGGACCGACCCGATGTGGCACCTCTACCCGGTACGGATCGCGGACGGCCGCCGGCGCGAGGTCTACGACCGGATGCGCGCGGCCGGCGTCGGCGTGCAGGTCAACTACGTGCCGGTCCACCTGCACCCGGTGTTCCAGGATCTCGGCTACCGCGCCGGCATGTGCCCGGTCGCGGAGCGGTTCTACAGCGAGGAGCTCTCGCTCCCGCTCTTCGCCGACCTCACGGACGCCGACCAGGAGCGGGCCGTCGAGGCACTGCGGGCCGTCCTGGGCTGACGTGCACCACGCGAACCACTTCTACGGGCACGCGCATGTCCTGGCCCGGTACTGCGGGCTCGACGACGCGGACCCGCCGCGGATCGCCGGCTATCTGCAGCACGGCTGGAACATCGGCGACGGGCTGGGCGAGGGCACCCGGCTGGTCGCCGGCCGGCCCACGTTCGCCTGGTCCACTGCCACTGCGGCGCGGGCGCGGCTGGCCGGGCGGCCCGCGGTGGTGATCGGGGCGCCGTTCGCGTACCTGATCGCGCACGCGGAGCGCGTGCTCGCGGACGGCCGGCCCCGGCTGGCGCCACCGGCCCTGGCGGTCCCCCGGCAGGACATGCGGCGGACCGGCACGATCTGGTACCCGTTCCACGGCTGGGAGAAGCAGAAGGTCCGCGGTGACCACGACGCGCTGATCGCCACGATCAAGGCGGTGGAGACGGAGCCGGTCACGATCTGCCTCTACTGGCAGGACCACGACGACCGGCGGGTACGCGGCCGGTACGAGCGGGCCGGCTTCCGGGTCATCTGCCACGGCCGTCGCGGTCTCAAGTGGCGCGGCACCGACCCGCAGTTCCTCGACCGCCAGCTCGCCGAGCTGCGCGGACACCGCCGGGTCGCGTCCAACCGGCTCTCCACCGCGATCTTCCACGGCATCGCGGCCGGGTGTGAGGCGGCCGTCTACGGCGACCCGATGTCACTCACCGGCGAGGACCCCAGGTACGGCGGTCACGCCCGGGTGCGCCGCCAGTGGTCCGCGCTGCACGGCGAGCGGATCGACCCGCGCATAGCCAGGGAGGCCGCGCGCGCCGAGCTCGGACTCGACCACCTGGCCGGTCCGGACGAGCTGCGCGAGCTGCTCGGCTGGCCCGCGTCCCCCGTTCCCGTACACGCCGTTCCGGATCCGAGGCCGACACGTGTCAGATCTTGATCCATCGCCGACGATGACGTTGATCGGCGGCGAGACCATGGCGCACTCCGATGCCGGCCGAGCCGCCGGTGGCGCCGCTCTCGGCCTGCTGGCCGGCGCCTATGCCGGCCCGGCGACCCGGGTGCTGCTGGCCGGCCCGCACACCACCGAGCTGGTCGACGCGCTCGCCGACAGGTGCGCGGCCGTGACCTGCCTGGTCCGCTCGCTCGTCGACGCGCAGGCGCTGGCCCGGCGGCACGAGCGCAACTCCCGCTTCCGAGTGCTCTGCGGCAGTCTTGACTCGTTCCGGCCGGCCGGCGACCACGACCTGGTGCTCGCGCTCGGCGGACTGGGCCTGCTGCACAGCCCGGACGGCACCTCGCTCTCCTGGCAGGCCGCGCTGGACCGGCTGATCGGCGCGACAGCGGACGAGGGCACGCTGCTGCTCGGCGTGGAGAACCCGCTCGGCGTGCACCGGCTGGCCACGGCCGGCGGGCTGCCCGCGCCGGATCCGGCCGAGCCGGTCGGGCACACCGCGCTTGTCGCCTGGCTGCGCGAGGCGGGACTGCACGTGGCGCCGAGCTATGCGGCGTTCGCGGATCCGGCCCGGCCGACAGTGCTGGCGCGCACCCCGGAGCTGGACGCCGCCTCCGGTACGGTGCCGCTGCTGGCCGCGGAGGCCGCCGCCGCGTTCTCCGCCGTCACCCGCCGCCGCCCGCTGCTCGACGACCCGCGCCGCCTGGCCGGGGCCGCGCTCCGTTCCGGGATGGGCGCGCAGCTGGCACCGCTCTGGGTGGTCGCGGCCGGGCGCGCGCCGGTCCGCCCGCACGAGCCGCTGCCGTCCGCGTTCATCGCCGGGGGTGCGCACGCGGCGCACTGGGACACCGCTGTTGCCTACGAGCGCGCCGAGGACGGCCGCTGGACACGCCGGCTGTTCGCCGACTCCGGCGCCACACTGCGGATGGTCGGCCGGGTGGCCCGCACGCCGGAGCTGCTCACCGGCACGGTCGCGCCGGACCGGCTGCTTGAGGAGCTGCTGCTGGCCGCGTGCGCGGCGCACGACCTGCCCGCGGTGCGGGAACTGCTGCGGGGGTACGCCGGCTGGCTTGCCGATTCGCCGCCAAGTGGCCAGCTCGCCTTCGCCACCTGCGACAACGTGCTCACCGACGGCACCCGGCACGAGCTGCTTGACCCGTCCTGGCACCTGTCCACGCCGATCGGGGTGGACGAGGCGCTGGCCCGGGCGCTGCGCGGGTTCGCGGTCACGCTGCTCACCTCCGGGCTGCCGCACCCGTGGCCGACGAGCCTTGACGTGGAGAGCCTTACCGTGTCGCTGGCCGCGGCCGCGGGCGGGCGGGTGACCCGGGAGGCCGCACGCGCGGCCGTGGCGCTCGAGTGCGAGATCCAGGCCGCGCGCTGGCTGCTCCCGGAGCAGGCCGAGCAGGAGCTGCGCTGCGAGCTGGGCACTGTCACCGCCCGGCACACCGCGCTTGCCGCCCGCGACTGGCGGGCGATGACCGGCGCGATGGACCGGCTGGCCGGCGAGCTGGCCGAGGCGCGAGACGAGATCGCCTGGTGGGAGGAGCGGGTCCGCACCTCCACCCGGGAGCACGAGCGCCACCTGCACCGGTACCGCAGCTCGCGCAGTTTCCTGGTCGGCCGCGCGGTCACCGCGCCGCTCCGGCTGGCCCGCCAGACCGTTAGACGCGTCGCCGGAGGCGACAGATGAGGCTAGCGCCGGAGGCGACAGATGAGGCTAGCGCCGGAGGCGACAGATGAGGCGAGCGCCGGAGGCGACAAATGAGGCGAGCGCCGGAAGCGACAAATGAGACCAGCACCGGGAGCGACAAGTGAGGCCAGCACCGGAGGCGACACATGAGACCAGCACCGGAAGCGACACATGAGGGCAGCGCCGGAGGCGACACATGAAGACAAGCGCTGGAGGCGATGAATGAGTGCTGTCCCCGTCATCTCGCTCCGGCCGGCCAAGGACGCCGACCGGGACATGATCCTCGCCTGGCGCAACCACGACGTGGTCCGCAAGGCCAGCTTCACCACGCACGTGATCGCCCCGCACGAGCACGCGGCCTGGTGGTCGCGCGTATCGGCGGACGACACCCGGCACGTCCTCGTCGCCCACGCCGGGGAGACACCTGTCGGCGTGGTCATCTTCGCCGAGCGGGACGGCGGCGCGGACTGGAGCTTCTACCTGGACGTGGACGGCCTGGAGGCGCGTCGCGCGCTGCTGCCCACCTGGATCGCCACCGAGGTCGCCACGCTTGACCACGCGTTCGGGCCCGCCGGGTACCGGGAGCTGCGCGGCGAGGCGCTGGCGAAGAACTCGGCCGTGATCAGGCTGCACGAACGCTTCGGCTTCACCGTCACCAGCGAGTACCAGCGTGACGTGGACGGCGAGCCGGAGACGGTCCAGCGGTACGCGCTCACGGCCACCTCCTATCGAAAGGAAGACCCCGCATGACGGTCCGCCAGACTCGCATCGACAAGCAGAACATCGGCACGGCGTACCCCCCGTTCGTGATCGCGGAGATGTCCGGGAATCACAACGGCGACCTGGACCGCGCGCTGCGGATCGTGGACGCGATCGCGGACGCCGGCGCGAGCGCGCTGAAGATCCAGACGTATCGGGCGGACACGCTCACCATCGACGTGGACGGGCCGCGTTTCCGGATCAGCGACGGCCATGAGCTGTGGGGCGGCGAGAACCTCTACCGGCTGTACGAGCGCGCACACACCCCCTGGGAGTGGCACGAGCCGATCTTCGACCGGGCGCGGGAGCGGGGACTGACCGTGTTCTCCAGCCCGTTCGACCCGACCGCGATCGACCTGCTTGAGAAGTTGAACGCGCCGGCGTACAAGATCGCCTCGTCCGAGCTGGTGGACCTGCCGCTGATCCGGCTGGCCGCGTCCACCGGCAAGCCGCTGATCATGTCGACCGGGATGGCGAGCGTTGCCGAGATCGACGCCGCGGTCCGGGCCGCGCGCGGCGCCGGCTGTGCCAACCCGATCCTGCTCAGCTGCACCGCCACCTATCCGGCGCCGGTCGAAGCGGCGAACCTGCGGCGGATCCCGGTGCTTGCGGACGCGTTCGACACGGTGGCCGGGCTGTCCGACCACACGCCCGGCATCGGCGTGGCGGTGGCGTCGGTGGCGATGGGCGCGGCCGTGATCGAGAAGCACGTGACGCTCGACCGTGCCGAGGGCGGCGTGGACGCGGAGTTCTCGCTGGAGCCGGCCGAGCTGGCCATGCTTGTGGTCGAGGCGCGGCGGGCGCACGCGGCGCTCGGTTCGCCGCGGATCGGCGCGGACCAGTCCGAGGAGGAGGGCCTGCGCTTCCGCCGGTCGCTCTACGTGGTCGAGGACGTGGCGGCTGGCGAGGCGGTGACCCGGGACAACGTCAGGTCGATCCGGCCGGCCGGTGGGCTCCCGCCGGGCGACATCGACCTGGTGCTGGGCCGCACGTTCCGCTCTGCTTACCCGAAGGGCACGCCGCTGACCTGGGACATCGTCTAGCGAAGGACGGGCCGCCGCGCGGGTGGGGCGCGCGGCGGTCACTCAGGACGCGGTGACGGAGAACGAGTTGGTGGTGAAGTCCCTACCGCCGGGCGAGCTGGTGATCTCGTAGCCGAACTGGACGTTCCCCACTGTCACGTCGCCCCACCAGCCGTTCGTGCGCAGCCACTGGGCGATCGCCCGGATGTCGACGGTGCCGGAGCTGGTGTTACTGGTGCGGACGAACGAGTAGACGTTGTTCGCCCCGTTCGACCCGCGGTAGATCTGCCAGGTGTGGCCGCCGACCGAGGTGGTGGTCTGCAGGGTGCCGAGCGGGCCGACCGCGCCGTACTTGTTCATCCACAGCATGATCTCGTGGGCGTTGTCCGAGGACCAGATGTCGTACGCCGTGGTGAACGCGACGCCGCTGGTCGGGACCGTGACGTTGAAGCTGCTCGTGGTGGCCCCGAGCTGGCTGACCGGCTTGCCGATCCATTTCGTGGCGTTCGGGTACGACTTGATGCCGCCGGTGTTCGGGTGGTTGGCCCAGACGCCCCAGTTGCTGTACGAGTTCGCCCAGATGGTCTGCGGCCCGTACCCGGAGCCCCAGATGTTGTTGTAGAGCGTGTAGCCGCCGTTGGTCCAGGTGCCCCAGCGGTCGGTGGACGACCAGACCGCGGCGTTGGCGGGCGCGGCGACGGCGAGGGTCAGTGCACTGATCAGCGCGATGACCAGGAGACGTGCGGTACGCAGCACGGTTGCACCTCCGACAGTAAACGGACTAGCTCGACAAATGCCGCGCGACCGTACCCACGTTAGTTTGGCGTTTAAACGAAGTCAAGTTGTAATCATCGATGTCTTGTGGCCGGAAAAAGCCCCGGCGCGACACGCCGGGGCTCCGTGGACCTACTTGGCTGTCGCCAGCACCCGCCGGGCCAGCAGGTAGATCGCCGCGCCGGCCGACACAAGCGCCACACCGGTCAGGATCGCCATCCACACGTCCGGCCCGGTGATCGGCAGCGTGCCACCACCGCCGCCACCTGACGCGGGCGGCGCCGCGATCGCGGACCCGGACGGTAGCGGCGTCGCGGTGCCGGCCGGCGAGGCCGTCGGTGAGGCCGTCGGCGCGTCCCGCTCCGTGATCCACTGCGACACGTCCTGCGGCGTGCCGACCGCCCTGGTGAACAGCGGCAGATAGCCCTCGGCCTGGCCGGCCGCGCCGGGGTGCAGGATCGTGCCGTCCGCCTGGCCCTCGAAGCCGATCACCCAGGGCGCCGCCCCGCAGATCTCGTGCCCGGCGAACGCGGGTTCGACGTCCACGTAGGCGATGCCGGCAAGCGTCGCCTGCGCGGCAAGCACCGTGTTCAGCCCGCCCATCACCCGGTTTCCGAGCGCGCGGACCTCCGCCGGGATGTCAGGCGTGCCACAGTCCCCGGTCGCCGAGAACGGCTGCGGATAGCCGGTGAGCACCACCTTCGCCTTCGGGGCGCGCTCCTTCACTGCGGTCAGCACGGCACCGACCGCGGACGGCAACGTGGACTGCAGCGCCGCCTCGATCGCGGCCTGAGCCGCCGCACAGTCCGCCGCCCGGTTCGGGTCCAGGCAGGCGGCGAACGCGCCGGTCACGCCCAGGTCGTTGGCACCGGCCGTAATGCTTACCAGGTCGGTCTCCGCGGTCAGCGCGGCGGCCGCGGCAAGCACGTCGGAGGTCTTGCCGCCGCTGCAGGTGGCAGTGGTGAGCCGCACCAGGCTCGCGTCGGTGGCGGTCCAGAGCCGCGGGTACGCCCCGGCCGTGTTCCGGCAGGAGTCGAGCGGTGTCCCGGCGCCCACCCCGGCGGCGTACGAGTCGCCGAGCGCCACGAAGTCCACTGTGGGCGGTGCCGCCGCGGACGCGGGCGCGCCGGGCAGGACGGTGGCCAGCACCGCGATCGAGACGGCCGCGGCCGCGCGCAGAACACCTGACACCAACAAGACGATCTCTCCTCAGCACACCCGTGGAACGCTCCCAGCAGGCTGGCACCATCGGTGGCTCAACGGAAGACCACTTGCTGTTCACTCACCCGGATACAGGGAAACACCCCGCCGGCCCGAAGGCCCGCGGGGTGCTTCCGTGCTGTCGTGCGATTACCAGATCTTGATGTATGCGTTCTGCCAGCGGACCTTGTTGTCCGTGCCCCAGCCGCCGACCAGGGCGCGACTGCCGCCCTTGGGCGCGTTGGCCGGGATCTGGATCGCCGCGGCGAACGTGCCGTCCGCCTTGGCGGTCGCGCCGCCCACCCGCACCTTCATGGTGCCGGAGTAGAAGTAGACGACTACCGACTCGCCCGGCTTCCAGCCGTAGCCGGTGATGGTGGTCCACGAGGTGCGGTACAGGTTGTAGCCGCCACTGCTCGACAGACCGCCACCGGCGGGCGAGGTCACCGGCCACACGATGGTCGGCAGCGCGGCGTCAGGCGTGCCTGTGACACCGGCGGACCAGTCACCGTTGATCGCATCCTTGACCGCCCGGACCGTCACGGTGTACTGCGTGCCACCGGTCAGGCCACGGATCGTGCAGACCTTGTTCTCGGCACCGATCGCGGCGCACCAGAACGACTTGCCACCGGCGACGGCCATCGCCTGGTACTTGGTGGCACCGGCGACGCCGTTCCACATGACCCGGAGGCCCTGCGCAACGTTCATCACCGAGACGTCCGCCGGGATGGCGGGCTTGGTGCCCGGGACGACGCCGACGCCGTCCGTGGTCACCTCGGAGCTACCGGCAGCCGCGGTGTTCGCCCAGATCGTGTACTTCGTCCCCGTCGCAGCGGAGTCGAAGGTGCACTCGAGCGGCGTGGCGGATGCCAGGATCTCGCAGGAGTTGCCGGCCGGGTTCGACTTCACCGTGTAGCTGGTGATGGCGAGCGCGGTGCTTGCCGGCGCCTTCCAGGAGACCTTGACCTTGCCACCGTCGATCGCCTCGGCCTTGGCGTCCTGGACCGGTCCGGGCGGACCGGCGACCACGGCGTTGCTGGTCACGGTCTTGGAGTCGTCGTTACCGGCGACACCCACAGACTTGATCGCGAACGTGTAGCTGGTACCGGCGGTGAGACCGTTGACGGTGCAGCTGACCACGTCGTCCGTGGCCATGTAGGCCGCGGTGCACATCTTGTTGTCCGGCGACGAGGTCACGCTGTAGGACGCGATACCGGCGCCCAGCGCGGACGGACGGCGGAAGCTGACCTTCACCGCGCCCGGACCGGCCGGCGTGGCGCCGGCGAGGTACGGGATACCCGGCGAACCGGTAGCGGCCGTGACCTTCTCACTGTCCGAGAAGTAGTCAGTGTCGTACGAGAAGGTCCGCACCCAGAAGGAACGGGTACCCGCAGGCAGCGGCACGTCGTACTCGCACTCCGTGGACGTCGGGCCCAGCGGAACACCGGAGTTGCAGAAGCTGGAGATGTCCCCGTCCGCGCTGTTGTACAGCGCGAGCGAGCCCACCGGTACCTGGTTGCCGGCCGGAAGCGTCCAGCTGACCTTCACCGTGTCGGTGTCGACCGGCTCCACCTTGACCCCGGTAGCGGCGGCCGGGCGGCCGACGATGTCGTAGGAGTCGGTGTAGTTGGTCGGCGTCACCGCACCGGCGATCGAGCCGCCCAGCGCCTTGACCTTGAACTTGTAGCTCCGGCCGGCCTCAAGGCCGGTGACGCCACAGCTCAGGGTGGTGATGTTGACGCAGCTGTCGGTGACCGACTTGACGGTCGGCGACGCCTCCACCGTGTACTTCGGCGTCGGGTCGTCCTTCTGCGCCGCCTGGTTGTAGATCGGCCGGGTCCACTTCAGCAGGATCGCCGTGCCCGTCATCAGGTCCGGCGGCGACGTGATCATCGGCATCGACGGCGAGCCACCCCAGTAGCTGGTGGTGGCCGCGGCGGACGCGCCGACCGCGTTGTTGGCGAACACCCGGACGGTGTAGGCCGCGCCGTCGGTGAAGCCGGTCACGTTACAGACAGACGCGACGTTCGCGCAGCTGTAGGAGACCGCCGGAGTGGCGAGGTCCTTCGGAGCGACAGTGACCGTGTAGTCAGTCGCCGGGCCGCCGCCGGTCGCCGGCATCCACATGACCGTGGCGTCGTGCGTTCCGGGCGGGCCACCCGCGGTGTCGCTTGTCGCGCTCACCACGACGTCCAGCGGTGCGCTCGGCACACCCGGGACGACTGTCGAGGACGCGGTCGACGACGAGGAGCCGGTGTCACCGCCGCCGATGGCGGTCACCCAGAACTTGTACGTCTTGGTCGGGTCGAGCCCCTCCACGGTGCAGCTGAGCCCCGTGGTGGTGCAGCCGGCGCTGGACGGCGACGACGTGACCGCGTACGAGGCCGTGCCGTTCGACACGGCGCCGAGCGGCGGCGTCGAGGTCCAGGTCAGCGTGACCTTGCCCGACTCGGTGACGGCCGGGACGCCCAGGACCGGCTTGACCGGCGGGCCGGGCATCGCGGCGGACGAGGCGTTCGCCGCGGTACCCCGGGACGACGCCTCGGCGGTCTCGTAGCCCGCGACGTCGACCGAGTAGTTCCTGAGTTCGGTGAGCCCGCCGATGAGGCAGCTCGTGGTGGAGACATTGCAGGTCGCCGTGTTGCCGTCGACGTCGGTCGCCGTGGCGACGTAGTGGTTCACGGTCGCGCCGGCGATCGCGTTCCAGGTGACCCAGATCGAGTTCTGCTTGGGCGTGACCGTCACCCCGGTCGGGGCGGCCAGCGCCGCCTGGGCTGGTGCGCCCAGTAATGTGGTTGACAGAGCACCCGCGAAGGCCACGGCGCCGAGACGGGCGCCCAAGCCTTCCCGTGATGCCCAGCGTGAACGCGTTGCGCGCTCGCCGCCATGGACTATCGACATTCTTCGTACCCCCGTGGGTGCGGCCGGTACCTGAAATGACCGGCGGAGACTCTCCGTAAGGTAAGCCAGCACAGAGGGTGATTGTTGGCGTTTCGGCAGATCGGTCGCGACTTGCGCTGCGAAGTCACGATTCGGTGCCAAGGGGGCCATTCCGCCCCGGTTCTACCAGGCGGTCCGGCCTCCGTCGACGACAACGTTCGCACCGGTCACATACGAGGAGCGGGGCGAGGCGAGGAACAGCAGCGCGGTGGCCAGCTCCGCCGGCTCTCCCACCCGCCCCAGCGGTGTCTGCGCTCCCAGCCGCGCCACGAGTCCCGGATCGCCGCCCGTGCCCGGGAACGCGCCGGGCGTCAGCGTGTTCACCCGGATGCCGAGCGGGCCCAGCTCCGCGGCCGCATAACGGCTGAGCTGCATCAGACCGGCCTTGACCGCGCCGTAATAGGGTGGGTTGCCGGCCGCCGGGTCGTCGTAGACCGGGCGCGGGCTGACCAGGCCGTACATAGAGGACACCGCGATCACCGAGGGTGAGCCGTCCGCCGCGGCCTTCACCAGCAGGTCCCGGGTCACGCCGACCAGCCGCTGGAACGCGGTAAGCGCCAGGTCCGCCGCCTCCGCGTAGTCCCGGGGCGACGCGGTGGCAAGCGAGCCGGAGCGGCCGACGTGCGCGTTGTGTACCAGCACATCAAGCCGGCCTGTGCTGCCACGAAGCTCCCGGCCGAGCCCGGCGACCGCGGCGTCCGAGGTCACGTCGCAGGCGTGCGACAGGCAGCCGTCCACCGGACCGCCGGAGCGCGACACCGCCCACACCGTCGCGCCGGCCGCGGACAGCACCGAGGCGAAGACCCGCCCGAGCCGCCCGGTCGCGCCGGTCACCACGGCGGTCCGGCCGGTCAGGTCGAAGAGCGCGGCCGGGGTCACGGTGTCCACCGGGCCGGGTCAAGCAGATCCAGCGGTACGGCCGGCAGCTCCGACAGCAGGAACGCCCGCTCGTCCGCGGCCAGCGGCGTCCGGGCCGCAAGCGCCGCGTTCGCACGCAGCTGCGTCACCGTGTCCGCGCCCACCACCACGGACGTCACCCAGGGCAATCCGAGCACGTAGGCCAGGCAGAGGTCGGCCCGGCCGGTCCGGCCCAGCGCGGCGGCGGTCCGGTCCAGCACTGCCACCACCCGGTCCCGGTCGACCGGCGACAGGTGCGGCCAGCGCACGCCGGTGCCGGCCGCCAGCAGTCCCTGCAGGTAGACGCTCCGCACGGTCACCACCAGGTCCGGCCGCTCCGCGAGCGAGGCGGCCAGGTCCGGGGCGAGCCAGCGCCGGTCCAGCACATTGCACGGCAGCTGCACGTAGCCGAGGCCGGGCAGCCGAAGCACGGCGCGCAGCTCGGCGGGCGACTGCACGCTCACCCCGACGCGTTCGGCGAGCCCGCTCTCGGCGTACCGGCGCAGGGTCTTCCAGCCGGCCGCGCCGACCACGAGCGCGTCCGCGGCCCGGTGCAGCAGAATTGTGAGCGGCTCACCGAGGTGGCCGGAGCTGCGGACGACGCTTGCGGTGACCGCGTCCGCGAGCGAGGACTCACAGCTCGCGACCGCGCCAAGCGGAGCCACCTTGGTGATCACCCCGAGCCCGGACGCGGCCGCGCCGATCCGGCGCTCGCTGTCGCCGTAGGCGCGGGCCGTGTCGACGTGGGTGATGCCGCAGGAGACCGCGGCGTGGAGCAGCTCGGCGGCGGCCGCGTCGGACGGGCCACCTGTCGTGTTGGCGATGCCGTAGGCGCCGCCGAGTTGAGCGCCGCCGAGCACGAGCGCGGATTGCCGGTAACCGCCCCGCTCTCGCACGGGCAGCGCTGCGCGCAGGTCCGTCATGCAGAGCCCAACGGTGAAGTCACCGTTCGGGAATCGGCGCGTTGGTCACTGCGGAAACGTCGCCGTCGAGCCCCGGGAGCTGTGGCCCAGCCCATGCATCATGCGAACTACTACTACGGGCATGCGCACGTGCTCGCCAGGTACTGCGGCCTCACCGATCCGGCGCACCCGCCGCGGATGCTCGGCTACCTGCAGCACGGCTGGAACATCGGGGACGGGATGGCGCCGGGCGTGCCGCTCGTGAACGGCAGCCCGATGTTCGTCTGGTCGGAGGAGACCCGCCGCCGGTCGATCTCCCAGGGCCGCCGGAACGTGCTGGCGATCGGCGCCCCGTTCGCCTACCTGACCGAGATGACGCCCGCACCCGAGAAGGACGAGCGGGAGGGCACCATCTTCTACCCGTTCCACGGGTGGGAGGGCCAGCAGGTGATGGGCGACCACAGGCGGCTGATCGACGAGGTGCGGTCCGTCGAGGACGGCCCGGTCACCGTCTGTCTCTACTGGAACGAGCACCGCGTCCGCGGCATCCGCCGTCTCTACGAGAAGGCCGGATTCCGGGTCATCTGTCACGGCTACCGCGGCTTCTGGTGGCGGGAGCACGACCGCGACTTCCTCGACCGGCAGCTCATCGAGCTGCGCCGGCACCGCCGCGTGGTGTCCAACCGGCTGTGCAGCGCGATCTGGTACGGCCTGCTCGCCGGCGCCGACGCCGCCGTCTACGGCGACCCGATGGTGCTCGAGGACGGCGACCTGACGTTCGGCGGCGAGCCCCGGCTGCGCCGCCAGTGGCCGGAGGTCTACGGCTACACCACCGACCGCGAGACCTGCCTGGCGCTCGCCCGGCGGGAGCTCGGCGCCGACAACCTGGCCCGGCCGACGGAGCTGCGTCACGCGCTCGGCTGGGCCGAGCCCCTGGAGAGGTGCGCCTGATGTCCGACCGCCCCGCCGCCCTGCTGCCCGAGTCGGCCCACGCCGCCCCGGAGCCGCCGATCCCCGGCCAGGTGAACCCGGCCGCGGCCCTGCTGGCGAACCTGACCCGGATCGGCGACGAGATGTTCGCCTGGTCCGACGCCGTGTCCGGGTACAGCGGCGCGCTCCGGCACCTGGTGCGCACGCTCGCCGCCGCGCCCGGCACCCGCGCGCTTGTCGCCGGCCCGCACCACGACGAGATGATCAGCGCGCTTGTGGACGCGGGCGCGGCCGTGACCTGCCTGGTCCGCTCGCTCAAGGACGCGGAGGCGCTGGCGCTGCGGTTCCCCGCGGCCGGCGTGCTCTGCGGCAGCGCGTCCCGGCTCGACCCGCTCACCCGCTACGACCTGGTCGTCTGCCTGGACGGCCTGGACCGGCTGAACTCCGCCGAGGGCAACCCGCTCACCGACGACCAGCTGCTGGCAACGCTCGCGAAGGCGGTCACGCCGGACGGCACGCTCGTGCTGCGGCACGAGAACCCGCTCGGCATCCACGCCGCTGTCGAGCTGGACCCGGGCGCGCGCGAGCGGGCCGACTCGGCCTGGTACCCGCCGGGCTCGTCCGCGGACCGGCCCGCGTCGCTGTCCGAGCTGACCTCCCGCCTGGCCATCTTCGGCCTGCACGCCACCACCTGCTACGCCGCGTTCCCGCTGCCCACGGTCCCGACCGTGCTTGTCGGGCCGGGCCTGCTCGGCGAGGTGGGCGCGCCGCTGCGCGGGCCGTTGCAGGCGGTGCTGGCGCGCGCGTACACGGATGCGTACCGGGACACCCCGGTGCTCAGCGACCCGCGCCGGATGGCCGGCCGGGCGCTTCGCGCGGGCGCGGAGGCGGTGCTGGCCCCGGCCTGGGTGACGGTGTCCCGCGCCAACGGGATGGCGCCGTCGCACGCGCTGCTTGCCGGCGACCTGGACGGGCCGCACGCGTACACGCTCACGCCCGCCGACTGGGGCGCGACCGCGACCACGCTCGTCGCGGCGGACGAATCGGCAGTGCGCGGCGGGCTGCGCCGGGTAAACGGCGCGTTCCCGGTCCCCGCCGGGGTGGTGCTTGAGGAACGGCTGCTCGGGCTGTGCGCGGCCGCTGACCTCGGCGGGCTGCGCGCCGAGCTGCGACGCCTGGCCGCCTGGCTGGACGGGCACGCCCGGGACGGCTGGGTGACCGGCCCGATGGCGCTTGCCGACGCGGGCGAACTGCTTGACGACGGCGTGCGACTGGGACTGGCCCCACCGCGCTGGGCGCCTGACGCGCCGGTCGCCGCCGACACGGTGCTGACCCGGGTGGCCTGGCGGTTCGCGGCCCGGCTGATCACCTCCGGGCAGCCGCACCCGTGGCCGATCACAAGCAGCGCGGTAGACCTGGCCGGGCTGCTGCTCGGCATGATCGACAGGCCGTTGCGCGCGGACTCGCTGCACGCCGCGCTTGAGCTGGAGCTGGACCTGACCGGCCTGCCGCTGCCGGAACGCGACCTCCGCCGCCGGGAGCTGCTTGCCATCGCGCCGGGCGCGGCCACGATCGACGTGCCGGGCTACCGGGAGCTGGCCGAGGCGCTCTGGCGGCAGCGCTACCAGGCGAGCCACCTGCTGGCGCAGATGACCTGGACCGAACAGATCATCCGCTCCCGCGACCTGCACCTGTCCAAGATGGACTGGGAGATCCAGCTGTACCGCAAGTCGTGGCCGGGCCGCTTCCTGATGGTCGCCCGCAGCGGCTACAAACTGGTCCGCAACGACACCCGCAAACTCTCCAAAAAGCTCAGCAAACGCCGCGCCGCCGCCCGCCGCGCCAAGCGCGACGCCGACTTCCCCCAACCCGGCGAGGTGGTGTGAGCTCTGCTTCTGGTCGTCGCTTCGCTCCTCCGGGCTCGACGCCACGGCCGAAAAAAGGCGGTGCCAGGCAGACGAAAACCGTGTCTGACTGGCACCGACTTTTTTCGGTCGTCCGCGCCTCACGATGTGGTCGAGATCCGCGTGGGTCAGGGGAAACTGCAGATGAAAAGCGCGGTGGTCCTCGGGTCGCCTCAAGATCAAGATCGAGATCAAGAGCGGTTGAGGGTACGCCGTGTGGGCCGGCTGCCCCGGGCTGTGTTCAGGGTCGGATTGTGGTTTGGGTGGTGAACTGGTCCAGCAGGTTGAGGCCGTCCCAGGTGGGGGCGAAGGCGAGGGCCTGGCCGAACGGGACCACGCGGTCCAGGCCGCGGCCGGGGACAGCCTCGACCAGGGCGCGCAGGTCTCCGGTGGTGAAGCCGAAGTGGCTCAGCGTCTGGTCGCGGGGGGTGATCAGCGGGGCCAGGTCGCGCAGGTCGTCGAGGCGGGCTACGGCGACCACGCCGGTGCCGAGCCACTCGCGTGGCGGCTCGCCTGCATCGGTCAGCCGCAGCCAGGCCAGCTCGTTGCTGGGGAACCGGACGCCTGTCGCGCGCCCGTCCGCGGCCAGCCCGTAGGCGCGGACCTGCTTCTCCACAGCCATCGCGGCGTCCACTGTCCACCCGCGGCGGGCGACCGCGTCGGCCAGCTCGCGCCGGAACCCGTCCACCGCCTTCTCCGCGTCGGCAGGCGTGCCGGTCACGTAGAGCGCGCGCGGCGACGAGCAGGCGGCCTGGTCGAACCAGTAGACGTCGTTCGCGTAACCGTCCGCGGCGGCCCGCCGGGCGTCGTCGGTGGCGGCCAGCCAGCCGGTCGCGGAGAGCGCGGCGAACGACGACCGGTCCGGGAACGTCAGGTCGCGGGCCAGCGGGCTGAGCGGGTGCCGGCGCAGCTCGGTCACGCTTGCGTCGCCGCCCCAGAGCACGCGCAGGTCACAGGCGGCGGACAGCTCGGCGGTGATCGCGTCGTCCCGGCCGTAGGCGACCATCCGCTGGGTGCGGGCGATCACCGGGTCCGCGTCGGTGAGCGCGTCGTTGAGCGCGGCGAGCACCGCGTCGGCCGCGCCTGCGGAACGGCTGGAGAGGCGCACCACGTTGCGGTTGCCGGCCAGCGCGCTGAGCGCCCAGGAGTAGACGAACACGGTATCCACGTTTGCCGGTGGCACGTGGAAGACCAGGCCGCGCGGACGGCGTACCGTGTGCGGGTCGGTGGCGTTAAGGGTGTCGACAGTGCGGGCCAGCTCGGCGCGGCGCAGGAAGAAGCCGAGCGACCCCAGCTCCGGGTGGGCGCGCGCGACGGACGGCGCGAGCAGCCGGGCGGAGAGCGCGCCGAGGAAGCGGACCATGCGCGGGTCACCCACGGTCAGCACGTCCTCCGAGGAGGGCAGCAGGCCGGTGGCGCCGGCCGGGAAACGGACAGTCATCGCGCGGTCCTCCCCTGCGCCGGCACGGCGTAGACGTCGCTGCAGCCGCGGGCCTCGGCGCGGGGCAGCCGGCCGAGCACCTCGAAGCGTTTCCCCGGCCAGGCGCCGTCGTCCACGCCGTGGATCACCCCGAGATCCTCGGTGAGCAGGACGTTTCCCGGGTACGACGTGGGAAGCGTGCTGATCAGCTCGATCAGGCCGGGCGCGCCGGGCGGCTGGACGGCCCAGGTGCGCGGATCCCGGATGATCACGTCGGCGAAGTCCGGGCAGTAGAGGCCGCCGCCGTCCGGCCCTTCCAGGAAGACGGTGCCGATCTGCTCGACCATGCCGTAGAAGTTGTGGATCCGCCGCAGGCCGGTGTCCTGCTGGAAGCGCCGCCGGAACTCGGCGGGCGCGACCGCGCGGTCCTGGAGCTGCTTCCAGCCTCCGGAGTGGACGAGCACGCCGTTGCTCAGGTCCCAGCCGTTGTCCCGGGCACGCTCATACAGGTGCAGCCACACCATGAACGTGAACCCGAAGATCAAGAACGGTTTGTCACCATTTTTCTTGATGAATGCTTCGATGGTGGGGAGGTCGACGGCGCCGTCCGCGTCGAGCGCCCACGCGTGGTCACGGCCGAAGCCCATCATGCCCAGCACCCCCGCACCCCGCGCGCTGAACGTGCGCCGGTCGGCCAGGATCGCGCGCGTGTCCACGAGCAGCATCGGCAGCCGGTGCGGCCCGAGCACTGTCTGCATGGTGCGGGACAGCATCCGGCTCTGCGCGGCCGCGGCGTGCTGGTCCAGGAAGATCCGGCTCGGCGTCCCGGTGGTTCCGCTGCTGGTCAGCGTCTTGAACACGGCCGCGTCCGGGATGCTCTTCAACGCGTGCGTCTTGAACATCCGCACCGGCAGCCAGGGCAGCTCGTCAAGCCTGTCGTAGGCCCGCTCCGGCCCGTGCCCGGTCGCGTCAAGGATCCGGCCGTACGGCGGGCAGCCCACCCGGTGCGCCGCCAGCCGCGCCACGATCTCTGGCAGCAGCCGCTCCTCTTTTACCGGCTGTGTCAGCCGGAAGACCTCCGGCGCGCCAAGCGTCTCGGCCGGCATGCGGTCACCCCCGTCCTTCCTGCTCGTTTGACGTGCGGGCCGGTCTCGGTACGGCCCTTCGGCACAACGAGAGCGGGAGCGGCACGGATGCGCGTCGTCGGAATCGTCCAGGCCCGGATGGGCTCCGAGCGGCTGCCCGGCAAGGTGCTGCGGCCGCTCGGCGACCGCAGCGTGCTCGGCTGGGTGGTCCGCGCCGCGCGCGCCGCCGGCTGCCTCGACGACCTGATCGTGGCGACGAGCGACCGCCCCGAGGACGCCGCCGTCGTGGCCGAGTGCGCGCGTCTCGGCGTGCCGGTGTTCCGCGGCCCGTCCGAGGACGTGCTGACCCGGTTCGTCGGCGCGGTCCCCCGTCAGGGCGACGTCGGCGCCGTGATGCGGTTCACCGCGGACTGCCCGCTGCTCGACCCCGCGGTGATCCGCACGGCCGCCCGGCACTTCGCGGCGTCGCCCGGCCTCGACTACCTGAGCACGTCGCTGCACCGGGTGCTGCCGCTCGGCACGGACGTGGAGATCATTTCGGTGGACGCACTGCGCCGCGCGGACCGGCTCGCGACCGGCTTCCACCGCACGCACGTCACCTCGTACGTCTGGAGCAACCCGGAGGAGTTCACAGTCACCGGCATCGCACTGCCGCCGGACCGGTCCGGGCTGCGCGTCACGCTTGACACGATCGAGGACTGGCGGCTGATCGAGGCCGTGGTCGCGCACTTCGGCGACCGGATCGTGCCGGTCGCCGAACTGTCCGCCTGGCTGGACGCGAACCCGGACGTACGCGCGCTCAACGGCACGGTCCGGCAGAAGGCGCTGGCCGACAGGTGACAGCTGTCGGCCTGCGCTGCGATGCCGGCGCCGCGATGGGCGTCGGTCACCTGGTCCGCTGCCTGGCGCTTGCGGAGGAGCTGATCGGGCGCGGGTGCCAGGTCGCGCTGCTCGGGGACGTGGGCTCGGTGCCGTGGACCGCGCGCGAGATCGCCCGGCTCGGGCTGCCGGTGATCGACGCGCCCGCGTCGCCGGAGGCGCTGGCGATGACCGCCTGGCGGCTCGGGCTTGAGGCGGTGGTGATCGACTCCTACGTGACGGATCCGGCGTGCGCGGCGGCGCTGCGGGCCGAGGGGGTGACCGTCCTGGCGATCGTCGACGGCGACCCACGCGGCCAGTCCGCGGACCTCTACCTGGACCAGAACCTCGGTGCCGAGCGGGCCGCTCCCCCGCTGCCACCCGGCGCGACCCGGCTGGCCGGCCTGCCGTACGTGCTGCTCCGCGACTCGGTCCGGTCCCGCCGCCCCGCCGCTCCCCGGCCGTTGCACCCGGGCGGCCCGCCGACAGTTGTCTGCTTCTTCGGCGGCACCGACCCGACCGGCGCCGCGCCGGTGCTGGCCGGGATGCTTGCCGCGACAGGCATCCCGCTGCGGGCCACAGTGGTCACCGCCTCGGCCTCCACGGTCACGCCCGCGCCCGGCCAGACGTTCAGCTTCGTCCCGAACACGCCCGAGCTGCCCGCGCTTCTCGACGGCGCCGACCTGGTGCTGGCCGCGGCCGGCACGTCCACCTGGGAGCTGCTCTGCCTGGGCGTCTGCCCCGCGCTGATCATGGTCGCGGACAACCAGCGGCTCGGCTACGACGCGATGCTCGCCGCCGGCCTGGGCATCGGCCTGGGAGCACGCGCCGACCTGCCCTCGCCTGCCGCGATCGAGACGCTGCGCGCGGCGCTCACCTCACCGAACTGGCGCCACTCGCTTGCCGCCCGCGGCTGGTCCGAGGTCGACGGCGACGGCCGGGTCCGGGCGGCGGACGCGCTGCTTGCGGCAGTGGCCGCGCGCGCACGAGGCTGACGCGGCCCGGAATCCTCAGGCGCGCGCGCCGAGGGCCTGGCTGATCGCGCGGCCGAGCGCGGCGATGACGAGCGAGATGCTTGGCCGGATCGTCGACTCCTCCATGCTGACGCCGCCGCCGTACCCGGCGCCGGCCGCGATCTCCTCAAGCCGCTTGTGCGCCTGCTCCATCGCCTCGCTGTCCAGGTGCAGCGCCGGCTCCATCCGGGTCGCGGCGAGAAGCGTGGCGAGCGCGGCCGTGCGCTCGTCCGGCACCGTCTGCCCGGTCAGCGCGTCGGCCAGGCGGGCGCGGATGCCGGCCTCGTGGCTGCGGTCCGCGCTCGGGTAGCGGTGCAGGTGGATCACGCCGCCCATCGCGGTCTCGTCCACGTCGCGGATCACGCCGCGCTCGACCAGGTCGGCCAGGACCTTGTCGCGCAGGCCGTGCCGGAGGCGCTGCAGCCAGGACGCGGCCGCGTGCGGTGTGTCCGAGTCGATCTTCGCGAGCACCGCGTCCAGGATCGGGTCGCCGACCGGCGCGTTGTCCTTCACCACGAGCATGTCGGCCGACATCGTCAGGCGCCCGACCAGCGCCAGCTCCACCAGGATCGCCGCGGCCATGCCGAGGTCGAGCGCGATCCGCGACCCGACGGCACGTCCCGACTCGTCGTCGTACGCCAGGACCAGCAATTCCTCGGGCAACGTAATGGGGGCCATGGCCATGACCATAGTGGCCGCCCCCAAGGCGACGGTAGTGGCTGAGCCTCTATCGAGGTGGAGGCCCCTCCGCCTCGGCAGAGGCGCTCGATAGGGTGCTCACGGTGCAGGCCATCATCGCCACGCTCGGCTACGTGTTCTCCCCGGACAAGCGTGAAATCCTCATGATCAGGCGCGACGCCCGCCCTGACGACGTGCATTTCGGCTACTACAACGGCCTCGGCGGCAAGCTGGAACCGGACGAGGACGTGGTGTCCGGCATGCGACGCGAGATCCTCGAAGAGGCCGGGATCAGCTGTGACACCCTTGACCTGGCCGGCACCGTCTCCTGGCCCGGCTTCGGCCGCAACGGTGAGAACTGGTTCGGCTTCCTCTTCCGGATCACCGCCTGGTCCGGCACGCCGCTGGCCGCCAACCCGGAGGGCACGCTGGTCTGGACCCCGGTCGAGGACGTGCTGGCCGGCGCCGTCCCGATGTGGGAGAGCGACCGCCACTTCCTGCCGTTGGTCTTCGCGGACCGGCCCCGCGTCTTCCACGGCATCATGCCGTTCTACGCGGGCCGCGCCCTGTCCTGGACCTACTCCACGACCGGCTGAACCACCACGATCACCGCCACCAGAGGGTACGACCCGGGCGCCCTCGCCCCGGCCGTGTCCACAGACGCGCTCAGGCCGGCCCGCGCGCGGGCCGCCCCGCGGCCGGTGGACCGGCTCGGCGTCGGCCCGAGCGCGCTGCCCTACGCAGTCCACGCCGGAAAAATCACCTTATGGTGGTCAGCACCCGTCGGCGGCCCTGTCAGAAGCGCGGCATGCCGCCGAACTGGCGGTCCCCGGCGTCCCCGAGGCCGGGCACGATGAACATGTGCTCGTTGAGCTTCTCGTCGATCGAGGCCGTGACCAGGCGCAACGGCAGGCCGGAGTCGCGCAGGCGGGCGATGCCGGGCGGCGCGGCAAGCACACAGATGACCACGATCTCGGTGCAGCCGCGGTCGGTCAGCAGCCGGCAACAGTGCTCGAGCGAGCCGCCGGTGGCGAGCATCGGGTCGAGGACCAGCACCGGGTGGCCGGTGAGATCGACCGGAAGCGACTCCATGTAGGCGCGCGGCGCGAACGTCTTCTCGTCCCGCGCCAGGCCCACGAAGCCCATGGACGACTCCGGGAGAAGCGCCAGCGCGGAGTCCGCCATGCCGAGCCCGGCGCGGAGCACCGGGACGATCAGCGGCGGCTTGGCGAGCCGGGTGCCCGAGGTCGGCGCCACCGGCGTCTCCACCGGGAAAGTCTCGACGGCGAAGGTGCGCGCGGCCTCGTACACGAGCATGGTGGTGAGCTCGGTCAAGGCCGCGCGGAACGCGGCGGAGTCGGTGCGCGCGTCGCGCATCGCGGTCAGCCGCGACTGGGCAAGGGGATGATCAACGACGAGTACGTCCACGGTCGTTCAACCTACCGGCAGCGGCGCCGGCGAACGAGTAGACCTCACACATCGTCTCCGCGTACGCGGCCGGCGTGTGCCGGGCCGCCTGCCCGGCGGCGGCCGCCCCGATCCGCCGCGCCTCGGCCGGATCGGCGAGCAGCGCGAGGACCGCGTCCGCGAATCCGGCGGGATCCGGGCTCGCGAGCCTTGCCGCACCGCCGAGCGGGCCCTGCGCGTGCAGCACCTCGTCGCACATGACCGCGGGCACGTGCGCAAGCGCGGCCTCCTGCAGCACGAGCGCCTGCGTGTCGGACAGCGACGGGAAGACGAAGACCTCGGCCGCGCCGTACGCGGCCGCGACCACGTGCGACGGCTGCTCGCCCACGACAGTGACCCGGGCTGCGGCCTCCGGCCCGATCGCTTCGAGCAGCCCGGTCAGCCAGCGGCGGTCGAAGGTGGCGCCGACAAGCACCAGCCGGGCCTTCGGGCAGCGCGCCACGATCGTGCTGAAGCTCTCGATCAGCAGGTCGACGCCCTTCTCCCGGTTGACCCGGCCGACGAAGAGCAGCACCCGGTCGGAGTCGGCGATGCCGTGCTCCGCGCGGAACTCCGCCACCGCCGCGGCAGTGGTCGGGCGGGCCGCGACGCCGGTCGGGACCAGGAAGATCCGCTCGTCCGGGACCGGAAGCGTGATCCGGTTGAGCGCGGCGCGGGTGGGCACGATGACCGCGTCCGCGTCGCCGAGCAACAGCCGGTTGTAGCCGTCCACGGCCGCGTGCCGGTTGCTGATCACCTGCTCGGGTGCGAGGGCGCCGAGCGACGAGAACGACCCGATCGGTGCGGGACGGCGACCGGCCGCGCGACGGGCCACGCTTGCGGCCCGGCCGGCGACGCTCGCGGCCCCGCTGGCCGCCCTGCCCGCCACGATCCGGGTGCGGGCGGCCGCGCGCCGGGCGTACCGGACCGCGCGTGGGCCGGTGACCGCCACGGTGTGCGACCACGGCACCGGCACGCCCAGCCGGCGCGCGTAGAGCCTGGTCAGCGCGTTGAGCGCGGAGACCGGGATCCGGTACGCGTCCGCGTACGCATGCAGGTCGGTGTGGTAGGTGTGCACCACCGGCAGCCCGAGCTTGCGCGCCGCGACCACGCCGAGCAGGCCGACCGGGCCGGGCGTGTGCACGTGGACGATGTCCGGCGCGAACGCCGCGATCTCGTCGAGTACGCCGCTGGCACCGGTCTCCCGCAGCAGCCAGGGCGACAGCCTGAGGTTTGCGACGCCGCACGGCAGGGCACGTAGCGTCAGCAGACCGTCCTCGACGGTCTGGTCGGGATGCCGGGGCACGATGGTCATGCCGGGGTGGCCCTGCTCGGCGAGCGCCGAGGTGAGCGTCCTGATGGACGTGATCACTCCGTCGCGGCGGGGCAGGTACGTGTCTGAGAAGTGCACTACTCGCACAGCGAGAGACAATCGGAGCCGTCCGTCAACGTCAAGTGTCAAATACCTCTCAGAACGATGAAGACTGCCTATCCGATCATGTTTGATCTTGAAACGTGAGAACTGCGTAGACTCCAGGGCATGACCGTTTCACTGGCTGCCCTCGCGGACGTGGCACGCTCGGAGGCCAGCCTGCGTGCGTTCCTGCATGGTCTCCCCGGTGTCGACAAGGTCGGCGCGGAGCAACGCGCGGCCGCGCTCGGTACCCGCTCGATCAAGTCCTCCGCCAAGGCCTGGGCGATCGATCTTTCCATCCGAATGGTGGATCTCACCACGCTCGAAGGCGCGGACACGCCCGGCAAGGTCCGCAACCTCTGCCAGAAGGCGCTGAACCCGGGTCACGGCGCGCCGCGGGTGGCCGCGATCTGCGTCTACCCGGCCATGGTCGCCACCGCGCACGAGGTGCTCCGCGGCTCCGGCGTGCATCTGGCAAGCGTGGCCACCGCCTTCCCGTCCGGGCAGTCGCCGCTGGAGATCCGGCTGGCCGACACCCGGGCCGCGGTCGAGGCCGGCGCGGACGAGATCGACATGGTGATCAACAGGGGTGCGTTCCTGTCCGGCCGCTACACCGAGGTCTTCGAGGAGATCGTCGCGGTCAAGGAGGCGTGCGGCGACGCGCACCTCAAGGTGATCCTCGAGACAGGCGAGCTGGCCACCTACGACAACGTGCGCCGCGCTTCCTGGCTGGCCATGCTTGCCGGCGGCGACTTCATCAAGACCTCCACCGGCAAGGTCCCGGTCGCGGCCACGCCCCCGGTCACGATGATCATGCTGGAGGCGGTCCGCGACTTCCTCGATCAGACCGGGCGCAAGGTGGGCGTGAAGCCGGCCGGCGGCATCCGCACCACCAAGGACGCGGTCAAGTACCTGGTGCTCGTCAACGAGACGGCCGGCGAGGGCTGGCTGGACCCGGACTGGTTCCGGTTTGGCGCGTCCACGCTCCTCAACGACCTGCTGATGCAGCGCAGCAAGCTCGCCACCGGCCACTACGCCGGCCCCGACTACGTCACCCTGGACTGAAGCCAATGGCAGCCTTCGAGTACGCGCCCGCACCCGAGTCCCGGTCGGTCGTCGAGATCAAGCCGTCCTACGGCCTGTTCATCGACGGCGACTTCACCGCGCCCCGCGACGGCGGGGTGATCAAGACGGTGAACCCGGCGACCGAGGAGGTCCTGTCCGAGGTCGCCGAGGCCGGCGAGGCGGACGTGGACCGGGCCGTGGCCGCCGCCCGCGCCGCGTTCGAGAACGTCTGGGGCCCGATGCCCGTCGCCGAGCGGGCGAAGTACCTGTTCCGGATCGCGCGCCTGGTGCAGGAGCGGGCGCGCGAGCTGGCCGTGCTGGAGTCGCTCGACAACGGCAAGCCGATCAAGGAGTCGCGCGACGTCGACGTACCCCTGATGGCGGCTCATTTCTTCTATTACGCCGGCTGGGCGGACAAGCTCTCCTACGCGGGCTACGGGGACGCCCCACGGCCGCTCGGCGTCGCCGCGCAGGTCATCCCGTGGAACTTCCCGCTGCTCATGCTGGCCTGGAAGATCGCGCCGGCGCTTGCCGCGGGCAACACAGTGGTGCTCAAGCCGGCCGAGACCACGCCGCTGACCGCGCTGCTGTTCGCCGAGATCCTGCAGCAGGCCGGGCTGCCCGCCGGTGTGGTCAACATCGTCACCGGCGCCGGCGACACCGGCCGCTACCTGGTCGCCCACCCTGGCGTGAACAAGGTCGCGTTCACCGGTTCCACGGCCGTCGGCCGGGAGATCGCCAGAGCCGTCGCGGGTACGGACAAGAGGCTCACGCTTGAGCTGGGCGGCAAGGCGGCGAACATCGTGTTCGACGACGCGCCGATCTCCCAGGCCGTCGAGGGCATCGTGAACGGGATCTTCTTCAACCAGGGGCACGTGTGCTGCGCTGGGTCCCGGCTGCTGGTGCAGGAGCCGATCGCGGACGAGCTGATCGACGCGCTCAAGCGGCGCATGTCCCAGCTGCGCGTCGGCGACCCGCTGGACAAGAACACGGACGTCGGCGCGATCAACTCCGCCGCGCAGCTGGCCCGGATCACCGAGCTGTCCGACGCGGGCGCAGAGGAGGGTGCGGAGCGCTGGGCGCCGGACTGCGAGCTGCCGTCCCAGGGCTACTGGTTCCGGCCGACGCTGTTCACAGGCGTGTCCCAGTCGCACCGGATCGCGCAGGAGGAGATCTTCGGCCCGGTGCTGTCCGTGCTGACGTTCCGCACGCCGGCCGAGGCGATCGAGAAGGCGAACAACACGCCGTACGGGCTCTCCGCCGGGATCTGGACCGAGAAGGGCTCCCGGATCCTCGCGGTCGCGGACAAGCTCCGGGCCGGCGTGATCTGGGCCAACACGTTCAACAAGTTCGACCCCACCTCGCCGTTCGGCGGCTACAAGGAGTCCGGATACGGCCGCGAGGGCGGGCGTCACGGCCTGGAGGCGTACCTCGATGTCTAACCAGAACCTGGACGCCGGCCAGACCCGGGCCGCACGTTCCGGCACGCGTCTCGCGGTCCGGAAGACCTACAAGCTCTTCATCGGCGGGGCGTTCCCGCGCAGCGAGTCAGGGCGGACCTACGTCGTGGACGACAACAACGTGGCGCTGGCCTCCCGCAAGGACCTCCGGGACGCGGTCGTCGCCGCCCGGAAGGCGTTCCCGGGCTGGTCCGGCGCCACCGCGTACAACCGCGGCCAGGTGGTCTACCGGATCGCCGAGATGGTCGAGGCGCGCCGCAAGGAGTTCCGCTCGCTCGGCGTCCCGGCCGACGAGGTGGACGCCGCAATCGACCGCCTGGTCTGGTACGCCGGCTGGAGCGACAAGATCGCCCAGGTGCTCGGCGGCGCCAACCCGGTGGCCGGCCCCTACTTCAACATCTCGTCGCCGGAGCCGACCGGCGTCGTGGGCGTGCTCGCCCCCACCGGCTCCGCGCTGCTCGGCCTGGTCTCCGTGATCGCACCCGCGATCGTCACCGGCAACACGGTCGTCGTCCTGGCCGCCGAGGCCGACGCGCTGGTCGCGATCACCCTCGCCGAGGCGCTGGCCACCTCCGACGTACCCGGCGGCGTGGTCAACCTGCTCACCGGCCGCCCCGCCGAGACCGCACCCTGGCTCGCCTCCCACGCCGACGTCAACGCGCTCGACCTGGCCGGCGCCGCCCCGGACCTGGCCCGCGACCTGGAGATCGCCGCCGCCGGCACCCTCAAGCGCGTCCTCCGCCCCACCCCCGCCGACTGGCACGCCGACCCCGGCCTCACCCGCCTCACCGCCTTCCTCGAAACCAAAACCGTCTGGCACCCGAAGGGGGTATGACCCGTACCCTTGGGGCAGCGAACGGAGGCGCCTGATGACTACGCTGCATCTGCCTGACGTCGTCGAGGACGGATTCACTGTCGACGATCTTGAGGGTCTTCCTTCTGGGCTGCGGTACGAGGTTCACGACGGGAGGCTTGTCATCATGTCGCCGGCCCGGCTCTGGCACCAACGGATGGCGCGACGGATCGCAAATCTTCTGGAGAAGGCGGGCTACTTCGCCGAAACCGAGGTCGGCGTTCGCCGCACCCCTCGTGACGCCCGCGTGGCGGATGTCGCGGTCTTCAAGGAAGTGCCGAAGGATCTCAATGAGGCCTGGCACAGCCCGGCCGTCATCGCGCTCGCCGTGGAGATCTGGTCGCCGTCGTCCGACAGCAAAGATCACGATCTGCGCTGGTACGCCGAGCAGAGCATCGCCACCTACTGGCTCGTCGAACCCATCGACGGTGAACAGTTCGGTGCTTTGGTGACCGTCTACGACCTGGTGCGGGCGGAGTCCGGCAAGGCCACCTACCTCGAGCGCGAGAAGACCACGCTTGAGCGGCTTGAACTGGACGGGCCACGCTGACCGTCGCGTGTACTACGCGCGGTAGGATTGCCTGGTGATACGGCTTGGTGACCTTGAGCGTGCGGTGATGGACGTCCTGTGGGACGGGCCCGGCGGCGGTCACACGGTGCGGGACGTGGCGGAGACGCTCTCGGACCGCGGGCTGGCGTACACGACCGTGATGACCGTGCTGGACCGGCTGGCGGGCAAGGGCATGGTGGAGCGCGAGCGGGCCGGCCGGGCCTGGAGCTACCGGGCCGCGGCGGCACGTGAGGCCTACATCGCGCAGCTCATGCTGGACGCGCTGGACCTGGCCGGCAGCCGGGACGCGGCGCTGGTCCGGTTCGCACGGTCGGTGAGCGGAACCGAGGCCGAGGTGCTGCGCAGTGCGCTCTCGGACGAGTCCGGAGGCGGGAAGCAATGATCAACGCGCTGCACTTCGCCGCCGGGGCGCTGCTCGCCTATCTGGCCGCGCGGGTGCTGGCGCGGGCCCGGTGGACGTGGCGGATCCCCCGGGTGGCGATCATCAGCTGGCAGTTCCTCGGGCTGGGCTTCGGGTTGAGCGCGATCGGCGTACCCCTGGCGCTCGGTCTTGATCCTTATGACGCCGCGCCCGGGACCGCGCTGCGCATGCTTACCGCTGACCTGACCGGCGGGCGGCTCCCGGCCGGGCTCGGCGTCGGGCATCTGGCCGCGATCGCGGTGAGTCTCGGCATCGCCGGCACGCTTGCCGGCACCACAGTCAACTCCCTGGTCCGGGCGGTCCGCGCGCAGCGTCGACACCGGGACCTGCTGACGCTCGTGGCACGCGACGACCCGGCCGCGCCCGGCGCGCTTGTGCTCGACCACCCGAGTGCGGCCGCCTACTGCCTGCCCGGCCTGCACCCGCGCGTGGTGGTAAGCGCCGGGACGCTGAGCCTGCTCGACCGCGCGCAGCTGGCCGCCGTGCTTGAGCACGAGCGCGCGCACGCGGACGAGCGGCACGACCTGGTGCTGCTGCCGTTCACCGCGTTGTGCCTGGCCCTGCCGTGGGCCGGCTGGCTGCGCGCGGCGGCGGCGACCGTGGCGCTGCTCGTGGAGATGCGCGCGGACGACCGGGCGCTGATCAAGCACGCGGAGGGGCCGCTGGCGTCCGCGCTGCTGCGGTTCGCCACGGCCGGGCCGAGGCTGACGCCGTCCGGCGCGCTCGGTGCGGCCGACCGGGACGTGGAGGCGCGCGTGCAGCGGCTGCTGGCCCGCCGCCGGCCGGCCCGGTTCCGGGGCGCGATGGCGCTGGCCGCGGCCACGGTGCTTCTGGCGCTGCCCATCTCGCTGTTCCTGTCCTGAGCCGGCCCCTGACGTTCGGGCTGCGGCGCCCGCACTGCCGCTCGTGGTGCCGGCTGACCCGGTTCAGTTCCCGGCAACCTCGGGTCGAAGGTCACTCGCCGGGGCTCGGCTGACTCTGGTTCACTTGACGGCGATGCGACCGTTCGATCCCCGCCTGCTGCGGCGAGTGCCCGCGACCCGGCGCCACCTTGCCCTGCTGGGCATCTTCGGGGTGGCGGCCGGCGTGCTGATCATCTCGCAGGCGACCGCGCTGGCGGCCGCGCTGACCGCCGCCTGGCAGGGCCGGCTGGACACCACAGCGGTCGCCGCGTTTGTCGTGCTCATCGTGCTGCGTGCCGCGCTTACCTGGGCGCAGGGCGTGGTGGCCGCCCGCAGCGCCGCGACCGTCAAGGCCGCGCTCCGCGCGGAGCTGCTCGGCGCGGTCGGCGCACGCGGCCCCGGCTGGCTCGGCGGCCAGAAGGCCGGCGAGATCGCCACGCTGGCCGGACGCGGGCTTGACGCGCTCGACAACTACTTCACCGGCTACCTGCCGCAGCTGATCATGGGTGTCACCGTGCCGGTCGCGGTGCTCTCCCGGCTGGTCTTCACGGACCTGATCTCCGCAATCACGATCGCCGCGACGCTCCCACTGATCCCGATCTTCGGCGCGCTGCTCGGCTGGCAGGCCCAGGCCGCGACCGAGCGGCAGTGGCGGCGACTCTCCATGCTCGGCGGCCACTTCCTCGACATGGTCGCCGGCCTGCCCACACTTCGCGTCTTCGGCCGCGCGAGGGCCCAGGTCGAGGTGGTCCGCCGGATGGCCGACGGGCACCGGGTCGCCACCATGAAGACGCTTCGCATCGCGTTCCTCTCCGCGCTCGCGCTGGAGCTGGTCTCCACACTCTCCGTCGCGCTCGTCGCGGTCCCGGTCGGCCTGCGCGTGCTTGACGGCGCGCTCACACTGCAGGTCGCGCTGCTGGTGCTGCTGCTGACCCCGGAGGCGTACCTTCCGCTCCGGGCCGCCGGCGCCCGCTTCCACGCCAGCATGGAGGGCCTGACCGCGCTCAACGCCGCGTTCACGCTCTCCGAGCCGCCCGCCACCGCCACCGCTGGCACGGTCGCCGCGCCGGCCGCGTTCACCGAGATCAGGTTCGAGCACGTCACAGTCGAGTACGACCGGGTGGTCGCGCTCCGGGACGTCTCGCTGACGATCACCGCCGGCGACCGGATCGCGATCGTCGGCCCGAGCGGCGCCGGCAAGAGCACGCTGCTCGGCCTGCTCCTCGGCTTCGTCACCCCCACCTCCGGCCGGATCCTGATCGACGGCGCCGACCTGGCCACGCTCGACCCGGACCAGTGGCGCCGACGCCTCGCCTGGGTCCCGCAACAGGCGCACCTCTTCGCGGCCACCATGGCCGACAACATCTGCCTCGGCGCCCCCACCGCGACCGACGCCGACGTCTCCGCCGCCGTCACCGCCGCCCTCCTCGACGACGTGGTCGCCGCGCTCCCCGCCCACCTCGACACCCGCCTCGGCGAACGCGGCCACGGCCTCTCCAGCGGCCAGCGCCAGCGCGTTGCCCTGGCCCGCGCCTTCCTCCGCGCCGACGCCCCTCTCCTCCTCCTCGACGAGCCCACCGCCCGACTCGACGGCGCCTCCGAGGCCGCGGTCCTCGACGCCAGCCGCCGCCTCGTCACCGGCCGTACCGCCCTGCTGGTCGCCCACCGCCCCGCCCTCCTCGCCGAGGCCGGCCGCATCCTCCACCTCACCGACGGCCACCTGACCGAACTCCCCGCCCTGGTGACCACATGACCTCCCCCTCCGGCCCCACAGAGCAGGCAGCCGGCACCACCACAGGCAACGCGCCAGTTGCGGGCGGCGCAGGCAACGCGGAAAGCGTGGTGCGGTGGCCGGAGGCGGTCGTGTTGCGGATGGCGCGGCCGTACCTGGGGCGCCTGATCGGGGCGGGGCTGCTGGCGACCGGCACCGAGCTGGCCGGCCTCACGCTGATGGCCACCGCGACCTGGCTGCTGATCACGGCCGCGGACATGCCGCCGCTTCCGGTGCTGACCGTCGCCATCGTCTCCGTGCGTGCGCTCGCCATCGGGCGCGGCGTGCTGCGCTACACCGAGCGGCTGGCCGGCCACGATGCGGTGCTGCGGTTGCTCACCGACGTACGGGCCCGGGTCTTCGGCGCGCTCGCGGCACGCCGGTCGCCCGAGCCCGGCTCACACTCCGGGGATGCGCTCAGCCGGCTCGTCTCGGACGTCGAGGCGGTGCAGGATCTGCTGATCCGCGTGGTGGTCCCGGCGGCGGCAGCGGTAGGCGTGGCGGTGCTGGCGCTTGTCACCACCGCATTCATCGCGCCGGTCGCGGCACTGCCGCTGGCCGTCGGGCTGCTGATCGCCGGCCTGGTGCTGCCGGTGGTCGCGGTCGCGCTGACCCGGCGCACGGCGGACCGGATGGCGCCGATCCGCGGTGAACTCGCGGCGGACGTGATCGACCTGACACACGGCGCGGCGGACCTGGCGGCCTACGGAGCCACGGGCGAGGCGCTCGCCGCCGCGGCCGATCGGGCGAACGAGCTGGCCCGGCTGGAGCGCCGGCTTGCGTTGACCGGCTGGGCGGTGGACGGCGCGGGCGTGCTGGTCTCCGGCCTGACCGCGGCCGCGGTGCTGACGGCCGCGCTCCGATCGGACGCGAGCGGCGCCGAGGTGGGCGTGCTCGCGGTCGGGACGCTGGCCGCGGTCGAGGCCACGCTTGCGCTCGTGGCGGCCGCCCGGCAGTGGGCGCACCTGCGCGGCGGCCTGACCCGGGTCGCGGAACTGCTGGCCGCACCGTCGCTGTCGGACGGCCCGGCCAGCACGGAAGCGACGACCGGCACGCGCCCGGAAAGCGCCCTGGAGCTGCACGACGTCGTAGTCCGCTACCGCGCGGGTGATCCGCCCGCGCTGGACGGCGTGGACCTGGAATTGACGCCCGGCGTCCGGATCGCTGTCGTGGGCCCGAGCGGCGCCGGGAAGAGCACGCTGCTCGCGGTGCTGATCGGCGCGGTCACGCCGGAGTCGGGCACGGCCACGCTGAACGGGGTGCCGATCTCCGCATATCCGGAGGCGGCGCTGCCCCACCAGGTCGGCGGCCTGCTGGCCGAGGCGCACGTCTTCCACGCCGGCGTCCGGGAGAACCTGCTGCTCGGCCGCGATGCCGCGGACCCGGAGGAGCAGGACGCCGCGATGCGCGCTGCGGACCTGCTGGACTGGGTCGGCGAGCAGCCGGACGGCTGGGACACGCTTGTCGGCGAGGACGGTGCGAAGCTCTCCGGCGGTCAACGGCAGCGGCTGGCGCTGGCCCGTGCGCTCCTCGCGGCTCCCCGCCACCTGCTGCTTGACGAGCCGACCGAGGGCCTGGACCCGCAGGCGGCCGACCGGGTGCTCCGGCAGGCGCTGGACGTGCTGCCACCGGAGACCGCGGTGCTGCTTGTGACGCATCGGCTGCGCGGGCTGGCCGGTTTCGACGAGGTGCTGGTCCTGGACCGGGGCCGGGTCATCCAACGCGGCCGGCACGAAGACCTGATCACCAGTCCCGGCTGGTACGCGGAGACCTGGCTCGCCCAGGAGGCCGCCGAACGCGGCTACCTGGCAGTCGCACCCTGAGCGGACGGTGCGGACTGTGCGGCGCACTCCGCCCCGAGTCACGCCACGGTGTCGTGGACATGGCGACGGCGCTCACGCCTCCGCCCGCACGCTGACGCGGGCGGCACGCTGTGATCGCGTGCGCCGCCGGCACCTGACGGCCCGGGGTGACCCGTGAGCGCCACGGGAAGAAGGCTCCGGTCGTACCGTGGCGGCTTGGGAAGGTTCTGGGTGACGTGAGACGGCTCCGGCGGGCCGCCGCGGGAAGCGACGGCCCGCCGGAGCGGGGTTGGTGGTGCGACGCGTCAGCGGAGCCGGTGGTCGGTGACGGCCCGGCCTCGGCGTCCGGTGCCGACCGCGATCAGCGTGCGGCGGTGGTGGACCGGGTGCTCGGCGAGGTGCGCTGCGACCGCCGGGCGTGTGGAGGTGCCGGGACGGTTCGGGCCCGGGTGTGTGGAGCCGTGGTGGACCGGCGGGCCCGGGTGCGGCGCCGCCGGGCCGGCCTGGACCGGGATGAACGCGGCGGTACGGGACGGCGCGGCCGGGATGCGGCGCAGGACGATCGGGCCGAGCACGCGGCGGGCCGTGCGCAGGACCGGGACCGGCGTGCCCTTGACCCGTGCCAGGACCAGCGCACCGGCAAGCGCGGCGGCGGTGGTGATCACGCCGGCGACCGCGAGCGCGCCGCGTGCGCCTACCGTGTCGGCAAGCCAGCCGAGCGTGGGCGCGCCGACGATTCCGGCCAGCGAGGAGACCAGCGCGAGGGAGGCGAGGACCCGGCCGCGCATGTCCTCCCGGGTGTCGAGCATCACGCGGGTGCCGACGACCGTGTCGAAGATGACCGCGCCGGCCGCGATCGGCAGGATCAGCAGCGAGAACGTGACCAGGTCCGGGGCGGCCGCGGAGAGCAGCTGGAGCACGCTGATCAGCGCGCCGGCGCCGGCCAGCACCCGGTGGGTGGCCCGGCCGGTGCCGGCCAGCAGCAGGCCGCCGAGGACCGCGCCGACAGCGAAGACCGTGGAGGTGATGCCGTAGCCGCCCGCGCCGCCGTGCAGCGGGCCGGCGACCATCGCGGCCATGGTGACCTGGTAGTTGCGGCCGAGCGAGCCGATCACGAACGCGAGCGCCAGGACGACGAGCACCACCGGCTGGGTGGCGAGGTAGCGCAGGCCGGCCCGGACGCCGGCGTCTGCGGTTCCGGCCGCCGCGCGGGCCAGCGGGTACATCTCGGCCGGGCGGACCAGCGCGAGCGCGAGGATCACGGCGCCGAAGGTGACCGCGTTGATCGCGAACAGGAGGCCGGGGCCGGTCAGTCCGGCCAGCACGCCGCCGAGCGCCATGCCGAGGATGCGGCCGGCGGAGCTGAGTACGGAGCCGAGCGCGAGCGCGGGGGCGAGCGCGTCCCGGGAGACCAGCGCGGAGCCGAAGCGGCCGAGCGACGGGCCCTCGATCGCGCTGATCACGCCGGAGAGGACCGCGACCAGGTAGACCGGCAGGAGCGAACCGGCGCCGGACATCGTGGTGGCGACCAGGACCAGGGAGAGCAGCGCGCGTACGGCCTGGCTTGTCACAAGCACCGGGCGGGCGGGGAGCCGATCCGCGAGCGCGCCGCCCCAACTGCCGAGCAGCAGGACCGGAAGCGCCTGCAGCATCACGATGACGCCCATCGCCGCCGCGGAGCCGGTGGCGGTGAGTACCAGCCAGTTCATGCCCAGCACCTGCATCCAGGTGCCGCCGACCGAGACCAGGTCGGACAGGGCCCAAAGCCGGTAGTTGCGCTCGCGGAGCGGGGTGAGCATGGAAGCCAAGGCGGCGGCACCTCCTGTGTGAAAGCCGGTAACGGGCTCTCACTTCGGCGTGCCGCGGCCGGTCCTGCACGCGCGGCGCCGGAGGCAACGCGAAGGCAACCGACGTCCGGAGACGTTCGTCACGTGGCGTTCCGGTGCGGCGCCTCTCCGCCCAGGAAGCGGGCGATGGTGCCGCTCAGCTCCGCCCAGCTGGACCGCTCGTCAGCCAGGGCGCGGCGGCCCGTACCTGTCAGCCGGTAGGTGCGGCGGTTCCGGCCGTTGACAGTGCTCCACTCGCTCTCCACGTACCCGGCGCGTTCGAGACGGCGCAATGCGGGGTAGATGGTGCCGGTGGGCAGGTCGAGGGTGCCCCCGCTGCGAGCCTTCAACGCCTCGATGATGGCGTACCCGTGCAGCGTGTCCCCTTCGAGGACGGCGAGCAGGAGTGCGTCGAGGTGGCCGTGCAGCGAGTGCGCCTTCACAAGTAGCTAGGCTACTAATAGAGCCCGGCTTTCCCACAGGACCGGGGTGAGGCGTTCACGTTCATTCACGGCACACTAGGGTGTCCTGTGCGCGACGTCACCGATCCGGTCGCCTGCATCGTCGCAGAGCGCCGCACACGAGAGCTATTCGGAGGTCACCGTGGCCGCCCAGACGCCCAACCGGCAGGATGCCGACGAGCCCGAGACCGGTGTCGACGACGCCGTGACGAGCACGACGGACGACGGCGCCGACGATGAAGTGACCGCCGATGAGGTGACCGCCGAGGTGGACCGTTCGCTCTGGGAGGAGACGAAGGTCGACCCGGTGTCGTTCGCCCTGCCCGCCGGCGTGGGTTACACGCTTCGCGCGTACCGGCTCTCGACCGAGGTGGCGCCCACCGAGATCGACGACTCGGAGGATGACGACGACCCGTTCGCCGCCCGCACCCGCCGTCTGGAAGAGGACGACGAGGACTTCGGCGACGACGAGGACGGCGAGCTGGTCATCCTCGACGAGAAGGCCAAAGAGCTCTTCGAGGACGCCGAGAAGGACGAGAAGTCCGGCGACTCGGCCGAGGACGACGACGCAACGGACGAGCCCGAGAAGGAGGAGGAGAAGGAGGACGCTGAGGAGATTCCGGCGTTCCTCACCCACAAGGGCAAGCTTCTCCTGTTCAAGACCCCCGAATCGCTTGTCGCTTTCGTCCGTTCGGGTGCCCCGCACGACCTCGCTCAGCTCGACACCTGGGATACGCTTGCCGACCGAATCCAGCCCGCGGACGTGGTGCCGCTGGAGGAGGACGCATACGAGCTGGACCTGGTCGTGGAGAACCTCCGGGGTGGCGCCGACACGTGGGACCTCGATCTGCTGATCGAGGCCGGCGAGGCCGCGCGCGACCTGGGATACGCTTTGCGGCTGGCGCCGGTGCTGACCGCGCTCTCGGCCGGGTCGCCCCTTGACGACCTGGACGAGGCGCTGCGGTCCGCGTCAAAGGGTGGTCTCGGCGGCTTCATGGGCCGGCGGCGCCTGAAGCGCATCGGTGCGCAGCAGGCCAGTCTCGGCTGGCGCACCATTATCGGCAAGATCTCTGCTGTCGTGGACTGGCGCGACTGACCCTTAACGGGGAGCATCAGTCTTCGGCACACGACATGTGTCCTGGGAGGAGGACGACGCCGTGGCGCTCGTGCGGGTGTACTGCGGTTTGGCGTCGGCGGATTCATCCGCCCGCCGGGCAGCCGAGGGCCAGACCCTCATGGTGGCCGTGGTGGACGACGCCGGCCGTCGACTGCACGTCTCCGAGATAAGCGACGACGCGGCCGGTTACGCCCGGCTCAGCTCGCTGCTTGCCGAGCGTGCCAGCGGCTCTCCCAGTGTGTCGGTCGCCGCCGACAGTGACGACCTCCTGGTGACCTCGCTGCTTACCGCGGCGGGGCGCCCGCTGGCCGTGGCGGACGACGATGACGCCGACGACTTCGCCGAGCGTTTCGCGGACGACCAGTCCATCGAGGAGATGCAGTCCTCCCCGGAGTCCCGGCGCGCCGTCGGGCTCGCCCGCGCGCTGCAGGCCGGCGCGCTCACCGCGATCACCGTGGCGCCGCCGGCCAGCCTGATGGGCTACCAGCCGGTGCTCAACGCGCACGCTGCACTGAGCACCGGGCGGCACGCCGCCGCGGTGGCGCTCC
Organism: Catenuloplanes sp. NPDC051500; assembly: GCF_044454585.1. Lineage (NCBI taxonomy): Bacteria > Bacillati > Actinomycetota > Actinomycetes > Micromonosporales > Micromonosporaceae > Catenuloplanes > Catenuloplanes sp. NPDC051500. The sequence continues at coordinate 217,146 of NZ_JBITDX010000016.1, forward strand.
GCGAGGTGCTCCGCGAGCTGTACCCGGCGGCACTCCGGGCGTACCCGGACCCCGCCGAACCGCTGGCCCTGGCCGTCCTGGCCGCCGTTCCCGAGCCGAGCCGGCTCGGTGGCGGCACGCCGGGCCGGGGCCGCGAGATCACCGTCGCCACCGATGCGATCGCCTCTCAGATCGTCTCGGACGGCGTGGCCTCAGCGGACGAGGTCCAGGCCGCGATCACCGCGCTCCAGGTCTCGGTCAACGAGGCGGCCCGCCGCGGCGTCAACCGCGCGCTCGCCCCCACTGTCGCGGAGACGGTCCGGCACGCGGTCGCGGCCGTCCGCGCCTGCGACCTGGCCTGCGAAACGCTCGTCTCCACTCTCGCGTCCCGGATCGTGACGCCGGCGCCGGTCAACGGGCGGATGCTCGGCGCTCCCGCCGAGCAGGCCCCGGCACCCGCCGCGCCCGTTGCCGCGCCGGTCCCGATACACCCGACCCGCGGTGGAGGCGCCGCGGCCGCCATGGGCAGCCGCCGGGCCCGCATCGCCGCGTCCGAGGCCGCTCAGCCCTTCGCGGCGCCGCAACAGCCACAGCAGCCGCAGCGCATGCCGCTCGCGCCGGCCGCGTCCGCGGATCCGCACGGGCCTGACACCTCGCTCAGCCCGCTGAGCCGCCCGGACACCTCGTCGATCCAGCTCGACTCGACCACTGGTGCGTACCGGCGGGTCGATCCGGGCGTCACCCGCTGGGCCGCCCGCGAGGGCACCGGCGAGAACACGCCGGTCAGCCCGGCCGCCCGGCGCCCGGACAGCCTGGCGAACCGTCCGGTCTCCGCCCCGCCGCCGCCCCCGCCCGGTCTCACGCCGATACAGCCCGGTGTCCGGCCCGGGCCGAAGCCGCCGACGCGGACGCCGAGCCCTGCCGACTCCGGCGAGCCGTTCCGCGCGCCGCTCACCACTGCCGCGATCAACAACGGCCGCGCCGAGCACCGGCAGCGGATCTCGCAGTTGACCTCGCGGGACGACGAGCAGCCGGTCAACGGCACGCTCCACACGCCGCCACCGACAGGCGGTGGCCTCACCGACATAAGGCTCGGCATGCCGCCGTCCCGGACGTCTCCACAGATGCCCCAGATGCCGCAGATGCCGGAACCCGGTTCGCGGGCGGCCTGGCCGACCAGCCCCGAGGCTGCGGACGAGCGCGCGCACACCGGCGAGCAGGCGCAGCTGCGCGGCCCGGCCCGGCCGGACGCGCCGACCATGTCGGAGACGCTGCGGGTCCGACCGCCGTGGCAGTCCGACGATCTGCCGCCGGAGCCGCCCGTGCTGCGCCTGGTGGAGGGCTCGCCCCGCACCGACCGCGGCGACTCGTCGTACACGCCGCCGCTGCGCCTGGTCGACACCGCACGCCGCGCCTCCCAGGGGCCGGACGCGCTGGACATGACCACACCGCTCCCGGTCTCCGAGGGCGACAACGATCTGCTGATCTTCTCGGCGGCCGCGTCCGCCTGGTTCACCGGCCGGGACGAGGACGCCGAGGCCACGCCGGACCTGGAGTGGGCCAGCCTTGCCGACCAGGGCTGGCAGGCCGCGGAGCAGGCGGCCCGCCCGGCAGTGGGCGCGGAGACCGGCGCCGGCCTGCCGAAGCGTGTCCCGCAGGCCAACCTGGTGCCCGGCTCGGCGCTCCGCGAGGAGCGCCCGCTGCGGGTCGTCCGGGACGCCCAGTCGCTTGCGGCGAACACCACCGGCTACTTCCGCGGCTGGCGTCGCGGGCAGGAAATCGGCGGTTTCGCGGTCGGTGGGCGTCCGGGTCGTGAGGCGGCGGGCGGCTGGGACTTCACCCGGGACCAGGGTGACACCCACGACGACGAGGAAGACTACGAGTTCCGCCCGGCGACTTATCGCTCCTGATGTCACTTTGAGTAGTTCCACCCATTTGCGCGTTGACCTCGGTGTCATTGGCCACATGTCGGCCTATTGACTACAGGGCGTGATTGCAAGCACGATTCTGCTGGGGGCGTGGCGGCTCCACATCCCTTGTCGCCACACCCCGTGGCGAAAGGCTTGGAACCATGCTCAACCGCACCGTTGGCGTGCCCACCATCACGCGGCGGGGCCTGCTCGTGGCGACCGCGTCCGCGCTCACCGTGGCCGCCTGCGGCACCGATGACGAACCCACAGGTCCCCGGACGGCCTCGGTCACCGACCTCGTGGTCGGCGGCGTCCTGGAGCGCACCGGCACCGGCTCCGCAATGGGCGAGCTGCAGGCCCGGGCGCTTGAGCTGTTCCAGGCCCAGGTCAACGCGGACGGTTTCCAGGTCGGTCAGCAGCGCCGCAAGCTCCAGCTGAAAATCGTGGACAGCGGCGGCGACCCGGCGAAGGCCGGCGAGCTCGCCCGGCAGCTCGCCACCCAGGAGGGCGTCAACGCGTTCATCGGCGGCACCGTGCCGGAGACCTCCACCGCCATCTCCGACGTCGCCCAGGAGCTGCAGGTGCCGTTCCTGTCGCTCGCCTCGGCGGACGACATCCTCACCCCGATCACGTCGCGCACCTACACGTTCAAGGTGACGCCGGACGCCCGGGACGTGGCCCAGGCGCTGTCGACCGAGGTGAAGCGGCAGAAGATCGCCAAGGCGTCGATCCTGGCCGGCACCGGCCGGCACGGCGACGCGGGCGTACGGCACACCGGCTCCGCGCTCTCCGGCCAGGACATCACGCTCGGCACCACCACCCGGCTCCCGGCCGGCGACCAGGACTTCACGGCCGCTGCCGCGGAGGCGGTCAAGGGGCGGCCGGGCGCGGTCATCATCTGGGCGATGTCGCCTGACGCCGGAAAAGCGGCCCGGGCGATCAGGGCCGCTGGATTCACCGGCAAGCTGTTCTTCCCGCCGGAGGCGGTCACCGAGGAGACGCTCTCGTCGGAGAACGCGGACGCGGTCGAGGGGGCCTACGCGATCAGCCCCGGATCGCTCGGCGCGTCGTCGCTCACCGAGACCGGCAACGAGGGACAGCGCCGCCGCGACCTCATCCGGCGGTACGTGACGGAGTACGGCTCGTTCAAGGGCTTCGCACCGTACGCGGGCGACGGCATCAGCCTGCTCGTCCAGGCCGCCTACCTCGCCAAGAGCATCGACCGCGGCCGCCTGCGCGCCTATCTGGAGCGGTCGACGCTCGAGGGCATGGCCGGCGCCTACGCGCTGACCACGATCCGGCACGGCGGCATGGAAGCGGGCTCGCTCGGCGTCTTCACGGTGAACCTGAACGCCTGGGTCCGCACCGCCTGAGAACGCCTCAGACACACGAAACGCCCCGTCCCCCGCTACTACGTGCGGCGGGGCGGGGCGTCTCGCTACGCGGCCGTTCAAGGGCCACACACAAAAACCTGCAGGGGTACGGGAGAAGTCCCGTACCCCTGATGGGTCTTTCGGCGTTGGTCCGGTGGGACCTTATGCCACCTCAGGCCGGCGCGACAGCACGCGAACGGCGCATCGACAGCACGTACTCCACGAGGGAGATCAGCACGTGCTTGGTCGACTCGCGGTTACGCGCGTCGCAGCTCACGACCGGGATCTCGCTCGAGATGGCGAGGGCGTCCCGCACATCCTGAGCGTTGTGGTACTGCATCCCGTCGAAGCAGTTGATCGCGACCAGGTAGGGCAGTCGCCGGTGCTCGAAGAAGTCGATCGCCGCGAAGCAGTCGGCGAGCCGGCGGGTATCCACCAGCACCACCGCACCGATCGCGCCACGCACCAGCTCGTCCCACATGAACCAGAATCGTGTCTGACCCGGTGTACCGAACAGGTACAGGATCAGATCCCGGTCGATCGTGATACGGCCGAAGTCCATGGCGACCGTGGTGGTGGTCTTGCCCGGCACCTGCCGGGTGTCGTCCACGCCCACGCCCGCCGACGTCATGATGGCCTCGGTGGTCAGCGGAGTGATTTCCGAGACCGAGCCGACCAGCGTCGTCTTACCGACGCCGAAACCACCGGCGATTACGATCTTCGCCGATGTCACGCGCCCGGCCATAGGGCGGTGCGCCGCGTCAGAGCCTGCGAAGTCCACTCAGCACCCTCTCCAGCAATTCCGTGCCCACCGCGTCGTTCGAGTCCTCAAGGGACGTCGGTTCGTACACCGCGACCATGCCCTCTGCGGCCATGTCAGCGATGAGGACCCGAGCGACCCCGAGCGGAAGCGACATCCGCGCGGCGATCTCCGCGAGTGACTGCAGCCGGCCGTCACACAGCGCGGCTATGTATTGATGCTCTCGACCTTGTCCGCCGTTGTTGGCACCGGCGGACCGGCCCCGCACCGTCGTCTCAATCAGCGCTTCGAGTGCGATCTCCAACCGTGGCCGAGTTCGGCCTCGGGTAACGGCGTACGGCCTGACCAGCGCGCCGGTCGGCTCTTCGCGTTCGGCCATCGTCGCCGTTCACCCCCTCTGTTTTCTAGAAAGCGGTTCCAAGATCGCAGTAACCCGTCGCATTTATATCCTGCAACGGCCGGCTCGCACCGGCCGCCGCCTTTCGTGTAACTAGCCAACCATCCCTGCTGCGGTACGCGGAGCCGGGGTCAGGGCATCGCCCACCCGGTCCACCAGCAGAGCCATCTCGTACCCGACCTGACCGACATCGCAGCTACGCGCCGCGAGCACGGCGAAGGACGAGCCGTCGGAGATCGACATCAGGAAAAGGAACCCGTTGTCCATCTCCACAACCGTCTGGAGCACGGCGCCGCCCTCGAAGCAGCGGGCCGCGCCCTGCGTCAGGCTGACCAGACCCGAGGCGATCGCCGCCAGCTGGTCGGCCCGGTCCCGCGGAAGGTCACGGGACCCGGCGAGAAGCAGACCATCGGCGGATACGGCGACCGCATGCGCGACACCCGGAACGCGGTCGGCGAAGTTCGCCAGCAACCAACCCAGGTCCTGCGTTGTTGTCATCCCTCATGCTCCTTGCCAGCCTGCGAGGATTGCTGCCCGTCCAATGTTCCCTCTGAACCGGTCGGGTTGTCCGAAGGACCCGTCCGCCCGCGCTGGACGCCCCGGTGGTAGGCGGACAGCAGCCCGCGCACCCCCTCGGGCGACCGCTTGTTGACGGTCGGTGTTGCCTTCTCGATTCCACCAGGAACGAGCTGTGCCATCGGCTTGCGCTTCGGCAGGCCCGCCTGGGTGGTCTCAGACGCCGTCTCCCCCGCCGCGGCCGCGACCGAGGCGGCGGTGCGCCAGCCGTCGTCGGCTGCCGTACGCCAGCTGGCGGGCTCGGTGGAGATCCGTTGTGCGTTGCCGTCTCCGGCGGGCACCGGCCGGGAGGCCAGCGGGTCCGCGGAGCGCGCGCCCGGGGTCGGCAGACCCCGTGACGTGGTCGCCAGTTCCGGCTTCTTCGTGTCGAGCGTCCGGTACTGCTCGGTCGGCGCGCTCGCCGCGGTGGCCGGGGCCGGGGTGGGACCGGCTCCGGTCGGGCCGGTGGCCGGCTTGCCGTCCTCGACCCGGGTGCGGAACCACGCGGACTCCAGCTCCCGGAAGATCGGCAGCTCCATCGTCTCGTCCACCACCGGCTGCGACGCGGCCTGCGGGGCCGGCCGGGAGACCGGGCCGGGCACCGGCATAGCCGAGACCGGGACCTGCTGGACCGGCGGCACCGACTGCGGCCGGGACGCGGGCAACGCCGGCGGTGCGGCGTTCTCCGGCCGGTAGCGCGGGATCTCGGCGGTCAGGTCGAGCGACGACGCGAGCCGGTCCGGCACGGACGGCGGATTGTCCGTGGGCGCGATCGGCGGCCACACGGGCGGAGCCGACGACGCCGAGGACGGGCCGCTGGCCGGCGGTGCCGAGGCGACCGGCGGGACCGAGAGCGGCGGCACGCCACCGCGCTGCTGCTCCGGGCTCACCGGCTTCTGCCGCGGGATGGTCGGCGACGCCGGTCCGGCGTAGTCGTCCATCGGCATCGGCTCGTCGGTACGCGGCCGGTGCGGCAGCCCTTCGCTCCGGCTGCCGTTGGCGCCGAACGCGTCGGTGGCCCGGCCGTTGCGCGGACCACCGCCGCTGCCGTTGAAGCCGTTGAAGCTGCCGAAGCCGTTGTTGCCGTTGCCGTTCGGTGCGCCGCCGTTGGACCCGCCGTTGCTGCCGTTGCCGCCGCTCGGAGCGGCGCCGGTCAGATCGGACCAGGCCGGCATTGAGCGGGACGACGACGGGCCGCCGGAGGTGGGCGCCGGGTCGTTGCCGAATCCGGCGAAGGACTGCGGAAGCTCGGTCGCGAAACCGCCGAGCGACGGCGCGGACTCGCGCTGCGACGGCGGACGCCCGGAGCCGCCCGGCTCAAGCGCCAGCGGGGAGCCGAAGCCACCGCCCTGGCCGCCGCCGCCACCGAAGGCCGGCAGGTCCTGACGTGGGCCACCGACCGCGGCCGGAGCCCGGCCACCGGCGACCGCGTGGGACATCAGCATGTTCGCGGGCAGCACGACGTCCGCGACGGTGCCGCGCTCGTTGGCGGCCCGGAGCTCGACCCGGACGCCGTGGCGGGCGCCCAGGCGGGCGACCACGACCAGGCCCATCATCCGGGAGACCGTGACGTCCACGGTCGGCGGACGCTGGAGCCGCTCGTTCAGGTCGCGCATCTGGTCAGGTGCGATGCCGATGCCGCGGTCCTCGACGTAGAGGACGGCGCGGTCACCTGTGACCCGGGCCTCCACCATCACCTTCGAGTCGGGCGGCGAGAACGCGGTCGCGTTGTCGAACAGCTCCGCGACGAGGTGCACGAGGTCGTTGACGGCGTGCGCCGAGATCTCGATATCCTTGTCGATGTTCCCGAAGTGGATGCGCGTGTAGTGCTCGACCTCGGACTGCGCGGCGCGGAGCACGTCGATCAGAGCGGCGGGCTCGCGCTGCACACGGGTGGAGTCGGCACCGGCGAGGACCAGGAGGTTCTCGTCATTACGCCGCATTCGGGTGGCCAGGTGGTCGAGCTGGAAGAGCTCGGCCAGCCGGTCCGGGTCCTCCTCGCCGCGCTCCAGGCGGTCCAGGTGACCGATGAGGCGGTCGACCAGGATCTGGGAGCGGCGGGCGAGGTTGACGAACATGGTGGAGACGGACGCGCGGAGCACGGCCTGCTCGGCCGCGGTACGCACGGCTTCCAGGTGGACCGCGTTGAACGCCTCGGTCACCTGGCCGAACTCGTCGCGGCTGCGGACCGGCAGCGGCTCGGCGATCTGGTTCGCCACCTGCACCGGGGACAGCTGCGCGGAGATCGCCGGATCACGGAGCCGGGCGACCGCCTGGGGCAGGCCGTACTGCGCGACGGAGAGCGCGCCCTGGCGCAGCTCCCGCAGCGAGCGGGCCATCGACCGGGCGACGAGCCAGGCGAACAGGATCGCGAGGAGAAGCATGCCGAGCAGCACGCCGGTCTCGACGAGCACCCGCCGCTGCACCTCGTTGCGCGTCTGGGTGGCGAGCGTGACCGTCTCGTCGTCGAGGCGCTGCTCGACCTTGCGCATCAGCGCGTTCTTGCCGGCCATTCCCTCGTCCCACTGCTGGGGCGTGAAGCCGAGCGCGCTGATCTCACCGTCCAGGTTGGCGCTGATCTTGTCGGTGTTCAGCGTGGCCTCCCGGAGGTCCGGGCCGGCCACCTCCTGACGCCTGTAGTCGCGGTCCTCGCGGGTGGCGACGGTCTCGAACGTGGCGCCGGCCTGCTGCTGGCCGGTCAGCGTCGCGATGTACGTCTCGCGGAGCTTGGGGGTGATCTCGCCCTGCGCGAACACGTCATGAACGATGACGCGCTGGGTGGAGACGTACTCCTTCTCCAGCGCGAGCGCGGCACTGGCCCGCATCCGGTCGCTCAGCGCGGTGCTGCCGGCGAGCTGGGACGCGGACTCACGGATCCGCAGCAGGTCCTCGATGAAGATGTCGTAGCTCGCCGTCGCCTGGGACAGCTGGAGCGAGTTGTTGCTCACCTGGCTGCGGGTGGCGGGAAGCTCTTCGAGGCTGGCGTCGGCCGCGTCGAGGAGCGACTCGAAGTTGCTGTCCTCCTGCGGCAGATCGGTGAGCAGCGTGCGCTGCTGGGAGTAGGGCTTCTTCGCGCTGTCCACCAGGGAGTGCGTCTGGTTGAAGGCCTCGAGGAGCTTGCCCTTCTCGTCCCGCTGCTGGTTCGGAGTGCTCAGGAAGCGGGCGGCAGCGGCGCGCTCGCTCTGCAGGGTGTCGACGAGCTCGCCGGAGAACTGCTCCAACTGGGCGATGGTCCTCGCCTGGTCGGCATCCCTCGCCTCGTCGATGTGGTCGATAAGGCCGCTTGTGCCCACGACGATCGTCGCCATCGTCGGCACGATCATGATCAGTCCGAGCTTGGACCAGATCGGCAGGTCGCGGAGCCGGCTGCCAGGCCATCGGAGACGGGAAGAAACGGCGGATCCCCCCGCCTTCTTCTTTGGCTGCTCGCTCACGTCACCGCCCCTCAGCATCCGCGCCACCCCGAGTGGGTGGCTGCCGAACATAGTTCGGCCCGGGTGGGCTGAACCTTCGAGATTCTATCACGACGAGTGTCAAAGAGAAAGCCCAGGTTGGGTCGGACTGGGAGTGTGGTGGGATGTTCATGACGTTTGACTGCAACGTGTCTTCCCGGAG